>CAMCMU010000040.1 GCA_945876035.1 Schlesneria paludicola DSM 18645 | reverse complement strand
GGCGCTGTTGGTCCGCCGCTCCAACATTTCTGCCGTCTCGACCGCGAACAATTCATTGGACACAACCGACACCCACACTCGCCTGAGTTGCCGGTCCATCGCCGACTCGAACTCCAATAATTGCCTTTCACCACGGGCTGCTAGGGGATCACGCATGGGTGTGTTCTACATTCTATAAGATCAACATGGCATCACCGTAACTGAAGAAGCGGTAGCGATTCTCGATGGCACTGCAGTAGGCTGCACGCACAAAATCGACTCCGGCAAATGCACTGACAAGCATCAGCAATGTCGATTTTGGCAAGTGAAAATTTGTGAGTAACGCATCGACAACTTGAAATGAGTAGGGGGGACGGACAAAGAGTTGAGTCTCACCACACCATGGAGACAGTTCCGGATTCAGCAACGCCGCCGACTCCAATGTTCGCAAACTTGTTGTACCGACCGCCACGACGCGACCTCCCCGACTTCGAGTCGCTTCAATGTGTTGTACCGTTTCAATTGACAATCTGCACCATTCGGAATGCATTCGATGATCGGCCAAGTTTTCGACGGCTACGGGTCGGAACGTGCCGAGGCCGACGTGCAATGTGACTTCGGCCTTTACGATCCCTCTTGCCTCACATTTTTGCATCAAGCCTTCGGTGAAATGCAGACCGGCGGTCGGAGCGGCAACGGATCCGGGATGGCTGGCGTAAACCGTTTGATAACGCTCCCAATCGCTCGCAGCCGGCGCCTGACGATCAAAGTATGGCGGCAGTGGGAGTGTGCCAAATTGCGAGAGTAAATCGAGGGCTGTTCCTTGACGACCCGGTAGGAACAGGAAGATTCCATCGCCCTCTCGTCCCATCAATCGTAGAAAAAGCTCTTCTCCTTTATTGGAACGGACTAAAACAGACTCATCCTGCTTGAGGTATCCCCGCGTTTGGCCGATAAGCTTCCAATAGCCCTGCGCATTAGTCATCAAGTACAGCCCCTCCCACTTTCCACCAGTGGCCGTTCGCGTGCCGAGGAGTCTTGCGGGGAGAACACGAGTGTTGTTGAAAACCAAGCAGTCGTTCGCGGCCAACAACTCGGGCAGATCACGAATTGCATGATGGCCAACAGTTCCAGTCTTCCGATAAAGAACGAGCAAACGCCCGGCATCTCGCTCTGGAAGAGGTTCTGTCGCAATCAATTCCTTGGGGAGCGTATAATCGTAGGCCGATAATTGGTCGAGGGAGTGCACAGTCTGACTCGCATGGAAGGATGTGGAACCGGTCGGGTGATGGAAATGCTGACAAGGTAGCGCCTCACGTCTCGCAAGGGAACTCTCATGTCAGTTGTACCGACTCCAATACCAGTCGCATTTTGCATCACCGAACTGGATCGGGGTGGGGCAGAACTTGCGATGACTCAACTTGTATTAGGCCTTGATCGCACCGAATGGTTGCCTCGAGTTTATTGCCTTGGACCACAAAGTTACTTTGCTGAGGTGATTAGATCCGGAGGTGTGAATGTTGAATGCTTCAATGCCGCGGGGATGACGACTCTGCCGCGTGTGCTGATCCAATTAACAATGGCGTTCCGCCGATTTCGTCCGGCACTGTTGCAAACATTCCTGTTCCATGGAAATCTAATCGGACGACTGGCGGGTCGTTTGGCGAGAGTTCCACGGATCGTCTCCGGAATTCGGGTCGCCGACCGACACAACCATTGGCATGGCCATCTGGATCGGTTTACGAACGCTCTCGTCGATCACAACGTTTGCGTGAGCGATGGCGTTGCCGAATTCGCGATCAGCCATTCCGGCTTAAACGCTCAAAAAATTTCCGTCATTCCCAATGGCGTTGACTTCAATCGTTTCGCCGCAGCGGAACCGGCGAACCTGCAGCAGTTTGGGATTCCGAACGGGGCCACAACGTTGATCACCGTCGGTCGATTGGAGGAGCAAAAGGGGATCGATATTTTATTAAGAGCGGCTTCCGTTGTGCTCACGAACTCGCCGTCCACGCATTTTCTGATTGTTGGTGACGGGCCAGATCACCAGGATTTGCAGAGCCTCGCTCAGAGGCTCGGAATCGCGAATTCGGTTCACTTTGTTGGGGCGCGAGATGACGTTCCCGGCCTCCTCGCCGCATCCACAGTATTTGTGTTGCCTTCACGATGGGAGGGGATGCCGAACGCACTCTTGGAGGCCATGTCCGCAGGTTTGCCTGTGATTGCCACGGCTGCTGAAGGATCACGCGATTTGGTTCATACCGGAAGAACCGGAATGCTCGTCACCCCCGGCTTGTGGGACGAGCTTGCCAAGGTCATTCAACAGACTCTTGGGCAGATGCCAGCCGCAAAAAAAATGGCGATTTCTGCGCAAAGCCTTGTTAATGAATGCTATACGACAGAAATCGTTTCGAATGCCTACGGCAATCTCTACCGACGATTGCTCCACCATCATTAGAAACGACACCTCGAACCGGACGTTGGCTATTTTTGTTGGAAATATTCAATCCTTTACGCACAAAGGGGCTACGTTCAATATTTATCGCCAGACAAAACATTCACGAAAACTGCCACTTGATTCATTTGGGGCGATTGGTAAAGTCTCGTCTCGTGGTGATAAATGGGGAATCGTGGTGGAAAATGGCACTTACTGGGACTTACCTACGAACGCTTGATGAAAAAAAACGTATCCCCGTTCCAAAAAGAATTCGGGATGATTTTTGTCAGGCCGAACTGTCTAGCTTGATTGTCGCTCCTGGTACGGAACGGTCGTTGGTGGTCTATTCCGCATCCGGGTTTGAACAGTTCGCAGCGAAGCTGAAAACTGACGGAAACCACCAGAAGTATCTTAGATTATTTTACTCCGCCGCTGAAAGAGTGGATGTGGATGGACAAGGTCGAATTCGGATTCCAGATCGTTTGACAGAATACGCTGGATTAAAACGCGACACCTATTTGCTTGGTGTTCACGACCACGCAGAACTTTGGGACAAGGATGCTTGGGAGAGATTTATGGCCGAACACACACCGGTCTTTGACGAATTAGCTTTGCGGGCCTTAGGCGCATGATTGGTTCTGTTGATTTGGTATTCCGCTGGCGACCGGGCTATGCGGATGGTCAAGGAGGGAACGGATTCCATGCCTTGAAAAATGTGGGTGGTCTCGCGGCAGCTTGACCGTTTACAAGTCATTCGCCCAAGTGGCGTTTCGCCGGGTGGCATGGATGCCGCCCGCGGCGAATGGCCTTATTGCGTATTCAATATCGCCGACCGGGACGATTTCTTAGGGGAGCAGTGGGCAACCGAACACTCTGCCAACGGCGGATGGCCTTCGCCAGATGATCTTCACATAAAGTACGGCGATTCGATATAAGTCCGTTCACGAAATGTGGCCACCAATCAATCTCGGCAAAGTTGACCTTAATGCGCGATCCTCATGCTGCACGACATATTCCGGTGTTGCTGCGCGAAGTTGAGCTTCACATGGATCTGAGAGCCGGCTTGATTGTGGCGGATGGAACCGTGGGTGCCGGTGGTCATTCACAGATGATCGCTCGGCGAATTGGGGATACCGGAACGCTCATTGGAATTGACCGCGATCCGATGATGTTGCAAATCGCCACGAACGTCTTGGGTCAATCCCGGCAAGTCATCCTTCATCAAGCCAGTTATGTGGAGTTGGAAAATGTGCTGAAGACAAATAATATCAGCGGCGTCGATCGAGTCCTTTTGGATCTCGGATTGTCGTCGGATCAGTTATCGGATACCTCAAGGGGATTTAGTTTTCAAGCTGTTGGCCCTTTGGATTTGAGATTCGATCCGCGTGCTGGTCAGTCTGCAAAATCTCTACTGAGGACCGCAACGGAGAGCGAGTTGGAGCGGATACTTCGTGAATATGGCGAGGATTCGGCAAGCCACCGCATTGCCAAGTGTCTATCCAGCCGAGCCGCCACAAAACCCCTTGAGACAGCGGCCGAGCTTTCCGAGTGTATTGTTGAATGTTTGGGGATGACCAAACGTGATCTGAGAGAAAAACATCCTGCCACCCGCGTTTTTCAAGCACTACGCATCGCCGTGAACAACGAATTAGAACACGTCGCTCGCGGCGTGGAGCACGTGATCCATCGCATCCTGAACCCCGGTGGCATCGCAGCCGTGATCACGTTCCATTCGTTGGAAGATCGGATCGTCAAACAAGAGTTTCGGCGGACAAATTCTTGGCAAAATCTCACTCCAAGGCCAATCGTGGCCACACATCAAGAGCAAAGGGTCAATCCCAGAAGTCGTTCTGCAAAACTAAGGGTGGCACGCAAGTTAATTTGAACGGAAGGAATTGGAATTTGTCCTATGGCGGTAGACGAGAGTGTCTGTCTACCGCCCTGAGAACTCCCGTGACTCTGAAGAGGAAGGAACCTCCCTCATGACGCGCGAAACTAAAGTCGGACTGCTAATGGTCGTTTTGCTCGTCGGTGTTTTTGGATTTATGGTCTATAAAAAGTTGCTGCGTTCACCGGAATCGTTGGCGGCAACGACTAGCCAAGACGCTGACAACGGACATTCGGTTTTCGAACACCACGACGATCCTCTGCATCAGAAAACCATCGCCCTTCAGGCAGGCACGGTCCCCCCACGCAATATCCAGTTTGACGAATTCGCCACTCCTGCCAAGAAAAGTAGGAATACTCGACTCGAAGCGAGATTGGCAGATGAATCGCAGCCCCAAAAAGGATTGTCGGAAGAGGCACAAGACATCGAGGACATCCCTGAAATGAGTCCACGTGACTCGTTTGGTCCTAACTCTCAAAAACTCGAAGCGAGACCGTCACCAGAAATCACGGATTCAGATCCTTTTGCGATCGACGAAAACATTGCAGCCACGGCAGTGACCAACAGTAACGCAGAAGTCGTTTCGGAATCCAAACCGACGAGCAGTCGAGAGGATCCGTTTGAGACACCGCCCCGCGTGTCTCCTTCCAAAACGACCGCGGTCGGATCGACTTTGCCTGATGCTTTCGTTTCTAGCCAGACAGACGATCCCTTCTCCCCTCGTTCTACACAAGTAACCAGTTTTTCGCCAAATCCAATCCGAGAGGACTCCTCGAATAGTGAACCAGCGAGTCCACTCGATGCGTTTCCAGAAATTAAGGCGAACGACATCCGTCAGCCGGTGACGACTGCTCCAATGTTTGAGGCGTCTCCGGCAGACCTCAAGGGAACTTCCCATTTGAGTTCCCCAAGTCGAATGGAGACGACCAACGATCGATTTGGTGGGTATTTGCCAGTCGATGTCACTAGGCGGGGGACGAATGAAATTGGCCGTAGCGCGACACCGATTTTCGAAAATGATCCGACGTTTTCTGCGACAAACACGACTTTGGCACCGTCCGTGAACGAAGACTTTGAGCCGCATTACAAGACGCACTCGACGATCATTGGAGAAACCTACAATATCGAACCGAACGACAACTATTGGACCGTGTCTAGAAAAAAATATGGAACGGGTCGATACTTCATGGCATTGTCACAACATAACTTACATGTCATTCCAGATCCAAAACGAATGAAGCTCGGTGTCACCATTGAAACACCGTCAGCCGAGCATTTAGAAAAAGATTACCCAACTCTGATCCCTAGGGCTGCCCCGGACAACTCCAGCCATCTTTCCGAACCGTCCTCACCGATAAAGACGACCATCGTCGGCGAATCGCGTTTTTTTGTCTCGCCGGAAGGGATTCCAATGTATCGCATCGGCAAAGAGGACACACTCAGCGACATCGCCCACAGCCACCTAGGGCGGTCGTCCCGTTGGGTTCAGGTTTACGAGATGAATCGTGATGTCCTCGCAGACGGCAACAAGCTCACGGTTGGCACAGTTCTAAGGCTACCAGGTGATGCGAACCGAGTTGATGTTGTGGAATCCTCTCGCGTTGACCGATAAAAACACCTGATAACGCCAGGGCAAAACTCGGTCACCTCGCCTGTGACATTCCTCATTGCAAGTTTATCGTGTGGCACGGACGCCGCCTCAATCGGGAGCGGTGTCGTGTTTTTTCGATTCGGTGCGGCACTAGCGCTCGTCGTTGTTACCGCACTCTGCGGAACGGGGCTGGAAACCCAAAACCTGTGGCTCAAGAGATCCTTGTGTCAGCAGAAATACCGACTCGACGTTCTGATCGAATCTCAGGCGGCAATCCGACTGGAAACTCAGCGTCTGGGAGCCCCCGCCAAGCTGTTCCAAGCATTGGAGCAAAGTTCCGCATCGCTTCGTCGCCCCGCGAAAGCACTCCGAAACGATAGGCGTCGGGCGTCGTTGCTCAATTGGAGCGACGATTCCCCCTCCTTAGAATCTGCTTTGCAATGACTTCAAATTCGCCAGAGCCTGAGTCGGCAATGACGTTTCTGAATCGTGCCCGATTCTCCGTGACTGTCGCGGGGATTGTGTGGCTCTTATTGGTGACGCGTTTATTTCAGATTCAGTTCTGGCAAACGGATCAGTTTGCGGAGCGTGCGGTACGACAGCGTGACTTTTCCGAGGAAATTATCCCCCGTCCTGGTGATGTTTTCGATCGGCAAGACCGTCTCATCGCCACAACCATTACCATGCGCAGTCTGTATCTTGTGCCAAGCCAAATCTCTAAGCCGTGGTCTGTGGCACAGACGCTCGCGGAGACTCTTGGAATCGAATCCGATCCCTTATTCGAAAAAATCGGTGGCCGCGACGATCGACATTTCTTGTGGGTCAAACGGCGGCTGAACTCCACGGAAGTCGAAAAAGTTAAATTGCTCAACTTACCACACGGAGCATGGGGGTTTCGAGACGAATATCGGCGTGAGTATCCGCAGGGGGTCGTCGCGGCACACGTTCTCGGGCTTCGAGACGTTGACGGCGTGGGGCGGGGCGGAGTCGAAGAGGGACTCGATCACGTTCTCCGTGGGCGTATCGGTCGCAGGATGCTCTCTCGCGACTCCCGAGGACGTGTGATCGAGATTCGAGATGATGCTCAACATCCACTTAAGAACGGAGAATCAGTCCGTCTTTCACTGGATCTGGTCGTGCAACTCTTTGTAGAAAAAGAACTCGATCAGATCATGTCTACATGGAAACCGGAAAGCTGCTGCGCAATTGTGCTCGATCCCAAAACGGGAGACGTACTGGCCATGGCCAATCGACCGACGTTCGATCCCAGTCAGATTGAGGAAGCAACCCCGGAAAGCTGGAAAAACAGAGCCATTGCAGACATTTACGAACCGGGGTCTACCTTTAAGCCCTTTTTAGTCAGCTATGGTCTTGATCAAAATGTGCTCCACAAAGACGACGTTTTCAACTGCGAATATGGTAAATATCAAATGGGTCGTCGGTTGCTTCATGATCATCATCCCTACGGCGTGCTGAACCTTACGGACGTCTTGGTGAAGTCAAGTAACATCGGCATGGCCAAGATCGGCCAACGGATGACAAACAAACTCCTGTTCGAAGCAGCCACGTTATTCGGATTCGGTCGCAAAACTGGCATTGAGCTGCCCGGTGAACTGACCGGGATTCTGAGGCCACTCGAACAATGGACGAGCTATTCGACCGGATCGATTCCGATGGGACACGAAATCGCCACAACACCACTGCAATTGATCGTGGCCCACGCGGCCTTGGCCAACCGCGGACAATTGATACGGCCACGAATCGTACGATCGGACAACGACGATCCCTTCTCCGCCATCCGATCGATTGCCGAAACGACTGTTGGAATTGAAACCGCTCGATGGTTGATTGAGGGCCCAATGCACGAGGTTGTCACACGAGGGACCGGAAAAAGAGCTCAGATCCCCGGCTATGACGTTTTCGGAAAAACGGGCACGGCGCAATGTCTCTCACCCAACGGCGGCTACGTTCATGGTAAATATATCAGCTCATTCGTCTGCGGCGCTCCGGTCAACGATCCGCGTCTGCTCGTGCTAGTCGTCGTCAACCAGTCCACATTAGGGGGCGAAGCATTTGGCGGCAAAGTCGCCGCACCGGCCGCAGCGCAAATCCTGAAGCAGTCACTTGTCTATCTTCGAATTAGGCCCGACGGTGAGTTGTTAAATGTGACTCACAATCGCCGAGAGAACGAATTGGACTGATCGAGCAACCCGGCGCATGCGATCCCGGTTCCGTCGCAGGGAAACCCGTGCCCGTATGGAATAGGACCCGCATGCCGAATAACGGGAGATGTCTCTCGCCAGCAATCAGAGTTGGATATCGGTATAAAACAACCGATTCACTCGGCAACAACACGAAGACCCATTGGAATAATGGGTCTTCGGACAAACTAATCGGAGAGGCAGGGATTCGAACCCTGGAGGAACTTACGCCCCTGCCGGTTTTCAAGACCGGTGCATTCGGCCACTCTGCCACCTCTCCATCTACCCTTTATAAAAATGGTTGCGGTGGATTCAATTGAAGTACGTTCTAAACTCTTGGGGGATATCAGCAGCGGCACCGTCTCGTCCCCGAAGCGTTATCGTACCGTCACCAAGGAACCATTGTCTAACCGTCGGTTGAAAAAAACAGGGATGTTTCGTTCCGTTTTGAAAGGTCGATGTTAATCTACGCTTGGTTCGATTTCGGTGCAAGCGGAGAGGGTCGAGAGGGGGCTGCGCAGTGGCGAGCAGCCGTTGGAGATATTTGTGCCCACCTGAGAACTGCCGTCGGATGCGACGCACGTACTTGATGAGCGTCGCATCCGAGTTGCTGGGGGACGGCGAGTTTGCTGCGTGGCTCGAAACGCTGTGCAAGGACTCTGAGACGCAGTGGCGAGCGGCGGTCGATTCCGCCGGGCGTCTCCTTTGGAATGCTGTTCGTCCCGGACTTCTGAAGGACATCCTGTCGCCGCGTGGGACCGCCTGCCGGTGCCAAGACGGCCTGTCGTTAAGGATCTTTTTTCGGATTGACCGGCTCGGCAAACTCAAACGCGACCGACCATCCCGCTTCACCAAACACACCGCCGTTTTCAACAGGGAGGGCAATCCTCAACAGAGGCCCGGCAGGACGTCCATACGGCATTGATCTCATTGGCGGCTCAGCTCTTCCCGATAATATGCCACGGTTTTGCCTAGCCCCGTCCGTAAGTCGACACTCGGTGACCAACCGAGAAGAGTTTTGGCTTTGGAAATATCGGGACACCTTTGCTTGGGATCGTCTTGAGGCAGGGGCCTGTGCTCGATCGCCGAATGCGATTCCGGAATGGCTTTCAAAACCTCCTCTGCTAATTCCAGCATTGTGAATTCGCTCGGATTGCCAATATTCACAGGACCGACCTCCGTGTCCTTGTCCATTAAGAGCATCATTCCACGAATCAAATCGTCGACATAGCAGAAGGACCGCGTTTGCGTTCCATCTCCGTAGATTGTGAGTGCCTCTCCGCGCAGTGCCTGTGTGATAAAATTGGAAATTACTCGGCCGTCGTTTGGATCCATCCGCGGACCATACGTGTTGAAGATACGAATGAGCCTGACTTCAAGATTGTGTTCCTGATGGTAATTCACACAGAGTGATTCTGCGACGCGTTTCCCTTCGTCATAGCAACTTCGTGGTCCGATCGGATTCACGTTGCCCCAATAGTCTTCTCGCTGAGGATGAATCGCAGGATCACCGTAGACCTCTGAAGTCGAGGCATGCAGAATGCGTGCCTTGCATCGTTTGGCCAATCCAAGCACGTTGACGACGCCGACTGTTGAAGTCTTGATCGTCTTGATCGGGTTGTACTGATACGCAACCGGGGACGCGGGGCAAGCCAGATTGAAAATCTGATCAACCTCAAGTGAAATGGGATCAACGATATCATGTCGGATCAACTCAAATCGCGGGTTCCCGATGAGGTGCAGAATGTTTTCTTTGCGACCTGTAAAAAAGTTGTCGAGACAAACGACATTATCGCCGTGTTCAAGGAGCCGTTCGCACAGGTGGCTGCCTAGAAATCCCGCTCCGCCGGTCACAAGAATGGATCGCATGAAATTTCCTATTTCGTATTTTGAGCAACCAGCAAACTCGAATTTTAAAAAACAAGTTCTGCTCTACCACAGAGCGTCGCCCTGTTCGAGGTGAGACTTCCTCCCCCACACGGGTTGGCACGTGAGCGGGAAATAAGATTTAAGCGTCAATCGCTGATCCGCGCTGCCCTGTGTATGCATGTCCGGACTCATCATAACCATTAACGGTCTGACTCTTTAGGTATCGGTGTTGAGTCTTGATTCCAAGTTGCGGGGCGAATTCATTGACATCAGTTCTGATCCGGTCTCATTACAAAAACGGAATTTCACAGGCGGAATGTGGAATTCGCTGGGACAGAGTGGAGTTGAAGATCTCTAATAAGCCGAAACGACATTTTTTTCTAGAACCCCTGATTTAATGCATGACGACAACACGAGTGCGCAAACCATCCTGATTGCTCTTTTTTTGATGATATCAATAGGCCAATCGATTTATCAATTCGAGGCAGAACACGATCCGACCCGTTTAGAAATATCCCACGGATCGCGTTCTCGGGTTGCCGTTGGACAAGCCGTATTTCCGCGTGATCGTGAGGCCGCCAGTTCCCGTGTTCTCAAAGACGGATAATATTGTCGGCGGTCAACTTCCAAGACACTCTGGAGTGGATGCTTTAGCGATCGGACCTTACGGCCGGGAGCGCGGCCTGCGGGATCAAGTGTCCAGTGCCCCCCTTCGATGTCAATCGTCCCTAGCGTGTGCCGAAAGTCTTTCGAGCAATGGAGGGCGGCAACAATCGATGAGACAAAATCGAGTGCAGCGACTGTTCGTCGGTGGCTGATCGTCGCAGAAGATGCCATCGCCTTCTGAGCGAGATGCCGTGCGTTGTCAATTGCCTGAGCTTCAAAAAAATACGGCGTCCTCGTTCAGATGGACTAGTCGGAGCACGACCGGTAGAAGCGTCCTAGAAACAGCCCCTGAGGCATGGCCGTCGGCGAGTGCGGAGCGAGCGTAAATCGAGAGGGAGTTCTTGCCTACGGTGTTGCCGTACCACAGGGGATCACCCCGAAAAATGTCTTTCGGCATGTGCTGTCTGCGTTTCAGCCGGGCGAATTTCAAGCCTACTGCACAAATTCGCTGAGCCCGTTGCGAGGCAAGGCCGCGAGTGCCTCGGGGATCACGCAACCGGTTCTGGCGATTGAAGGGAAGACGTTGCGACGCACCCATCATCGGGTCCGCCGTCTCGGGGAGTCGCACTCAAGCAGCATCGGGACTGCGGGCTATCGCTGGGGCAGATGGCGGCGGACGAAACGTCCACTGAAGTCACCGCGATCACCTAAGGCATCATCGCCGGCAGCGGCGACTATCTCCGTCGACTGACCATTTTCCTGACGCTCTAAGGGACACATGCTAACGCCGCTTGATCAGGTGGACTCCGCGTGGCTAGATGATCCGAACGAAAGCCGAATGCTCGACCAGACAATGGTCCTGGTTTTGGGTCAGTTCGGCCGGACACCAAAGGTCAACAATGAGTCCGGCCGCGATCACTGGGGCTCGTGTTTTAAAAGCTTATTCGCCGGTGCCGGAGTGCTTGTCGCCAAAGTTGTTGGCCACTCAGATGACATCGGCGCCGATCCGACATCTGCGGCATTTTCACCGGACGACATCGGTGCCGCCGTCTCTACAGGCGATGGGATTTGATCCACATGCCGTTGTCGGTGATCGAAGCAACGCGCCGTGCATCTGAATCAAGGCACTGTGTTTGAGACCTTTTAGAGCGACGTCCGTGTTAAATTCCGGTTGCATCGGAGCTTACGCTGTCGAATACCGGTTGTTGCGATCTCACTGCTTGCTGCTCGATCGAGCAGCAAGCCTAAATATTAGCGTTTGAAGTCTAGCTTGTGCCATCTCTCTATTGGTGACCATGCGATACGCATGAACCATAGCGACTCTTTTGTTTGCCATGAAAACCGGGGAATAGCCGTCATTGCTAAGATTGAATCAGTCAGTGGTACGCGACTTGCCGCCGCTGGATCTGAGGTGGACGGCCTCAAGGCATGAAGCTGCACCATGCATGATGGATTTTCATACAGCAAGGACACGGGTTTCATAATTACTGGTTTCTTGATCGACATGGATGGTGTGATCTACCGTGGTCCTGAACTCCATTCCCGGTGCGCGGCAATTCATCGTGAAGTTACTTGATGAAGAAGTGCCGTTTTTGTTCCTAACAAATAACCGTCAACGCAGTCGAAGAGATGTAGAGACGAAGTTAAATCGCATACGAATCCCGATTCAGGAAAAGAACGTTTTCACCTGTGCGATGGCAACGGCACGTTTTCTCTCGCGAAAGTTGCCGAATGGAACGGCATTTGTCATCGGCGAAAGTGGGCTCATCAATGCGCTGCACCGCCACGGTTACTCGATTGTGGATTCGCATGCGGACTATGTCGTCGTTGGGGAAGGCCGGACCCTATCTTTTGAACTTGTGGAACGAGCGGTTCAATTGATTATGGAAGAGGCAAGGCTGTTAGTGACGAATCTGGACCCAAACTGCCCGACGCAAACAGGGACTCGTCCTGGTTGCGGGGCCGTGGTGGCTTTGTTGGAAAAAGCGACCGGGGTGAAGGCGTTTAGCGTCGGAAAGCCAAGTCCCGTGATGATGCGTGCGGCGCGGAAAGAACTTGGGCTCGCGGCGGCGGATACTACGATGATCGGCGACACCATGGATACGGACATTCTGGGAGGCGTGCAGTTGGGATATCGCACAATCCTTGTCCTTTCGGGATCGACAAGTCGGGATGATCTGAAAGATTTCGCGTACCGACCCGATTTGGTCGTGGATTCCATTGCCGATCTCTTGAACCCGTCGCCCGCAATTCAGCGTTTTCTGAGTGATGTTTTGCCTGCCGAATCTGTGCCGGCTAGCTGAAAATGACAAAGGCACCAGGACCATTTCGGTCCAGGCATCGTCATGCAGCGGAAGTGGATGTCACTGCCGATCCGATCATAAATCCCTGAATTGAAAAGCCGTTCAGGTGGATCTCCGTCGCACCACACCAAGGTTTCACTTCCAACAGCGAAAGACACATTCGCCACGATCCGGATTAGGACGCGACGCGATTTTTTGAAAGCCCTGCGTGACAGAAAGATCGGCCAACACCTACACAATAAGTCCGTGTTCATCGTATTTCAGTCAATCGGTCCAAGATTCCGTCGGAATCCACAGCCGATTGTCAAGACGTGTCATGTCGCGCGCGGTCCAAAACTGGAAAATGGTATATCCGATGTCAATCGGCTCCGTCTGTTGCAGAAAACAGACAAAAACGCCATAGTCCGGTGTGTTCGTTGACACCTGTTTCGGCGTGGTGTCACCTCAGCCAGTAGGCTCATACGCCGATAGTCTTCGTGGATTTCCAAACGGTCATGGCTAAATCACCGCCTCAATCCGACTCTTCGAAAAATAAAAATGACGATTCATGGGGCAAGCTCGCGACGGATTTGCTAGGAATTCAATTTAGCGACTCAGAGGATGATTTTGATTTTCCTGAGGATCGCTCTTCACAGATCGCGCCTCGCGTTGCCGAACATGAATTACTGATGGATGTGACGGCGTCAACCGAAGGCCGTCCCTTCGAGCCTGACTTGTCTTTTCCAGATGATGATATTCCCGAAATGGCCACCGAGCCTGAAATTGACCTAGATTCTTCGAATCATCGAGATGATTCAAAGAAAGACATTTGGGATATGCTGGACGACTGGAATTGGGAGGAACCCGTCAAGCCTGTTGCGCGGACGACGTCCGTCGGACCAAAGGAGTTGAGCAGCAATCGACAGAGTGGTCGAGAGATCGGCAGAGGAAAATCCGAACGAAAATCTGAATCTGGGTCGACCGATGATCGGAAAGACGAGCGAACACAAGCCCCCGGTATCAATACAAAGGCGACGGTTTCACGAGGCCGAGATCGCCGAGCGGAGAAGCCTCCAAGCCAAGCCGAGTTAAGAACCGGATCTCAGCAGCCGGGGAGAGCGGCCGTCGAAAGAACGGAGCAGAATCGTCTCAATCGGGCGACGATTGCGCCGTCATTAAAAAACGATTCTGAGGGCGGAGCGTTCGCCGATGGACTCGGCGGTGAGGCTCACAAAAATCAATCGAAGTCCTCGACTACCCGAACAATCCCGACCCGAGAGGCAGCACCTTTGGCAAAGGGATCTGTTGCTGATGATGTCGCCAATGAGGACGACTTCGCTGGCAACCTATTTGAGCAATCCTCCGGCAGCTTCGATGCCGAGGCCGCCGAAAGTGGGAGTGATTCCGATGACACTAAACATCGCCGTCCGCGTCGTCGTCGCAGGCGAGGAGGTCGAGGGAGACGCTCAGGCGCGGGCGAGACAATCGATTCCAATGAGGACGATACGCCCCCTGCCTCTACGGATTCGGAAGATCTTTTCACGACCACCGCAAACGATGATTCGGGTGAAGGCTGCGAGCCAGACCAACCGGTGGATTCTTCTACCACCTGCGGAATCGAAGAGGAAATTCGGCCAAGCCGATCACGGCACCGCCGGCAGAATTCGGCAGCCCCGGAGCGGCCAAAATCAATAAGTCGGGAAAGTTTCAAAAATGTCGAACCGCTCCTCGAAGATGATCTTCAAGAGTCATCCCGCTTGATCGACGAGGAACCTTTGGCTCCCGTCAACTACGAGGGCATTCCGACTTGGGAAACAGCGATTTCCTATCTCGTGCGAACGCATAGCCCTGACCCTCGCGGGAGAGGAAACAGTGCTTCACGCGGACGCGGCGGTCCTTCACAACGACGGTAGTCCGATGACTCATCTCAGCCTAAAAGCATTGATGGAAGCAGAAAATATTTCTGAGGTCTCTGAAAAAACCTGCCGATTGGTGACGCTTGGTTGTAAAGTCAACCAGTACGAAACACAGCTCGTACTGGAGGCGTTAGAGCGGAATGGATTCCGTGAGGCCAAGGATGATGAATCGGCCGACTTGTGCGTCGTCAACACTTGCACCGTCACATCCAACGGTGACTCCCGCTCTCGGCAGGTCATCCGTCAATTGGCGAAGCACAATCCCGGGACGCGTACGCTCGTTATGGGGTGTTATGCAACTCGGGATCCCAATGCCGTCCGGTCCCTCCCGGCGGTATTCGAGGTGGTGACAGACAAGCGAGAATTAGTGGATATTCTCGGTCGTCATGGGATTGTTGACATTCCCACCGGAATCAGTCGTTTTGAGGGGCGAAAACGAGCGTACGTGAAGGTGCAGGATGGCTGCATCTTAAAATGCTCCTACTGCATCATTCCCCAGGTCCGCCCTGGGCTTCGCAGTCGCTCGCCAGAGGAGATCGAAGACGAGGTCCGACGCCTCATCAGAAATGGCTATCTTGAAATCATTTTGACGGGGATCCACATCGGGCATTTCGGAGTCGATACAACACGGGGTCGTAGTGGACTTCCTCCGTTCCGGTTATCACATCTGCTGCGCCAACTTGACAAAATTCCCGGTCAGTGGCGGATGAGACTTTCCAGCATCGAGGCCAGTGAGATCAATGAAGAATTTGCAAATGCGGCTGCCGATTGTGTGCACCTCTGTCCCCAATTTCATCCCGCACTGCAGAGTGGATCAAATACGGTGCTCAGTCGAATGCGTCGACGATATACAATCGCCCAATTTTTTGACAATGTCGCGCGTCTTCGTGAAAAGCTTGATTGTCCCGCCTTCACCACAGACGTGATCGTCGGGTTCCCGGGTGAGACAGACGATGAATTTGAACAAACGGTGGACGCTTGTCGTCGACTTGGCTTTATGAAGTTGCATCTGTTTCCCTTTAGCCCCCGTCGAGGAACCCCTGCCGCAGACTTTCCCGATCACGTGCACGGAACAATTTGTGAACAGCGAATGCGAATTTTGCAGCATGTGGAACGAGAACTGGCTCAGCAGTACTATCAGTCCTTAATCGGGCGCAAATTGGAAGTGCTGGTCGAAGGACACTCCCGGACACGTGCCGGCTGGGTCCATGGAACTGACCGACGTTATGTCCCCGTCGAACTTCCCGGCCTCGATGCTGATTTAGGGCAGATAATAATCGGTCGGGCCACACGATCGGAGGGACATTTTCTAGAAGCCACGCGGGAGACGTCAACTGGCTCCACTCCCTGAATTCAAACTCACGGGCTTTAACAAGAGATTTTATTAGTACTTTCGTTATCGCCTCACTCGAAAAAAACTGAACGTTCCGTGGCGAACAAATTCCTACTGGTTCAGTCGTGGACGATCAATATTGGCTGCGGACGACCCGTTTTCAATTGGGAGTTGTTGGATTTAAATCATGAGTTTGATGCTAGTTAAGTGGATAAAATCGGACATTGCCAAGTCAGTTGTTTGCCACAGTGTGGGATAGCTGAAAGATCTGGCGACGTTATCGTAACGTCAAAATTGAAGGACTCTTTTACTCTGGAGTGATCCGTCGAGTTCTTAAGCGACCGCCCCGTTTGTCCTTTTCAGAAAAGCTTCGGATCGATTCGAGGCTAACGAATCACGCCGTTAAGCCACTTCGAAGGACGAATGATTATGAGCGTACTGGTCACCATTGAAGGGATTGACGGATCGGGAAAGGGGACACAGGCGACTCGTCTGGTCGAGGCCATGCGGATGTCCGGTCGGCGGTGCGAACTACTCAGCTTTCCTAGGTATCGTGAGACTGAGTTTGGTCGGAAAATCGGCGATTTTCTGAATGGCCGTTTTGGGCAACTCGATCAAGTCAACCCGTTTCTGGTGTCTTTGTTGTTCGCGGGAGACCGCCTAGAATCAAAGCCGATTCTTTTACAGGCACTTTCCGAAAATGACCTTGTTGTGTGCGACAGGTATGTCGCCTCTAACGTGGCGCATCAAGGAGCAAAGGTGAATTTGAAGGATCGGAAAGAATTAACCGCTTGGATTCACCACGTTGAGCATGCCTTGTATGGGTTGCCACATCCCGATCGAACATTGTTTCTTAATCTGCCAGTCCAACGCGCGGCAGAATTGATCGCTCTGAAATCTCAGCGAACCTATACTGAGCGGGTTGCGGATATACAAGAGGCCGATGCGGACTATCTTCAGCAAGTGCATGATATTTACATGGAGCTCTCCGCTTCCAATTCCAACTGGCATCGCATCGACTGCCTTGACGGCAACGAGTTGAAGTCGGTCGATCAGATTGCCACCGAGGTTTGGAATCATGCCCTAAGCGTCGTTGGAGACACACCGTGTTAGAATTCAGCGGACTTGTGGCATCACGAAAAGCATGGCTCACCGATGTCTTAATGCCGTGGTGCCGAGAGGCCTCTCTGTCATCGCTGAAACAAGCAGAACTGGACTGGATCGACATCGCAGGAAAAGTTCCGCCCGAAAAAACCCTTTGGTTGTGGGCTTGGTCACGATTTCCAGAGCTTGTTCACGAGTCGTTGGGAATTGAGGAAACGACCGAGGTTCAGGTCACTCTTCTGGACCATCGCACGATTCGCGGCTTTCCCGATTCGCGAGCCAGTCAACACGGTTTTCTCGTTCTTTGGGGGGCTGAGGAGGCAACCGTTGAACTTCGGGAACTCGGACCGTTCTCGATTGATCAGATTGCCGCGGTGCGACACATTGGATAAGAGGCCATCTTGAGGAGACTGCCACCCGTCGAGTGCCCTCCTGAAGAGATTCGTGAATGAACGGCGCAGCGGATCCCTTCGTTCAAGTTATCCGAAGGTATTCCATTATGGTGACAATTTTTGGGACATGTTCCACGTTGTTCGAAATTTTCATGGCGGGGGTGGAGTGTCGGTTGTATTCATCGCCTCACACCTAACGATGTCAGCGACGGCATCTCAGATCCTCCCACAACCAAGGTGTGTCACTGTCCTGAGCCGCGGCACATCAATTTTAGGCATTTGAGTGGTTGCCAATAAATCGTTTGGATTTCAAAGAATCGCAGCCTCGCGCATTCCGCGTGTCTTTCAGAGTCCATTATTTTGTTGGGGATGCCGATGGCTTCGGGTACCTCTTCCCTGTGACCGACGCGAGATCCCTCATTCCGCAGCAATTCGATCGTCCGTGAAATTTGCCGCGAATCATCGATTCCGATCCCATCCGACTGCCGACACACGATCGAAGATTCGTGGCCGATGCTTTAAACGAACCGAGATTTGAGATCGAATCTTTTTGGAAAGCATGGCTCTCGGACGTATTTGTACTGTATTGGACTGTCCGGAACTCAACATTTTTCATAAGTTTCGACAGCGGATGCCGCTTTCATCGTTTTCGGAAAATTCCCGAACTTGGGTCGGCTACCAGATCAGACACACGGACGGAAAAAACATAGGGGGGATTCCACAATGCCTTTAATTCCACTTCGAACGCTCCTCGATCACGCCGCAGAAAACAGCTACGGTGTAGCAGCGTTCAATGTCAATAACATGGAGCAGATTCAGGCGATTATGGAGGCCGGGAAGGAGACTGATTCCCCGGTCATTGTCCAAGCCTCCCGCGGTGCGAGATCGTACTCTCAAGACAATTATCTGCGGCACTTGATGCTCGCCGCTGTAGAACTGTATCCGCAGATCCCCATCGTCATGCATCAGGACCATGGGAACAGTCCAGCGACCTGTATGAGCGCCATCAAATATGGATTCACTTCGGTGATGATGGACGGTTCACTGGCCCAGGACGGCAAGACACCGGCCGATTACGACTACAACGTCGCAGTCACGTCGGAAGTGGTCAAAGTGGCGCGCATGTTCAACGTCTCTGTGGAAGGCGAACTCGGCTGCCTCGGTCGCCTCGATACCGGCGAAGGAGAGGCTGAAGACGGCCACGGAGCGGCCGGAAAGCTCTCTCACGATCAATTATTGACCGATCCCGAGGAAGCCGAGCGATTTGTCGCAGCTACGGGGGTCGATGCGTTGGCCGTGGCGATTGGCACGAGTCACGGTGCCTACAAGTTCGACAAGAAACCGGATGGCGAAGTCTTGGCCATGAAAACAATTGATGCAATTCACCGACGGCTTCCGAACACACACCTTGTGATGCACGGCAGTTCCTCGGTTCCGCAGGAATTGCAGGACATCATCAATAAGTACGGCGGCCGGATGAAGCAAACATTTGGTGTTCCCGTCGAGGAAATTCAACGTGGAATCAAATCGGGCGTGCGTAAGATCAATGTTGATACCGACTGTCGCATGGCGATCACTGGTGCGATCCGTAAATTACTCCAACTCGAACCCGATAAATTCGATCCGCGCGACTATTTGAAGCCCGCTCGAGAAGCCATGAAGCAAGTCTGCGTATCTCGCATGATTTCCTTCGGACAGGCGGGAAATGCGAGCAAAATGATCGCCTCGGGTTGCGCGAAATAGAGGCCGAAAAAATCACATTCGATATTGACCCCGTTGGTTGGATGGATAAGCTCCCGACAGAAATCGGTTGCTGAGGCCTCTGATGAGGACGATTCGAGATTCCCGGTGGCACTCCAAGGAGGGTTTCTGATGCGACGCTGGTTTGCCAAAGTGACCATTGGCTTATACATGAGCGCGATGATTGCAGGCATTGCCGCTCACGCCATGAATTTCGGAACAAACTCACATCCGGCGATGTACTTTTTTGTGTGGGATATGTTTTGCGGATGGTCGGCACATGAAATTCGCTACCATCTGATCGCCGAGGGGGAAAGTGGAGCATACTACGACATCACAGAGGGACCGTGGGGAACGTTTACTCCTTACGGTGATTTGTCGCGTGCGCAGTACGACATTTTGGGAAATCTTCTCCCAAAAATTGCCCTCAACATCTTGAAAAATACGGATCACGAACCGATTTCGCGAATCCATGTGGCCGAGGAAGTCTGGCCAAAGAAGTTCAATCTTCCGGACCACCTGTGGAAGCTGAGATTTGATGAACCCAAAGAGCCGAAAAGCTACTTTTGGGTGTTGTCGAGCTTGGATGCTGAGGGACGTGTCATCACTAGTCGTCCGAATTTTCTGACGCATCTCCATCATCAAACGATCGTCAACAATCCTCGACTGCAGGCGGATACACAACGAGGACGACCGTTCTTCGCCATCGATCTCTCTCACCGATCGGTGGCGTTTGCTGGTGGCGAAAGCACTTACACCGGGACCGACTCGGTTGGCAATCTCGAAACAAACGGCGGCCCTCTAAGCTCAAACTGACACCGAATCCAAAGTTGACGCGAAAATCATCCTCTGTCCAGACACGTTGACCCGTGTTGGGAAGCTGAACACTCGACAGATATCCGCGACGTCATCATTTCATGACAGAGAGAGTGTGAACAATGCGACGCGAGACCAAACGATTACGTACCGAGGTTGAATCTTTTTTCTTCACCGAAGAAGTTCCCTACGCTCTGGCGATGTGTCGCATCTGCATGCCCCTTGCGATGTTGGCGATGATGTTACCGAGGTGGGCGGCTGTTCGGGAACTATTTTCCAGTGACGGCGCCACCGCTCCTTTAGGAATCGGCTACGGCTATTTCGATTTTTTGCCCGAGCTCTCTGGTCCGATGGCCGTCGCATTGTACTCATCGATGGTGCTCGCGTTCTGTGCAACATGCGTCGGATGGTGTACGCGAACATCACTTGTGATCGGAAACGTTCTCTTCACTTATTTTTGCATGCTGGACTGTGCGAGTACATTGACAAAGTATACGGTGATTGCGACCCATATCTTGTTCATTCTGACCTTATCTGAATGCGGAAGCCTCTGGTCTGTTGATGCGTGGTTGTCTGGGCGCAAGAGATCCCATTCCGCTGCTCAGCCAAAGCTTTTACGACAACGTTTTCCCGCGTGGCCTCGACGCCTAATCCAGTTGCATATCGGCTTTGTTTACTTCGGTGCAGCCATGACAAAAATGCATACACCGACATTTTTTACGGGCGATCAATTGCAAAATTGGATGCAGACGCATTTGAATTTCAGGCATCCGTTCGGCGAGTATTTAAGCCTTTATCCAATCCTCCTTGTTGCGATGGCCTATGTCAGCGTTGTCTGGGAAATCCTATTCTTGTTTATTTGCTGGAAGAGTATGTGGCGAAAGTTCGTCTTGCCGTTGGGGATTTTATTTCACTTCATGACATTGCTGACGCTTGGCTTGCTACTTTTTCCGGCGATCTGTTACGTGACCTACTTTTCATTCATAGACGAAGAGGATGTACGGCGTTGTTCTAAATGGTTTCGTCGTCAAGTCCGCCATTTCACCGCCTTGAAAAGTTCGGTGAGATGGCTGAACGCCTGCCGCGATTGGATGGGCTACCCGATCGGGTGGCAGATGTCTTCGCGCGCGGCATTCGTATTTACATTGGTCTTATTTTCGGTGATGAATGTCGAGTTGGAATATTGGCAAGACCCTTACGGTATCCGGAGGACCGTGGGACGGCACACCTTGAACGCAGCTGACCCACTACTTGTCGAAAAAATTTTAGCACCGGCGGAAAGAATGCGTGATGCCGATGTGTTTTTTGCCATCGATACCGGCACACTACTCGTTGGCGAGCAACTCGCGAATCGCAGGCGAGAATTCTGGCACGGTGAAACAATGATCGCACAGTGCCATCTCATTCCGCCTCACGATGATATGTGGATTGAATGTCAGATTCATGATGCCCAACATCGAATTGTTGATCGCTTTGGTGCAATTGCAACGCGTGAAATGTTTCGCTGTAATTTTTCTGTCTTCATCTCAGAAAAAATGTCACCGGGTGATTATTCACTCGTGATTACCACGGGTGGACGGCCGGTGATGAAAAAGCTGATCCATGTATTTCCTCGCTGAAAATCACGATCCACCCCGCGTTCAGCGAGTATCTGAGGCCCTTCTGCCAATTGTCGGATGCGGCGTCGACAGAAGTGATGGCCCAGTCCCGACAGATTTTTTCTCAGGATCGGGCTGAACACGTAGCACGTGGGTGCTGGCAGACTTCGGCGGACCAAGTCGCCTAACAACTTCAAAGCCGGATGTGCCAGCCAAACAAAGCACATCGCTTGACAGGCTTTCTTCTCCACCGGATGATTCCAGTCTGAGCGACTCCTCAAGCCTCAAAAATTTTGTCTGTAAAAATTTGTTTGAAAATGTGTTCGCCGAGACCATTGGTTAAAGCGAAAATTCTAGAGTCCTAGGCGAATGGTGTCGGAACCTTGTACGGGAGTAACGCTATGTCGATCGGAAACCGACGACTTGATATTGAAGAAATTGGTGACATCACGGTTGCCTCTTTTGTCGATAAAAAAATTCTCGATGAATCAAACATCCAAATTATTGGCGATCAACTATTCGCCCTGCTCGATGAAGACCATCGCAAGAAGATCGTGCTCGATTTCAGTGCCGTCGAATATCTCTCAAGTGCTGCGATGGGCAAGCTGATTACCCTGGACAAAAAGGTCAAAGCGGCCAGCGGCAAACTACGACTCTGCTGCATTCGTCCTGATATTCACGAGATTTTTGAGATCACGCGGCTCAATAAGATATTTGATATCAGACAAACGCAGGAAGATGCGGTAGAAGGTCTCTGACCTGTGGAATACCGACAGGAACTGGGCGAGCAATCGAGGGTAGCTGAGAACTGACCACACGTCGGCTCAGAGATTTTTACGGAGGGGTGCGCCGTTGGGGTTGATCTAATATCGCAAAAACATTGCCCTTGATGAGCATCTCGGCCACAAACGTTTTTTTGGATGGCCTGTGGATAATCAAGCTGGCTGATTTCAAGGCCATCTGCGATTTACTGATGAACCAATGCCTTCTGTCTATGCAAGAACGCCACGGCAGTCGCAGGCGGGGATCAAGCGACTGCAGACCCGCAGGTGTGTACGCTTCCCCCTGTTACAGTCTCTGGCGTTGTTCAACGGGGTTCCGTGAATCGCCGCAGTCTTCCATCTGCGGATTCGTCGAAGAGAGTGTCAACCAGCCGATCGCGACCTTTGTGTCGACATGCGAATCGAGGTCGAGATCGGCGCTGCTTTTTTTGAGAGAAATCGAGTCTATCGCTGCGGGGCGGCGGATTTCATGTCCAGACCGAAACTCTGTCGATGGCCATCGATTCGGTCCCGCGGCGAATGTCCGATACTGTTTGTCGGGGACTTCTCAGGGCTGACGTCGTCATGTTGGATCGCTTGGCACGACCATGAATTTCTTGATGTTGCCGATTCCTGCTCGAAGTCTCGCAACCGGTCTGCAGGTCCGTGCTGCAGCGGATTCACGAACACCAGTCGCCTAGGGCAAGCACACGGCGGCCGATGGGCTCGAACTACAAACTCGGATGAAATGGTTTGTTTTGGCAGGCAAAGGGTGAATGAGGGTCAGAAGAAGACCTGCAATCAAAAACGTGAGCCGAAGATGGATGCGGATTCTCGGATCGTGAAGAGGAAGGAGGAGAGTACACATCTGGATAATGGTTTCGTTGGAAAGGACCGCGGTGAGAACGCGGAGGACCTCGGTACAGTCGTGATCCTATTTGCAGCGATGAGAACATAGCAAATAGCGAAAGTGGTGATGAGTTTGTACGGCAGGTCAGATGCTGGGACTCTGAAAAACGGCCCTCTGTCGGCGACTTCCTAAAAAGGTCGCTATCGTCCAACTTCTGCTTCTTGCCATCACGGCGTCGCGATCCGACTGCCAACCGATTCCTAGGATTTTGTCCACGGCATCGTTCAATGCCTAGTTCCCCCTTGAGGAATGGGTTCTCTCATTATTTTCACCGACTTGGGCCGACGATTTGTCGTTGAGCCACAGTGTGTCATCTCTGGAGCGTGCCTCGTGACTCCACGAGCAACGCTCCAGAGGCAGCAAAATTCGGACAACAATTCGAAAATCTGCGGAAATTGCGAGTATTTTTTTCATCAGGCAGCACGCCATCCCGCCCCAAGTACGTACAGCCATTGTGACGATCAACGAATTTCCATTGAGTTGGCTGCGGTCTCTCGAGAAAACGATATAGAATAAGCCAACGATTCTCTGCTCGAGGATATTTCGACGCACTGAAAAATGTTTGTTTGAGGGAGTGACATGGCGAAACAATATATCATGACGGTTCTTGCCACCAATCGAACGGGTATTCTTGCCGCGTTGACGAATGCTCTCGACGAATTGGGTGGAAATACATTGGATGTGAGCCAAGCCGTGATCCGCCAATTCTTCACAATGATTGTGGCCGCTGAGTTTCCCGCAAATCGCGACCCCGAAGTCATCGTGGACCACATTCGCGCCGTCTGTCGTCCATTCGGTGCGGAAATCGCGCTCAAAGATCCTGCAGAGGATGCCGCGTCTGAACAACAGGAAGACCGAACAGCTTGGCAAAGCTATGTCCTGACAGTCGCGGGTCGTGATCGTCCGGGAGTTCTGCGTTTTATCGCGCACCGACTCGCCCAAAAGGGAATCGACCTCGTCGATTTGCAAGGGATGCGGCGTGAAGACGATCACTCATTTTTGACATCGATGGAGTTGATTGTTCCCCCGGGCATCGATGCACTCCAATTCCGACAGGAACTCGTTCAAGAATTTCAAGCCGACGGCATCACGGTGGCGTTTCAGCATCGTCGGGTTCTGGCCGCTCTCGCCCACCCTGAACCGATGGGCTTCAACGTGGTCTCAACTCAAAATCTCCAAGAATGACCGACCGTTTTCGTTTTTCAAATATTCTCCCGTAGATGCCAATCATGGAACACCGTACAGGTTTTTTTTCATCGCTTCAGCAGCTGCGTCAATTGCCGTTGGATGTCCGCACCATCACTCTGGGAATCAACGTCGCTGACTGTCACGATCGCAGTCCGAACTCGATGTGTGAGGCGCTTTATCAGCGTATCGTGACGAAAGCCGGGCGATTCGCCGCGGTCTGTGGCGAGGTCTCATCGTTGTTGGGCGTCCCTATTCTCCAACGGCGACTCTGTGTGACTCCGATTGACCGTGTGGCTCAAGGGTTTTGCATCGATGATCTTGTCAGCGTCGCGAGGACACTGGACGGTGCGGCTGCGAACTTGCATATCGATCGCATCGGCGGTTTCGCGGCGGACGTCCAGCATGGGATAGGCGCCAGTGCACGCAATCTCATCTCATGCCTGCCGATCGCATTGTCGCAGACGGAGCGAGTCCGCGCCGCGGTTCACGTGGGAACGACGGAGTGTGGAGTCAACTTGGAGGCCATTTCCTTACTTGCACACGCATTACAGGCGGCCGCTGAGGCAACGTCACATCGCAATGGCGATGCCGCGGCAAAGCTAGCCATCTTGGCCAACGACGCGACCGGACATCCTCATTTAACGGGAGCATGTCTCGGAGACGGCTGGGGCGATCTGGTCATTCATGTGGGAGTCGGAGCGGCGGCCATCATCCGTCACGCAATTGAACAGAGATTGATCACGAATCCAAATTCAACTCTGCCTGAACTGTCCGCTGAAATTCAAACGGCCGTCTTTCAGGCGACTCGTACAGCGGAATTGGTGGGGAGAGAAATTGCCGGTCGTTTGGGAGCCGATTTTGGAAGTATTGACGTGACGCTTGCACCCACACTTCGTCCCAACGACAGTGTGGTCGACTTGCTTCCACTGATGGGAATCGAGCGGGTTGGAGCACCGGGCACGGCAACGGCCTTGGTACTTATCCTCAACGCGATCCGAGCAGGCTCGGCATTCGCATCGAGCGCCGCCGGTGCCTACTCGCGAATCATGCTGTCCGTGTTAGAGGACTCTTCGCTTGCTGCCGCCACGCAGTCTGGAACGCTCACATTCGATCAACTCTGCATGGCAGCCAATGCGGGCGCATGCGGCCTCGATCTGATTTGCGTGGCGGGCGATACGGATGTTGAAACTCTTGCCGCTATCATCGCGGATCAAGTGTCGTTCGCGGTTGTCAATCGCCGGCCATGCGCGGTGAGATTAATTCCGGTCCCCGGCAAACAGGCCGGCGATGGTGTGAGCTACAGCGGTATGAAAAATGACGCGGTGATTCTGCCCATTCGAGGAACAGGCCTGGCTACGGAGTTCATCAAACGTGGCGGAAGGTTACCTCCGGCGAGGTAATCGAAACCTAGCGGTCATCAGTTTTTGTTGTTTTTGTCTGCCTGATGTCTGCTCCGATACCCTGTATCGGCGAGAACGCTCTCGGAATTTTTATTCTTCCAGACACGATATTTCATCGGCACTCGGAAGGATCGGCGACGTATCGAGCCAATTTTCACCGACAGAAACAACCACGACCAATGGCACTGTCAGTTTCATGGCGTGTTCCATTTCGTGTCGGACCAGATTGACAAGCAACGCTGTTTCTTGTGCCGGGGATTCAAAAACAAGCTCATCGTGAATCTGCAATAACATTCTTCCCGAATGTCTTTCCAGTTTCAATCGATTTCTGACGGCGAGCATCGCTGTCTTAATCAGGTCCGCTGCCGACCCCTGAATCACCGTATTGACCGCCGTTCTTTCCGGCATATTGAGATTGCCTGTACGGCGAGGCCGAATGCCGTCAATCGGACGGATTCGGCCTCGAATTGTTTTCGCGAAACCGCTGTGCTGCACGTCGGTCAACGTCTCCTCGATAAACTGTGCTACGCCTGCGTATTTTGTGAAGTATCCGTTGATGAATGACGCCGCTTCGTCCTGTGAGATGTCCAATGTCGCGGCCAAGCCATAGGAACTCTGTCCGTAGATGACACCAAAGTTGACCGCCTTGGCCATCCTCCGTTGCTGGCTCGTCACGGCGTCGTATGCAATTCCAAAGACTTGCGAAGCTGCCGCCGTGTGAATATCGACCCCCGCCGCAAAAGCAGAAATCAGTTCCGGATCCTGACTGAAATGCGCTAAAATACGCAACTCAATTTGCGAGTAGTCAGCACAGACCAGACGCCACGACGGCTCCACAGGAATAAAGGCCCGTCGGATCCGCTCACCCTCTGGCGTGCGAATCGGAATGTTTTGCAGGTTCGGATCACTCGAACTGAGCCGACCAGTTGCCGCTACCACCTGATTGAACGAGGTATGAATTCTTCCGGTACGAGCATGAACCAGTTGAGGAATTGCATCAAGGTATGTTCCCTTCAGTTTCGTGAAATGACGATGCTCCATAATCCGTGCCGGCAAGGGATGAAGAGCCGCCAACTCCTCGAGGACTTCCTGATCCGTACTTGCTCCCGTTTTGGTTTTTCGCTTGATCGGCAGCTTCAGTTCGTCAAAAAGCACGACTTGAAGCTGCTTCGGAGAGTCGATGTTAAATTCACGGCCCGCGAGTGTATAGATTTCTGACATCAGTGATGCAAGACGCAACCCCAGATCATCGGATTGGCGGATCAGTTCATCCGTATCGACCCGAATCCCGGCCTGTTCCATTTCAACCAGAACGGGGATTAAAGGTCGTTCGAGCGTCCAATAGAGATCCCAAAGTCCCCGTGCCTGTAGTTGCTCGGAAATCAAATCCGCGAGCCTCAACGTCAGGTCTGCGTCTTCCGTCGCATATTCAGCAATTCGCTCGATCGAAACCTCGGACATGTTCTTCTGCATTTTTCCGGAACCAATCAGTTCGGTGATCGGGATTCCGGTGATGCCGAGATATTTCTGAACCAAAGTATCAAGGCTATGAGAACGTGCTCCCACGTCGAGAAGATAGTCTCCGACCATGGGATCAACATCAATCGCATCGGAGTGCACGTGAATGCCATGTGAGTCGAGAACCATCAGATCGAATTTGAGATTTTGATTGACGAGCCGAAGAGTGCGACTTTCAAGAATTGGCTTGAGGGCGTCGATCACGGTCGCTCCCTCCAACAGCCGGCTCCCCGGCGGCCCGAGAGTCGGCAGGTAGTACGCCAGACCCGGCTCCCAACAGACGGCCCAACCCACAATTTGTGTGGAACGCGGATTGAGCCCCGTTGTCTCGAGGTCAAGACAGAAGCGAGTCGTTTGACGCAGTTGGCAAACGAAAACAGAAAGTCTTTCGGGAGTGTCTATCGTTTCCCATCGACGATTCGAAATGCTCCGAGAATAAGGACCGACCGCTTCGGGATCCGAATCCGGACGCAGCGCTGAGGCAGATCCGGAAGTCGATTCCGAAACAGGTGAGGGTAATTCCGACGAATCAACCGCTTCTTCTTCGAACAACGAACGAGCCTGACGCCGAGATTCTGGCCGCTTGGCTGTTGTTGAAGCCGCCGGCTCCGGCGGCAAAAGAATCTTGATCTCATTAATCAAACTGCGGAATCCAAGCTTCCGAAACAACTCTTGCAAGACAGGGATGTTTGGTTGTGATAAGCGACTTCGTTCCCAATCGAATCCAAGGTCAAGATGCTGATTGAGTGTGACAAGGGTTTGACTGAGGCGCGCTTGTTCTGCAAACAGTTTCAGATTCTCTCTTAACTTGGGAGCGGATACTTGGTCCGCATTCGCTAAGACTCCTTCCAGTGTTTCAAATTGTTGCAGCAATGCCGAAGCCTTTTTGGGTCCCACCAATGGTACTCCAGGAACATTATCAACGGCATCTCCGACCAGTGCCTGAAAGTCGATCACCTGATCGGGACGAACACCCCAATCCAATAGCAGGGCGGCTTCATCCAGATAGGTTTTTTTTCGGATATTGAGGATCTGAACCTGGGGACCAAGAAGTTGACGGGCATCTTTGTCGCTCGTCACAATTCGAACCTGATGGCCTCTCTCCACCGCCTGCCTCGTCAACGTCGCAATGACGTCATCGGCCTCCCATCCATCAGAATTGACGGCCGGAACCCCAAAGGCTTTCATGACCTCAATGAGCAAAGGAATCTGGGGTCTTAAATCGACTGGCATCTCGCTGCGGTTTGCTTTGTATTCAGGATATCGTGACTCCCGCGTTCCGATTCCCGTAGATTCCAGAGCGCAGATTAACCACGTTGGCCGGTGCACATGCAACAGCGACAACAAGTCCCGGCTGAAACCAAAAGCCGCATTCGTCGGGAATCCCGCCGGACTCGTCATCGAGGGTATTGCGTGGAACACCTGAAACATCAGCGAAAATGTGTCAACCAAATAAACGGTGTCAGGCATGAGTCGATGGGTCAATCTAAAATGAGAAACTCGACCGCTCTCTGAAGACACGACTGTGCCTGCCTGACGCGGTGAAACGATGACACTCGCCTCCGCTGGGGGGCGATGTCTTAAGGCATATTTTTGACTCATGAATGTTCACTGTTTGAACAGGATTTCGCAAGCGAGACGAACCGATAGAACTAGCCACGAAGTGTCGTTCAGTCATACACGTCGGCAACGAAAAAACGCCAATTCAACAACGAATTCCGCAATTTCAATAATGCAATGAACACGGGAACTCTAAGCATTTCGAGAGTTCCGCAGCGATCAAGCGTTATCAGATTCTCATGGCCAATACACACCGCAGGCGGTGAGGCTGTTGAAATCACATCAGCCAGAAAATGCCGTCTGATCTTGATGATCCGAATGCCGACAAAAACGTTCGCGCATCAACCGAACCAACACCCGACCGCTGAACCATCGCAGCCCGACAAATCACCATCTAAAAACGGCCTCTCCGATAAACGTAGATGCGTCTTAGAAGATGCATGACTGTCAATCTTCGTCAGGGGGGGCCGTTCTTCACGTCTCGAACATTCCGGAGACGTCATGACGTTGGTCATTCGCTGTCAATGGTCGACGTCACCTGCGGAGGGGCCGTTTGATCTACGGGCCACTGAAGAAGTCACTCAGACGATGTGATCGTCGATCTCATCGCAACAGTATTGCTTTGTGGTCGACGCGGGGAGGGGGGCTCTGACCCATCGCCGCCTATCCAGAAAGTCGGGGTGAGGCTCCCACCAAGCCATACGCGTGTCCGGTATCGATTTTTGATCGCAACTCAGCGGAGGGAGCACCCTCCGTCAGCAATTTAAAACCTTGCTTCGCAGACTGTGAAACGTGTCGTATGTTTTGGCAAACTCAATGGAGCCTGTTCCCGCAATGGATGCACTTTTTCCGAACACGGAAGAAGCACAAACATCCAGTGGGTCGCTGTGTCTTGCTGAGGTCCGATGGCCGACGCGTTCATCATGAGTGGCGAAAGAGAATCGATAGCGGAATTTCAGAGCGGTGGTCACCTTGCGTCATAAGGATTACCGGTCGTCAGAGTACTTCAGGACGGATCTGGGCTTCGGCAAGGTCTCTGACATCGCGTTTCGAGGCGTCATCTGTTTCCCGTAACACAGGCGGAGGCGTGGTAGGGTGCACCATCTGAGGAAACGTGCTGAAGTCGATTTCAGAGTGTGATCGTGAATGCCCTACCAAACTACGGTTACCGGCTTGCCACAGAGAATATCCCAACATCATCACGACCAATCCGGTCAACAAATACACCTCCAATGGCAACGATTCTGCCACGTAACCTTTGGACCTTCTTCGCCACTCCACTTCGCCAGCTAATAGTAGCGGGGCTTTTCGTGGCACGTCTTGAGCCTCATAACCGTACATCTTCAAAAAATAACCAGTGACACGAATCTCTTCCGTCATGTCGCCGGTCAAGGGTAGTTTGTCAGGCTTGCTGGAAAAAACGATCACAGCCGGATTGCCCTGTGACTCATCCGGATAAATCCAGCCTTCATAGACGTCCGTAATTCCTTCGGCGTTTCTCCCCGGATCATACTTGGTCAATTTGCGGAGAACGCCGTGCAATGAAACCGGTTGGCCTCGGTATTTTTGCGGATTTTCAAACAAATCGATGAAGGAAGAAAACTCAGACAACTTTCGTTTCGAAGCAATCGAACTGGATTGCCATCGACGTTCTCGAAATTTGGCAGCGGAAGACTCCAGTTTCCCCAACGGAGTTACTTGTGCCAATTTGAGCATGCGATAGTAGACGTCCCGCTCTTCGTAACGCAGGCCCAAAGTATTGTCCTGAACGTTTTTCAGCAGATTCCGGTTGAAGGTCGATCCTCGATTCAACGTAGCCGGCTCATCCTCATGACTGACCACGTCAAGGCTGGTCTTCTCTTCAAATCCAAACGAGCGATCAACGTCAGGATCTGAAACATCGATCCCAAGATCTTGAGCCCAAGCCGCTGAGGACAACACACACAAAGCGACGCAAATCCCTCTTTTGAATTTGTTCATGGGATCGTCATCCTTCACCGTCGCCGATTCGATTTGTTGACACCATGTCTCCCATCACAAGCGCGCCGACTCTCGCTATTCGCATTCTGGTGACCAAAGATGGAAAAGTCGAGAGACGTCCCTGCCGGCAACCTGCTGATCCGCTGCATCTTGATTGACGTCCTGCTTTGCGACACATACCGTGCAAACCTCTCCATGTGGTTTCATTTCATGAAGGAGGCATTCATGAAGGCAGACGTCCCCCGTTTTGAACAATCCAAGTTGCCGACAAGTTTGCAGCGCGAGGGACCAAGTCATATTCGCCTCGGAGTGGCGGGCATTCTGGCATTGATGTCGTGCCTGCTCTATCTCGATCGGTTTGCCGTCGGAATTGCATCGGAGTATATCCGTGAAGATTTTCTGATGACTCAGACGCAGATGAGTTGGTTTCTGAGTGCATTTTTCTGGTCTTATGCACTGTCGCAGGTTCCTGCCGGTTGGCTCAGTGACCGATTTGGGCCGCGACGAATGTTGACCGCATACATTCTCGCCTGGTCGGCTTTTACGGGACTCCTCGGGTTCGCAAAACAGGTCTGGATGGTGCTGCATCTGCGTCTCTACTGCGGTGCCGCTCAAGCGGGGGCGTATCCTGTTTGTGGAGGTCTGATCCGCCATTGGTTTCCTGTGTCTCAACGCGGAGCGGCGAGTTCTATTATTGCGCTCGGAGGCCGCGCGGGTGGTGTCCTCGCCCCAATCCTGACGGCTTGGTTAATCGTGGCTTTTGCAACCACCGGTTGGGTCCCTGATTTCGTGGAAGCCGACTTGGTTGACGAATCCTCCATGGTGACCCGATTCCGGGAATGCGTCACTGAAGGAGTCACCAAAATTCCGCTGATCGGTGGATTCGTCGGTCCATTCCCGGAGTCGCTGAAAACAAAACTCCATGACGCCGCCGCGGCAACAACTCTCAACCGACCACCACCTCGAAAAACGGACGCACGGTCTTTCCTGAGTAATTGGGTACCACGTCTAAATGAGGGGGCAGGGGAGGGGTCGAGAAAGAGTGTCCGCGTGACTGGCGATGACATGGATTCGGAATGCTGCCGACTTATTCTTTCTGAGATGAATCATCGACTCGATGATCATTCGTTCGTCACACGCGAAAATTTGAATGGCCTGCGACTACTCCCTAGGGCTCAACAATTACTCGACAAGAAAGAGGCTGGCGAAAAAAATTCCCGCATCGAGACGCGTCTTCTCAATCGGCTGACTTTTGAGGCAGCATTCCCCATGCTTTTCAAAAAGTTCTATGGGCGCGGTTGGCGTCCCACTTTGATCGCATATGGGCTTGTGGGCTTAATGGTGGCGATGGCGTTTGCCTGGGTCGCTCGTGATACGCCCACACAACACCCCGGGTGCAACGACGCCGAACGCAATCTGATCGACAACGGACGACCAAGAACCGCGGAGGTTATGGAGCCTCGGACGACCCCCTTTCCGTGGAACGGAATGCTGATGAACGTCAGCCTTTGGGGGAACAGCTTGATGCAGTTCTTTACCAATATTGGATGGCTGTTTGTAGTGACATGGCTTCCACGCTATCTCGACAAGGTCCATGGTGTCCCGCTCGCTGGTCAGGCACTGATGACCGCAGTACCGGCAGCGGCGGGAATCATCGGAATGTTCGGCGGTGGCTGGTGGACTGATTTGATGGTCAGCAGGACAGGGCTCAAATGGGGGCGTCGCCTACCGATCGTGTCCACACGATTCGTAGCCGCCCTGGGTTATTTAATCTGTCTCGTGCTCGGAATGACCTGCACCCCGGGACCGATGGCCCCATGGATTCCTTGGGGAATTGTCTTCGGGCTAAGCATTATGTGTCTGGGAGTCGACCTAGGCGTTCCGGCGGTTTGGGCCTACTCACAGGATGTGGGTGGCAAATACACCGCGTCGATCCACGGTTGGTCCAACATGTGGGGCAACATCGGAGCGGCTGTCGCACCCCTCATTTACAACGCGATTCTTGGCGAATCGCCCAGCCTTGCCCAATGGAACTGGCTCTTCGCCTCGTGCGCCTTCGTTTTCGTGTTGTCTGGACTCTGCGCGTTCGTGATTGATGCCGCAAAACCAATCTCGCGATAAGTTTTAACCGAGTCGATGTGCTGCGAACGAAGTCGCTCGCTTGACACACGGAATCCCCTGTTATGACTTCAACGGCTATCACGTCTTCCGAATTTCCTGAACCTTTCAGCGTGCGATGGACGTTCACTGATCGCATTTCGACACGCCAAATGGATCAGATCGTGACTCAAGCCTCCCCCCCCGTTTTAGATTCCATCTAAGATAAAAAAATCTTCACGATATTCCGGGGCTATCGCCTTCGGTGCTGCTGTGGCACCATCAAAACACGCCCATTCCTTAGTGATGCGGTCCGTGAATGATGCCCAGAACAAGGGTGCACATCACAAAAGCTTCGGAGGATTTGGCATAAATAAAGAAACCGCCGTTGAGAGTAGGCGACTGCCTATTTGGCTGCCGCCACCTGAAACAGAGATAAGAAACGCGAATTTGAGACACTTTTGGACGATATTAAGGCCGCTCAGCATCAGGCGGCGTGAGTCGTGGCTTCGGGATGAGCGGCCAACGCAGGCTCACTCACGTGATTATGGCGGGGGTCGCAGGATCCGCACGGAATGGATAATCGTAAGCCGAAACGAGCGGGAACCGAGTGGACAACGATAGGTACCGCTCAGGAAGGTATGGAATCTCGGTAGAGCTCTGATCGGTCTATGGAATGTAGTATTCCAGATTCGCTGATCACCATCGAACCGATATTTCTAGATACTAAGGAGTTTGAAGCGAGAGGAAGTACTTTTCAAACAGTACTTTTCAAACAGTACTTTTCAAACAGTGAAGAACTTTGACAATCATGGAAGACTGGCCTACTATAATATTGACTAAAATGAGAACCGCCCGCCTTTTTCTCCCACCGCGAGTTTTTTGTATGAGCCGTGCTCCAGAGAAGTCGAGAACGATACGACTCTTGTATGTGTTGCCAATCTTTCTGTTGTGCGGCGGGTTGGGTGTATCGCGTTTGCGGGGGGAAACATCGACTAGTAAGACAACTTCCTCTACGGGAACGTCCGCTTCTCCGAGTTTGTCGGAATCTCTGGTCGCGCCGGAACGCCCCCTATCGGTTCGGATTGATGAAATCGTATCTTCGTATCACCGTGGGCCAATGGCTCAGAAGTCGGATGATGCCAGTTTTCTAAAGCGTGTTTACTTGGACCTAATAGGCCGTCCGCCGACGGCAAAGGAAGCTCTCCACTTTTTCGGCGACAAGGAAGCTTCGCCGAATCGGAAACTGTTAATCGATAATCTGCTGAGCCGTCCGGAGTACCCGGAACATTGGGCCAAGTTTCTCGATATCATGATCATGGAGAGGCGTCTAGACCTGTCCGTGGACACCAAATCTTGGCGTCGGTTTCTGAGTCAATGGTTGATGGAGAATCGGCCGTTGAACGACCTGTGCCGAGAGATCTTGGGTTCCGATGGAACCGACGGCCCGATGCGCCCAGCGGCCAAGTTTTTTCTTGATCGTGCGGTTGGAGACACAAAAGCGGTCGACACGAAGATGCTCACTCGCGATGTCGGACGCATCTTCTTTGGGCGTGACTTGCAATGCGCGCAATGTCACGATCACCCCCTCGTCAGTGACTATCTGCAGTCTGAGTACTACGGAATCCTCTCCTTCATCAACCGATCGTTCTTGTTTCAAGACGAAAAACACGGAAACCTGATGTATTTGGGTGAAAAAGCCGAGGGCCATTTAGAGTTCACCTCCGTCTTCAAACCAGAACTCGGCAAATCAACTGCCGTCTCTGTCTTGCCTTCCGCGATGGGTATGGACGTTGAGCCCTTTTATGCCGACGATGCGGACGCGTACCTGATCCCACCCGCGAAAGACATCCGCTCTGTGCCAAGATTCAGTATGAGGCAACAGCTGGCGGTACTGACGACTCATCCGAGGAATCAGGCCTTCAATCGGAACCTCGCCAATCGAATCTGGGCATCGATGATGGGGATGGGTGTGGTCCATCCGGTCGATATGAATCATGGCGACAATCCACCAATTTCGGCCGACTTGCTTCATTTACTGACCGATGAATTCGTGACCAAAAGCTATGATCTGCGTGTCTTCTTAAAACAGATCGCGATGTCAGACACGTATCAGCGATCGCTTGTGCCACCGGCGTCAGCGACGTGGGAAGGCCCCGCGTTCGACATCGGGACTATTCGCGCAGCCATACTCGATCTGGAAACGCGAATTGAACGATTGATTGTGGATGAACAGACATTCTCCGCAGAGTTAAAAAAAGCTCAGAAAACGCTGACTCAAACTCGAGCTGATGTCGAAACATTGCAAAAAGAATTGAACGCTCAACAGCAAATTTTTCGAACGTTGGGAGAAGAGCGTTCGAAGCAAGAAAAACAACTGCTGGAGCTTCAGGCTAAGCACAAATCACATCTGGATCTGACGACTTCATTGCAGACGGCATCCCGTGAAGCGGATAAAGCGGCCAAGCAATTGCCTGATGAAAAAGATCTGACTGTGGCGCAGAGTTTTATCGCCCACCGTGCCACCGAAGCGGAGGCGGCTCTGAAGGCACAAGATGCCGCGCTCACTGAGCAGCAGAATTTATTGGAATCGATCAAGGAACAATCCGATCGTCAGCGTAGGAGGTTGGCGGACTTAGGAAGCCGTCGTCTTTCTTTGGCGGAATTCGTGACAGAAGCACGCGGCGGGTGTCGCAGCGTTGCATTTCAAGTCCAAATTATCGTCGATCAGCGAGAGGATTTGCGTCAGCAACGACGTCTGGCTCAGCGGCGCCTGGGCTTCGTTGAACTGCGTGATCGGATTCGTCACCCAAGCGAGAACGCTGCAGCAGCAGAAATCGAAGAACTGAATCGACAGTTCGACGTCGATGCCGAGGGTCTGAAGGACTCTTGGACACGCGAATATGCCATCGGTCGTGTCCGAAGTTTAAGCCCTGAACAACTGGCGACGGCGACCTTTTACGGATTGGGACTAGTGACATCGACCCCACCTCAAGCCGACAATTTTTTGTCCGAGCTTGAAGAACGATTTGCAAAGCTGTTTGGCGGCGCGGCTGGTGCACCCCAAGACACCTTTTTTGCAGTCGCCGATCAGGCCCTCTTCATGATGAACACTGCTGAAGTACAAACGTGGTTGCAACCGACTGAAGGGACACTACTACACACTTTGCAAGCCATGACGGACGACGAACAACTGGCAACAAACTTATATTTGACGCTCTTCAGCCGCTACCCGGAAGTCGAGGAACGCCTAGCCGTACAAAAGTATTTGACGAGCCGACCGGATAGCCGCCCTGCGGCCCTACAGGAACTTGTTTGGGGACTACTGACGTCAGCTGAATTTCGTTTTATGCCCTGAAATCCGATCGTGGATGTACTTGGGGAACGATCCCCCCCCTCCGTGGTGCCTTGGAATCAATTAGGCACGTCAAAGGCACTGCAGAAAAAAACAACGGGGCAGAAACCAAGACGGGGCTGCTTTATGGATTCTGAACCCGTATCGATGATCAATTCTCGACACAGTCCGTGTTGATTACCAATTGATGGAATGGGAGGCGAGTACTTTTATGGAATACGAGAAATATTGGTGCAACTCCAGTCAACACTTAAAGGGTCGGCGTCAATTCCTAGGAACCGCATTGGCTGGCTTGGGGACGGCTGCAGGAGTTGGTTTACTGGCTCACCCCTTGGGTGCCGGTGAGTTGACCAAACAAGGCAAGTCACTCATGGTGATTTGGCTTGCGGGAGGAATCAGCCAGTTCGAATCTTGGGATCCCAAGTCCGACGTCGAAACGGGCGGTCCATTCAAGGCCATTCCAACGACGGTGCCAGGTATCCATATCAGCGAACTGCTGCCCCACACAGCGATGCAGATGCACCATATGGCCTTGATTCGCAGCATCAACACCACAGTGATGCCCGGCGCTGACGATCACGGCATCAGTACGAATGCTGTGCGAGCTGGGCGTCTGACTCGAACGGCAACCGACTTTCCAGAGCTTGGTGCAGCCGCTGCTAAGGCTTTGGATCGCGACGATTTTCCGCTTCCGGGTCACATTTTCGCCTCAGCTGGAGGCAGCGGCGGACGTCAAAATAATGCCGCCTACTTGGGGCCGAAATATGCAGGTGTCACCATCGGTGCTAAGGATGGGGTCATCAATAGCGTGCTGCCGAACGGCATGACCGTTTCCGTCGACGGTCAACGAAATTCGTGGAGGCGTTTTGTGAACGATCGTTTCCAGCAACGTCACCGATCGGCTCAAACGGATGCCTTCACCCAAAGTTACGAACAAGCTCTGCAGTTGATGAATCGACGTGAAATTTTTGACGTTTCACGTGAACCACAAACAGTTCAAGATCGGTATGGATCGGGGGAGTTGGGCAGGCAGTTGCTGTTGGCGCGCCGGCTTTTGGAAAATGAGGTTCCCTATGTGGAAGTCCGACACGATGGGTGGGATTTTCATCACAATAACTTTGAATTTCATATTCACTATGTTGCTGACTTTGACAGACCTTTTTCCATCTTTTTGTCGGATTTGGCCGAACGAGGGCTACTGGAGCGAACTTTGGTTGTCGTCATGACGGAATTCGGCCGGACTCCGAAGATCAACCCCGGCTACGGACGCGATCATTGGCCGAACTCTTGGTCGGTCGCCCTCGCCGGTTGTGGCATTCATCGAGGCGCCGTGATTGGCAAGACGAATGACAGCGGTACGGAAGTCGTGGATCGGCAGGTTGACCATCGCCATCTGTTCCACACGTACCTTCGTGCCGTGGGAGTTGATTCTGCAGGTGAATTCAATATCGGCGGTCGTTCGTTCCCCATTGCCGATACGGCCACAGGTCCGATTGAGGAGTTGTTGACATGACTTCACCGAACATAGAAAAAACAACGGAAGTGACCTTGGATGGTCGCGTCGCCCATGAAGTCCGTGACTGGGTTCACACGTCGCGGTTACTCGCGTGCCGGGTCGATCCGACAGGCCGTTTTGTATTCGCTGGATCCACAGACCGGACGGTTCAGCGATGGGAAATCGCTACGGGAAACAACACCACATTGGTCGGCCATGACAATTGGGTCCGGACCTTGGGGTGTTCGCCGGATGGAGCCACGCTCTACTCCGGTGGTTACGATGGTCGCTTGATATTCTGGGACGCTGCCGCAGCAAAACCTCAACCGACTCGGACGATCGAGGCACACAAGGGATGGTTGCGAGCCTTGGCTGTGAGCAGCGATGGCCAATGGATCGCGACCGGTGGAAATGACCGAATGGTCAAAATCTGGTCGAGTCAGGACGGGCATCTGGTCCGTGAATTCACACCAACAAACATCATCGACTACGAAGTCTATCGAACAAAGCAGATTGCGGAGGGGCATTTTGTCCGCGAATTTGCAGAACACCCGCAGTTCATCTTCAGCCTCGCCTTCCATCCCTCCAGCCACGAACTGGTCTCCGGAGATCTCCTCGGAAACATCCATCATTGGAATGTTGAGACCGGACAACTTGTGCGTAAATTAGATGCCCGTGAGTTGCATTTTGATATTGGGGATTGGTCACACAACGGTGGGATATTGGGGCTGTTTTTCAGTGTCGATCACAAAATTTTAAGCGCCACAGGGTTGCATAAACAAACGAACGCGTTGGCAAATGGTCAGGAAGGCGTGGGGTTGGTTTTTGATTGGGAATCCGGCAAAAAATTGCGTAAGCAGGAGCGTCTCAAAAACTCCGAGGGTTCCACCATGTGGCGTGGAGTTTACCATTCCAGCGGACAATTCATCGGAGGACTCTCGAATGATATAGGATTTTGGATGCCCGGTGAAGAGGATCTCTACTACGCTCTGAAAACCAAGAGCCCTATTTTTGACATGGATCTGCATCCGAATCAGATCGATCTGTTCACGGCCCATTTTGACGGTCATTTACGGACACTGCGTCTCCAACCAAGACCCACGTCACCGGCAGCGTCTTGACTACGGTAATTTGTCGAAACTGTTGTTTGTGACCGGCCAGAAGCAACGACTGTTTCTGCCGATCACGGTTCCCATCGCTCTAGCCTTCAACGCAGGCTCACCGCCGTTGAAAAAAGTGATGACTGAGCTCAAAGCATCGCGATCCCAACTTGGAATTGGTGTGGAGAAGTTAACGTTTCGGGATTGTTAATGGAGACATCCCTCGACTGCGCGGCTGGCGCGGTGCTACTTTGCGTCAGGAGTTCACTTGTCCGACGAGACATGCTCCACCCCCTTTTCAAGGCTTGAGATGGCCGCCTGACCGGTCAGCACAATCCCCCCCTCTTGACGACGACTCACTCCAATTTCAGGCGATTTCGCATCACTCACCTGAAATTGGTGAAGAGAAGAGTTCACGGCTTCTGCACAACGTGAGTTGTCAAAGTCCCCTGACTCGACAAATTCCGTCGCCTCGCTAAACCGAATCCATCCGCAAAGTTTGCCCATCAAGAAAACAACCGAGATTAGATCACACGATTGCTTTTTCTCGGAACACGACGTTGCCAAAACAAACGGTCTTCGGTCAAAAACCCCATGCGCAACGCGCACGCCAAACAATATTTTTCATGATGGCGAGAGACATAAATTTCGCCGTTTAATAAGAGGTGAAACCAATCTTCGCCGTCTGTTTTGGAATAGCAGTACAGACGATCGGAATCGCGTTTGATGTGGACATTCCAATCCTCATGATTCGGAATGTACAGTCGATGATCGACTGTATCGACAGCAAGCGGCACTAACGGCCGTGCCGGTGTTGTGGTCTCTACCGAGATGTCTGCCTTGGGCAATTCGTCCGAAGACCGTTGCGTCAGGGATTTATCTTCCATCGGCCCACTTCTGTGTCTAAGGCTTGTTACCGAACTCTCGAAAAAGATACGGCCACCCCAATACCACATCAAGGCCCATAGGGGAGCATACGGCAAGAGGGCGGGTCAAGATCATTTAAATAGGTATCACGTAACTGATCCGCCGTCACGCAATACCACAAACAATCAGACCGGCATTCCAAGGATCTTGGGCGAGTGCCGGCCTTGTCTTGGTTCATCGAACGAGATGAGTCTTATTGCGGCTGGAGTTTGGTTGTGGTGTTCATCGGGCCACCAAAACTGTGTTAGGCCCCGCTCAAAACGGTTGCTCCTCCGGTGGTGCTTGACATTGTATTTCACAGACACGATATGACCAGAGGAAATCGCAGTGTAACCGCAGTCGTGATTCTATTAAAGGACGAGTCGGGGCGGTAGGACGTACTCGTCAAGCGTCACTTCGCGGCCATGGGCTGCATCCCACAGGAGTCGGTCTCTAAGAGGATCTCGCTGCGGCCGATCTGATCGAAACCTTCGTCGCCGTCCTTGCTGTTACCGAGCTTTCACGTGAGACTCGAATGCCGCGTGATCTGTTAAGACGATTCTGCGGTGATCTCTTTTACTTCTCAATGCTGTTGGCTCAATCAGGTTTCACAGATCATTGCTCGCCACGAGTAATACGCCACGGCAAGTAAAAAAACAGTTAACGAAAGCATTCTGCCGATCTAGGGCTGCTGTCGTTGATCGAGTGTCACTTGCACAGCGAACTGGCATTCAAGCAAATACAGATCCCCTTGGAAAAACGGATTGGGATGCTTCACATCAGTCAACACGTGCTCAGACTTCTCCTGATCCAACAACTCGCGAATCTCGTGCTGCAGCCGGAATTACTCGGTACCTTGTTCCGGAACACTTTCGACTTGCTCTTTCGCCCCCCCTCTAACTGCAGTCGGTGGACATTCAAGAATTCCCTAGCGGACATCCACTCGAAAGCGGCCATATGCCGCTGGCAAAATTCGCGGATCGTGTGAGAGTCACGTATCTCGCCGGCTACAATCACTCGGCAGGCGACTTGCGGCTCGCACCGCTGTCAATCTTTCGCAAATTAGGTCTCTTGCCGCAAACTGGGCCAGTCATCCCACCACTCATCCTCGTCGGGAGCGGGACTTCCCTCAGCGTCGAGTTCCCACTCGGCATCCGGAAGAACATTCAAAAAAAATTCGGCACCCCGTTCTGCGGCGACAGAAACCGCGGAATCTGATTGGATGGCGAGGCCCAATACGCTTTATTTGGCTCACTGCGAACAGTCCAACCGACGAAATCCGACGGCTCGCTGAACTCGCTCACACAAGGCCAAGCTAAAACGACTCTCGAGGGGGGGGTTACCAAGACCCTATCGGACGCCGCGGCCGGTCGTTGTCAGGCAATACCTATCACGGAATCTCCCGCGCCGGCAATCCTTAAGGCCACTACGAAGTCACCGAACTCCAGCAAATCGGACCGCACACTCATCTTGGCCGCGGGAATTTTGGGGCCGACAGAATCCGCCTGAGTGACTCCGTATGGCCATCGATAACAGGCGAGATTGGATGTCCAGACAAAATTTGCAATGGTCGAGTTACTGTTTTGTTTTGCTTTTGACCGCTTTCCAATGCATCCGAATGATTTCGGCGGCCTCCTCCTTCAACGATCGATAGCCCCTTGAGGGGGGCGGTTCTGGTGGAGGGGACACACTTGACGGATCCGCTTCGACCTTGGTGGAGGCTCGGCCGGTGATGATTGTTGTGTCGGCGTTTGAGGGAGGTTTCGTTTCCGCGACGGATGCCAACCAGTCGGCAATGCTTGCATCAGAAATCGGAATCTTTCCCGGGTTAGGCCTGTTCTCGGATTTTGTGGCGTTGGTTAACGGATCTGGAACCTGAAATAAGATGGCACCCACTCGGAGGATGTCCCCAGGTCGCAGTATCACTGATTCGGTCACCGCGAGGTCATTGACATAAGTCCCGTTCTCGCTCCCCAAATCGCGTACACGTATTCCCTCAGGACCGATATGCAATGCGCAGTGCTGATGGCTAATCAAACTCGAAGCGATACGTATTTGGCATGTTTCGTTCCGCCCCAAAAAAACTTCGCCCTCTGACAGGAGGATACGCTTTCCTTTTAATTTTCCTGTTAAAACAATCAGTTCGGCCATCTCATTGCCCGATCTAGAAATCGCTTCTACTGAGGTCCAGTCTTCTGTGCCCAATGGAACACACCAACCGTGACACGCCAAATAAGTTAGGCGGCCGAATCCAGAATTAAACTATTTAAAGCGAGTCGCTTAGGATTTCGGAACCAGAATCGGTTCACCACAATGAGGGCACGTGATTGCCTTGCCATAATGCATCGAACTGACTTTGAATTTTTTTCCACAGACGCAATTGAATCGGATGGAAATCAAACTCGGATCCGGTGTCGAATGATTCCGTTCCCAAACATTCTTCGCCACGCTCTGCATTTGCGCGAGAAGGTCCTCGGGATCGTATGGTTTCGTGACGTATCCGTCGGCCCCAACACGTTGAGCCAAGGTTCGAGAATCCGGGAGATCGATAGCAGAGACAACGAGAATCGGAACCGTACTGTCGGTGTGCTTCAGTCGTTCACAAATTTCGTATCCACTTTCGCCGGGTAACATCAGATCGAGAATGACGAAATCCGGCTTCTGCATCACGAAAGTTGCCTGAGCTTGGCCACCCTCTTTTGCAATTCGAACCTTAAAACCCTTTCGTTCGAGGATGGCCCTCAGCACTTCTGCTGAATCAGCATCATCCTCAACAACCATGACAAGATTGATAGGGATTTGCATCAAATCGAAACTTTTCCACCGGTCCGTCGACATGTGGCACCCGCGCGTCAAGGTGAATCGTTCAAGCAGGGATCGCAATTCCGATAATCGGTAGCCAACTTAATTTTCGATACATAGTGTGATATCCTGCAGGTTTAGATAAGGAGTAACGCAAGCGATTCGAAATCGCAACCCCAAATTTGTGCCGCTTTTGCTTGAATCCTGAGTACTTTCGAGGGCTCGATATCGTCCCCGCAATGTCCATTCAGGGGACGATATCGAGACGCGAAGACGGGGGGACGCGTGGATTCAATCTCTGCCTACCGACGTCAAGCAGAGTTCTCAAACGACATTCTTTGGCCTTAAACGTGGCTGTTTGATTTCTCAAACAACATCTGTTCCATAGCAGATATCGCCACATACCGGTATTTTTCACCTTGCTCGAACTGTTGCTCCTTGTTTCAATGGCCCGTGTTGTGGAGAATGAGGCCCGAAACGGATGCCGTTTAAAAAGTCTTTCAAATCGGCGCGATCTATTGGCGTCTTCACAGAAGGGTCCACGGATGGACATGCTGGTCGTTCAAGGTGGGCAACCATTGCGGGGCCGAGTAACCGTCGGCGGGGCTAAAAACGCCGCGTTACCAATTATGGCGGCGGCGATTGCCGCCACCGGAACGACAATCCTGCGGGGCGTACCAGACCTCGTCGATGTGATCACCCTGTCTCATGTTCTGCGATCACTGGGAATGACTGTGGAACGGTGCGGCGATGGATCGCTCCAATTGAATGCCGTTGACGAACGTCCTTGCTTGGCGGATTATGAACTTGTTCGCCGAATGCGGGCCAGCGTTTGTGTGCTTGGCCCCCTGCTCAGTCGTCGTCGTCGCGCCTGCGTCTCTCTACCCGGTGGTTGCAACATTGGGCATCGACCAATCGATTTGCATTTGAAGGGACTGCGAGCACTCGGGGCAGAAATCACCATCGAACGTGGATATGTTTTCGCACACGCCGACAGACTCCGAGGCGCCGACATTTATCTCGGTGGCTCGTTTGGCAGTACTGTGACCGGAACTTGCAATGTGCTGTCGGCCGCGGTCTTAGCTAAGGGAACGACCACCATTTCTGGGGCTGCATGTGAGCCGGAAGTTGTTGATTTGGGTGATTTCCTGAATGCGATGGGGGCCAAGATCACCGGACTTGGCACGCCGCTGCTACAGATTCAAGGTGTGTCTGAGTTAAACTCTGTCGAGTACACCGTCATTCCAGATCGAATCGAAGCCGCAACATTGCTGATTGCGGGAGCGATCACGCGTGGCGAACTGGAAGTCGACAATCTCCGTACGTCACAATTGGCAGCAGTCATCGACATTCTTCGTGGTATCGGCGCGACCATCGACATTCAGGGCGAATCGGCTTGCGTCTCCATGAGCAGTGCTCCCGTCCCGATAGACGTGACGGCTCTGCCATATCCCGGTATTCCCACGGATGTTCAGGCACAACTGACCGCATTACTCACGTTGGCGCAAGGGATCAGTGTCGTCACGGATAAGGTCTTTCCCGATCGGTTCATGCATCTTCCTGAAATGATGCGGATGGGAGCGAACGTCAGACGCGAGGGAGCCTGCGGAATCATTAGCGGTGTGACTCATTTGAGCGGTGCCTGTGTGATGGCATCCGACTTGCGGGCCAGCGCGGCACTGTTGTTGGCCAGCATGGCGGCCAAAGGCGAGTCGGTCATTCGACGAATCTACCATCTTGATCGCGGTTACGATCATCTCGAACGAAAGCTGAATTCCGTGGGGGCACAAATTCGGCGAGTAACAGACAACGCGGACAATCTACCAACGAGCTTGATGCTGTCCCTCGAGGACCAAGCCTCACCGGTGGTCGATTCCAGTGACATGCCCCCACCACCGAAGTACTTGTTGGGAAGATCGACAACGCGACAGGCCACTTTTGATTCGAGTGACCACTAAGAATGGTGACGTGTGTTTATGAAGACCACACACCAAAAGCAATTCCGACAGGCTAGGCCCCCTGTCTGGATGGGAACCGTGACGATTGCAGCCCAAATTCTCGCAGTATTTCGACGATCTGTAGCGGTGTGGTATTTCTTTTCCGTAAAAAGTTCGCTACTCTGCACACACTTTGGAAGAACGGGTGTTCCCCAAAGAGGAAGATAATCTCTTTTGTTACCTACATTCGCTTAGGTTCTTGCGTTCGCTAGTTGGTTCTCAAGATCGATGCGGCCCGGTGATGTGAGACGGTTCTATCCCGACGATTCTCTATGATCAGTGGGCGTTTCTCATTCTGAGGCACTCTCAAGTCGTACAGAGGTTTGGAGTGTGGCCGTACTATTGATTTTGATCTTCCCTGCCGCCGTGTGGTTGGTAGATGGTGAACTGTCTTGGCGAGCCATTTTGGCTCTCAAAGGATGATGATGAGCAAGAATCTGTATGTTGGGAATTTGGCGTTTGGTTGCACAGCCGATGACTTGCGGGAGCTGTTTTCGCAGCACGGCAATGTGGCTTCGGCACAGGTCGTATCGGATCGGGAGACCGGCCGGTCTCGTGGTTTTGGATTCGTCGAAATGTCCGATGGTGGTGAAGCTGCGATCTCCGCACTGAATGGCAACGACTTCCAAGGACGTGCCATGACTGTCAACGAAGCCCGTCCTCGAGAAGAGCGTGGTGGTGGTGGTAGTCGAGGTGGTTACAGTGGTGGCCGCAGCGGCGGCGGCGGCGGTGGATACGGTGGCGGTGGCGGTGGCGGTCGTTACTAATTTTTTCTTGTGTATTAAGTGATCTCTCGACGCCCAAGGCAATAAGATCGTGCGAGCGGGGGGGGCCATCCCCCCCCGCTTCCGATTTGCTGAAGAGACGTGCCGGTTCGCCAATGGCGTATAAT
>CAMCMU010000039.1 GCA_945876035.1 Schlesneria paludicola DSM 18645 | reverse complement strand
AACAACCCCTCCTGACGCTCCTGCTTCCGCCGTCCCATCGCCATCGAAACCACCTCCGTGAATTCCTAATCAACCACCGCGACGACAGCCTAGCGCCATTCTCATTCCCGTCAACCGTCAGCAGTGACTTTCACCACGGGCTCCTAGGGCTTGAAAGGCCGATAGACACCATGACTCCTCGAAATTCAAGTGCCGGTATCACGGCATTGAGTCGAGACCCGTCAGGCAGATTGACTTCGACCGGCAGAGCCATTGCATCAGTCCGCTCCCCTAAAACGAAGGCGTTGTGCTCCAGTGTCCACTGTGACATTTCGTACTTTTCATAGCCCCTCCCCGAGGCCTCGCTCGGTTCATCACGTCCGCTATTCAAGGGACGGTTCAGACTTCGAGTGTGCGTTTCATCTGCCCTTTCTGGAAACTCGACCCACGTCATAAAACTCATTTTACAGACGCACAGGACTCCTTTGGCGGAAGCCTCCGACGGCAAAATTCGCATTCGTTCCTGACGAAGTTCTCGACGACATTTGGCCACACTGACCTATTCCGCAAAGGGCCCGAGACCATCTCCCGTCTTGTGACCGGCGAAACGAGTCGCTGGCATCCACGGTATTGATTCCGGTGGCAATCGAATCTCCGTTTGCACTGGTTTAACAGGACACACGACTGCATAATCGATTGTCTTCTCCAAAGTGGATCAACAGGATCGGTTATGAGAAAGCCGGTTTTGACGTTTTTTTGTTAAACAGTTTCCGGGACATTGAATGCTCGAATTTCTACAAGCCGCAGAAGAAGCTTCACGTAAAGCGGGACATGTTCTTCGTGCCTGGTCGTCAAAGTTTACCGTCCGAGAAAAAAGTCGCTCGAACCTGGTAACGGAAGCCGACATGGCCGCGCAGAAGACGATTCACGATTTTTTACGCAGCCGATATCCTCAACATGGATTTCATGGGGAAGAGGGCCTCAACGAAGTGCGCCCTGATTCGCCGTATCGCTGGATTGTCGATCCCTTAGACGGCACGACCAACTACGTCCATGGCTTTCCGTATTATGCCGTCTCGATCGGACTGCAGTTTGAAGGACGTCTCGTCGTGGGTGCGGTCTACGATCCGACGCGTGACGAGATGTTTCTCGCGGCCCACGGTTGCGGCGCTACTCTTAATCGCAGGCCGCTGCACACAAGCATAAACTCAGAACTCGGACAATCCCTGCTTGTCGCAAGCCTGCCGATTGGCACAGGAGCCGAGGAAGCTGCAGTGCGTCGATTCCTGAAGCTGATTCCACAAGCACAAACGATTCAACGGACAGGTTCTGCCGCGCTCAATCTGGCGTATATTGCAGCAGGACGAGTCGACGGATTTTGGTCGACCAGCCTGATGCCGTGGGACATGGCTGGAGGCGTGGTTCTAGTCGAAGAAGCGGGAGGCAAGGTCACTTGTATTGACGGTTCCACATTTGATGTCGAACAACCGAACCTTCTGGCAACCAATGGCACGGCCATTCATCAGACGCTGGCCACGTTGTTGCCGTGAGGCCGATCGATCATGCCTTACGGATGAACTGGGCGGCGAAACTGCGGATTTTTTGACCATTCAACACGTGAAACATTCTTAGCTGTTGGACTGTTTCCTGACTGAATTTACTGAGCGGAACATGGATCAATTTCTTGCCGTATCGTTTGGCAAGACGTTTCCATGCCGGACCTGGGGGGGAATAGCTCAAAAGCGTAATGTGCCGTTCTTCGGCATGATAGCAGGCCGCGGCGAGCAGGCGTTCCTCCAACGTATCGGCAAAGTTGAATCGGGAATTCGTCCAAATATCTGGAACGGGACGCGGAGGAAATAAGAATAGCGCGCCCCCGTATGACGCAAGGCCGATACCTGGTCCGACGAGATTTTCAAGGTAGTTGGTTGCGAAAAGAGCCAGCGTTGATTCGTCGTGGTTTTCTGCGTGCCATGTGACTCGCCACGGGTATTCTCGCGGATCGGCAGGGCTGTCGAACAGCATGACAACACAATCGAGGCTGCCACGGGTCGGCGGCAAAACCTTCACAAACAATTCGCCAGTATGCCAGTTGCGTAGTGTCTCGCGAATGTCGAGGCCGTCCTTCAAGCTGGCCGTGAACTTCTCGCACCGAGCATGATCGGTGCCGAGCATTGCCAAGGCAATATCCTTCACGTGCGTGCGAAATCTTTCAATCGTAACATCTTCTGGCGGCCAACTGCATTGGTCATAGGGATTCCACTGCAAAAGCCACTCGTTCTGTTGCGGTTTCGGTGGCTGAGGCTTCAGCTTGCATGACCGCCACTCAATCGCCTGTCCCGGCAAACGATTTTTGAGAAATGCGACATCCCCGTCTGGAAATCGACCGCGGTTGATTCCAAGACGAATAAGAGGAAAGGGAATGAGTTCGTTGTAGGGATAGACACTCGAGAGTTGAGCTAGTGCAATCGCAAACTGATCGCCCCCGATTTGTTGAGCGGCAACAATCAAAGAATACAGGGTCGGCGAAAGACGACGCTCGATCAGGGCCAAATTGCGGACATATTGCAGGTAGACACGCAACAATTGAGGTGTGATCTTACGTGCCCGTTTGCCAAGATCCTGTTGATATTGATCGCGGGCGGCGAGCAACATCGCCTTGACTCCGTCAATCGAAAGATTCTCATCGACCTCCAACTCGGAGCGGGCTCGTTCGTAAAGACCGGTAATGAAAGGGAGTTCGCCGAGTACAAACAGCAGCGTTTCAGGATCGACCTGATGAATCGACGTCGGCTCGACAGGATCATCTTCCACAATTTCCGGAGTTCGCTCGGCAAACGCCTCGCGAATCCATGGCCACTCCATAATTGAGCAAACAAACAGAACTCGTTGATACTTCGCTTCAAGATCCCGCAGGCGAGCGGCCATGTGGAGGATCCGATCCTGCGGCTGACGGGAGTTTGGACGCGCGATGCTTGGCAATAACGCTGCCGCAAATTTTTCAGGTGAAACTTTCTTCAGGGCATAAGGATCGGGCAATCCTGCGGCATAGCTCTCGAAACGGGTTGTCTCCAAATCGACAAAAGCCCGCGGTAACCGTTCCTCAATCGCGATTCGGATCGCGGTGATGACTCCCTGACACGGGTCGATTGGAACATAACTGAATGTTCGCTCCGGACTCCCTTCACCGTGAAGATCCACATCGTCTCCGGCCCATTCGGTGGCACAGATTTCCCGAGATTCCTCCTGCAGCACGAGCGAGATATTCGGGAGAAAGGGGATGGCCAATTCGACATCGGATTGAAACGATGGGGGTAAGGGAACGGCAAGGCAGTCAAAGTGCTCCGACAACATCATACGGCGCACTTCGACGGCGAAGTCGCCACTACCATGGATGATCGGCAGACAGGTGACGCGGTCACTGAATCGAAGAATCACAGAGGAAACCATGAACTATTCGCTTTTCACGCGTCGGAACAGGCAACTCAAAACAAACGACCGTCTATCAATCATCCTCGGACTCCTCCTCGTCGTCATTCTCGTCGTCGAAATCAGGATGGAGCGGGTCATCGGAATCGAAGAAAAAATCGCCGAGCCCCATCGGCATCGTATTGCCTCCGAGAGATCCTTGACGTCGCTTGGCGGCTTCATTCAGATCGACCGCTTCGGCTCCCAGACAATTGATCAGAGCCTCCTGCCAAACCTTGTCCTTGCCGACCGGATGCGACGCGTCTTGAGCGATCCGCTTCATGGCATATCGCAGCACATTGATCCCGTCTCGAGTGGAGAAATCAAGGTTTAGTTGATGTGATTGCTGCAGAAAATCCACCGTCAAATTGAGCATTTCCAATTCAGCAAACGGAAGGTGATACTGCAAAATTGCCAATTCGTCATCCCGTTTCGGATGACCCAGCGTCAGGGTCGGCTGTAACCGACTGAGAATATAGTCGGGTATCTCAAATGTAGATTCGTCATCGTTCATCGTGACCGCACATCGAAAATCACGATTGGCGGGAATTTTGATTCCGGCAACAATCGATTCCACATAACGGCGGTGGTCGAGCAGAGGAGCAAGGCTGGCCCAAGACTTCTCATTCATCCTGTTTCCTTCATCCAGCAGGCAGATGCCCCCTCGAAGCATCGCCGTGACCAGAGACGATGCATGATATTTGATCTTGCCATCCTCTGCGAGGACCGGAGTCACCAGCAAGTCCTCGGGACGCGTGTCAGCCGTGCATTGATAGATGTAAAGATCCTGTTTCCGGGTCCGTCCGGCGGCAATACCGAGAGACGTCTTTCCAATCCCCGGGGTGCCAATCAATCGGGGTGCGAGGGGAAGATCCTTCTCATCGACGACCAACCAACACGCCAGTAACTGCTGCAGGACCTCGCGTTGCCCGATCCATTCACTCGGTGAATCGTCGGGTTGACTCAAGTGCAATCGGACTCCACTAATATCAATATGGTCGCTCATGGCGAGTTCGGTGCTTCTAACAGGAAAAGGAATCGATCAAGAGAATCTTGTAGCAGATGCCCTCCGCTTGTGCGTCCCCTGCCAAACCTAGAACATCAGGGACAATTCATACGGTTGCTGATTTCTGCGGCCCCTGATCATATCCGCGTTCTGAACCGCTCGCATCCGAAAGACGGACCGAATATCACACTGACAGGTGATCGGCAAACGAAAACGTCGTGATTGCTCCCGTCAGAAAATTCGGATTTCTCGACGATCCTCGACACGGGGAAGACCATCGCTTTCGGGTCGTCCGCATCGGCATGGAATTCATCAGAGGGCTTTCAGGCCTTGCGTAACCCTTTTGGGGGCTGCCGGCTTTCGATGAAATCCCGCGGCATGATCGGTTGACGGGACGGACAAAAGCCGAACGGGCGATGATCGACTTGAGGGTGATCACCGGCGGCAGACCGAGAAATCCTCAACCGGAAGGCGAAGGACATCAGAGGCAAGTCCGTCGAATATTGCATCATTGGACCCCGACAACAGTCAGGCAATCGCGACGAGGGTAAGAGTGTGCTGTTCCGCAGCGGCTTCGTCAAAAAGGTCCAGTTCGTAAAATACTCGCGGGAATTGCTCTTAATTTCCTCTGACCGGTTGGGGACTCTGGACGAATCGTTTGAGGCCGGGACACTTCGACCAACACACACGATCCCGCCGTGCCCGCTTCTTTTCGTTGCTGTGGATCACTGGCAACCGGTGTTCGATCTCATTCTCAGGTGCCTCATCGGCGAAACACATTCGACCTTGATCGGCTGATTTTGAAAGATTTCCTTGGAATCTTCATGGCGTGGTTCGCCAATTGCCCGTCAGCGTCAAAGAACTGCTCCGATCGTGCAGAAAAAAGACGGCAACAATTGTGGAGCCCTACTGCCGCACCGAAATCGTTCGGATTCCGAGAGGAGACACCGAACCAATCGTCCGTGTCGGAGAGGTTCCCCTAGCAGCGTGGAACAGAAAGTTGGCCTGTTCACAAAAAGAAGCCGTGGTGACCGACAGACGTGACAACGAAGGAACCTACTTCACACGAGGAACCTCGATCAACTGTGGTTCGTAATCAAAAACCCAGACTTGGAGTGGCGCATCTGTAATCGCAGTGCCCTGACCCCGAAGAATTTTTGTTTCTGGTGTCAGTATCTCTTGATTACTGTTGGACTGTGGATCCGGCTTCATTTTCGCCCGAAATGCCGCATAAATCTGGCGGAGTCGCGGATCATCCTTTTCGTCAAATCCGCCGACAGTCACGATCGACTGAAATTTGTCGTGATAGACATAGGCTTCTATTTTGTCCTGTCGGAGACTTCTCGCCAATTGAGCGGCATCTTCGCCAGAGCGAACAATATTAAAACCGCTCGCGGTCTTCAGTTCCTTGTCAAACTGTCCTTCTTTGCCGCGATAAGCGCTGCTGCCGATCGGCGTCGTCGATTTTCCGGAAAACGTCGCGACTTGCAGGGTGTATTTCTTTTTCAAACCGATCAAAGCGTTGTCGATACCGGAGTTGAGAAATTTGGTTTCGTTATCGATTTTTTTGGAAGCAATGTCCTCCGGACGTCGGAGCGGATTGGTCGTCATAAAGGCCCCGGCAAGTGGGCCCTTTTGTCCCAAATTGGAGCGGACAACGGCACCATTCTTGGTATTCTTCAGGAATTTTGGGTAAAACTTTTTGACGTAATTGAGTGTTTTTTGTGCCACGCCATCGTCGATCGAATCGTAGTTTCCGGCAAGTACGCAAATCATGTCACGCTGTGCCGCAAAAATGCGTGTGTCATCACGGCCCAATCGATCGCGCGTCTCGATCGATTCGACTTTGCCGTCTTGCGAGAAGGAGTAAGCGGGGATTCCTTTTTCACGGAGTTCAAACACTAATTCCGAGGCCGCCTGCTCGGCCGACAATCCCTCAGTCTTTCGGTCATCTTCATGGATGTTCCGAAAACTGGTCACCATGATCATCCACGGACCATGTTTCTCGGTCAGGTTGTAGGTCTTGCCGCGGACGTTCTCGATGGCCTCCACCGAGCAAATCGATAATGACAGGGAAGCAACAACGGCTATGCACGATGTCGATTTCAGAGTTCGCACGGCAGACTCCAACTTTGATAGTGGCCAACAGGATCAAATCGATCAACAAAAAATGTCAAGCACAAGATAAAGAGCGTGAGACCCCACTCAGTCATTCAGCCAATTTTTGTAGGACGATGGACGCCGCAGAAAACAACGCTGAGTCAGCGGAAACTACCACTGAGTAGAAAACGTGTCCAGAGGGGCTTTCTCGTTAAAGGTGAACGCCCGTTGTTCACGAGGCTTGGGGAGGGAGATCTAGGAACCCTGACCTTGAATTTTGTCACAGTTCCTCTGCGTTCGGCACACAAGATGCCTGATGTGGTTGGTCATGTCCTGTGATACACGTGACTCGATTCGATGAATCCCCCATGGGCAATCGATTTCGTGGAATTTCGTGGAATGGAGACGTTTCTCGGCTAAGGATGGCCGAAACGTTCCGTTGTAAAAACTGCCGCGCGCCGCGTGGCTGACGTTGAAAGAATTACCAAGGCACGGAGGCCGACCTCATGCAGCGTTCTGTATTAGACTCTTGCTTCGACATTGATCATCACGCCAAGAGTTCTCTCGAAACTCAAACTCGAAATCCGTCGAGCTTCGATGAATCGAGAAAAAATACGGGCTCAGAGCCACTGCTCAGCAATCGCCGAACAATTCCTGATAGTCAACATCATCGCCGTCTTCGAGGGATGGTGTGGGGAATAGCCGCTTTGATCCTCACGGTCGCCGGATTGCAAGTGACAGGGGCCGCCGATGACGACAACGTTCTTCTCGATTTTACGGCCACTTGGTGCGGCCCCTGCCAACAGATGAGTCCGATCATTTCAAAACTGGAGCGTGCCGGACTGCCTATTCGCAAGGTGGATATTGATCAAGAGCCAGAGCTCGCTGAACGATTCAACGTGAAAACAATTCCGTGTTTCGTCTTGGTCGCCAATGGAAAAGAGATTGAACGAGTTGGGAAAACCACAGAAAAGCAACTGCGTAGCATGCTCAGCCGGATATCGAAGCCAGTTGACGAAATTGCGTCCGCCGGCGTGAACGGGCGAAGAGGAATCGTCAACGGTTCGGGGAACGGCTTTCTCGGGGCTCCGATATCGATCGGCTCTCTGGAGACACTGAACCGCTTAAAGCCAAAAGCCCCATATTCCGGGTTGTTCGGCGGTAAGAGCCGCGAGCAAAAACAAAAGAGTGAACAGGAGGACCTTGATGATTCAACAATTGCTAGGGCTCAAAGCCCCCTAGATCCGTCTCACCCCGAAAGCAATCCGGTCGATCCGCTTCGTGCCAGTGTGCGATTGCGGGTGCAGGACGACGCGGGAATCTTCTACGGGTCGGGAACAATCATTGACAGCAGGCCGGGACAAGCCGTGATCCTGACGTGCGGACACATCTTCCGGAAAGCGGGAAGTGATTCCAAGATTGAAGTCGATCTATTCCAAAACGGTGGACCATCCAAGCCCGAAACACTGGTGGGAAAGGTGATGCATTTCGATCTCGAAATCGACGTCGGCTTGTTACTGATTGCCTACCCACAGCGACTGCCCATCGCCAAGATCGGACCAGCGACCGTCCAGCCAGCTGTGAATGATCCGGCCTTTAGTATTGGTTGCGGCGGTGGTGATGTTCCGACGCGTCAAAACTTGGTTCTCACCGCACTGAACAAGTACGCTGGACCTGCAAATATTGAGTGTACGGAGATGCCTCAGCAGGGACGATCCGGAGGCGGGCTATTCGTCGGACAGGAATTAATCGGGGTTTGCATCGCGGCCGATCCCAAAGAAAAGCGGGGGATCTATGTCGGAACGAAGCCCATTACGCAGTTGCTCGACAAAGTAGGATTGGGACAAGTTGTCCCCGTCACGGCAACTCCAGACCGAGCACTGGCCCGCGGCACGCCAGAGGAGGGGAAAGCAGTAGATTTCGAAAACAACCCCTTATCGGATCGCGGATCCAGGAATGACATTGTGGCGATCGGGCGACTTCTGGGCGGCGATCTCGGTACGGCAACCCTGTCCGAATTTCCGGCGTCTGTCCAAGATTACGAGGGGGCAGAAATCATCTGCATCGTGCGGCCAAAAACACCCGGCACATCAAGTCGTGTTGTGATCGTGAATCAAGCTAGCCAACGTTTCGTCGGTGACCTGCTGCATGAGTCACAGACCACCGCGGAACGAAGTATGGCGGAACGCCAGCAATCCTCGCCCAAGAAAATCCGAGAGAGATCCGAACTGACACAGGCCTCGCAGCGGCTGTTCGCCCCCTCCCAGATTCAGCCGATGCCGACACCTCTTTCGGCCTCAACCCTAGATCGACCGATCGAAACCAGTTTCACTCCCCAACTCGAGCAGCGTCAGCGGAACAGGTAATGTTTTCCAATCGCCTCTTCCACTTCCCGAAATTGCACGAGATTCTCATAATCCGCCTGCAATAGGATCCCGAGACTGCCTGTCAACTGGGCTACAGTCATCGACGCCCCATATTCTCCGCCAGAAGGAGCCTTCTTAATGCCGGTCTACAAAGACAATTCCGAATCGATTGGACGTACCCCCTTGGTCAAGATCAATCGCTTGACGCATGACCTAAAAGCAACCGTTTACGCCAAGATTGAAGGCCGCAACCCAGCCTATAGCGTCAAATGCCGAATCGGATCGGCGATGATCTGGGACGCTGAGGCAACGGGCAAGCTGAAGCCCGGTGTTCACGTTGTCGAACCGACCAGTGGAAACACTGGCATTGCACTGGCTTTCGTGTGCGCGGCGCGGGGCTATCCCTTGACCTTGACGATGCCCGAAACGATGTCGATTGAACGCCGAATGATGTTGAAGAGCTTTGGCGCGGAGTTAATCCTGACGCCCGGAGCCGACGGTATGAAGGGGGCCATTGCCAAGGCTGAAGAACTGTCAAATCAAGAGGGTTGGTTCATGCCTCAACAGTTCAAAAATCCAGCCAACCCGGCAATTCACTTCAAGACGACGGGCCCCGAAATCTACAACGACACCGATGGAAAAATCGACATCTTCGTCGCCGGTGTTGGCACGGGTGGAACGATTACAGGCGTCTCGAGGTATCTCAAGAACGAAAAGAATCTTGCCATCAAATGTGTGGCGGTCGAGCCCGCCTCGAGCCCCGTCCTTTCGGGAGGAGCACCGGGCAAGCACAAAATTCAGGGGATCGGCGCGGGCTTCATTCCCGAGATTCTCGACCTCAGTCTGATTGACGAAATTATTCAAGTCACCGACGAAGAAGCGATCGAAACTGCCAAGCAACTGATGCGGCTCGAAGGAATCACCTGCGGCATCAGTTGTGGGGCCGCAATGGTCGCTGCACTAAAAATTGCCGCACGTCCCGAATCTGCCGGAAAAGTGATTGTCACCGTACTCCCCGACACTGGCGAACGCTATCTGTCGACCGCCTTATTTGAGGAATTTCGGAGCTAGGACTGAAATGTTGACGATTTGCCAGACCAGATGGATCGTTTCGAAGAATTCTATTCCCGCCTCCACCGTGCAAGGGTGTCACTCATGAGTCAGAGTCGTTTGATGAACGCGTTGATCTGTCTCATCGGAGTCACCAGCGTCTGGATGAACTTGTCGCAGGCCGATGAAATTCGATCGCCACAAGCGGAGGCCGATCAAATTGCCACACTCCTTTCACGGGTCCAAAAACTCGAACTGCGGTTGGAGGCTCTGGAAGGAAGACAGCGGGTTGTCCGCCGGCTTGATGAGTCTTTGGTGCCAGCAGGAAGCCCCTCCGTCATCGTTCCACGTGTCGAACCGCAGTTTTCGAAACCCGCTGTGTCAGAGGGATCGATCAACATAACGCCAAATCCCCAACGCCAGGCCAGTGGCATGTTTGTTCCTCGCCATATTGTCCCCTCCTCGCCGCGATGATCGGCACAGAGAGAAATACCGTAAAAACGACGGCCTCCTGATTGTCGTGGTGCGGGGTTGGCTTGCATCGTGGTCGCGGGTCGTGTTAGCGTCCTTTGGATTGACCCCCGTGTTTCATGCGGCGAGCCTGCTCTTGGGAGCCGCTCGCCGCTTTCGCATCCTGTTCTACTGAAGAAAGTTCACGTTCACTATGGCGTACGACATCACACTGATCCCCGGAGATGGTACTGGTCCCGAACTTGCCGAAGCAACTCGCCGCTGCATTGATGCGACGGGTGTGAAATTTCACTGGGACGTCCAGCCGTGTGGCATTGAAGTCATCGAGGCTCAAGGAAAAATCCCCGACTCGGTATTTCACTCCATCCGCACTAACAAGGTCGCGTTGAAGGCTCCGATTACGACTCCCATCGGCAAGGGATTCCGCTCGGTCAACGTAGCGCTGCGTCAAGAATTGGGTCTCTATGCCTGTGTTCGTCCCTGCAAGACCTACAAGGGAGTCCGTTCGTACTTCGATAAGACGAATGTCGATCTGGTGATCGTGCGAGAAAATACCGAGGACTTGTATGCCGGCGTCGAATTCAAAGCCGGAGAACCAAAGACGGCCGAATTGATCCAGTTCATCAACGCCAACGTCACCGGCAAGAAAATTGCAACCGGCCTGAACACGACGGGCATTAGCATCAAACCGATGTCGGTCGAGGGGACCCGCAACATTTGCAACTACGCCTTTGACTACGCCCTGAAACACAAGCGGCGATCTGTCACGTCGATCTGCAAAGCGAACATCATGAAGTTCACTGATGGTCTGTGGTACGATGAGACACGCGCTGTTGCCGTCGCCTACGGGGCGAAATTTGAGGAACTAAAGTTGGCGGACGGCGTGAAGGCTGACCCCAACTTGGCCGGCAAGGTCCCGAACAGTACTGGAATGGCATATCTCGAGCGGCTCGTCGATAACATGTGCATGCAGTTGGTTCAGAAACCGGAAAACTACGATGTCTTGGTGATGGCCAATCTGTACGGCGACATCCTTAGCGATCTCTGCGCGGGATTGGTTGGCGGTTTGGGGGTCGCTCCCGGAGCGAACGTCGGCCCCGATTCCGCAATCTTCGAGGCAACTCATGGGTCCGCCCCAAAGTACAAAGGCCAGAACAAGGTGAATCCAACAGCGCTCATTCTTTCGGGAAAACTGATGTTGGAGCACCTTGGGGAAGCGGCGGCGGCGGCGAAACTCGAACGAGCGGTTGCCAGTATCATCGAAGAGGGCAAACACGTCACCTATGACATGAAAGCCGACCGCAATGATCCCTCCGCCGTCGGGACTCGTGAAATGGCCGAAGCAATCTGCAAGCGGATGGCGGAGTTAGGATAATCCGCAGACGAGTGAACCCCCGTTGATCAGACCCTTGAGGGTTGTGGAGCCGACTCCACTGTCACAACCCTCAAGGGAAGACAAGATCTGGGCTGCTGCATCCGCGCAGTGGATCAGCCACCTCCTGAATGGCACTCTGGCGGTTGTGACCGAAACAACATTGAACGGTTGCGGGGGCATCGAACAGGCCGCTACTTCCTCGTGCCCTTGGATTTGTTTCGAAAAGCCGCGAGCGAATGGGATCACTCCACCTGTTGAGGAGTCCCGGATTGGGATACAAACCGGCCAAGCGTTGACTCGTCTTCGGGCGGTATCCAGCTCGCTCGAGAATACCGCTGGTCAAGATGGCGAACGTCGCCGATGATTTCTGACAACCGAAGCGATTCACCGAACAGCGCGGAATGACGGATTCCGTGTGGCAGAGCACTCCTCACGCATTCGGTTTGATTTACTTCTGGTCAATCCTCGTTGTCCCACATTCGACCTAGCTGTCTCGTCGGGTAGAAGAAAGCGGGATTGCTGGACTCGGCCGAGGTCGTTGATTCCGCTTAAGGGGATCAGCAATGCTGATGGAAACAGCCCCAATACGACGAGAGTCAGTGCGGCAAAGACACCAACACCCAGTGACGATCGCTCTCCCTGAGGCAACGTCTGTGACACGGGTTCTTCAAGAAACATGACACCGGCAATCCGAATCGTCACTGCAGCCATCAAGAGCGTGCTGAGTGTGCCGACAATCAATAAGACGATCACCCCGTGATGTGGCGTGACCTTCGAGACATCCTCTGCAATGCGCACGTTGAATCCGGCAACAAGCAACAGCCATCGTGCCCAAAAGCCCCCCGAAAAGGGAAATCCCACCACACTGCAAAGCACAATCATCAGCGAGACTGCTGACAAGAAATGCAATTTCCCAAGCCCCAACAATTCTTCAATGTGCTCTATGTCACGCCCCCCTTTCGACAAATGACTCAGCAGTAAAAACAAACCCGCCAAGCCAAAAATACTCACGCCCGCCGAGAAGACCAAGAGGGACAACGCGCCCGGTTGTCCCGCCGCCACCAGACTATTCTCGGGGATTTCAAGATCCGCCATCACGGCCGTCATGCCCGCCACCAACCACGCACCGTTCAGCATTCCGAACGAGGCCAGCGAGCGACGAAGTGTTCCATCACCAATATGTAATCCCTGTGCCGCGAATGCTCCGGCAACAATAAATGTCGTCCCAGAAAGAACAATCATCAGCAAAATCAGTTCACTTCCATAACCCACCCAAACAGTGCCGCACAGACGTGCCAATGCGAATACTCCGGCAAGCTGACCAACGACAAGAATGCAGCCGTTGGTCCAGTATCCCATTCCTCGCATGTTGGCGATGACAACCGACTGCCAAGGGACCAATCCAATTCGACCGCAGAGCCCTAATACCATCATCCCGAAAGCCAAGAGTCCTAATTTCGATCCAGCACCAATGGCCATTCGTCCCGGCTCCGGATGGTATGACTGCGTGAGTATCAATCGCACTTCATCAAACTGCGTCGATGCCGTGACAGAGACTCCCAACGCGATTCCCAACCAGAGACAGATCGAGGCCACAAGTCCCAACCACAGTTCAATGTCATTCTTTCGATGCCCGATACGAACGTTTTCATATCGGCTATCCTTCATCCGTAGACCATTTTCCGTGCTGCCGATTCTATTCGCGTCCAGTCCCGTGACGTGAGATCTCATGGACGGTTGCAATCGCCGTAATCCATGAGACGCAAACTGTACAATCTCCAGTGACAGCGCGAGAGCGATCCAATCATTCGCCGCCGCAACGAGCATCGCTCCGGCCACAAGAAAGGCCACAAATCCGAATCGTTCGACCGTCCTTTCGGCCTTGGAACTGACTCCCAGCAAGCTGAGGCCAAACATCAGGCCAAAGAGCATCAAAAAGGCCTGCCCCGCAAACGCTAGTTCATCTACCACCCAAACAGGTCTTCGATCCCCTGGGAGGGCCTGTTCCATCGGCACGAAGTCGTTCGCCACCAACGCATAGAAGGCCGAGACCCAGGCCACCAACCAGAAAATGCCACACAAACGCGGATTCTTGATCCACCTGCCGAAGGCCAACAATAGACCGCCGACGGCCAGCAAAATTGTCGGTGCAATAGGCAGCGGCATCAGGTGATCTCGAGTGGTTGCTTCTTGTTTTGAATTCGCGGACGGAAACGAATGCTGCTGGCGTTGGCAGCATGCCACGGTCAGAGAACGACAATGTCAGTCTCTCCAGTTACTATGACTCAGATCATGACGCCAGACAACGACCTTGACACCATTCACGTTGCGTGGTTTGTCGATCACCATCGAACAACCCCCGACGCAACCCTTGTTCTCAGAGACGGAAAACTACGGGACGTTCGATTGTCGCGTGCATCAGACGCGATCGATCTCGGAAACGTTGCGATTGTACCAGGGCTGGTGAATGCGCACACCCACCTCGAATTCAGCCTCCTGCCAAAACCGATTCCGACAGCAGGTGACTTTGCGGAATGGATTCGCTCCGTAGTGAAGTATCGACGAGAAAACCCCGACATCGTGTCGGAGGCACTCCGCACCGGGATCCTAGAAAGCACACGTCACGGCACAACTCTTGTCGGGGATATCACAACCTCTGGTTGGTCTATCTCGGATTATGCCGAATCGCATTTTTCGGGTGTTCTCTTTCAAGAACTGATCGGCCTGTCGGAAGACCGAATCACATCGCAATTGAACTCCGCTCGATCACGGCTTGAGGCGAATCGCTCGATCAATCACCCCCTGTTGGGTCTTAGTCCTCATGCTCCATATACCGTCCATGAGACGCTTCTGCGTTCGTCGATCGACATGGCAAGGCAGTTTGACGTTCCCGTCGCAATGCACTTGGCAGAGACGGAATCCGAGTTGGAACTGCTGACGGACGGGACCGGCTGTTTGCGAAATCTGCTCGAAGAATTCGGCCTTTGGAAAGAGGGATTGTTTGGTATTGGCCAACGGCCCCAGTGGTATCTCGAAAAGCTAGCCGAATGTCCCGCGGCGTTGATCGTCCATGGAAACTATCTCAACGACAGGGAGTTGCAGTTTATCGCCTCCCGACCACAGATGACCCTCGTTTATTGTCCAAGGACACATGCCGCGTTCGGTCACCCAGAACACCCGTGGCGTCGGGTGCTCGAGTGGGGTGGTCGCGTCGCAATCGGCACCGACAGTCGGGCCTCCAATCCCGATCTCAGCATTTTTTCCGAATTGCAGTTTCTCGCGAAGAGTCATCCCGGGATCTCACATCTGGAACTTTTGAAATTAGCAACGTTCCATGGAAGACGGGCATTGACTGGCAGCGGGCACGATCGGGATGGTTTAGCAAACCTGACCGCAATTCGGTTGAGCGATCCCGGCTTTCGCGATCCGCATCGAGACCTGTTCGCGCCGGAAAATCAGGTCGTCGGCACAATGATCGCCGGTCACTGGCGATTCTTGGAAGGACACCTGCCGATCCAGTGACAATGCCGCAAGGAAAGGCCGAACGCTGCTCAAAAGTGTTCTCTTGGGTCTGCTGGCCTTCAGCGGACCGGTGGGCTGTTCTCGCTGCAACGAGTTTTGTGAAAACAGAAAAATCAGTCTTCGCCAACAATCATGCGTAGGTAACTTTCATAGCGAATCCGCGAGATCAATTCCTCCTGCACGGCGTGACGTACGGCACAACCGTTTTCGTGAAGGTGCAGACAGTCTGGGAATTTGCATTGCGGGATGAATGGCAAGAATTCGACAAAGTAACCTTCGACCTCAAACGCTTGAACGTCCCACAGTTCCAGTTGACGAATGCCTGGTGTATCAACCACCCAGCCACCCGATTCCAGTTCCAGCAAGGCGGCGTATCGCGTGGTGTGTCGTCCTTTTTGAGTGGCGCGGCTGACATCCGCGGTCCGCAAATGCAGTCCCGGCTGCAGAGTATTGAGCAAAGACGACTTACCGACGCCGCTCTGACCAGTAAAGACCGTCTGCTGGCCCTTCAGTCGTCGTCGCAATTCTGCGACCCCCTGCCCGGTGCAAATACTGGTCGGCACGACACGATAACCCAATCGGGCATAAAGACCGATGATTGGCTGCAGATCGGCAAGGTCCACCAAGTCAACCTTATTGAGCACAATCATGGGTTCGACCCGGCCTTTGGCCGCACTGACGAGGAATCGATCGATCAACGCCGGTTTGAGCGGCGGGTCGATCGCCGAAACGATGATTGCCGACTGGGTAATATTCGCAACAAGAATGTGCTGTTTGTACTGGTGACCGCGTGCCAAGACTCCCTGCCTTGGTTCGACTCGTTCGATCACTCCTTGCCCCTCTTCGGTGGGTAGGAAAAGGACTCGGTCCCCGGTCACGACGGCATTCCTTGCATCACGAGCCACCGTTCGCACGACACCACGAACCGTACACTCATAACGTCGACCGGCCTCCGGTTGATCTGGATCCTCTTGGACGGTGCATTGAGTCGCACCGATGGCTGCCAAGACCCGGCCTCTGCGACACTTGGCTTCGTCCACGTCGAGAACGATCTGGTCCCCCTCCAATCTTGCTCCGAGTATTGTCCGACGGCGAGTAAGATTTCCTCGGCCCGAAACTCGCTGGCTACGATCCAGTCCATCAACTCCGTGACTCTCGGAGTGAACCGCACGTGTGATGTCGTTCTGTCTCGCGATATTCGCCCGATTCTTTCGAAAGGCGACGCGAATTTTGTTCGGCTGTTTCTTGGCCAAAGATTGGAATTTCCGTGGATATTGATGAGGGGGAAACAGGAAGAGTCCGCTACTGCGACACGGCAGGTTACATGAACCAGCAGCGGAAGTCTTGTAGAAATGGCCAAAAACTGCCGCGACCGACAAACAACGTCTCTACCCGTATTTTTCTTAAGCGGTTGTTTGAAATGGGATTACAAAACATGACCCGAACAGCACCACACTCCCCGCCAAACTTCAACAGCGTTGCGAGAGATTTCCGTGACAGATCTGCGTGTTGCAGACCAATTCCCAGGTGCACAAGTCCATCGCCGAGACCGGAGCCTGCTGGTTCCGCTGCGGTCATGTCGTGACGCAACATCGCCAGAGGGAACGAAACTGTCGTCCGCGCCGCAGCCCGTTGGAAAGGAACCGAAATGATGTCGACCACTCTTCGCAAGAGGGTCTCTCGCCACTGCCATTAGCAGACCGAATCGTCGCCAAATTCTCACCCATTGAGCAACTCTGACTCGAATTGTCATCCTGCCACACGCCCCGTTGCTCCACCAGAAGCCAAACGATGATCATTGCTGTTTTGGAAACTCTTGTCATTCGCGATGGCGGGGTTATCAGGCAAGGCAACACGATTCCTGACCTGACACTGATCGGTTACGTTCGATTGGAATCCTGCAAAAGGAGGGTTGCGCAGTGGCGTTGTTCGTCCATCAGGCACGTGAGGCAGCGAGACGTGATCCCTAGACCAGACCCAGTCAGGTCCAGCATCACAATTCTCTCGAATACGGCTGCAGGCGGCGAGCAGGTGGGAGCCATCTTTTCGGAGCGGCGAACGGTCAGGCAAGCCATGATACGATTGGTGATCGGTCTGTCATGTGTCGAGGGCATCAGAACGCGTTGGTGACTCTTTGACTTCGCCCATCTGTCGATCCGTGGCTCCCACGACTTGCCTAAGACGGATGTCCGCGCGAACAAACAAAACCGAATAGGTACGATTCCAATGTCCTGAGCCATCCTCTTCCGTATTATGGATCGTTGGTCTACGACTCATCTCACCCGTGACGATGATCCGGATTTCTTGCAGCAGACCACGCTGCTCCAGATCGCTGATCCAAGGACAACCCTTGATCAAGTTCCGGCATGAAAGATCGGTCAAACGACCGAAAAGGGGCGAACTGAGTGTCCTCAATCTAAAAGTGCTTTCCAAATTTGAGACAGCGTCGGCCGTCACGAACAGGACTCCGGATTCGATCAATCGACGCGACAAAAGCAGCACCTGCCCCATTTTCGAAGGACCCTATCACGTATGTCTCTCGGGCGGTTCACGCCCCACGTCGAAGGCCCCTCGTGTTGAGAAATCGAAAACTCCGTTGAGGGCTCGTTGTTGGTAGACGTCTGCGCGGCCCATTCCCTGCGGTTTGTCGCCGTTGCAGCTAGAACTTGACAACGCCACAGATCGGGCAAAGTCAGCGTTCCCATCGCTAAAGCCCCGAACCGCAGAATTTCGCGACGGGAAAGAGGGATCCGGTTCATGCAGACTCTTCATGAAAAATGTCGCAACAATCCGCGATGCCGCCAACGGGTTATGAAACACAGTAAAGACTCTGGTTCCCGACAAATCGTAGACCTCTCCGAATGTTTCGAAACACAAATCAATGGCAGTAAAATAGTGCGAACCGGCCTGACGCAAGGCGTGCTACGAGCAGGGCGCATGTGAGCCCTCAGAATTTTACAGGATATCTCGCCCAGAGAGGGGGGCGTCAAACCCCACAAGAGAATTCTGCTGTGCCGTCGGGAATAGTTTTGAACCGAACCCGGCGTTACGATGCCGATCCGCCACCTTGACGCTGCGACGATTCAGAAGAACCGCTGGCGGTCATGGTATTGATCCGATCATGTCGCGTTCGGCACGACCGATGGAAAAACTTTTGGCAGATCCAAACACCAGATGACCTCCGCCGGAGATGGGGTGAGGTGCACGGTGACGCAACCACAGACTTGGAACGGTTTCTCCGCTCGTGAACGCGAGCCATCCACTAGAGACACAAAACATGAATCGGACCCCACTCTTGGCCTGTGTCTTCTGGTGCAGTGTCGCTGCCGCTCAGACGGAGCTTCACATTGCGACGAACGGCAGCAATGTGAATTCCGGCACGGAAATTAGTCCTTTTGCATCGCTGGAACGGGCGCGAGACGCAATCCGGATTCTCAAAAAAACGAGCGGACTCCCCCGCGGCGGTGTGACCGTCTGGATCCACCAGGGCGACTATTCATTGAGACAGAATGTTGCCTTCACGCAACAGGACAGCGGCGATGTCGAACACCCGATTGCCTACCGGGCCGTCACCGGCGATGACGTGCGGATCTTGGGGGGACGCGTCCTGCCCGTGAGTGTCTTTCAGCCAGTCGTCGCCACGGACGTCTTGGCTCGTCTCGAGGAATCCGTAAGGACACGGGTGCTGCATGTCGCATTGAGAACCGTTGACATATCCGAGTTCGGCACCTATCCCGATATTTTTGGCGGTGCCGCATTCGTGCCGGAGTTATTCTTCAATGACGAACGGATGACCCTGGCTCGTTGGCCAAATGACGGCTGGGCAAATTTTAACAAAGTCATCGAGAGCGGACCCGCACCCTGGCGCAATCATTCATCGGACAAGCTCGGTATTTTCGAATTCCCCTCGGAACGCCTTGCTCGCTGGCGCACGGCTCCCGCGGTGTGGCTTAATGGCTATTGGTGTTTTGATTGGAGATGCGAGACAATTCGCGTCAGCGCGATTGATGTCGAACGCAACCAGATCACCTTAGCGAATCCACACGTCTACGGCCTTGGCAGCGGAAATTCGGGTCCACGTCGATTCTATGCCGTCAATCTGTTGGAGGAACTTGACCAAGCTGGCGAATATTTTCTCGATCGAGAAGCAGGGGCTTTATATTTTCTTCCCCCCGGCCCGCTGGATCAGAGCCATATCGTACTCTCCACTCTCGGCATTCCACCACTGACAAAAGAATTGGTCATCAATTCGAGATTCGGAACGCCGGTTCTTTCGTTGCAGAGCGTTTCGCACGTCACACTCCGTGGCCTGACGATTATGGATTGTATCGGCGCGGGGATTGTCATCACGGACGGCCACGACAATCAAATTGTCGCCTGTCGAGTGCGGAACACCGGGACGGTCGGTATTGCCGTCGAGGGAGGGATGCGCCATCGCGTCGTTGCGTGCGATATATTCGATACGGGGACCGCTGGGCTGCGCATCAGTGGCGGCGATCGCCGGACACTGACTTCCTGTGAACATCAGGCGCTCAACAACCATATTCATCACGTCTCTCGCAGACAACGCACACATGCCCTACACGTCGATATCAGCGGAGTCGGTGTCCGCGTGGCCAATAACCTGATTCACGATGGCCCGCATCAAGCCATTGGAATCACAGGAAATGACCATCTGATCGAACTCAATGAGATCCACCATATCGGGATGGATTCCAATGATTGCGGTGCGTTCTACATGGGTCGCAATCCGTCGGAACGTGGCTCGATCCTGCGACACAACTACTGGCATGATCTCAGCGGAACGCATGCTACGGCAAGCTGCTCGATCTACTTTGACGACGGAGCCGGTGGGCAACTGGTCTCTGGCAACGTGTTTTATCGCGCTGCCGGAAAAAGTTTCGGTGCCGTGTTCGTGCACGACGGCCACGACAATGTCGTGGACAACAATATTTTTATTGATTGCGAAATCGCCGTCGAGGAATCCGAATGCAGCGACGCCGTATGGAAATCGATGCTCCGCGGGGAGACGTTTCAAAAGGCCTTACTTCAAGATGTCGACATCACCCGCCCTCCTTACACCGAGCGTTACCCGGAGTTGAGGGGCTATCTCGACTACGACGGCGGACCGCGTTTGAACCACGCCACTCGAAACGTCGTGGTCAATTGCGGAAAATCGTTCCCGACCGGATGGCACGAAAGCGACAACTTTGTGACCGCGTCCGATCCCGGTTTTATGAATGCCAAAGCCCAAGATTTCCGGCTGAGACATGATGCTGAGGTATTTCGAAAGATTCCTGGATTTCAACAGATTCCCTTCGAGCAAATGGGGAACGTGCGGGATGAACTGCGTCAGGAAGTGGAACGGCATTAGCGCGTGGTAAATGGAGCCCCTTTTGCGAACACTCGATCCCTTCCGCTGAACCAGAGGACGTCCCACAGCGTGACTCCCGGCCATCGCTTTCGACGCCTTGGGTTAATGCGATAGCCCTTGTATTGACGGAGATTTGTCACCAAACCCGATGGCCGAGGGGTGCTTCCTTGTGAGCGTATTAGACAAGTTCCATGGAGCCGTGTTTGGCTCTGATGGTCCGTACGATCGTGACGTCCTTGTTGCGGCCCGAGTCGTTGGCTGAGATTTCCGAGACCCATTGTTCCCGGTCTGAGGCACCTGCGTTCTTTTTTGCTCAACTCCGAGTGTTGATGCTGAACGCGGCGACGCGGACTCAATACCGTTATCGGCGATTAAGAACACTCGCACTGCTCCCGATTGAGGATCGAGTCTGAAACCCAAACCATATTTTACAACGTATCCCTCACGGTCTAACATGCCCCCTCGAGCAGGCTAAAATCTGCCGGGCGATGATCGAGTTCATTCCGCAATCTTGCTGCCGGTGTTTGTCGTGCTGCGTCTGTGCCACACGAATCATGGGCTGAGTGTGATCCGTGATCTATTGAAGCAGCCTTTATGGAGACCGCGATGCTGCAGATGGGAATCGTGATTTTTTTGACGACAGGATTGGCTGCCAATCCTGTTCCTTCGCTGGAACCTGAACTCACCGTGCTGTTGAAACGGCACTGCGTGAAGTGTCATGGCCCCGTCAAGGCAGAGGCAAAGCTGAACCTCAGCACCTCTGCCGGTCTGCTTCGAGGTGGCGAGCACGGAGTCGTAATTCGACCCCATGATCTGGCTGGCAGCACGCTGTGGAACAGAATTGAAGCGGACGAGATGCCGCCGGAATCGCCGCTGTCTTCTGCAGAAAAAAACATCATTCGAACCTGGATCGAAACTGGAGCGTCGGGACTGCACATCGCGGCTGAATCGGCAGCCAGCGGTGATGGACATTGGGCATTTCAAAAGCTGGCCACGCCGCGGCCCCCTGCTCTTGAAGGTCGAACACGAACTCACGAAGTCATCGATCAATTCATTCAAATGAATCTGATACCACAGAACTTGTCACTCCAAGGGGAAGCCGACCGATACGCACTGATCCGAAGATTGAGTTTCGATCTGACCGGGTTGCCGCCAACACCCGTTGAGATCCATGAGTTTCTCGAAGATATGTCTCCCGATGCCTTCGAACGTCTGGCTGATCGGTTTCTGGCTTCGCCCCACTATGGGGAACGGCTCGGCAAACTCTGGCTCGATGCCGCCGGCTATGCCGACTCCAACGGCTACTTCAACGCCGATTCCAATCGTCCTTTGGCGTATCGATATCGCGACTACGTGATTCGCTCGCTCAACGCCGACAAGCCCTTCGATCGATTTGTCCGTGAACAGTTGGCTGGAGACGAACTCGTGGGTTGGACGCCGGAATCAACGGCCACGCCAGAAATCATCGAGGCATTGGTGGCGACTCACTATCTCCGGAACGGACAGGATGGGACGGGTGAAAGCGATGGAAATCCTGAGGAAGTCCGAGCCGACCGGTATTACGCGATCGAAGGAACAATGCAGATTGTTTCGACGTCACTCCTCGGTTTGACGATTCAATGTGCCAAGTGCCACGAGCACAAATTTGAGCCGATTCCGCACCATGAATACTATGAATTTCAAGCGGTTTTCGCCGGCGTGTTCCATCACGAGAACTGGATCAAACCCAACGAGCGAATCGTGTTAATGCCGACGCCCAAGGAACAGGCCCTGTGGAAGGAACGTGTCGACGACGCAGAAGCCAACTCCAAAAACGCACCCGAGAAACTACGGGGGTTCCTCACGCAACATCGACCAAAGGGGGATGTTCTCTGGTTCGATTCGTTTGATGGGACAGCGGAGTCGCTCCTCGAACGCTGGAGTGCGACGGCTCCGGGAGACGATGCCGCCGGAGGGGAACCCGCCGTGGCATTGAATGCGGAGAGAGCACCCTCAGCACTAATTTCAAACGGACAATTGCAAATCCGAGAGTCCGGAAATCATGGCGACCGATGGCTCGTGACGAAGCAGGTGTTCGATTGGACGCCCAACGAAGTCGGTGACGCAATACAAGTCCGGTTCGATCTGCTCGAACGCCGGATCGATGGCAACGGAGGGGATAGCGAACGAATCGGGTACTTCATTGCCGCACACGATTTCAACGACAACAGCGAGATCGACGCAGGCAATCTGTTGATCGACGGCAATCCTTCGTCGAGTCATGCGGTGAGCCTAGACTATCCGGGGACCGATGCCAAAACACTGGGTTCAATTGGAACGACGGCGTACACCAGCGGTCGAAATTACGGTATTCGAATCACCTGTCAGGCCGAGGGAAAGTACCTCTTAGAACACCTCGTGGATGGTCTCGGCGAAGAAAAAACGCTGACGCTGACGTCCGATCAGCTTCCGGACGGGGCGTTTGGTTTTGAGTATTGCTGCGGACGCAGCTTCATTGTTGACAATGTCATCGTCGAGAACTTTGATCATCAACGGGATGGGCCGGCATTGGCGGAGTTTGTCAAACAGGTGCAACCGCTGCGGCACGCCGTCGATGAAAGTCTCAATCGACTGCTAGAATTGAAAAACAATCCTCCGGGAAAGATTGCTTGGGCTGTCGATCTGACTCCGACCCCCCCTGCCGTACAGTGGCTGAATCGAGGCGATTATGGATCACCAAAACAAACCGTCGATGCTGGAGTCTTTAGTGCTCTGGCCGATGCGGATAACACTTGGAGCGAAAGGATGTGCTCCAGCGATCAACGAACAACTGGTCGAAGATTAACGTGGGCCCAGTGGGTGACGCATCCCGGATCGCGATCCTCGGGATTGTTGGCGCGTGTGCAAACAAATCGTATTTGGCAACATCATTTCGGGTTCGGGATCGTGGAAACCCCCGACAATTTTGGCATCAGCGGCTCACCGCCAACTCATCCTGAACTTCTCGAATGGCTCGCCACTGACTTTGTCCGGGCAAATTGGAGTGTCAAATCGTTGCATCGACGCATCATCTGTTCTCAAGTCTATCGCCAAACGAGCCACGCTTCAAAAACCGCACTCTCATCCGATCCCGACGGACGACGCTATACAAGAGCTCCGGTGCGACGACTTGACGCGGAATCCATTCGCGATGCCTTTCTTCTCGTATCGAATCGGTTGGACGATCGTCTCTTTGGCCCCTCCGTACCAACGGAACGGACGGGCAATGGCGAAGTAATCGTGGCAGAATCGTCTTCCGGTGCCGGTCGTCGCTCGCTCTATCTCAATCAGCGGCGAACTCAGGTCGTCAGTCTGTTGCAGACGTTTGATTTTCCGTCGATTGTTTTCAATAGCGTCCGCCGTCAGCCGACGACGATACCATTGCAATCGCTGATTTTCTTAAATTCCGACTTCATCCTGAATCGAACATCGGAATTCACCAACAGACTGTTGGAAGACACTCAACCGAACGACATCCGTTTTTCCTCCGCGTTTTTACAAATTTGGGGACGACCTCCAACGGACATGGAATTGACGACGGCGAAAAACTTTTTTTCGACGCAGAGCCAAGAGCGGAAAATGACTGCAGACGGAGTGCGTCAAGCGTGGTTGGACATCAATCAAATGTTGCTGGCTGCAAGTCCCGCGATCTATATCGAGTAAACCACAGAAAAAGTCTTCATGAACGTCTTCACTCAAGAACTCAGCCGGCGAATGTTTCTCGCAAGTCACGCCGGCGGTCTAGGATCTCTAGCCCTCGCGAGCATGCTTTCGAGTCAGCAAACGATCGCCGCTGAGTCGACGGTCCAACCCCATTTAGCGGTCTCGTTAAAACAGAAAGCGAAGTCCGTAATCTGCCTGTTTCAGCATGGCGGTCCGAGTCAGATCGACCTCTTTGATGAAAAGCCAATTCTCCGCAAACATCACGGCAAGCCTTATCCCGGGGGAGCACTCGAAACTCATTTCGACAAACAGAAAGGAAACGTCCTCGGCAGTCCTTTCAAATTCCTTCCGTATGGTGACTGCGGAATGGAGTTGTGTGAGCACTTGCCGTTGACCGGTCGCCTCGCGGATGACATCTGCTTGGTTCGTTCGATGAACACCGAATCGGTCGATCACGAACAGGCATTGCATGCCATTCACGGAGGTAAACTCATCGCCGGCATGCCGACTTGGGGTTCATGGGTCGTCTATGGACTCGGCACAGAGAACGCCAATCTTCCCGCCTATGTTGTGCTTGGGGATCCCGGTGGACTGCCGGTTTCTGGCGAACAAAACTGGTCTTCAGGTTGGTTGCCAGCGGCCTACCAAGGTGTTCCCTTTCGAGTGGGAACAAACCCCGTGTTTAACCTTCAATCACCAAACTCGGTGACCGAAAAAACACGGCGCAATCAATTGAATCTCCTCGCAACGCTGAATCAAACTTACTTAGATCGGCATCCCGAGAGATCGGACCTCGCCGCTCGGATTACGAATTTTGAAGTCGCCGCCCGGATGCAGTTGTCGGTCCCCTCGGCTCTCGATCTGTCTCAAGAGACCGAAGAGACGCACCAGCTTTATGGACTGGATGATCCGGAAACTCAGGAGTACGGCACGCGCTGTTTGACGGCACGACGCTTGGTGGAACGGGGTGTCCGTTTCGTACAAATCTTCCTGTCGGGTCAACCGTGGGATACGCATAGCAAGAACGCAGAGCAATTGACGAAGCTCTGCAAGAAAACAGACAAACCCTCCGCCGCACTCGTGCAGGACTTGAAGCGACGCGGCCTGTTGGATGAGACCATCGTTCTGTGGACGGGAGAATTCGGACGATTACCGATCTCCCAAGGGACCGACGGACGCGACCACAATCGTCGCGCATTTTCACTCTGGCTCGCGGGAGGCGGTTTCCGAGGAGGATACGCCCACGGTGCCACTGATGATTTTGGTTACGAATCGATTACAGATGTCGTCACGGTCCACGACCTTCACGCAACTCTGATGCATAATCTCGGGATCGACCATCGCCAGTTGACGTATCCTCGGGAGGGACGAGACGCGAGCCTGACGGATGCTGATGTCACCAAATGTCGTGTGGTGGACGCACTCCTTGACTGATTCTCGAACAACCGAGGCTGAGGGAATTACGTGGCTTAAAGACTCCTTGATTTCGCGGAAATGCGGACATACTCCCGTCATGATCAGCCGACCCATGATCGATTGGCTGTTTTGCCGATTTCGAAAATTCGCAGACCCGACCACTAAACTTGGTAACAGTGGAATTGCTGTTGATTGGCGGTTACAAGACAACCGTTCCAGAATGAGAACGGCCAACGGGTGACGAGAGCACGACGGTTTTGAATGTTCCCGAAAGACGTATTTCCTGTGTCGATTTTGGTTTTGGGTGTGACATGCTCGTGACAAGACGCATCGTTCAGTTGACCGATTGTCATTTGTTTGCCGATCCCTCTCGCGAGTTGCGTGAGTTTGTCACTTGGTCCCGATTTATGACCGTACTACAAGATGTTCGGCAACGCATTCCCGAGTTCGATTTATTAGTGATGACAGGGGATACGGCCCACGACGAGGCTTTTGAAACCTATCAATCCGTGCGAGGTCTGCTTGGTCCATGGATCGAGAAACTCAAAATTATTCCTGGCAACCATGACGATCGACGGTTTTTGAACGACGTTTTTCCGGAGACACGCGGCGGATTGGCCGAGCGAATCACATTCGAGTCGCGATGGGAGAATTGGCGAGCGATCGGCCTCGATTCCCACATCACTGGCCAAACGTCCGGTTCACTGGGAGACGAGCAACGGGCTTGGTTGCGAACTCGATTACAGGCCCGGCCCTCACTCCACACGGTTCTCTTCCTGCACCATCCACCCGTTCTTGTCCAAAGCCCGTGGCTGGATCAGATCCGGTTGCAGGATGCAACCGAATTCGAACAACTACTCCGCGACCATCCGCAAGTCAGGGTGATTAGCTGCGGCCACGTTCATCAGGAAATCACCGCATCGTTTGCCGGCGGTACGTTAATCACGACACCGGCCGTCGGTCCACAATTTCGCCCGCGATCCGAGCAATTGGAAATTGAACCCGGACCTCCCGGATACCGAGTACTGGAACTGCATCCGGACGGACGTTGGTCGAGCCAGACCCTTTTCTGCCAATAGACCCCGACAGTCAGAGTCTTGCAGAATTCCTAAAATGGACGGGGGCCGCAACAGATTTTCCCGCAGCCCGAGAACCGTACAGCGTTGCGACAGCCAACGAGAGAAAAAGTTTTGCTTGGGCTCAAATGTGTCACCGCGGCGGTGACACAAAAACAACACTGACCATGCACGAAGAACATGCTGTCCAGAATTGCAAATTCCATGTCAGCGCTCTGCCGTTTTCTCGTCATAAATCCGTGTGATGTCATCCAGCGTGACTGTGATTTGACGAGTGAACCCGGTATGGGAGCGAAAGTAACTGATTTGCGTTGCCTTCTCGGGTGATTGGTGGACCAGTCGGGCAAGGACGGTCCTGTCGTCATCCGTCAGTTTACCGACAGACGGATCCCAATTTGTCAGCGATTCCATCACAAGAGAATCGACACGCGGATCGTATTTATTGTAGTCGGCCATCGGTGCGGTTGATCCGACGAGTACTGGAAGTCACAACCGGATACTAGATCCGGTCACAGGGAACGAGCTGATGATAACCATCTGGCTGAAAACAGGCAAAGGATGAGCGCCATTCTTGGAATGAATCGAAATTGATCGCAGAGATGCGACGATCCTAACCATCGTCAGGAAGCCTCCTCGATCAGGCGGCGACAACGTCTCGCCTGCAGCGATTTCGAGCAGGCCGGTCCACGAACGACCAATCTGCGGATTCCTTACTCTTTTTATTGGGTGGCAGACAATCGGTGGCGGCGTCTCTTGTCCGTGCTGAAGCGAATGTTTCGTGACGATAGAATGGCTCTGTATGGAGACTGGCTCCTGACGCAAACAGGATCGCGAAGCCATCATCAACAGCCAATGGTTATCTCGCGGAGACGCCGATTGCGTCAGACATCAGGCTGCCGGTAGAATTGCCCGACGGTCGGTTGTTTCTGATTTCGTCCAAGTTTTGCGAGGAACGTCACACGGTTGGAAGGTCTCCGGCTTGCCTCGAAGGCGTCTGGGATCGAGTCGCCGGTGACAAACGCGAGCAACCCCCCGCCATGACACATTGATGCAACGCTAGTTGATGATTCCAGACGAGAAACCGTTTGAACAGATCGTGATTCGTTCGGAAGGTCGCATCCTTGCCCCATGACGTCGATAGAACCCTGTCTAGGCTGAACATAGTCATCCGTACCGGAGAGCTTTGCGTCCACAAGGGACGTTGGAACAAGCGATGTCGAACGGCACGAATGTCGTCAAGTCCTCTCAATCGTTGAAAGCAAAATCGCATCCCATGTCGTTCGATCATGCAGACTCGAATCGTCTCTCTCCCATGCCACCTCGTCGGAAACTCGCGCGATGGCTGTTCGTCATTGTGGCATGTCTGTTCCTCCCCACGACAGCCCTGTTTGTGGATGAAACAGAGTTCGCTATTGTCGAGCGCTTAGGACGAATCATCGCCGTTTATGACCGACCCGATCAACGCGGCTTGCAGTTCAAATGGCCGTGGCCCGTCGATACGGTTCGCCGATTTGACAGGCGTGTGCATCTGCTGTCACCCGCCGGACGGGAGGCCTTCACACACGATCGAAAAAACATCACGGTCGAAGCATACGTCGTCTGGAGAGTGGCCGACGGTGAGACATCGGGGTTGCTTGATCGTCCCGTGGTCAAGTTTTTTCGGAGTCTCGGTGGCATAGAGGTTGCCGAGGCACGATTGACCAGCCGACTGCAATCCATTCTGACAGAACGCATTGGGCGAGCAGAGCTAACCGAGTTGCTGAATGCGTCGGATTCCAAATTCCCTCTGTCCAACGACATCGGCCCGCTGACAAGGATTTCAGCCGATATCCAGCAGGAGTTCACGCAACGCGCGGACGAAAAAGAGTCCTTACGCAATCGCCTCGGGATCGAAATCGTTGACGTGCAAATTCGCCGGCTCAACCTCCCAACAGGAAACATGCAGGCCGTGTTTGAGCGCATGCGTAGCGAGCGTCAAAAGATCGCGGAACGCTACCGGAGTGCGGGCCTTGCCGAGAACCGGATGATTCGCAGTCAGGCTGATCGTCAGGTGGGCGAATTATTAGCGAAAGCGAGTGCAGAGGCCGAAAGGATCCGTGGGGCGGGAGATGCCGAGGCGATCCGGATCCTCAACGAAGCCCACTCACGCGACCCCGAGTTTGCCAGAGTGTTACAGACACTGGACGGTTACAAACAAATTCTAAACGAACGAACGACGCTCGTTTTGTCGGCTTCGAACAGCCTGTTTAAAATCCTCGTCGATGGGATTCCCAATCTTCCGCAAGCGAACCCCAATCCCCTTCCCCCGGCAGAAACCATTCTGCCGGCAAAAAAAGTTCTGAACACGACGAACTCCTCAATCCGGAATCCGATCAACGAGCAACCGATGAACGGTCAAGGAGCGAATCCATGACGCGGACAACGCGGCGGTTAGCAACTTTTTGCGGTGTTCTCATGGCCTACATGACAACCGGTTTTTTTACTGTTCCCGCGGATGAGGTCGCTGTTGTACGACGCTATGGCCGTGTCATTTTTCCAGCTCGTTCCAGCGGTTTGCACTACGATCTTCCTTGGCCCTTGAGCCGCATCGATCGTGTTCACCTGAACGCCAGTCGTACATTGTCACTCGGCAAGACGACGGGCGGGCCAAAAGCCACACTCCAACCGGAATCATCCGCCTCGGCCACTTTTCTTACTGGCGACAAGAACCTGCTGCAATTGCGAGTCGTTGTGCAATATCGAATTTCGGAAGAATTTCTCTTCAATTGGCTGTATGCCAGCGATCGACCTGAACAGAGATTACGACTGCTGGTGGAATCTGCGGTGTCAGATCTCGTTTCGCGATGTGGTGTCGACTTCGTCCATACGCAGGGGTTGGCGGAACTCAACGAACGACTGCTGCTTTCTGTTCAGGAACAGGAGGTCAGGCAGCGGATCGGCTGCGAACTCGAACAAGTCACTATTGATCGTGCTGAACCGCCAACACGCGTCAAAGCAGATTTCCTTGACGTCTCCAATGCTCGTGCTGATCTGGCGAGATCTATCAATGACGCGCACGCTTATGCGGAACAAAAGCGTGCTGAATCGGAAGCCGATGCACGACAGTTTGTGGACTCGGCGGCACAGGATCGCCGAGCTAAGATCTCCGTTGCGAAGGGCGTTGGCGACCGTTTCATCGCCCTGGTGGAGCAGATTCGCCAAGATGCCGTTTCCGGAGATCGCGAGTACGATTCGTCACGCTTACTGACGATGAATCGTCTTTATCTTGAAACGCTTCGAGAGGTATTCAGTCGCGCCAAATCGAAGGTCGTTCTTGACGGGCAGCAACCGACCGACGTTGTCATTTCCGGCGAGCGATGAAGACCTTCTTAAACGGTGGCTACGTCTTCCAATGTGCCATCGGATCGTTGACGAAATGCCGGGCCAGTCTCGTTCGGGGGTCTCGAGTAAATTTTCAACTGGACCGGATTCTCATCAATCGTGCCGCGGAGAGTCACGAAGGAGTTCGAAGCACCTTCCTCCGATGAGCAGACGTTCCAGCGAAAATAATCCACTCGCGTGAAGCCTTCGACCAAGCGTCCAAAATCAAATTCAAAACTGACAAATCGCGACTGCCCGTCGGCGCGTCCCCCCACAATTTCGGTCGAACCGAGATAGAGGCGGACTTCCCATCCTTCGGGACTCAGTTCACATTGATAACCAACTCGTGCGACTCCCGACAGTGGCTCAAAAAGAGCGGCCGTCTGATGGACGAATGCAGAGAGCCATTCTGGACGCCGATCCCGATCCTTACGGCCTCGCTTGTGATGCTCCAACTGCTTCAGCAGGTGACGAATCAGCAAGTGTGAGTGTGCCAAGATCTTCGCTCCCGATGACGTTCAGGACCCTGATAATCAACTCCCTAGGTATCGGGTGGTCAAGGGGCGAAGCCCAGTCGAATTGCCGATTACTGCCGAAGTCGGACGCGACGCTCGTCAGTCGCGCGCCGTGTGCTACGGAACGCAGTCCTTCGGACAGAAACGAGGTTAACGGTTGTGACGCAAGTTCACCGCAGGGGAGCAGTGTCCCTCCTAAAATGACTTCTCGAAAAAAATTACTATCGGTTACCGTTATTTTGTCGGTGGGACCGAGTCAACCGTCGATGCTGGCAAGGGGAGAATTTTGATGTTCTGATACCAACAATCGGCCCCGTGATCTTGCAGTCCGATAAATCCGGTACGAGGATGTTTCTGAAACGCCAAATCGAATTTATGCCTCGAACCGTCTGGACGTCGGTGAGGTTCAGACCATAAGTCCAGATTGATCTTGGAAACGACCTGGCCGTTGAGTTCCACTTCGATCCTGTTTTGGTCACACAGAATCAGAAGCTGATTCCACTGCCCCACAGCCTTCATCGCATTTCGCTCCGTTGCAACGAGATCGTAGATCGCACCGGTGTCGTGAAGCCCCACGGTCCGGGTATCATCAATGGCGATTTCTATCCCGTTATATCCCAAGTCTTTTCCGGGCCTTGCCGTTAGCGGAAACGTCCTCACGAAAACGCCGCTGTTGCAGCCAGGACTGATTTTGAAATCCAGCGACAATCGATAATTCTCCCATGACTTGGCGTTGACGAGCATGTAATCGCACGGATGCGGATTCAAGCTGCCGTCCTGAACGTGCGTCATCGTCAACGGCTGACCTTTGGGACTCATCCAACCGTTCGTGGTTTTGCCATCAAACAACAGAAGCCAACCGTCGGACTGCTCTTTGTCCGTGAGCGTATTTTCCGCTGCACCCAGACGAGAAACGTTGTCTGGGACCATGCACAGCAGAAAGAGTGACAAAAAAAACGATGCCAAACAGTTTCGAGGATCAGTTTTCACGGACAGTCCATTCTATTCTTGAATTCCGTCGAGAATTCTTGGGTTGGTTGCAAAACAACTTAAAACGCGGAAGGATACACTGTTCCGACGACTTCAAAAAACTGTTGACGAGAGGCTCAAGCCGCAGTCGACCGGTGTACCTTTCGATGGTTGGGAGTGTAAAAGAAAACTGCTTCCCAAAGCGAGCCTCAGGGCCAAAGCAGGAGGATCTGGTATTTTCAAGGTTCTCGCCGGCGGAGCATGGGAATCCGTGGGAAATACGCAGCTTCAAAAACCAATTCTGAGCGGTGTTTCAGACTCAAGGGGCGGATTGATGCAGACTATCGGAATCGGAATGATTGGCAGTGGATTCATGGGGCTGACCTACAGTGAGATCGCTGCGAGACATGTCCCCGGTTGCCGTCTGGTATCAATAACCGGAGGGCGACGTGCTGCAGCATTGGCGGCTGATTACGAAGTCTTCGCAGCACCCACCGTCGAAGCGCTTCTTGCGCGAGACGACATTCACGCCGTCGTGCTGGCCACACCGGACCAAGATCGTGTCGACTTGACTCGACGCGCAGCCGCGGCGGGAAAGCATGTCCTTGCCGAAAAACCAATGGCTCCAACGATCGCGGAATGCGACCAAATGATTGCTGATTGTGCCGCAGCCAAAGTGAATCTGAGCGTGGTCAAAACAGAACGGTTTCGCAAACTATCGCAGCGTGCAAAACAACTGATCGACGATGGAACCGTCGGACCAATTCAGATGCTTCGAACCGTTTCCGCCTTTCCCCTCCCGGTGACTCGACAATTGATTGAGGATCGACGGTGGATGGTTGATCCTCGCAGCGGTGGCCTGTTCATGGGAATGGCGTCGCACAACACCGACTTCTTGAGGTGGCTCACGGGTCGAAATGCCGTACAAGTTTTTGCCCAAGCAACCACATTTAGCGATGTTCCGTCGCAAAACCTTTCCGTAATGGCTCAGATTGAATTTGACGGAGGAGTCATGGCACACATGATCATTACGGGAGAATTCCCATCACCCAGCCTGCCGAGCAGTGAGGTCCGATTTCAAGTTTTCGGTCGAGACGGCATGTTGGATTTCGAGAACTTCGAATTCCTCGACTTGGGGAAGGGAGACAAATGGGAACGGATTTACACACCCGAACGATTCGACTACTTGAAGGAACCCAAATCACCCATTCGTTTGTTTCCGCATATTGGCGTGATGCAAGAGTTTGTTGACAGCATCCATGAACATCGACCACCAAAAATCGGTGGGGCGGAAGGACGCGCAGCAGTGGAGATTTGCGAAGCATGCCTCGTTTCTGCAAGGACCGGTGCCGCCGTTCGATTACCGCTCACCGCACCCGTCCTTTGCAAGTGACGTACAAACATTCGTGTGGCGGATCACACTCACAACGGCCGCTTCATCCCACCAGCTTACGGTCATTTCGAAGAGACAATCAATCGGTGTTCGATTGAGTCAGTGAACTGTATTTTTGTTTGAAACAATCTACACATTGAGATCACATGACCGACAGGACACCGCGTGAGTCAATCTCGGCCGAAGAGTGCTCTCTGAGTTGGCCGGATCAACGGCGTAACCTGATCCTTTTTGCCTGTTGTACAGGATTACAATATTTGGCGGCCCCCGTTCTGTACGTCGGTATCACTCAGGCATCGCTGTGCGACCGTTTGGGTTCCGATGTCACGACAGCAAACCTTCCGGGGACTCTCTATTTTGCGATGACCGCGATGCCCGCACTGATCGCGTGGTTGTCGCCAGGAATTTCGGTTCTCAAGCGAAATGTGGTGCTCTGCTTCGGAAGTTCGGCCATGACACTTGGCGTCACCGCGTTGGTCTTGGCATCGCCCGGTTCCGACTCCATCAAGCTGTGGACGGTGATTCTGCAAGCCGGTTTTTTGGGAGCCGCGATGCCAACGGCAATGGCGCTTCTGTGGGAGATCATCGGTCGTGGGTCCTCCGAATCACGACGCGGCTTGGCCTTAAGCTTGGCGTTTGGTGTGGGACCGATGCTGGCGGTACTTGGATCGTGCCTTCAGACCTCGCTGCTCGGTGGCAAATTATTTGGGTTCGACTTTGACGGCATCGGGTATCCAAACAGCTTTATTATTCTTTATGGCGTCGGAGCACCGATTTTGGCGTTATCGACCGTCTTGTCATTCTTTTTTGTCGTTCCTCCGGTGGTTCATGAGGCAAAACGCGAACCACTTTCCGGAGTCGTCGGACTGCTAGTCGGACTACCACTGATGTTCGCGGCTATTGCCTTGTTACAGTTCGCGAATCTTACGAATCATCCACTCTTGTTTCGAGTCTGCGGATGTCTCACCGCGTCAGGAGCAACGGCAGGATTCATCTATCATTTTCGTTCAATCCTGCTGCAGAGGATACTGCTGCTGGCATCGTTGGTCACAATCTTAGTCTATCTCGGCAACATGATCCCCTCAAATATGAATCTCTACTCGCATGAGGCACTCGGCTCCTCGCCGGAAAAATTTGCAGGGCTGCAAAACACGATGCGATTTGGCGTTAAGGTCATCGCAGGATTTTTTCTGGGGTGGTGGTTGTCTCGGACGAATCCGCGTGCCGGCATCCTCATGACGTCCTTCTTTTTGTTGGCCTCTCAGTTGTGGGCGATGTTCGTCACGGGGCCGTGGTATTTAGTTGCATTTGGAATCTTCGGAGCCGGCGAATTAATCGGCGTCTACTCCCCGAACTACATCGTCTCGGCATCGAAACCGAATGAATTGCGCAGAAATTTGGCGTTTGTAGCCATGCTCATGGTTCCAGCGGCTCCCGCCGGTTACTTGTACGGTGCCATTGTCGATCTGTCGAAATCGCAAGGCTGGTCGGCGTTTGGTCTGAGCAGCGAAGCACTTGGTTTTCGGTTGAGTTTTTTGTTTTGCGCGATGTTCATTGCCTCCGGAATCACTGTCGGTTGGATCTGGCTGCCGAAACAACCCCGCAGGGGAGACGTCTCCACCGTGCCCCAATAAATTCCCGTCCCTCTAGGAAGGAACAGCCGACACAAAAAATCAACGTGTTTTGGAGTGATTTTGGGAGATCGGTCAATGAATCCGGTTGGGACAATCATCGGCAGACCACAAACTGTCTCTCGCCGATCCGATCGATCGATTCCGCCGCATCGGTTTGACGTCCGGTCAGGGGGTATTGGTCCATTCCGCGTTGCTTACCGTCGGAAACGTGAACGGCGGGGCGAGCACCGTCGTGGAGGCTCTGCTCGAAATTTTGGGATCCGACGGAACCCTCGTGGTCCCCACGTTTACGCTGGCTCACGAATCCTTACGAGTCCGATGATTGATCCCCAAGCGGATCGCTCGGAAATGAGCATCTTGGCTGAAACTGTCGCGAATGCGAACGGATGCCCGACGTAGTACTGCGTTCCGGCACAGTATTGCCGCAATCGGTCGGCACGCGCGGTGGCTGTCCAAAGTCGATCCGGCGTTGTGCGCGTGTTCGATTTGCGATCTCCGTTTGGCGTTCTGTTGGGCTTGAACACTCAGATCCTGTTGATCGGCGTTACGGACACCAGTCTCCACATCGCAGAATTTTTTTGTGACGTTCCTTACCGCCAAACAATTTCCAAGCGGGTGTGAGTTCGTCGTCCGGACGGTACGGTGATGGAACAGTCAATGACGGATTATCAGCCGAAGAGTTCCGGCGGATCCTACTACGATTCTCGCGGTCCGAACTTCAATCGACCGGGAGCGATGCTTGAGCGAGACGCTCGCGTCAGTCAGGCCTATCTTGGAAATGCCGCGGTACGAAGATTCACCCTGCAGGATCTGTTGGACTTGGCTCAGATCGAGGCGGCGAAGGACTTCAATGTCTTAGCCGGCACGTACACTCCACTCGACTTTGGCCAGACTGTCGCCAGTCCCGCATTCCAGGATGGCGCGGGGCGGCTCAATTCTGTCCAATGGTGCGTCAACGATCCGGCACTGCTGAAAAGGCCCTCGAGGTAGACTTCAATGACCGTCGAGTTTATGAATTGTTTCCTGAGAACGTTTCCCGTGTTGAAGGCGATCGATGAGACGGAATCTCCGAGGAATGAAACGACTCCCGGTGATCACCGTCAAGAGATTGTCCAAGCCGCCTTCATTCGTCCGCGTCACAATAATTGCCCGTTAATAATGACCTTGACCCCCATCAATCGCGGTCCTGTAGGAAAACCATCATGAGCCCATCAAATCGACGTGAAGCCCTGCAACTTTTGGGAGGTGCAATGACTCTTCCGCTCACCTGTGGCTTGAATCCAGCGGTTTTATTGGGTGCAGAAGCCGTTGGCAGGCCGATTCGAATCGGTCAGATCGGCGTTGGACATGCGCATGCCAGCAAGCTGTCCGTTTATCGCGACTCACCCGACTACGAGGTTGTCGGGATTGTTGAGCCAGATCCAGAGTTGCGACAGCAAGCGGAGTCTCAGGACACCTATCGCGGCCTGACGTGGATGACTCAGGAACAGCTGCTCAACGTGTCGGGCTTGCAGGCGGTTCTGGTTGAGACATCTGTTCGTGACCTCTTGAGCGTTGCCGAAACATGTATCCTGGCGGGCAAACACATTCACCTCGACAAACCCGCCGGGACGTCGCTGCCTCAATTCCGTCGCATCTTGGATCTTGCCGCAAAAAAAACGCTGCTGGTTCAGATGGGCTACATGCTTCGCTACAATCCCGGCATCGTGCTGCTTCGCGAATTCCTCAAACAGGGCTGGCTGGGCGAGGTGTTTGAAGTCCATACCGTGATGAGCAAAGTAGCCGATCCCGCGAGTCGATACAAATTTGCGGAATTCCCGGGTGGCATCATGTTTGAATTGGGTGGCCACATTATTGACCTGACGATCGGTGTCTTGGGAAAGCCGGAAAAGGTGACACCCTACTTACGACGAACGACCAAAAGTGTTGACCTGTTGACGGATAACATGCTGGCCGTGTTCGAATACCCGGACGCACTGGCGACGGTCAAATCGAGTGCCCTCGAGGTTGATGGATTTGATCGCAGACACTTCGTGGTCTGTGGCACGGAGGGGACGTTCCATATCCAGCCACTCGACAACCCTTCGGTGCGGGTTTCGCTGTCCACAGCACGCGGGAAATACGCCAAGGGCTCTCAGAACATTACACTTCCAAAGTACATCCGTTATCGGGATGACGCTTTAGACATGGCTCGGATTATTCGCGGCGAGAAGACAACCGATTTTTCCTACGATCACGACTTGGTCGTACAAACGGCATTGCTGGAGTCGTGTGGCATGTCGCTGGACGAGTAACGTTGCTGGACACGTCTCGGCGCAGTGTTTCGTGGGTGTCTTCCAACGCTGAGAGAAGGGAAAGTCGTCTTCTTGAAAACACGAGCGACCCACGAAATCAAAGCAGATCTCGCAAGTGGTAATGGTGCTTGCCAAGTTTTCCTCCGTAGTTACCTGCCGTGATTCTAAGGACGCCCGGCGAGGCGGCAGCGGCATGCAGACCGTGACGCATGGCGGATTGAACGGCCTTGAAATTCAGGCCATCAATCACGATTTCGTAAACGGCTTGACAACCGACCGGTAACTCGGATTTGACCAGTGAACGAAGCGTGGGGCAGTAGGCATCATTCGTACTGGCCTTGAGTTTGGGATACCTCGACCCGACCTTGCTTCCCGAACGGACAATTCCGCCAGGAAAAGGCAATGCCACATCGGGGCAAGAGCGAATTGCCTCGACAGCGACCTCTGCGGCCACGAGGGCTGAAGCAGAGTTTGTTCCACAAATCAGCAGATTGCCGCCAGCGACTCCCGTCACCGTACCGAACTGGTCCTCGCAGAGGAACTCGCCATCCATGACTGGAATACGCCAGAACCGTTGGTCGCCGAGTTTTTTGGATTTCTGAAAACCATCGCCAAAGTAACGGATGCCGCCACCAATACGGATCCGTTTTTCTTTCGGGCAGTCGCTGATGCCGTTGTAACAGGCCGTTGTCGGACAGGTGAGCACGCACTGCCCAACACGCGCTTGAATCGCTGTGGCCAAGGTCTCCGTTGTGAATCCAAACACGAGTACCGCCACGCCCGGCCGCCCATCCGGAGTTTCCTTAGCTGAGACGTCTCGCTCGATCGCCGCTTCGACATCACAGGCAATCACGCTGGTGGCATTGCCACAAAAAACCGTCGCGGCGGTCTTGGCCCACCGTTCGTTAATGGCCGTCATCACCAGTCGTGCGGCCTTGATCGGAAACGCTTCGGCAAACGTGTCGACGATCTCGACTCCGTGCAGGTTCAGAAGGGCAAGTGCTGTCGGTTGTTCCAAGGCCATGGCATGTGTCCAAACATTCGAAGTTCTCTGGATGTGATCGACAGCCTCGGCGTGGCAAGACGAGTCCCACACGGATCCGGCGGAGTTCGACGAAATCACTCCGGTTTCAGCGGTACCACGCACGACTCGTGCAGGTAACTGAGATCGACCGGGTAGTTTCGCCAGCGAATAGAGTAATACTTCTCAAACCACGTCTGAATGTCCGTTTCCACGTCACGGTCGTAGTCCGGTTCCACATGCAGTGTCTTGCCAATGAGCGGTTCACGGATCTCACCTTGTTCGACGATCACCCGGCCCGACTTGATCACCATGCGTGGGAGCTGGAACATCTCTTCCTTATTCTCGTGCGGGGTGTAGATCGTGATGTCGGCATCGGCCCCGATGCCGAGGTGGCCCTTATCCTTCAGGCCCAAGATTCTCGCGGGACCCGCGCGGGTGATGATGGCAATCTCATTCAGGGTGTATTCGCGGTCGAGGTCACCGAGCGTGGAACGCTGACGAACATCGGGATGACACGTTTTGAGAACATCCTGCCGGTACGTGCGATCCATCAGCAGTCGGATGATCTGCGGATAGGCCAAGAATGATCCGCCGTTGGGGTGGTCTGTACTCATCACGACTCGCCACGGATCTTCCACGAGGAGATACCACTCGAGACCGATGGCCCACTGCAACCCATGGACAAGCGACTTGTTCCGATACTTGATGGGGGTGATGCCGCAGCCCGACTCCATTTCGGTGTCGGCACTGAACCACTTGCCGCCGTAAACCTTCGACAGGAAGTAACCGAGCGGTCCATCGCCCGTCATGCTCGTCGTCTCACCGAACAGCACCTGGCCGACATCCACGGTGATATTCTTGTTTGCATTGACGTACTCGGCCAACGGAACGGTCTTGCTGTTGAACGTGTTCTCGTCCCCGTTGCCTCCGCCGTAGCTATGGAACTGAATGTGCGTGATGTGCCCGCGATGCCCCTCGAGAGCACGCATCGTTTCCAGTGTCGTCTCCCAGTTGCCGGGCATGCCGAGATTGTTGCAATGAATGTGGACGGAGTGGGGCAACCGGAGTTCTGTTGCGGCCTTCGCCACTCCGCCGATGATTTGCCGCGGCGTCACCTGAAAGTGATCAACCAGCGAATCCAGCCCGCTCACGTTTCCCGCCTGACGCGACTTCCAGACCTCGACGCCACCCGGATTCACCAGCTTAGGAGCGTATCCCTTGGCGGCGGTCAGCAGCCAGCCGATAAAAGCTTTCAGCTTCTCCGGCTCATTCTTCTGAATGGCCTGCATGACGTAGTGATTGTTCCCCATCAGCAGGTAGAACCCTTTGTCGAGGCAAGGCGTGTCATCAAATTCTTCGTGCGCATGACGTGCACCCAGAGGCGGAATCGCGGCATCGAAGGCGGTCGTATAGCCAAGTCCCGCGTACTTGTAACCGGTGGCAAAAGTGCTGGGGACGCTTCCCATCGTGCCGCTGTGCGTGAGTTTCGTGCTGTGAATCTGCTCGGCTTTACGTTTCTCTTCCGGACGCATCTTTCTAGCGACGTTGACTTTCGGACCGGCAATATGGCAGTGCATGTCGATTCCACCGGGCATGACCACTAACCCACTGCCATCGATAACGCGCGTCGGCCGAATGCTAGGATCTGTTGGCGCGGCAACCAGACGTCCTGCGGAAATCCAGAGGTCGCGCACTTCTCCATCGATACCGTTGGCGGGATCGTAGACGGTCCCTTGGGAAATCTGAACGAGGTCAACGTTGCTCATAAGGCTCATCAGTCGTGTGAATTTGGCCGGGACTTGGAAGCAATCAATTCGCCTCTCTGATTTGGAAAGACGGGCGGCACGAAAGGAGAAGTCCACTGAGCGACAACCCGAAACGTCGAATATTTCTAACTCGTGATTCCCTGAATCGTTTTGACGCGCTTCTCAATCTCGGTGAGCACGTCGAAGTCGCTGGGGTGGGGTGACGGAAAGGCGGGGCGCAATGGAATGGGAACGTCATCCATGCGGTAGACGGTGCCTCCGGTATTGATGCCGTAGGTGGCAACGGTGAAGGCAACGGCGGCCGCTCGGGTGGTGGGAGTTTCTTTGGTATCGAGAGCGATGTACGGGATCGAGGCCAGATGTTCACGGGCGGGCTGCGAGAAATTGGCCATGGGATCACAGGCGATCGTCATGCCGGAGTCGGCCTCACGATTGGCCAGCGTATCCGAAGTGGTGTATTCACCGGGATTAAAGCGGGCATAGCCGCGTGAATGATTTACGCCGAAGGGATAACCGGTCCGCCAAGCAACGACATTGTCGGCACCGGTCACATTGCCATGGCCTCGGTTCGGCTTGGCGGTGAACCGGGTGAAGGCGTTCATATCGCGGGTCAGTGCCAGCAGAGCCTCGCTGTTGCAATGCTTACCCCGCGTCATCGTCAGGCCCATGCCGAAAAAAATCACTCCAAACTTGCAGGCCTTCATCCGCTCCATCAAATCTTGAAAGACGGACAATTCGACGCCGGTCTCGCGTTGAACCAGTTCCGGATCGAGTTCGATCCCCTTGGCCAACGCACGCAGCGTCCACAAGGCTTCGAAGTCTTTTCGAGGTTTGATCTGAATGAAAATATCGGCAGCTTTCGCGCTTTTTGTCTTGCGAACGTCAACGATCACGCACGTCCGGTCCTTCCGTCCGTTAGGCAGGAACATTCCCTTCGGCATCAGACTGTACTTCGTGAAGTGGCGTGGATGACTTTCCGCAGGGTTCGACCCCCAAAAAATGATCATGTCCCCGCGATTGGCCACTTCACCCAGCGAGCAGGTCACTTCACCGACTCCCTGAAAGGCCATACCCGAGGGACCGTGACAGACGCTGGTCGTGGTGTCGATCGTCCCTTTAATCCAATCGGCGATACTGACAGCCACACGCTGTGCCTCACACGGCGAATCACTGAGACCGTAAATGATCGGGTACTTCCCGTTCGTCAGGATTTCGGCGGCGCGATCGTATCCGGCTTCCAGTGAGGCCGGTTGACCGTCGATCAGACAACTCGGTCGTTCATCGATCTGGTGGTTCAAGAACCACGCCTTGCCGAGAACGCAGGCTCGCTTGGCCTCAATGATGTGGTTGTCCTTGACCGTGAGATCGATGTCGTCACAAACACACCCGCAAAATGTGCAGGTCGCGTCCTGAACGATCTTCAGTTCGCCGGGCACGCTGGCGGTGGGGGCGAAACATTGTGTTGAGGCACTTGTCATCGGGAAGAGACCTTAGAATCATCGGTGTCACGAATTCTCGCCGCTACAAATTGTGCCGGTCAAGCCCCGGGCTCATCATCGTCCTCAACCCAAGATCTGCCTGTACGAAGACTGCTAAACTTTTCGGATTATTCTGATCGGATCAGATACCAGACGCAACCATGAATCCGACCGCTAATTTTATGAGAGAGTCGAGAGACGGCGGCCGCAGACCGTGGCTCACGCGAGCTTCTCTAACACCACGTCCATTCCCTTGCTGGTCGGCATTCCCGAACCGTGGGTGTCGCCTCCCATCAACCGACTGGAGATGTCTCCGTAAGCAATGAACAGCATCCCCTCGGGAAGTTCGTCCTTCCGCGCGGCCGTGACGCAGACTTCGACGACCTGTCTCTCTTCGCTGGTCAGTCGCACACGGTCACCATTGGCAAGTCCAAGTCGCTCCATATCTCCCGGAGCGACTTGGAGCGTGTTGATTTCACGCTGGTACTTCTCCAAGAACTTTCCCTCGCTGATGCCACACCCTTGGTCACTAGTCCGGCCCGGGATCAGAATGAATGTTTCGGACATGGTCACTTTCGGGGAGAACGGTCGGCACGAGACGAGAAGGAACAAAAGGCTACTGAGTATCGGTTCAAAGGGTATCGATCAGCGAGAAAATAACACAACAAAATCAACAGCACTCACGGTTGTCCGCAGCCGTTTCCGCTCCGGCAGCAATTCACGCTCAACCGCAATCCGTCGCCTGGCGCATCAAAATGACCCCCCTCAATTAGGGATCACCAAGCGGACTCCCATCAGGCAACCAGCCCTCTGCGGTCCAGCCACGAGCGATGTTGTATGCCTGAACCATTGCTAAAAGTCTTTTCGGCGAGAGTTGTGCCCTCACATCTTCGGGGAGTGGTTGATTCAAGATTCGAGCGGGCAACGTATCTTCGGCGGGAGTCCAGCCCGCGAGAATATTGAAGCGTTTCTTCATTGTGACGATCCGTTGTGCGGTGGCTCGAAGTTCCGCCTGTGACACGTCCCACCCAGTGACGAGGCTCAGCATTTCGGCGGCATCGGCAAAGAAATCGTCGAAGACGCCACGCAGGAACTTGCACAGAATCAATGAGTCCATCAGGGCAGCCTTATCTTCGGTTTCAATCGCCAGAACCGCCGCTTCAGGACCGACGTTCAAGCGATCAACCGTCTGCGAGAAATCGACCTCATAAGCGCCCGAACGATTGTGGTCTGCGCCGCGCGATCCAACGGCAAAACCGAGGGCCATCGTTTGCAGGCCTCGTGGATCGTAGCCGGGGATTTCCAATCCCTTAACTTGCGGAGCGAAGTCAATCGTGTCACAGCCAATCTCATGAGCCATGTAGCGACTTCCTTGGGCCAGAAGTCTTCCAATTCCCTCACCGCTCACAATCAGGTCCAGAGCCCGCAGCAACCCCGCGCCGTCTCCGAATCGAAGCCACGGTGCGTCAAGGTAACCCCGTTCGGCACACTCCATCGCAAACGCAATCGTTCCTCCAGCGCTGATCGTATCGAGCCCCAGTTCGTCACAACGCCGACTGGCTTGCAACACGACCTCTGCATCGTCGATGCCGCAGAGCGGGCCCAACGCGAACAGGTTTTCGTACTCGAGACGCACGTTTCCTTTTCCGTCTTGCAGTCCGTAGATGTGTTCACACCCGATCGTGCAGGCCGCGCAGGATGCCCGAGTTCGCTCACGACTCACATTCATCTGTTCGGGCGAGATGGCCTGAGCCCCCTCGAAACTCCCCTGCTGAAAGTTTCGCGTCGGCAGGACGTTCAGCCGGTTGAACGCCAGCAGATTCGAAGCCGTTCCCAACTCGCGATACTTCGCCGTCGCTGGACCAAACGATTTTTCAGACAGTCGTCGCGCAAACTCGGTCAGCAACTCAGGATTTCCCCACGAGCAGCGACGAGAACCACGAACCGCAATCGCCTTGATGTTTTTGGAACCGAGTACCGCGCCACTGCCTCCACGTCCTGCGTGCCGACCATCATGCGAAATCGTGGCAAAACGAACCAGTCGTTCTCCCGCTGGACCGATCGATGCGACCTGATAATCCGCTCCAAGCCGCGCGCGAAGTTGCGTTTGTGCCTCTCGGTTAAGCAAGCCCGTCAGTGATCCCGCTGGTTCCACACGCACGACGTCTTCGTCAATCACGATCACCGAAGGCTCGGCCGCCCTGCCAATAATCACGATCGCATCGTGACCGGTTCTCTTCCCCGCCAGTGCAAAGCCGCTGCTGGACAGTGAGTCGTTGATTCGCTGCGTGAGCGGACTCTTGCTGACCACGGCGAACTTGGCAGACGTCGTCAGCGGACTTCCCACCAACGGACTGAAGACGAAAGCGAGTGCGGCGGGGGGGGAGGTTGGATCGACGGCGGCCACACCTTCCCGCAGCAGCAACGCCACGCCCAAACCACTGCCGCCGAGACAACTGCGGAGAAATTTTTCATCGAGCGTGATCCGATCTGACGAGCCCTTCGTCAGATCGATGCGGAGATAACAACCATGATAACCCGGAAGATTGCCTGTCACATCGACTCCTGTCATCCCCCTGCGTCGAGTGACAGCAGCAGTACCGTGTCTCCGTCACTCAATGGAGTTTCGCTCGCTGTCACAAAACGCTCGCCACGCACGTTGGCCGTATAACCCCGGCGCAGGCATCGCCCGTCAATGCAAGTCTCTGCCAATATCGGGAACCTTTCCGCCAAATCAACCAGCACGTCACCAAGGCACTGTCCGTTGGATATCGTCAGAGACACTCCGGCTCTGGCACGGGGAATTCCAAACAATTCAACGGTCACCTGCATCCGTCACCGCCTAGCACATCATGACGACACGACTGTCCCTTTCCGGATGATAGAAATACCTTTGACTGCAGGCAACACGCGCGTTGCAACAACTCCAACGATATGCTGGTGCGTGCCGATCACTGCGGGTTGATGCGAAGTCGATATCACTCAGGAAGGAACTCGATGGCAGGTTCAATACCCGACCGTTCAAATGTCGATGTTCGAATGCGCGGTTTTTCCGCGAGAACAACGGTTGAGGCCGCTGTGGAATGGATCGATTCGGTCTTGCCTGATTTTTCTCAACTTGCCACCGAAGACATCAGTTTAGCCGAAGCGGCCTCACGCGTTCTGGCGTGCAACGTCACGAGCGGCGTCAATGTTCCGAACTTTGCCCGTTCGATGATGGACGGGTACGCATTGCGGGCTGAGGAGACCCAGGGGGCGTCGTCCTACAACCGCCTGTCATTGCGAATCCTCGGCACCTGCCTGCCGGGAAACGCCTTCGCTTCACGTGTTGGGGCGGGAGAGGCCGTACGCATCATGACCGGTGCTCCGCTTCCTGTCGGAACAGATGCCGTATTACCCGTTGAGGAAACGGAAATCGACGGAGAGACGGTGCTGGTCTTGAACCCGGTCTCCCCAGGCAAACATGTGGGCCAAGTGGGAGAAGACATTCGAATCGGGGACCTCGTGCAGCACGCCGGACGCGTCCTCCGGCCGCAAGATGTCGGAGTGCTGTCCTCCATTGGCATCAGAAAAGTCACGGCTGTACGAAGACCACGCGTGAGAATCCTGATTACGGGAAATGAATTGCTCCCGGCGGGAACTCCACCTGTTGACTTCCAAATCCCTGATGCGAATGGGCCCATGTTGTCTGCATTGGTCAGACGCGACGGTGGCGAATCAATTCCTTTTGACATTATTCCGGACGATCCCGAGGCCATCCATCACGCGTTCCTGCAGCAGGCCGATGTCGTGCTCGTTTCGGGAGGATCAAGCGTCGGACAGGAAGATTTCGTCCCAAAACTGCTGGCGGATCACGGCGAGTTGGTGATTCATGGAATCGCCATGAGACCCAGCAGTCCGACGGGAATGGGCCGCATCGAGGGAACGCTCGTTTTTTTGTTGCCGGGCAATCCGGTTTCCTGCTTGTGCGCTTATGACTTTTTTGCAGGACGAGCGATTCGTGCTTTGGGAGGTCGCGCACGCGACTGGCCGTATCGTCGCATAAGTGCGCGTCTCTCCCGCAAACTCATCTCCACCGTCGGCCGAGTCGACTATGCACGGGTCATCGTTCGAGGCGACGAGGCCGAACCGATCTCCATTGGCGGAGCTTCTATTCTCAGTTCGACAACTCGGGCCGATGGATTCGTTGTCGTTCCTGCAGACAGCGAAGGATATCCGCCGGGTGCGGAAGTCGATGTCCATTTGTTTTCATAGACATTGGGGGTCCTTCCCTAGCAGCCCGTGGTGAAAGGCAATTATTGGAGTTCGAGTCGGCGATGGACCGGCAACTCAGGCGAGTGTGGGTGTCGGTTGTGTCCAATGAATTGTTCGCGGTCGAGACGGCAGAAATGTTGGAGCGGCGGACCAACAGCGCCAG
>CAMCMU010000038.1 GCA_945876035.1 Schlesneria paludicola DSM 18645 | reverse complement strand
CGATGAGCAAATGCTCGGTCGAGACGAAGGCGTCTTTCATCGCGTCCGCCTGCTGTTGAGCCTTCTCCAACACCTGCATCGCGGCGGGACTCGCCCCTACCTGACCGCCGGAAGCACGCGGCAGCTTGTTCAAGTCGGCATCAATGATCCCCCGCAGTTGGCTGACATGAATGCCGATCTTCTCCAGCAACGGCCGGACGATCCCCTGCTGCTCGTCCAGCAGAGCCTTGAGCAAATGGAGCGGCATCAACTGCGGATGCCCCTGTGACTCAGCAAACTGCTGCGCCGACTGGACCGCCTCTTGGGCTTTCAGCGTGAGCTTTTCGGGACGGAAGACCATGACGCGGATCCTGCTGGAAATATGCGAGAACGTGACGCGATCGACAACCGCACGACCCTCGCGAAATTAAAGGGACTTCTGATCGAACAGGAATTCCTTACGAGCAACAGCATCGCCGATCATAACGGATCAGGCGGAAATCCGGAGTTCGCCCCCCGACGACTCACAAGGAGACTCATTTTCGATCCGTTAAGTCCGGCCAATCAACAACACCCGAGATCCTCGCGTCACCCGAAATCGAAGAGGCATCACCGCCGTTTCAGGATTTATCTGGAACTGTTCCATCACGTCACCCAGTCGAAAAAAATCCACCGCGCCATGCAGCCCCATGGCGCGGCACACAAGAATTCGCATCAAAACGCAATCGATCAGGGTCTTGCCGTGCCTTGTACGACTTTCAAACTCCCGCTTCGCCACGGACCCCCAATCTCCTGATGAGGCATCTGAGTCTTCCACAATTCGCGGCGCGTTCGGGAGCAACCTGTTTGCCCTCGAAAGATCATTCCGTGTCTCGCTGCGGGGCAGCGAGACACGGAAGGCGGAGGCGAATTTTGAATCACCACGACAATCGTCGAGCCGTAACGAATCAACTTTTCTTTTCAAACTCGGCGTCGATCACCCCATCATCCGACTTTGATTCAGCAGCAACTGGAGCCGCTTCGGCTTCAGTTGCTGCATTTTGAACGTGCTGGGCAAGCGAGTAACTCGCCTGTTGAAGGTTCTCGACAGCCGAGTTGATCTCGGCAAGATCCGTGCCTTTCTCCGCATTCCTGACCTTTTCAATGCTCGCTTCGACGGCTGCCTTCGACGCCACATCTAACTTCGCCCCGTGCTCCTTCAGAACCTTTTCGGTTTCGTAGACGGACATCGACGCCTTGTTCTTGGCCTCCGCCAACTCACGACGCTGCTTGTCTTCCGCCGCGTGCGACTCGGCATCTTTCTTCATACGATCGATTTCCGCTTGATCGATTCCACTGGAGTTCTCGATCCGCACGGAATGCTCTTTGCCTGTTGCTTGATCCTTCGCCTTGACGTTAAGAATCCCGTTGACATCGATGTCGAATGTTACTTCCACCTTCGGTTCGCCTCGACGAGCAGGGAGGATCCCTTCTAGATTGAACTGATTCAGCATGCGATTGTCGCGCGCCATCGGTCGCTCGCCTTGGAACACACTGATCGTCACCGCAGTTTGTCCATCAGCTGCGGTTGAGAAGGTTTCCGTTTTCGTAACGGGGATTGTCGAGTTGCGTTCGACAAGGACCGTCAGCACTCCCCCTTCCGTCTCCAAACCGAGGGACAGCGGCGTCACATCAAGCAGCACCATGTCTTTCACGTCACCCGAGATGATCCCACCCTGAATAGCGGCACCAATCGCCACCACTTCGTCAGGATTCACGCCTCGATGCGGTTCCTTCCCGCCGAACATCTTTTTGACGAATTCTTGAACCTTGGGCACCCGCGTCGATCCGCCAACGATAACCACCTCGTCAATCTGACTGGGCGACAACTTGGCGTCACGTAGAGCATTCTCCACCGGACCACGGCATCGCTCGACGAGATGATCAACCATGCGTTCGAACTCAGCACGAGTCACTGCCAGTTGCAAGTGCTTCGCTCCGCTAGAATCCGCAGTGATGAATGGCAGATTGATGTCGGTTGACTGCTGGCCGGAAAGCTCCTTCTTGGCCTTTTCGGCCGCTTCGCGCAGTCGCTGCAAGGCCATCGCGTCTTTGCGAAGATCGATACCATGCTCGGCTTGGAACTTGTCGGCGATGTGCTTAATCAGCACTTCGTCGAAATCATCTCCCCCAAGATGCGTGTCTCCATTGGTGCTGAGCACTTCGACGAGTTCGTTATCCACTTCGAGGACCGACACGTCGAAGGTGCCGCCGCCGAGGTCAAACACCGCGATTTTCTCGTTCTTCTTGTTCTGTAAACCGTAAGCCAGAGCGGCCGCAGTCGGCTCGTTGATGATGCGTTCGACCTTTAAGCCAGCGATCTCTCCTGCGTCCTTCGTCGCCTGCCGTTGAGCGTCGTTGAAGTACGCCGGAACGGTAATCACGGCCCGGGTCACCGTGTGACCGAGATACGCCTCCGAGGCCTCTTTCAATTTTCGGAGAATCTGTGCCGAGACCTCCGGTGGAGTATAGGTCTTGCCGTGAACTTCAACTTTCACATATTCACTCGGGCCGCCAACTACCGTGTAGGGAACCATCTTCTCTTCGGACTCGACCTCGTTATGCCGACGCCCCATGAACCGCTTGATCGAGTAAACCGTGTTCTTTGGATTCGTGACGGCCTGCCGCTTGGCTGGATCTCCGACAAGCCGGTCGCCTTTCTCTGTATAAGCCACAACACTGGGGGTCAGGCGGTTCCCTTCCTGATTGGCAATGACTTTGACTTCGCCGCCCTCCATCACAGAAACGACCGAGTTCGTGGTTCCTAGGTCGATGCCAATGATCTTTTCTTGAATGGCCATCGCAGTAATCCTTGAGTTAAAATCAGACACCTCTTCGGGCGAGTCGGAAATTGTCTATCAATTCCCCAAAATTGACTCTCCGAAGCATTCAACCAAAAGCATATACGTGAATCTACCAATCAAAACTAATGACACCGCAAAGGTCGCGCCAGTTCTTTTGATCAATATTCCATCATTAACACAACATATTGCTAATAAATAGGATCAGAATCTCCGTTTGACGAATTATTGAGCCAGACACAACCACACGGCTGCCATAACGGCACCGCCAATGATCGGGCGTCACCAATGCAACTGCGTCAAAATGGCACCTTTAAAACAGTGAGGCTTCTGAAATTTTGAAAGTCGGCATTTCTGAGAGTCTGCGGCATCACCGAACTGCTTGCCGCTTGCAAAACCCGATTCCGGCAAGTAGAAATGGCAGTCTGAATGAGTTTAGGAATTTGAACGGCAGCGAAATTCGTCGGCACCGAACATGTGAAGCGGTGCATGGCGTGGAAGCAATATTTTGAGGCGACTTGGTGGAGGCTGGTTGGATGGCGACTAAACCGGTGACAAAAAAGTCTGCAAAGCCCGTTTCTACAACGGCTTCTGCCAAAACAGCGGCATCATCTTCATCCGTAAAAATCAATGCGGCAGCTCAAGCAGAAGTTGGCAAGCTCGATCAGGAAATAATTAAACTCCTGAACCGAAGAGCGGCGGCAACATTTAAACTGATCGAATCGTCTCCCGATCGCCGAGCCGCAATTTATGATCCGCGTTCCGATGATGAACTCTACGCCTTGCTCGAGTCGGAAAACCCAGGCCCCTTAACCGGCCGGGCCATCCGTGGCGTATTTCGACAGGTGTTGAGTTCGGTTCGAAATCAATCACGGATTCAACGGGCAGTTTATCTTGGTCCGGCATTTAGTTTTTCACATATGGCTGCGATTGAGCGTTTCGGTGAATCCGCCGACTTGATTCCCGTTAACACAATTCCAGCCGTGTTCGAAGAAGTGAACCGCGGGCATGCGGATTTCGGTGTTGTTCCGATCGAAAACAGCACTGATGGACGCATTATTGACACGCTGGACATGTTCACTCGTTTGCCGCTGAGGATTTGCGGAGAAATTCAACTTAATATCCACCACAATCTGTTGGGACGTTCGCCTCGAAGCGAAATCAACGAAATTTACAGCAAGCCGCAAGCCTTGTCTCAATGCCGCGACTGGCTTAGCAGAAACATGCCTCAAGCACGGACGATTGAAGTCACGAGCACATCCACTGCCGCTCAACTCGCACGCGACAAGCCGGGTGCGGCAGCGGTCGCTAGTAAGCAGGCGGCCGTCGAATATGGGCTTCAAATCCTTGCAGAGCACATTGAAGATAATTCGAGTAATGTCACTCGATTTGCCGTGATTGGTGACAAGCCCGTGGCACCATCCGGAAAAGATCGAACATCGATTCTCCTGCAGATCCCCCATCGTCCCGGTTCGTTGTCGGAGTCATTGGCAATTTTTAAGCAGGCAAAACTGAATCTCACTTGGATCGAATCCTTCCCCCTTCGCGGTCCGGAGACGGGTTACATCTTTTTCTTGGATTGCGAGGGCCATATCAAAGATTCCAAGGTCAAGCGTTCTTTGGACGATCTGGCGAAAATGGCGGTCCGCATGGAAATTCTGGGCTCTTACCCGAGGAGTGAGCCGGTCGAGTGATCGAACAAACGATTTATGGGACCGGGGTAGTCTTGATCGCCAATATTGATTCTTGAAAAAAATTTGCGGACTGTGTCGTTGGTTTCATTTGCCGCTCGTGCAACCAAGATCTCTTTCACGCGGTGTCTTTAAGGATGAAGCAATGCGCCGCCTGTTTGTGGCTGGCAATTGGAAAATGAATACAACTCTTGCTTCGGCCCAGAAACTGGCTGGAGAGGTGGTTGTCGGAGTGGCTGGCATCACCGAGTTGGTGGATGTGGCTGTCTGTCCCCCGTTTCCACACTTGCTCCCCGTCAGTCAGAGTCTCGCGAACAGTCGCGTCATGTTGGGCGCTCAAAATGCCCACTTTGAAAATGCCGGCGCCTATACCGGAGAGGTTTCCATCGACATGTTGGTCGATGTGGGTTGCCGCTGGGTCATCATCGGACACAGTGAGCGGCGGCAGTTTTTTGGGGAAACCGATTCCCAAATCAATCTCAAGGTGCTCGCCGCTTTTCAGCGAAACGTCGATGTAATTTTTTGCGTCGGTGAGGCCTTAGACGATCGAAACTCCGGACGGACTGAGTCGGTGCTGAGCTCCCAACTGAAACTCGGTTTGGCGAATGTCCGTATCGAACAACTTGAAAAGCTTGTCATAGCGTATGAACCTGTCTGGGCCATTGGTACAGGGGTGACCGCATCACCCGAACAGGCGGAAGGAACTCACCGATTCATTCGCGATTGGCTGGCTGCGCGATTCGATCGCGTTTCAGCGGACGCGATTAGAATTCAATACGGCGGCAGCGTGAAACCAGATAATGCCAAGCAACTTCTCTCCCTGCCGAATGTTGACGGGGCCCTTGTGGGTGGAGCCAGCTTGATGAGTAATCAGTTTTTGGGAATTATTCACGCCGCAGCCGACCTGGCTCGTCTCTCAGGGGAATAGATCTCGGCAACTCGAGCGTGAAATTATGTTAACTGGCCAATAGGAATGATTTAATATGCTGTATCTGGCTTATTTTTTGTTGACCGTCCACATGTTGGTCGGGATGTTTTTGATTGGCTTGATCCTGCTCCAGCGAGGTCGAGGTGGAGGACTGGCGGGTGCCTTTGGTGGCATGGGTGGCCAAAGCGCTTTTGGCACAAAGGCTGGCGACATTTTTACACGGATCACCATTGCCGTCGCCTTGATTTGGATTTTATTGGCTTGTATTTGCATCCTTGTCGTCAATTCGGCAACCAAAGGGCGTGCAACGTTCGTCGATAAGGCTGCGGCGGTAACTCCCTCGACCGAAGACAAAGCGATCGATCTCGACATGCCGGACAAGGCCTCCCCACCGAATGGAAATGAGCAGACAGGGGAGTCCGAAAAGGAAGCCGCCAACGACGAAGCAAATGAGACCCCTAACGTGGATGCGAAGCCCGCTTCGGTCAAAGTGGACTCTGCAACAGAGGAAAATCCCCGCAAGGAGGAAAAGGCTCCCTCTACCGAGAATCCTGACACCACAAAACCGGAATAAGAACTGAAGACATTGAATTCGGCAAAATCTGTCTGCCGAAATGAGTTGCGACGACGATTTCCGGTGGTTTGATGCCAGCTGAAATTTGAGTCGTCAACATGAAATTGTGTTTCAATTGATCTTTTTTTCGATGTCAAACTCGCGGTCTTGTCTCGACGTCCTTTGTAGGGTGGAACATTGTGCTTTTAAGCATGACTGGCTTTGGTGAGGCTCGCGAGCAGTCACAAAACGTTGTTTGCCGAGCGGAATTGCGCAGTGTGAATAATCGCCACTTCAAACTTGCACTCCGCTGGCCGGATGGCTTCGCCCATTTGGAAAGCGATTTGGAAAAAATGCTGCGTGAGACGATTGCGCGGGGCAGCGTCTCGTTGACGATTCGATTCGAGCATTTAGCCAATACGAGTTCGTCCCGAATTAATTTGACCATTCTTGCCGGATACTGGAGGCAACTGGAACAAGTGGCCCAGACACTTGGCACCGAACCCCCTCGGCTGGAATCATTGTTGACACTTCCTCAGGTGATGGAGGATGGTCGTTTTGATTCGGAGACCATTGAGCATCTCTGGCCTGTTGTCCAACGGACGGTACGCGCCGCGACGGTTCGAATGGATGAGTTTCGGCAACGCGAGGGAGCCTCAATGGCCGCGGAGTTGAAAGTTCAAAGTACTCGGATCGCTGAGCAGGTGGATTACATTGCCGGACTTGCACCACAAGTGATCATCGAGTACCGCGACAAACTGCTGCAACGCGTTTCCGAATTGCTGAAGGATCGCGACGATCACATTGGACCGTCGGACGTGTTGCGAGAAGTCGCCTTGTTTGTTGATCGCAGCGACATCAACGAAGAAATTATCCGACTGCGAAGCCACCTGACTCAGTTTGCCAAGTTGCTGGATGACTCCACGTCGCAGGGCCGCAAGCTCGATTTCATGTGTCAGGAGTTGTTTCGTGAAGTAAATACGATTGGATCGAAGGCCAATCACGTGGAGATCTCTCACGCGGCGGTCGAAGCCAAGGCGAGCGTGGAACGAATGCGTGAAATTGTTCAGAATGTGGAGTGAACTCCAGTGGCCGAGACATTTGACCATGCCTCATCCGTTCAAGTCGTCGTCATGTCTGGTCCCAGCGGGAGCGGCAAGACAACGATCGTGGAACGTCTGATCCGTGAAGCACCGGTCAAGTTTGTGAAGTGCGTTTCGGCAACAACACGACCACCCCGTTTCGGAGAGGTGCACGGCGACGCCTATTATTTTCTCTCCGCAGAAGAGTTCGCCGCGCGACGTGACCGTGATGAATTTTTGGAAACGGCTGAAGTCTTTGGTGCTGGCTACTGGTACGGCACGCTGAAGTCCGAAATCGATCGGGCGCGGCTTGATGGGGGTTGGGCATTCCTCGAAATTGATGTTCAAGGGGCAATTCGGGTGATGGAAGTCTACCCCCACGCCCTCACCATTTTCTTGGAACCGCCGTCACTGGAAGTGTGTGAGCATCGACTGCGAATGCGCGGAACGGATTCCGAAGCCACGATACAGAAACGCCTTAGAAAGGTGCATGATGAATTGCAACTTGCCCACCGATATGCTCACCGCGTGGTCAACGATGATTTGGAGCGGGCCGTAAGTTTCATCTGCCAAATTTTGACCGACCGACTGATTCCTTGAAACCAATTTGACAGTTACCCTTGCTCCTCGCCCGATTAACCGCCAAACTACTTAGCTTGGAGTTGTCGCTCGAATTGCTACAGTCGACGACGGCAGGGATCGGCGTATACCCGTAATTTCAAAGAGGCTGCGAATGCTTGACGAATTGAAAGAGGAAGAAATCGTAAAGAAATGCGGTGGACGATTCAAACTCTCCACGCTCATTCAAAAGCGGATGGTCGCCTTGAATCGCGGAGCTCGTCCGCTCGTCGACATTCAGACAAAGAACCCCATGGAGATCGTGGTCCAAGAAATTATGCAGGATAAAATTTTCTTGGATGCCACTGGAGCGGTACTTATCCGACCCGATGCGAATCGTACTCGTCATTTTGACAGCGGTCCGTCTCTTGACGATATCTAGAGCGAAAACACCTCATCTAGAGCGCAAACACCTCCGAATTCTGATGGTCCACAATCGTTCCAAGTCTAGGATCTCGGTCCAACAGATTTAAACCTCATGCCCTCACTGATCCGGAATCTGTCTCTCGAAACAGCCCGTCTCTGGATTCATTTTACCCGCCCAAGCGTCCCATCAGGCCCCGAGTGAAATGCACTTTGGGGGGAGGTTTTCAGATCGTCCAAAATCGCGAATTGCTGTTGGGGGTGACCGGAGGGATTGCGGCCTACAAGGCAGCCGATCTTTGCAGCAAACTCATCCAGAGTGGCGTGAAGGTAAGCGTCGTCATGACTGAATCCGCATTGGAGTTCATTGGCAAGACGACGTTTGAGGCATTAACGGGTCGTCCCGTATATCACGACTCTTTCCGCCCAGTGGAACATTTTCAGGGTGAGCACATTGGACTGGCGAATCGAGCAATCCTGATGGTCGTGGCCCCCGCAACAGCCAACTTCATGGCGGAGGTTGCGGGGGGGTTTGCTGGGGATTTGTTATCCACCTTGGCGTTGACGACGACATGCCCGCTGCTGTTGGCACCGGCGATGAATTGTGAGATGTGGGCCAAGCCATCCGTTCAACGAAATGTGACACGGCTTCGGGCCGATGGTGTTCATTTTGTCGAACCGGGAACGGGCTGGTTGAGTTGTGGTCAAATCGGAACGGGTCGAATGGCCGAGTCGACGGAAATCCTGCCGGAAATCAACCGACTCTTGTCGGAATATGAACCCCGAATTTTTGGCAAAGACGCCTGACAATCGTCTTCCGCAATGGCGTTCAAACGCGATTCTCGTGGAACGACCGAGAATCGGATCTGCCCACAATTTCTCTCGATGCGATGACCCCATGAAAATTTTGATCACGGCCGGGCCAACACGAGAGTACCTTGATGACGTACGGTATCTTTCCAATGCCAGCAGCGGTCGAATGGGGTTCGCTCTGGCCGAAGCGATTCTCGCCGCCGGCCACGAAGTTGTTCTTGCCTGTGGTCCCGTGGCGTTGGCTCCACCGCTCGGATGTGATGTTCTTTCCATAGAGACCACGGATGAGCTGTTGGCCGCCTGCAACAACGTTTTTCCTGATTGTGATGGAGTGATCGCCACCGCAGCGGTGTGTGACTATCGTCCTCAGTCCCGATTTTGCGGCAAGCTTGCAAAAAAAGGCGTCTCACTCGATTTAGAGCTTGTCGAGACTGCGGATGTCCTCGCCAACTTGGGTCGAAACAAGTCGGGTCGCTGGATCGTGGGATTTGCTTTGGAGTCTGATGAGTTCGCACACACGAATGCCCTGCGCAAATTAAGGGAAAAGAACTGCGATGCGATTGTCTTGAATCGTCCCACCGCGATTGGTTCCGAGACGAACCAGATTGAAGTCATCGATGCGGCAGGATGCCATGTCGTTTTTTTTTCCGGAACGAAGATTGAAGTTGCTAGGCAACTTTGGGACTGGATCGATCTGAATATCGCCAATAAACACCATCCGTGAGACGGGCTTTAAAAGGGGCTCACCCGCATTCTGCAATCCTCGGACCGAGGCGGTGATCACGGACGCCGACTTCTCGAAATTCTTCTGCGTGGCTTGAGTCTTCAGGGGGGGACGATAATCTATCCTCCCTGCCTACGCATCAAGAGTACAAAGCGGATACGGCACAGGATGCCGGGATCCCTCGGTGTGGCAAATTGTGTTGGACCGGCTGCATTGCATCTCAGCGACCATTCAAAGCGAAATCTCTGGAAAGAAAATCATTCGACCCCCCGCCGCTTGAAAAGAAGGCGATGGAGAGGAGCCGCACTGCCGTGCCCGTCAGATTGACATCAACACAGTCTTTGGCTCTGTCCTACAAGGCTTGTCGGGTACTCACCCGACGTACGGCACATAACTTTCGCTTTTCATTTCTCACGTTGCCACGCGAAATGCGTTCCTCGATGAATGCCTTATATGCTTTCAATCGGATTACTGACGACATCGGCGATGACGAAATTCGGTTGCTTGACGATCGTCAAAAGCATCTGACCGCGTGGCGTGCCGCGGTTCGTACGGCACTCTCCTCGGAGGTACTCCCCAGCACCCTTTCGGCGAGTGATCAACTGTTAGACGTTCATCGCTATCTGCCAGCGATTTCCGATACGGCTGCCCGATATCGAATTCCCCATGAGTACCTGTTCGCTGTCATTGACGGGGTTCAGACAGACATGCAACCGGTCCGGATGGAGACCTTCCAGGACCTCGAACGATACTGCTACCAAGTCGCCGGTGCTGTGGGTCTGTGCTGCATTCACATCTGGGGTTTTCGAGAAGACCCGCAGGTTCGTCAGTTGTCCATCGACTGTGGTTTGGCTTTTCAGTTGACGAATATCCTTCGCGATCTGACTGAAGATAGCCGCCGCGGGAGAATCTATTTGCCTCGCGAAGACTTCACCCAATTTCAGTATCGACCCGAAGACCTCTGCCGAGGTGTGTATGACCAACATTTTCGAGATCTGATGCGGTTTGAGACCGCACGGGCGTGGAGCTACTACGCCAGCGGCGAAGGCCTGCTGCGGTATCTGGATCGGCCGGGCAAGTCAATTTTGAGAGCGATGCTCGATATCTATGGCGGATTGTTGCGCACCATCGAACGATGCGACTTCAACGTCTTGTCACAACGAATTTCTCTGCCAACGTGGAAGAAATTGTGGATTGCTGGCCGTGCAACAGTTCAGTCGCATTTTGGCAGAATTCGGTGACGCGCATGCCCAAGGTTTCCACGGATCTCCTCAATGGAAACGGACTTTGTCGTGCCCGAACAAGACCTTTCAGTAGGATTTGGCTCAACTTCGAGGGGGAAGGCCAAGTCGTATCTTCTCCCGTCCGTTACAGAACGCTCCTTTCCAGTCTTATTGTCTCATCAGGATCTCTTCCACTTTTCATGTGGTTTCTCTAACGTCTGCTCTAGGCTCAATTGAGTGAATTAAAAACATTTGTTTCGTGGACAATTTCAAGAGGATAGTAATGACTGACTTGATCGCTGCTCATGGTGGACTCAAAGAACCCGTCTGCCGAACCGTTTCTGCGGTTGACATCCATTCCTTCAAAGCTGAGGCCGCTAGCCTGACAACAGTCCCTGTTTCGAATGCGGACTTATCGACGGTCTATCGTTTGGGTGACGGAACGCTCAGCCCTTTGACGGGCCCAATGACCAGTGCGGTCTATCACAAGGTGCTCGATGACAGTGTAATTGAGAGCAATGGGCAGAAGTATGCCTGGACGATTCCGCTGGCCTTTCCGGTGACGTCCGAAATGGCTAAGACACTGAAAGTAGGCCAAAAAGTCTCGCTCGCAGGCCCCGATGGTAACGTAGCGGCAATTCTGGACATTACGGATGTTTATCCTTGGCCGAAGCTCAAATTTTTGAAGAGTGTGTATCTGTCCGATCGTATCGATCACCCGGGCTCGAATATGGTCTTGGAGGGTGACAAGGCAAACACTCATCTTCTTGGCGGTGAAGTTCGCGTGTTGCCTCAGCCTAAGAATGCAAAATTCGGCAAGTATGTCCTAACGCCCCGGGAAGTTCGAAAATTATTAGCCGAGAAAAAATGCGATGCTGCGGTGGCCTTTCAAACGCGCAATCCGCTCCATCGCGCTCACGAATACGCGTTGGTGCATGGTTTGGAAACGCTGATTCGACAAGGAAAGAATCCCCTTGCGGTTCTGAATCCCCTGATTGGCGAAACCAAGGGTGACGATGTTAATGCGGAAATACGGATGGAGACTTATGAAGCCCTGATCACCCAGCGACAGCTCGGTGATGGTGACAGCGACCAAAGTCTGTGGGGACCACGCAAGGAGGCCGTGCCCGATCGCGTTGTCCTTTTGGGGCTCGATATCAAGATGTTCTACGGCGGGCCAAAAGAGGCGGTGATGCATGCGATCTATCGCCAAAATATGGGCTATACGCACATCATCATCGGACGAAAACATGCGGATGCGCCATACTCCAATGGAGACAATATCTGGGGTGACTTTGATGCACATCAGATCTTCGACAATCTTGCTGGCGAGTTGAAGATCGAGCCGATTAAAGTCGGTTTTGCCGCCTTCTACGACTCCTGTGGACGAGTGGATCTGTGCGAACGTCATAAAGACGAAAAACCCGTTTCCATTTCCGGAAAAGACATCCGCGCAACTCTTCTTAAGCAAGAACAAGTCGATCCTCGCGTGATGCGTCCGAGTACCAGTAAAATCTTAGGTGCTGCCATGAAGACCACCTGATCGATCTTCCACCGAACCAACATTTCGACTTTGGCCGTCGGATCCTCGTTGAATGATGACGATCCGGCGGCTCATTGAGCAGTCTTCCGTGCGTCACATATTGGTTTTTGCATCGCTGGCCTCGCCGAGGACTGCGTCCAATGCCAAATCAAGCATTCCGTCGTGGCGATGGTCTTGGGAGTAAATCCGAAAAATGCAAAAACTGACTGGCAAAGCTCGAAACAAATCGTCGTCTGACAATTCCTGTGGGGCTCCGGAGGCAGGATCTAGAAGAAAGTTCTGACCTCCTGCCGGAAGGCGACCACTCGGCCTGTGGTAGTGTTTGGCGACATCAATTTTTAGAGGAAGCGATCGGAGTTCGATGGGCATTCGCTCCCGTACACGCTTCAAGACGAGTTCTGGTTCTGAAATGATTGAGGTCCGTTCGGCCGATCCCGAATGAAAATTGAGGGTTCGCTCGCAGGCCATCTTCCACTGGACTTGTCTGGTCAACATCTGCCGCCAACGGAGGCCGAGGTTTTTGAGTGTCGGATCCGCACAATCGGCCCAACGCTGCACGTCAACCAGGAACGACAATTCGGTAAACGAACGATACTCATCGAGTTTTTCTAGCGGATTCCCCTGAAACAGATGAGGCATCGTCTCGGGAAACAACTCTTCCAAAGCCAGATCAACGGCCCGCACCGTTCTGTGAAAATAGACCGTCCGGAACAAATTGGCGCGGGTTTCAATAAAGTGAATCAAAGCCGGTAGGCCGCGAGAATGGATCGTCAGCCCGGAAGCCGTGAAAAACGTGTAGTGCAACAGGCGATACAAGTCAAAGGCCTTCGTGTTGTAGCCCGTCATATAGGCGTCTCGCAAAACGAAGTCCATGTTGTCGACGGTATAAATTCCGCTGAACATCGACCGTAGTTTTCTCAGCCAGTCAGGGTGTCCCTCCTCATCTTGCGGATTTCGATTCGGGCGGCGGATTAACCACGCAATTTGATGCGGATCGAGTTCCTCTAACGGTTGCAACTTCCCATTGGGATTGCGACGGACTCTCCGTAACAGGTCGCCCAAATCCCGTTCGATGATCGCACCCCCGATATCCTCGTGCGTGACTCCGAACTGATCGAGATAGTGATCGTCGAAAAAATGGCCGAAAGGACCATGCCCGACATCATGTAACAGGGCTGCCATTCGCAACAGGCTTTCGACATACGCCCGCGATGGAACATTTCGACTGACCTCGCACAGCGACTCGTACCAATGATCAATCGCGATAGACGCCAGATGCATGGAACCGAGAACGTGTTGAAAACGCATATGCTCCGCGGAGGGAAAAACCCACCACGCTGTTTGTAGCTGATGGATCTGCCTCATCCGCTGAACCCACGGATGATCAATCACGTCCTGCTCGGCGATTTCACCCTCTGGTAATCCCGATCTGGAGATAAAAGGAATATAACCGTGGATGGGATCGTGCGATAAACTTTCGGTGATGAAATCGCGAGGCATTGACAGATTCCAGAGCGAAATAGAAACGGAACTCAACTCGACGAAGAGTGAAAGAGTATCGGAGCGAGCGCAGACCCCATAGGGAGACCCGAACTTTTCAAGCCCCAGAGGTCATTCCGTTCTTTTTCAGAGCGACCTCGACTCCGTTCGAAAAGGTGCCTCCGATCAAAGGAGTGACTGTTGGTTTCGGACAAGATCTTCAAAACAGGAATCGGCAAATAAAAAATAGTTCTCGGCAGTGACGAACTCGAATTCCGCCCAAGCCCTCTGCAACGCCTGACCAAATCCGCCCTAGGTTGAAACGGTCCCTTCAGGCGAACGGTCACCCACCTGACGCAAGCGAGCATGATACTCAACCGCCGAGTTGAGTTTCTCGAACGAGCCCTCGCGGAAGAAACTCCGCCCCACCAGATCCATGAGGGTTTCTTGTGCTGGCGTTTGAGGTTTCCCGAGACCCGAAACGCTTGAGAGGCCTCTAAGGTTTTTGAGACGGAGCCAGCGACTTGAACCACGGTGCCGCTGGGGATCTGCTGCGGTTCACGGGCCCCGTCGCATAAAGACGCGGGAAAATTTGTTGATTTCTGAGCGACCGTGCCCCATTTGCGAATGACAACCAACCGGCCCCTCTCCTTCGCGGACAATCGCTTCTCACGCTCTTTTAACGATGGTGCAGGAAAGGCCGTACGGAAAGAATCCGGCTTATTTTCATTGCGCGACCGAACATCGCTGGAATTGTCGTGAAACTATGGTCACTGGAAAAATGCACGGACTGCATACAAGAAATCACATCAAAACATATTGCGACGATTTTTTCCTTACTGAAATACCAGCGGGAACACTATTTGTTCCATTTTACGCAGCGACAGTTGTCAAAATTAAATTACCGGTGTAGGATGCGGATGGGAACGACACATGCATAGGTGATCGCTATGAAAATTTTAGTAGAACAAAACGACGGTCAGTTTCTGCAACAGCTTCATCAGTCGGGTGGAAGCACCGTTCAGGAACTGTGCGAAAGCGAGGGCGTTACCGCCACGGCGATTCGTCAACGACTGAGTCGTCTTCGCCAATTGGGATTCATTGAAAGACACACGGTTCGAACGGGCCGAGGCCGACCGCACCATGCCTACCGAGTGACTGACGCGGGGCAACAGGAACTCGGCGACAATTACACAGAACTCGCGTTACTATTGTGGGACGAGTTGCATGGTATTGAGGAACCTGCGGTGCGAGAGCGTGTTACCAATCGGGTGCGCGATGCACTGGTTCGACGGTATGGGGCGTCAGTTCAGGGAATTTCCTTGCAGGAGCGATTTCGAGAACTCGGAACGACTCTTCAGGGACGTGGTTTTCGAGTCGAAGTCGATGTCACGGGGTCGCTCCCTTTGCTTCGGGAAACGAACTGCCCCTATCATGAATTGGCTCTGCGTGACTCTTCCATTTGCGAATTGGAACAGCATGTGTTTGAGCAACTGTTGGGGACGCCGTTGAAATTGGCATCGTGTTGTCGTGACGGACATTCCTGCTGTGAATTTCATCCCGCATAGTTTTTGAAGGCAAAACAGGTTGCGAGAGATGAATTGAGGATCGGCAACTGTTAGAGTGAAACTCTTGTCGCATTGATGCGGCAAATCAATTGAACACAAGACGGATGGGATGAGCGATGACAACCCCTTGGATTGAAGGCCGATTTGAAGAGAACGTGATCACGACATCGCTGGAACAAGCGATGAATTGGGCTCGACAATCGAGCATCTGGCCAATGACGTTTGGTCTTGCGTGCTGTGCGATTGAGATGATGGCTGCCGGCGCGAGCCGTTACGATATGGACCGCTTCGGCGCGGGCGCCTTCCGCGCGACTCCACGGCAGGCCGACCTGATGATCGTTGCAGGAACCGTCACCTATAAGATGGCCAGCCGAGTTCGACGACTCTGGGAGCAGATGCCCGACCCGAAATACGTCATCGCCATGGGGGCCTGTACCGTCGGTGGCGGACCTTATTTCAAGCATGGCTATCACGTCGTCAAGGGAGTCGATTTGGTGGTCCCCGTGGATGTCTATGTGCCCGGTTGCCCACCTCGTCCCGAAGCGTTGCTCGAAGGATTGATGCGGATTCAAGATAAGATCAAGGCGAAGAAAATTACCCGCGGCCTCGAAGTGATGCCGGTCCCGCATCACACCGGTCGGGTTGGCCTACCGGTCACGCAGTCACTTGCTGATTTAGCCTGAGGCGATTTTGCGGAAGGGCCGATGCTGCCCACCTTTTTTTGTGAACCAAACAATCAGGAAGTCGGGGCGTAAGCCACCTGACGACAGAGAGCGTGAATGTCCAGTTTGCTGAAGATCACTGATTTGTATGTGTCCGTGGATGAGAAACCGATTCTCCGAGGTGTCAGTCTCGCAATTCGTCAGGGGGAGATTCATGCGTTGATGGGTCCAAACGGATCTGGCAAAAGTACGCTGGCCTATACGCTGGTCGGTCACCCAAAATACGAGATTACCAGTGGGACGATCGAGATTGACGGCTCGGCAATCAACGAACTCGATCCGTGCGAGCGAGCTCGGCTGGGCCTGTTTCTGGCGTTCCAATATCCGGTGACCATCCCCGGTGTGAAGGTGGCTGACTTCCTGCGCCATGCCGTGACTAACATCCGCACTCCAGACCGCAAAGAGGGTGAAGGCCTGATCCCGATGCGTGATTTCCGGAAGGAACTGAAGGGACGGATGGAGGAACTTGGGATGGATGTCGAATTTGCTCGACGATACCTCAATGAAGGTTTCTCTGGTGGTGAGAAGAAGCGGATGGAGATTCTCCAACTGGCGATGCTACAGCCGAAATTTGCGATTCTTGACGAAACCGATAGCGGGCTCGATAGCGATGCTGTGCGAGTCGTCAGCGAGGGACTTCGGAAGTTGTCGGGCCCTCAAATGGGATCGCTGATCATCACCCACCACGAGCGACTGCTCGAATACAATATTCCACAGTTCACGCATGTCATGCTCGCGGGCCGTATCGTTGAAACTGGCAACGCGGACTTGGCTCAGGAACTTCATAATCAGGGCTATGCCACAGTGCGAGAACGTCATCCGGTCGAAGCCTCTGAAGAGGAAGAGGTTCAGCAAAAAGCCGTCTAGACGCTAACGGTTCCGGGCTCAATCGATTTGCCAGACCTCCAAATTTCGTTGTGAAATTTTTCAAACCTCGTCCTTGCGCCATTACCGGCAGAAGGACAAATAATCTCGCCGAGGGGCGGGAGGAATTGAGTTTTATGTCCACAGACACAGCATTGGTCGAAGACAAAATCGGTGTCGGTGATTATCAGTACGGGTTTCATGACCCGGTTGATAAGTACGTTTTTAAGAGCCGTCGCGGAATCGACCGAGATGTCGTTCATCAGATCTCCGAGATGAAGAGTGAGCCGGCGTGGATGCGTGATTTCCGCTTGGAAGCTCTAGACATCTTCTTCCAAAAGCCGATGCCCACGTGGGGCGGAGACATGAGTGATCTCGACTTCCAAAACATGTTTTACTACGTAAAAGCGTCGGCTGGGCAAGAAAAGTCGTGGGACGACGTCCCAGAAGACATTCGTAAGACGTACGACCGACTGGGCATCCCGGAGGCGGAGAAGAAGTACCTCGCAGGTGTCAAAGCTCAGTATGAATCCGAAGTGGTTTACGGCTCTTTGCAGGAAGACCTTGCTAAGCAGGGAGTGATCTTCACGGATACCGACTCCGCAGTGAGAGACTACCCTGATCTCATCCGCGAATATTTTGGCCAAGTGATCCCCTCGGCCGACAACAAGTTTGCTGCGTTGAACTCGGCTGTCTGGTCGGGAGGATCATTCATCTATGTCCCGAAGGGGGTGAAGATCGAGTTCCCTTTGCAAGCCTACTTCCGCATCAACACCCAGAACATGGGGCAGTTCGAAAGGACGCTGATTATCGTTGATGAAGGAGCCTCCGTCCATTATGTCGAAGGGTGCACGGCGCCCACATACAGCAGCGACAGCCTCCATTCTGCTGTCGTTGAAATTCTGGTCAAACGTGGGGGCCGCTGCCGATACACAACGATTCAGAATTGGTCCAATAATGTCTACAACCTCGTCACCAAGCGAGCCAAAGCGTATGGTGACTCGCTGATGGAATGGGTCGACGGCAACCTGGGCTCGAAGCTGACGATGAAGTATCCCGCCATTTATCTGATGGAGCCGGGTGCTCGTGGTGAGACGCTGTCGATCGCATTCGCTGGCAAGGGGCAGCATCAAGACGCGGGCGCCAAGATGGTTCACTGTGCGCCGCACACATCCAGTCGTGTGATTTCAAAGAGTATTTCCAAGGATGGCGGGCGAGCGAGTTATCGCGGCTTGGTGAAGGCCACCCACGATGCCCATCACTGCAAGAGTAACGTCGTTTGTGATGCGTTGATCCTCGACAGTAAGAGCCGCAGCGACACCTATCCCTACATCGAAGTCGATCACAACAACGTGACCATCGAGCATGAAGCGTCCGTCTCAAAAATCGCTGAAGAGCAACTCCTGTATTTAATGAGCCGTGGCATGACCGAGGCGGAAGCCGCCTCGATGATCGTCACAGGGTTTATCGAACCGCTGGTGAAGGAGTTACCGATGGAGTACGCCGTGGAAATGAACAAGCTGATCGAGTTGCAGATGGAAGGCTCGGTCGGTTGATCTGTCTCTTGCTTGACGAACTCAAAATGCGCCGCCTCTTGGGCGGCGCATTCTTCTCAGACCACAAAGATATTTGACTCCGATGATTGCCACCCCGAACCTGTCCCGCTCTGAGGGTTTTGATGCCACCGCGTTCGAGCAGTTCGTTGCCTCCCGCTGCGAACCCGCTTGGGTGACCGATCTTCGTCGTCGCTCGTTTGAGGCATACCGTAAGCTGCTCGTCAAGGAACTGGATCCCGAGGAGTGGAAGAGAATCGACATCCGCGCCTTCCGACCCGAGCGGTTTGCGATTCAAGAGGCCGCTCCGGCGGAAACGGCTGCATTTGGGACCCTTCTGGCCGATCGGGCCGATTTTGCTGGAGTGGTTTCGCACGTGGACGGGTTCTGCACCCGCTCCACGCTGTCCGAGTCACTCGCAGCCAAGGGCGTATTGTTCGGCAATCTAAGTGACCTCATCCAAACCCACGGCGATGTGCTCAAGCCGCATCTGATGACCAGTGCCGTGATTCCCGAAGCCGATCGGTTTGCCGCGTGGCACGGAGCTTTCTGGACCGGCGGCGCGGTGCTCTACGTCCCACGCAACGTTCAGGTTTCCGAACCGCTTTATAGTTTGATCGGCCTCGTCGCTGAAGGGGCGGCCGACTTGAGCCACACGCTCGTCATTCTCGAACAAGGCGCATCTGCCACCCTACTCGAAGAGACCTCCTCCGCATCGACCACTGCCGCGGGAGTGCATGTCGGCGCGGTCGAACTGTTGCTTGCAGCACGCTCTAATCTGCGATACGTCCAGCTGCAAAACTGGAACGAGAAGACTTGGCACTTCGGACATCAGGGGGGCCGCGTCCAAGCGGATGCCTCCCTGCAATGGACCTTAGCCGGACTCGGCTCAAAGTTGGCTCACATTCATCAGGAAGTGTTTCTCGACGGTAAGGGCTCAACGGCGCAGGTCAACGGCGTGACCTTCGCGACACAGAAACAACTGATTTCGTACTACACGCAGCAGACACACAACGCGGCCAATACGACCAGCGATTTGCTCTATAAAGATGTCGTCCGCGACACGGCTCGCTGTGTTTGGCGCGGTATGATCAAGGTGGCAAAAGATGCGCAAAAATCCGACGGCTACCAACGCAACGACGGACTGCTCTTAAGTGACACCTGTCGAGTCGATGCGATCCCCGGACTGGAAATTGAAGCCGATGACGTTCGCTGTACGCACGGAGCGACGGCAGGCCGAGTCGATGAGGAGCAACTCTTCTACGGAATGTGCCGCGGACTGACCCGCTCTGAAGCCATGCACATGATCGTGACTGGGTTTTTTCAGCGTGTCTACGATCGTATTCCTGTCGAGATCGTCCGCGAAACACTCGGCCAAGCTGTCGAACGCAAACTAGGAATCGGTGAATGAATTTTCAAAATACAACGGCTCTTCGATTCTGAAAGCAAATCGTCATCATGTCCGAATTTGAACGCGTCGCGTCCGTTGAAGAAATCGCCTCGGGCGGCCGATTGTCGATCTTTGTTGACGACGTTCCAGCACTGCTGATTCGAATCGGTGATGAGTTTTTTGCGATTGAAGATGTCTGCTCACACGATGGTCAGCCGCTGACCAATGGTCTCTTGTTCGATTGTTCGATCACCTGCCCGCGGCACGGAGCGAAATTCAATCTACGTACGGGTGCCGCAATGTGCATGCCTGCTGTCGAGCCGATTTCGACGTTTGAGGTTCGAGTCACAGATGACGCCGTGTACGTTCGCTCACGCGATTGATACGGTTCTCCAAGGATTCTCCGCGTTCAACCCAGAGAGACAAATACCAATCATGACAACAGAGTCAATTCCGCCCACAGTGACGGCCGATCCCATGGACTCTTCCAATCCGTCCTTGTCCGTCGTTGTTCATACCGTCTCCGATTGCTCCGAGGATCATTCTCAGCATGACCATGGACATCACGCTCAGGCCGGGGACTGTTGCGCGGCGACATTGCCCGTGACATCCGCCGAGAAAATGAGTGCGACGACTGCTGTCAATGAAGGGATGAGCAACGCCTCTGACCGGCTCGAAACCGCTTCGGCGGATAACAAGAACAGTTGCGATGATGCGGCCTTGATTGATGCGCTTCGAGAGGTGATTGATCCTGAATTAATGATTAATATCGTCGATCTCGGTTTGGTCTATTCAATCAATCATACAGACCGCAAGGCCCAGGTCGAAATGACTCTGACCAGTCCGGCATGTCCCGCGGGACCGCAGATTATCGCTCAGGCCAAGATGGCTTTAGAAAAGATCGACGGGATTGATCTCGCGGAAATCAAACTCACCATGTCTCCACCATGGACGCCGGCCCGCATGACTGATGAAGCACGAGACCAACTGGGAATTTTTTGAACTGACGAGGGGTTCTCCACTGACAGAAACCATTCTGTTCCAATCTATGGTGTTTGTTTTCTGTCGCAAACATCAAACGGGTTCATTTTTTTGAGTGTCTTGCTCCGGTTCTTCAACGTCATTGCTTCGAGCGACCATCCCAAAATCAAACACTCAAACTATGCCGCTTCAGAGCGATCCTGAACCGAACTCTGATCTGGCTGTCGGGGAAGAACACGCTGACTTGAAAAGTGTTCTTCGAGTCGATGTTCGAGATCTGCGATCCGCCAAGCGACTTCGTCAACGGCCTGTTCTATTCCGGCCGAAACAAGAGTGACAAGGCCGAGAAATAATAACATTTGCCCGACTGCGGCAACCAACCAGCCCGTCGGAGCATAGTTGCCTTGACCGCCAAAATATTCCAACAGGACAACGACTGATCCACACGTCAGCAGGCCAACTCCACAATACGCACACAACTGCCCAGCCATGCCAATCCAATGGATTTGGGAGTTTGCCTGTTTGGCAATAGACGGCTTGGTTCTATGATCGGGATGTGAAGTATTGTCGGACGCTTCATCGTGTGGCATGTTGGAGAAACCACAGGGCCTTTGATTTCCCGTTCCTAGACATGGAATCTCTTCGGGGAGTTTCGCAGGCGGCGAAGACGGATTGGAGAACGCCTCGTTGAAAACTGGGCCGGCAGATGCCGTTGGCGCACTCTGTCTCGGAGTATCCAATCGCCATATCGCACCCTTTTCGACTCTTCCGTTCTCTTCCCCGCTCTCAGCAGAAACAAACAAATTGACAGCCGCCGGGGGAAGCGACGACGCCAGAGTGACTGGCTCGAATCGATTTTGAGCAGACCAGCGAGCCAGCAATTCTCTGGCGCTCCGTTCTGTTGCAATCGCTCGAACGGGAGTCGCCAAGTGGTCGATTGTAGCCTCGGCAGCCCCCATCTCGGCATGGCATTGAACGCAACGATAGCGACGATTGTCCAATGTCAATTCGGCCGCAACGTCAGCTCGACAGGTAGGGCACCACATAGGCCACTATTCCGCAGAGAGTCGATTCAGATTGAAGGGGGGAAGCCAAAGAATGCTTGAGACACGCCGGCACATTTTTGCACTTCAAAATTAACGGCGAATGTCATTTTGGGCAAGAGCGAGTTGGGGCGTGTCACTTCGAGGGGAGGGAGGAACGGAGTGAGGCGATTGTGATGAGATGAGTTAACGGAATCTGTGGAGGAGCTTCGACTTGTCAGACGCTGTCGTCGAATCCTGTACCTGTAGCAACGTTGAGCGTACAGAATGGGCCTCATTGGCTCGGCCCGAATTTCATCTTGTGTTTCACGCCGTGAGCTTCAACTCATGAGAGCTCGCGTACCAGGCGAAACCGACTGCAGATCGGAGTGGACTGGCGGCGTTCTGTGCGCGGCACCGAATTCAGCGGTAGACGCTAAATTCGCATACGGGGAACTGTTCAGCATGTTGCTGCGGATTTCTCGATTCGGCCGACAGTGGAAACCGGTGAGCCAAAAGCGGAGCGTTGGACGTCTCCGATGTCAGGCTCAGTCGATCTCGGATTGGCCACGATCATCCCCCGAAGGAAGGGAAATAAATGCGTTCGCCGCAATGCTCCATGGCCCTTCCGCAGCATCCGTCGCCGAGCCGTGGAAACTTTCAACCGTCGATCTGTAATGACGTAGTAAGAACACACCTCAAGAACACATCGCCCTTGTGATTGTGTGTCGAAAGATCCTCGCTGATCCGTTGAGAGAGAGTATTTCTGAGAATAATCAGAGCTTTACGTTTCTTAACACGGTGCACGGTGTTCGAGTACACACGTTCCGGTATGGGGTTCCGACTCGTCACCTGACCCAGAATATGCAGTCCTTGCCATCAGCCACGGTGAGATCGTGGGCTTCGTCGGATGACTTCAGGCGAAGCGAAGTCAAGGGGAGGTTCCAACAACACCCACCATGACTGATTAAAGACGGTAAGGCATCGCGAACCGACATTTTCAAGATTGAGGGCGATCCACTTCGTACTTTTTGAGTTTTCGATCGAGTGTTGATCGCTCAACTCCGAGGATCTGTGCCGCTTGCGATTTATTCCACTTCGTCCAGGCAAGTGTCGCCAAGATATGTTCTTGTTCCACGAGTTCAACAGAGGCCGGGCGATACCCTTCTGAGGAGGCTTCCGGAGCAGGCCCCGATCTCCCCGATCCCAAAGCCGAAAGCTGGATGTCCGCAGAACCTATCGTGTCACCTATACAAAGGATGACAGCGCGTTCGATTGTGTTTTGTAGTTCGCGAATATTTCCAGGCCAAAAATAACTACTGAGGTTTAACATCGCGGCGGATGAAATCGATGTGACGAGGCTATGACTTTTCTTCGCAGATCGTTCAAGAAAGTGCTTGGCTAAGATCGCGATATCGAGTCTACGATTTCGTAATGGCTCGACAAATAACTCCATAACCTGCAATCGAAAATAGAGATCCTTCCGGAATTGGCCTTGCTCCACAGATTTTTCGAGATCCCGATTGGTTGCCGCCACGACGCGAACATCAACCTTGACTTCCGTTCCGCCACCAAGTCTCTCAAATGGGTGACCTTCCAAAACTCTCAAAAATTTGGCTTGGATTGCGGGACTCATCTCGCCGACTTCATCAAGAAACAGCGTCCCGTTATGAGACTGCTCAAATTTTCCGATTTTTCGGCCAATGGCACCGGTAAACGCCCCTTTTTCGTGTCCGAACAGTTCACTCTCAAGCAGACTTTCACTGAGTGCTGCACAATTCATTGTCACAAACGGTCCCGACTTCCGTTCGCTGTTTTCATGAATTGCACGTGCGACCAATTCCTTTCCAACGCCGCTCTCCCCTCGAATCAGAACCGTGGCACCGGTGGGAGCGACCCTCAAAATTTTCTCACGCAGCCTGTGGATCGCATCGCTTTCCCCGATCAGCTCTGTTTCAATTTGCAGTTTGTCGCGCAGAGTTTGGTTCTCGGTCTCGACTCGAGCCAATCCTGCAGCCAATCGATTTCGCTCAAGAATACGCTCGAGCGCCAAGGCCATTTGGTCTGCTACGGCTAATGCAAATTCAGAATCCTCGGAATCGAGCCGATTGTCTGGATTGGTGGAGAACAGTTGAATGACTCCGAAAAGTGTATTACCGACCCGAATCGGGGCGCAGATGATACTTTCCGCTCTCATCGCCTTGAGGCTATCGCTGTTTTGGAATCGATCACTCGCATTCACGTCCTGTGCAACGACGGCGACTCGAGTTTCTAGTACGACTCCTGAAACGTAATCGGAAGTCCGTTCGTAGGGACGCGCGTCCAGCGACTTGTAAGCGGAGAGTTCCAGATGATGCCGGTCCGGCCGTTTCCCCAACTGATTCGTAGGGATGAGCAAGACTGCGCCGATGTCAGCTGAAGTGACTTCGAACAAGCCTTCCAATACAATTTCAGAAAGCGAGGAGGTTTCACCAGCCGCCCCCATTTTCAATCCGAGACACACGAGGCGTTGGGCTTCTTGTCCGGCACGATCACGCGATGAAATGGACTCGTCGTCCGCACGCGTATAACGAGTCGTTCCAGTGCGGTGAACGATCTCCGGACGGAGTTCATCAATCTCATCCAACGTTGAGACTGGAATGTCCGTAGCCGTATCGGAGTCGTTCTGAACCGGTGAATCTTCCGCATTAAATTTGGCGACATCCCGCGTAAACACTAAATACGTGTTTCCAATCTGAAATTGGAGACGGTCTGACAAAATGTAATCACCAGAAATCGCGACTCCGTTGACTCGCGTACCATTTCGGCTCTTCAGATCACGCAATTTCCAATAGCCAGAGTCGAAGAATACCTCGCAGTGGTTTCGGCTGCAGATCTCATCGGGCACGGACAAGCTGTTCAATGTCGATCGACCGATACCGGCAACCTTCCTGGCATCCAATGCCAATTCCGTTCCCCGTAGCGGACCGTTTCGAACGATCAGATACGCATCCGAAAGATTGGACTGCGGCAGAAGTGGACTTTTATCATCAGGATGGATTTGACTACCACTCATGAGTTTATCACAGACACAAAACGAGGATTGGTGTTACACCGCAATTGCCGCGGGTCTGACGGACTGGGAATCTTGATCTATCTCAAAATGTATCGATTTAACTCTATCCGATATGAATCATCAAAAAGAAAAGCATCGGTTGCCCGGCTGTCGCTAAATTTGGTGAGGCAGCACGGAGTCTTTACAGAGCACAACCACGCGGCTTTTCAACAAAAACTAATGAGTAGCGTGCGTCCTGAAATGTCCTGCATTTCCCCAAAAAATGGAGGCTGTTGTGTGACACCCAGACAGCTTCGAGAAGCATCGTGACCGGTTAAAATCAATCATAACCTCTGGCTGCTGTTTGTTCTTGGCCATCAAGCCTAGATTCGACTCTGTGGATTGGAGTTGGCTAGGATCAACGATTAAACAACTAGAAACTCTGGGGCCGAAAGTCAAGCGATTCGTTTTCACTGAACTCATTGCACTCTGAATTCGAAGGGGAACCTTCAGAGGCAGCACTCTGAGCAACCGCGCCCCCGGATCGACGGCTGCGATCATCGGCTCTGAGGTGCCTCTTTTTCAGCCCCGACTCATTCGGCATGAAATCCACCCGGGTTTGGAAAAACTGTGCACGCCAATCACGAAAAACGGAACGGGACTCAAGCCGCGTTTGCGGGGCGTTGATCAGCACTCATTTTGGCTTCTCTGCAGGCAGGCCCTCTTCGAGTTTCGGGAAACTCGGAACCAGTTCGATCGTCACATTCGTGCCCAAAGGTGGAATGCGTTCGGTAAACGCTTCAAACATCAATGTGTCATTTGTCGCACTGCTTTCGATAGCGAGGTCGAGAGTCGCCGTCGCAAAATTTGCCACGCAGATAAGATCTCCCGATTCGGCCAAATAGTACTTTTGTCCGGTCTTGTCGTCTGTCGCAAATTGACTCCCCGTAAAAACCCAGTGCCCCTCTAACTGGCGAATCTGCGACTGTTGAAACAAACGCCGAATCACTTTCTGAAATGTCGCATCCGCGTTGAATTGAAGCAGGCCGTCTCGGCGACTTTCCGACATGTGACCAAACCACAAGACTTCGTTGTGTTTTTCGTCCCACTTCAATTCTTCATCCGGTGGGACAGAGAAATTTTTGGGAGGCTCTGCGACAGCCTCCACAAAGTATCGACGCGTGGCATGCCGGACCCACGATTGAGCCGGATCTCGATGCGACTTTCCCGCGGAATCCTTCCACGTCAGAAAGATGTCAATCTGCTGGCCAGTTGCCGCTTGATACTGAGGAACGAATGTTGCCGGACTCCCGACATTCGCTCCAAGCGACACTAACCCCGCATGGATCACCTGAGCTGTGGCATCGACCGCCAACAGAGACTCATGCTCTTTTGTCTGCTTAAGACAGGCAAGCATTTCCAAAAAGCCCTCGCGGAGAACAACTTCAGACGAGATAAAAAGCCGTTTTGATTTCAGATCCAAGCCAACTGTTCCCGACCGATTCAGGAGTGCGAGTCCCTCATGTTCCACAATCCGGTGAGCGGGTGGAGCGGATGACAATGGAGGTTCATTGCCACGGGACACTTGAGACATCCAAACACACAGCACTGTCAACCCGACGTCGAGAGTTCGGCGTTTCATGTCCTTCGCGTGTTTTTTATTCAAATCCCGTGTCCTCCAAAAATTCATTCCCGTTCATGCCTTTATCGGAAACACCGGATGGACATGACCCGCAAACAGCCATCAAGAATTGTCGCTATCCGACCCTCGATGGCTCGGGACTATCGTAGAACGATCTCGCCAAACATCAATTGTCCAGAACCAATCGTCGCCTCAATATCCAATCTTTTCCGTACCTGAGACATGCGAAACACGATCAGATCCGCTAACGCACCGCGTCGCAAATGAACGGTTTCGTATCCAAGTATTTTTGCCGGATTTCGACTGGTCATATCAATGGCCTCCTTCAGGGAAACGCCTGCAAAATCGATGGCATTCATCACACAGACATCTGTTTCCAGTGCGGAACCCGCCAAGAGTTCGTTTTGTCCGGCGACCACAAGTCTGCCGGTCTCCAAAAGTTCACATTGTCCGAGTTCGTTTTGATATTTTCCGGGAGGACATCCGGCCCAACCCGCGGCATCGCAGGTCATCACAGTTCTACGAGGCGTCTTGATCTGCAAGAATATTCGCACCAGTGATGCGGGAAGATGGTGTCCATCAACAATCAAGCTGACCATCAGTCGTGGGTCCGATAACTGCTCGAAAATGTAATTCCGATGGCGGTGGATCAGTGCATGAGCCCCATTGCCCAGATGAGTACTCAAACGCGCACCCGCATCGACGGCAGCGCGAATTTGCTCGCAAGACGCGGCGGTATGTCCAATCGAAATCACGACTTGACTGGCAGTCGCCTTTTTTATGAATTCCATGGCACCGTTCAACTCTGGGGCCAGCGTCACTAATCGAATTCGATTTCCAGAGATTTCTTGAAGCTTTTGAAACTCACTCCAATCGACGTCGCGAACATGGTCTTTCGCGTGTGCCCCGCGCGGGCCATCCTCTGAGGAAATATACGGCCCTTCCAAATGACATCCGCAGACCATCCGATCGGCCCACGCATGTCGTTCGCAGGCGTCGCGGATCGCAGAGAGTCCGACAGCGAGGCTCTCCAGCGAACTCGTGATGAGCGTTGGGCACAGACGTGTGACTCCAAAGCGAGGAAACTGTTTCAAAACCGTCAGGACCGACTCCGCAGTCAACGATTTATCGTTGAACCAGATTCCGCTATGCCCGTTAATTTGCATGTCGAACAGGCCGGGAGCAATGAAGGGCCATTCTTCGATATCTCCCCGTGGCCACGCCGGTACAACGGAATGAATCCGATCCCCCTGAATCGTGATCTGCAATGGCTCGCCGTTCTCATAACTGCGACCATAAATTGTGAACATCAAAACCCCTCCCGCACGACGGGGAACGCGACAACTTGCAAATCACGAACTTTTTGCAAGGGAGCGCCGGACCAACGGTTGGTCTGTGTCCAGAAACACGTGGCATCAGGTCGTCTTTTTTGAATCCTCAGTGATGACAGCCAGGCCCTACGTTGGCGAAGAAGTCGTTTCCTTTGTCGTCCACAAGAATGAATGCCGGGAAGTCTTGCACTTCAATCCGCCAAATGGCCTCCATACCGAGTTCGGCGAATTCGACGACGTCGACTTGACGAATATTCTCTTTCGCCAAGATTGCTGCAGGACCGCCAATGCTGCCGAGGTAGAAGCCGCCATATTTGTGGCAAGCCTCCGTCACCTGCTTCCCTCGATTTCCTTTGGCAATCATGATCATGCTTCCGCCAGCGGACTGAAACAGGTCAACATAGGCATCCATTCGACCCGCTGTTGTTGGACCAAACGAACCACTCGGCAGCCCCTTTGGCTTTTTGGCTGGTCCCGCGTAGTAGACGGGATGCGACTTGAAATAGTCCGGCAACGGCTGTCCGGCATCGAGGCGGTCTTTTAGCTTGGCGTGAGCGATATCGCGGGCCACCACAATGGGCCCGCTTAACAGTAGCCGTGTCGTGACCGGGTATTGGCTTAATTCATGCAAAATTTCCGGCATCGGACGATTCAGATCAATCTTCACCGCGGTCGTATCTTGGCGATGCCGCAATGCTGCGGGAATGTACTTCAGAGGCTCAAACTCCAGTTGCTCAATGAAGACGCCGGCCTTGGTGATCTTTCCCTTCGCCTGACGATCAGCGGAACAGGAGACGCCGATCCCAATCGGTAATGAGGCCCCGTGTCGCGGCAAGCGAATGACTCGGACATCAAGCGCAAAATATTTGCCTCCAAACTGAGCTCCAATTCCACACTGGCGAGCGGCCTCCAACATCTGACATTCCAGTTCCAGATCGCGGAATGCTCGGCCATGCTCATTTCCCGTCGTCGGCAAGCCATCGAGATACTTCGTGGAAGCCATCTTGACCGTCTTCATTGTCGATTCTGCAGACGTTCCGCCGATCACAAACACGAGGTGATACGGGGGACAGGCGGCTGTGCCGAGAGCGACCATTTTTTCGGAGAGGTATTGAACCAGCGATTTCGGATTCAGAATCGTGCGAGTTTCCTGAAAGAGATACGACTTGTTGGCCGAACCTCCTCCTTTAGCGATGAACAGAAATTTATAGACGTCCCCGTCACACGCCGTAATGTCGATCTGAGCGGGAAGATTCGTGTTTGTATTCTTTTCGTCCCACATCGTCAGCGGCGCATTTTGAGAGTATCGCAGGTTGTTCTCGGTATACGCATCGTAAACCCCTCGAGCGAGCGCCGCATTGTCTCCCACGGACCAGACAGAATTTCCCTTATTCGCGTGAATGATCGCCGTTCCCGTATCTTGGCAGAATGGCAAAACTCCGACGCTAGCAACATCCGCATTTTTGAGCATCGTCAGGGCAACCGTTCGGTCATTGTCCGAGGCTTCAGGGTCATCCAGAATCGCTGCGACTTGCTTCAAATGAGCAGGCCGCAAAAAGAAATTGATGTCGTGAAAGGCCTGAGATGCGAGGATCGTTAAGGCCTTCGGCTCAACGACGAGAACCTCACTTCCCTGGAAATTCTCAACCGCAACGTAGTCTTTCGTCAGCGTCCGATAATCGGTGTCGTCGGTACCGAGTTCCAAAAGTTCCTGAAAGTGAAATGGCGCGGTCGGCATGAAAAGACTCCTCATTCGTTAATCAAACTCGCCCGAGTCCCAGGCGGCAGCCACAGTGACCGAGACTAGCCCACGCCGCAAGCGATCACAGACCCATTTCTACGGGGGCATTCATCGCCCACACGAGTCAAACGTCACGAGACAAATCGCCTGAAAGATCATCCGCGATTCCTGTTTCCTTGGGAAAATTTCGATGCCGCGATGACTTGTGCATCAGAAGGCAACACTGTTCCTGCCGGTCTCTTTTCGGCATCGGTGTAACTCACGATCAAGGCCACTTGAAACAACCTGCTGAATCTGAGGTAGAAATCGGAATCTGTCGTAGCAATCAAAAATCCCAAAGCCTCTCGGATAAATGATTCAGAACACCAAATCTTCGACGCCGAAACACGGCTCGACGTCCCGTAGCCGATCAAGAAATTCCGAGTCAGAGGCCGGTTGTTTAGGGGGGGGGCTCCGGCGCCAATTGCAAAGGGTTTTCGTGATTTCGCCGCTTGCCGTTTTGCTGGGCGTTTGTGACATTGGATTGCAGCCGAAAGAGAACATCACCAATCATGATTTCGTCGCCCAGGGAGAGTCTCAATTCACTTTGAACCCGAACGCCATTGACGAACACCCCGTTTGTACTTCCGAGGTCGCGCACAACAAAAGTGTTATTGACTTGAGCCACGCAACAGTGTTTCCGGGACACTTTTCGGCTATGACCTAGTGATATATCGCAATCGGACTGCCGTCCGATTAAGACAACAGCCTTCTCCAGCGGAATCAAACACTGTCCTTCATCAAATGGAACAAGAAAAGCCGGCATGCGGAGGGCTCCAAAGTTGGTAGATCCTACGACTGTAACTCAATGCCGAGGCAGAGGGAATCCGCAATAGAAGTAACGGAATATTATATTCTATATCCTCCGTTCTGATGACGCCGGTAAAACTTCAGCCTCCGTTTGGAGCGCACACCGTTTTTCGTTGCCTCACCTCACCGCTTCCCGCCAACGTGACTTCGATGATAATCGATGTCGACGAGGAAAGATCGTCCTGCAAAAGCCGCGATTATTGGAGTTTGAGTAGTTCGTGGCGTCTGGACTCAGTTCAAATTTTGCAACAAAAATACGGGGCGGATGCAACAAGACACCCAATTTCGAACCAACGGCGACTGTCAATCGAACAACATCCAATCGATGAGGCGGCGCGCAGTCACTAAAAATACGCGAACGGGTTTGGCGTATGAGCGGAGATAGAAACTGCTATTTTCTGACGAAAGAGCGGAGGATCGCCAATATGTTCCCAAAAGATCTGGCGTGTGACATCACAAATGCTTTCGTTGCCGGGAGGTGCCAAGCTATGGATGCCGGACTGTGGGAGTGATACGATCGGCCTCACAGGTATGACGATAGTTGTTTTCGCTGCCCCGCGAAATTTCCGGTCGGGGCATGGTGCCCCCACTCGTGTGCTCACTGCTTGCATCTCTTCGATGTTCTCTGGCATTGGCCTGGCCTTCGGCTGTCGTGTCGATCATTGCACTCGTCAGTATCGTGATCTGCATCGATCCGGCGGGAAGTTATCCGAACATGCCGGAAGGGCCGGGATTGACCGTCGATGAGATTTTCAACGTCGAGCAAGGTGTCCTTTTGGTCGAGCGGGCTCGTTCTCTGGGATGGCTTTTGCTCGTCCCCAGTACCTCGCTGGAAGCTTTCAAGCCTGCCAACGGCTATCTCCCGGACCATCCGCCACTGGGACGATACTGGCTGGGAATCCATCATCATTTCACGTGGTGGCTGGCTGCGCCGCATGATCCGGAAGCGAACTCCTGTGTCACTGCGTGTGCCAGAACCGGATCGGCGACTGCATTTGCGTTGACGGTTTTCTTAATTGGAACAATCTCCACAAAGTGGTTTGGGCGACTAGCCGGCCTATCCGCTAGCCTCGCCTTGATGATGATGCCTCGTGTCTACGGTCATGCTCATTTGGCGTCATTGGAAACCGTGACGAATCTGACCTGCACAGCAGCCGTACTCGTTGTGGCAGAACGGTGGAACGATGTCGCACCGCCATCGCGTCGCATTGCATTTTGGACAGGTGTCGTCATGGGACTGGCACTGCTCACCAAAATACAGGCCATATTGATTCCAATTCCGCTGGTGATTTGGGCGTGTGGCCGTTGGCGACTGAGGGCGACTGTGCCATTACTTGTCTGGGGATTCACAGCGGTTTGCGTCTTTTTTGTGGGGTGGCCTTATTTGTGGTTAGACCCCGTGGGACATTTCCAAGAATATCTCGGCCGAACGTCCTACCGCGCCACGATCTTTTGTTGGTATTTCGGAGAACGGTATCCGGACAAGTTCGTCCCTTGGCATTACCCATTCGTCCTTTTTGGCCTGACAATCCCGATCGGATTGCACCTCTTTGGCGTTCTCGGTGTTTATCGCCGAGGTGATGAGAACTCGTCCGCGAGGTCATCACTCACAATCACTCATCAAAAAACTCGGTCTCTAAAAAACACGGTCGCCACACAACAAATACCTTCCCCCATCGGCCGGATGTGGCAAGCAGACAATCGATCCCGGTCGCGTGACCTGCTTTTATTGGCTTTCACGTTGTTTCCAATGATCGTTTTTGCGGTTCCCGGGGTGGCGGTTTATGACGGGGAGCGACTGTTTCTGACCAGTTTTCCGTTGTGGGCGATTTTCGTCGGCCGAGGGATCAGCGAATCGTACAAGCTTCTGCTACGACTTCCTTATGGTCAGACCATGGCACCGGTTGCATGGTCTGGAATGGTGATGCTGCAAGCCACATCGCTGATCAGCATGCACCCGTATCACATCGCTTACTATAACCCGATTGTTCACGCTCTGGAGTCAACAGGGAAGCCACTTCAAGAGGTCGATTATTGGGGGGTGGGAGTCACGCGGGGACTGATCCAGAAGATGGTCCACCAGATTCCACCCGGGTCTGTTGTTGGAATAGCCCCAACGCTGCATCAGTTTCAGGCCGATGACTATCGTCGGCAATCGCCAATCCTGCGGAAACACGACATCAAGACGGTGTCCTTTGACGCGTTGCAGACACCACCTGAGTTTGGCTTGGCGTTTCGACGCTTGGCGGACCTGCCGGATCTGATTGCAGAAGCGGATTCCCCTGTCGTCGAATTGGCGAACACACGCTTGAATTCTCGAATCCTCGCGTTCGTTACACGAAGAAATATCACCACGCGATGACAAACCGTTTAGAAACGACCGCCGTGTTTAATCACGCGGATCCTCCACGAACGTTCTTGGAGTATTCGGGTGGAGGCTCTCTTGGGGTGGTTGAGCCGAGCCGTCAGCAATGACCCGAGCTATGAGACTTTCCGCGTCACAAAAGACAAACTGGTGTTTCAGCAGCCACCGTCGGTTGCGGCATGGAATTCCGAGGCCGGGACTCCCTGTCGAAACCGACGCCGCTGAAGCTCTTTCACGATTTCACCTTAGAACGTCGCTCAGATTCAAAACGAGGCAATCCGATCGGATTCCAGCGGCTGACAAGAGCCGCTGTGGGCAGAATGAATTCGGCACACACAATTTCTCCAAACCAAATATCTGCTGGAACACGTTATTTTGTCTTCAGGAGCATCTTCGTCACATCTCCGCTTCGTTGTTTCGCGTCGTAGAATGGATACCATCAGAGCGACAATGTCCGACTGTTGTCATCCCCAAACGGATCGGGCTTGGCGAGTGTGAAATGGGTATCACCTGCCGACTTGGAATGACTCGTGTTGATAACAAGGGACTTGGATTTCCGCGTCTGAAAAACTTGGAGACAGTCTTGAATGCGGTTCGTAGTGGGGCTGGCATGTATCCTGTCGCGACAGCTCTCGGGCGTAGATATCGCGTGAGTTGCCCGGCGGATCGGGCGTTGATCAACGATGTCAGAAAAGGCGTCATGCGGATCACGACGCGGATGTTCGATGCCACGTGTCAACAACAGTGAACTGTTTTCTTTAGGAAAGGTAGACTCCATTGAAACTGGTTGTGATCGGTACTGGATACGTCGGCCTCGTCACCGGCACTTGCTTCGCTGAAAGCGGCAACGAAGTCACCTGCGTCGATGTGGATCTCGAAAAGATCACGCGTTTAAACTACGGGGAAATCCCGATCTACGAACCGGGACTTTCCGAACTGGTGATTCGTAACGCTCGCAGCGGTCGCTTGAAGTTCACGACCCGTGCGGTGGATGCGATGGCCGACGCCAAGTGTGTCTTCCTTGCTGTGGGAACTCCACAGAACAAAGACGGTGCGGCTGACTTGAGTATTTTCTGGAGTGCATTGGAGTCCGTTGCTCCGCTTCTGGCGACGGACGCGATCTTGGTCATTAAAAGTACGGTCCCTGTGGGGACGAATGCGGAGGCCGCACGGCGTCTTCGTGCGTTGACCGGTCGTTCTGTGGATGTTGCCTCCAACCCCGAGTTTCTCAAGGAAGGTTGCGCCCTGGACGACTTCACCAAGCCGGACCGTGTCGTTGTCGGCGTATGCCGGCCTCAGGTGGCGGACGTTCTCTACGAACTCTATCAGCCCTTCTTGGGAACGGAGCACCCCTACCTGGTCATGAGCTGGGAGAGTGCTGAAATGACCAAGTATGTAGCGAATTGTCTGTTGGCCACGAAAATCAGCTTCATCAACGAAATTGCCAATGTCTGCGAATCGGTCGGGGCCGACATCAATCATGTCCGAAAGGGAATCGGTCACGACCAACGCATCGGATTTGCATTCCTCTTCCCGGGAGTCGGGTACGGTGGTTCATGCTTTCCCAAAGATGTCCGTGCACTGATCAATGTCGCGGAGGACAAGGGAGTCAGTCCACGCATTTTGCAAGCCGTTGACAACGTCAACGAAGCCCAAAAAGAGATCCTGTTTCAAAAACTACGTCGCCACTTCGGCGAGGATTTTTCAGGTCGAACGATTGCCGTCTGGGGTCTCGCCTTCAAGCCACGAACAGACGACATTCGCGAAGCACCCGCCCTTGTGCTGATTGATCGGCTTCTCGCGGCAGGTGCGACGGTTCGCGTTCATGATCCCGTAGCGATGGACAATGTTCGAAAGATTTATGGAACTCGTTTGTCCTATTGCCAACAGCTTTACGACGCACTGCAAGACGCGGACGCATTAGCGATCATGACAGAATGGAATGAGTTCCGGGTGCCGGACTTTGAAGCCATGCGCCGACACATGAAACAACCGGTCATTTTTGATGGTCGAAATCTGTACGAGCCCCATCGGATGCGAGAACTCGGATTTCACTATTCTGGGATCGGTATCGAATCAACAGGAGAGTTTTAGTTTCGCGTCTGACGACAGGTCTTCTGTAAGTCATGACTCCAAGCCTCTGGCATGGAAAGTACGATCAAAGATTGGCCTTGCCCGTCACAATGTCCGAAGTACTTCATTCGTTGAGGTTTTTATGCCCAGTTTGAGAGTCAGTCGCCGTAAGGGGATCATCTTAGCCGGTGGATCCGGCACGCGACTCTATCCGGCAACGCATGTCGTCAGTAAACAGTTGCTGCCGATCTATGACAAGCCGATGATTTACTATCCGCTTTCGACGTTGATGTTAGCGGGACTTCGCTCGATTTTGATCATCAGCACCCCACAAGACTTGCCATTGTTCAAGCGATTGCTGGGCGACGGATCGCAGTGGGGACTCGATCTGGTCTACGCGGAGCAACCTCGTCCAGAGGGTCTGGCGCAGGCATTTATTATCGCCGCGCCGTTTGTGGGTGCGGATGCGTCCTGCTTGATTCTCGGCGACAACATTTTCTATGGCAATGATTTAATGACCTCTCTGGAAACCGCCGATGCGAGAACGTCCGGTGCGACCGTATTTGCGTACCATGTGCTGGATCCTCGCAGTTACGGTGTCGTCGCGTTTGATACGGACGGACGAGCCATTTCTATTGAAGAAAAACCACAGGCACCGCGTTCCAATTATGCCGTGACAGGTTTGTACTTCTATGACAATGACGTCTTGCAAATCGCCAAAGACTTGAAACCGTCGCTACGCGGGGAACTGGAGATCACGGACGTCAACCGTGTCTACCTAGAACGCCAACGACTGCAGGTCGAAATCATGGGGCGTGGGAGTGCGTGGTTGGACACGGGGACCCATGACTCGCTACTGGACGCAGCGACTTTCGTCTCCGTGCTGGAGAGTCGACAGGGTTTGAAGATTGCCTGCCCGGAAGAAATTGCTTGGCGGTTGAAATATATTGATTCCGAGCAAGTTTTGCGTCTGGCGCATCCGTTGCGCAACACAAAGTATGGACGTTACTTGATTAATTTGGTCGAGCCCTCGCAGATCCAACCGACATCTTAAGCCAACACGGCGACAGAATTACCACACGTTTTCGAACGGCGAAAACGTGACTGTCTCCCGTTACCGTCCAACGTGTCGCCGGCGCGGAAACGTCTCGAGCTTTCCGAGTCTCAAGATCGGTCCTGAGCCGCATCGCACCGAGGTCCTCTGAAATCGCTCTTGCAACATGGCACACGCCTGAAACCAGAAAAGCGGACCGCGCGATGTTTGGTGGCCTAGGCTGACGATTTGCGAGTCACGGGGCGGACGCTCATGGCCGGAGTGATGCCGTTATGCGAAGTCGCCCTTGGTAATCCGCAGGACTTCTTCCAAGGTAGTCGTCCCGTCGATCACCCGAGCGTAGCCGGATTGGCGGAGAGTTTTCATCCCTTTCTTTAAGGCATATTCGCGAATTTCACCGGAGCTGGCACGTTGGACGCACAATCGGCCGATTTCGGCATCGGTCCGGAGTAGTTCAAAAATCGCTCGACGGCCGGAATAGCCCATATCGCGGCACTCACGACAGCCGACAGGGCGCCACAAACTGTCGGGAAGAGGCCGGGGAAAGTCGTCCGGAATTTCATTTCGATGCGGGTGATACTGCTGCTTGCAATGTTTGCAGAGGACGCGTACCAGCCGCTGAGCGAGGACCCCTTCAACCGTGCTGGCCACGAGGTATGGCTCGACTCCCATGTCGATCAGCCGGGCGAACGCGCTCGGAGCGTCATTTGTGTGCAGCGTACTAAACACGAGATGACCTGTCAGCGAAGATTGGATTGCGGCATCCGCGGTTTCTCCATCGCGAATTTCACCAATCAGTATCACGTCGGGGTCATGCCGCAAGATGCTTCGTAACCCTGCGGCGAATGTCAGACCGACCTTGGCATGCACCTGAATTTGACAGATGCCGGGATTCTGATATTCGACAGGATCCTCGACCGTAATGATCTTGATAGCCGGGTCCTTGATTTCATTGAGCGCGCTGTACAGCGTCGATGTTTTTCCGCTACCGGTTGGTCCGGTGACCAGGACGATGCCGTGCGGCATGCCAATCAGTTCATGAAACGACTGGGCCATGTCGTCTGGCATACCGACGTTCTTCAGGTTGAAGACCATACGCCCCTTGTCCAGCAATCGCAGCACAACACCCTCGCCATGCATCATCGGAATGATCGACACGCGAACATCGATTTCTCGACCCGATATTTTCAGTTTGATGCGGCCATCTTGGGGAACTCTCTTTTCCGCAATGTTGAGTTTTGACATGATTTTCAAGCGTGTCACGATTGCCGTATAAAAGTGAGCGATCGATTCCGGAACCGGCTGCACTCGCAACAGTCCGTCGACACGATAACGAATCGTCAACCCCCGTTCCTGCGGTTCAATATGGACATCACTCGAATGCTGATCGAGAGCCTCCATCAGAAGCTCGTTCACCAGTTTGATGACCGAAGCATTCTCGGCTTGAGACGCGAGGTCGCTGTCGTCCGCCGCGGTGTCGCTCAGCAACTCGACGCCATCCGCCGTGCGTTGGGCGACAAGTTCATTCAGCGTGTCCCCGCCGACTCCCAGATACTCCTTGATCGCTTCGATGATATCCAAACGCCGAGCCAGAACCGGATCGAGTTCAAATCCACTCACGGACTCGAGCTCTTCAAATGCTTCCAGATTAAACGGATCGGATGTGGCCACGATGACTCGCCCGTTGTGCCGTGCGATCGGTAACAACGAGTGCTTGAAGACCACCGTTGTGGGAAACAGCGTCAACAAATCTCGATCGATCGCTTCACGCTTGATATCGACGAAGGTCATCCCTAATTCATCGGCGAACATTTTCAGAACCGCATCCTCATCGACCATTCCCAATTCAATCAAGACACGATCGAGGCGGCGTCCTGTCGCTTGAGGCAACACGGAATCCATTTCGTGATCAGAGATCAGGCCGTGTCGAATCAAGGTTTGCGCGATGTCCATGACGGCTCCAAAATTTTATGTGACGGTAGCTTGAGACGGATTGTCGCTTGAATCGGTCAAACAGAGCAAGAGGGACTACAGTTCCGATGCGGACATCGACGGTCCCTCGGCCCGACCCACTAGACGACTCCCCGTGTGCCGACTACGCTTCCCCAGCGACAGAGCAAACCTTCGGACACACGATTGTTTATCAAGGCATTTTTTATGGCTGATTCTCAAGTTTATGCACTTTCCCCAGCCCCCAATTCTGCTCCGAACGCGGCAAACGGACCGGTGCAAACAGTCTTTCTCCAATCGGCTCCAAGCCTGTGGCGACGTTGGTCCGTACGTCTTTTGCTAGCAGCATTCGGGACTTCAGTCGCACTCAATTTTGGAATGTACAACGCATTTCGCGAGTATTTCGCCAGCAGCGAACCTCCCCTCGAACGATTCCACTCCGGAGAGGAGATGGCCGCGGACAAAATTGCGATTCTGGAAGTGAATGGCACAATTATGCCGCCGTTCACCGAGCGACTGATCGAACAAATTGAGCGTGTCGGTAAGGACGACACGGTCAAAGGGGCGTTGCTCGTGATTGATAGTCCTGGTGGATTGGTGGCCGATAGCCATGAAATTTATCACCGATTAAAAAAGCTGAACAAGCCGATCTTCGTCCAGATGAAACGACTGGCGGCATCAGGCGGTTACTACATTGCCATGGGGGCCGGTCCAAAAACTCGCATATTTGCCGAACCGACGACTTGGACCGGTTCGATCGGCGTGATTGTTCCTCGCTTCGATTTCAGTAAATTGGCTGACAAATTGGGCATCCATTCCGACCCCTTGAAGACCGGCGAATTTAAAGACGCGCTCAGTCCCTTCCGGGAACTCTCGCCCAACGAACGAAAGTTGTGGGAAAACATTCTTGACCAATCGTATCAAAAGTTTATTGGCGTGATTGATCAGAATCGCGACGGATTAGATGCGGAGGGAGTCAAAGCATTAGCGACGGGTCAAATCTTTACGGCAGATGATGCCCTCTTGAATGGACTGATCGACGAGATTGGCTACCAAGATGATGCCATCAAATCTCTGAAAGAATTATTGAACCTGAAAGAGGCCCGCGTCATTCGATATGTCGTTCACCAGACACTGGTGGAACAGATCTTGGGCAGTTCCGTTCAGACAAAACAAAGCGTCGATCCGTGGAACGCCCTGGTCGATGCGAGCGTCCCGCGGGCGATGTATCTGTGTTCGTGGTGGCCGTCGCTGCCTCAGGACTGAAGATCAGGCCTTGGCCGGAAACGTCAAACGGCAAAGCAGCGGACAGATCGTCGAAACAGCAGATCGCCTCGAGGGGAGCGACGGTCAACCTCCGCTATGAAGGTCGTCTGTCCATCCGCGTCTCTTGGCTTGTGTGGTCAGACACCCTGACATCCGTCAACAATCGTTGGGCGGCCGTTAACAGGCGAGGGCCAAATGCACTCTTTTCGGCAGCGACATCGTGATCATTCGACTTCAGGAATCAACGGCTGCCCCAGCCGCTATCGTGTAGCCTCGGCCGCGGACAGTCGTTATGAACGAGTGGCTTTGTCCCTTATTGATTTTGCCACGCAGACGGTTGACATGGACTTCGATCACGTTGGTCGTACCATCCCAATTGAAACCCCACACATGTTCGCAGAGCATCTTACGTGTCACGACCTGTCCTGAATAACGCATCAGGAGTTCCATCATGCTGAATTCAGTGGGAGTCAAATCTGCATCCCGCCCCTGATGTGTGACTCGACGCGTCGTGAGATTTAGGGTGACGTCACTCACCACTAGCACCGGTGATGGTCGATGGCTGCTCCGTCGGACGACGGCATTGATCCGTGCCAACAACTCCGCAAATTCAAACGGCTTGACGAGATAATCGTCTGCACCGGAATTGAGCCCCTTGATTCGATCATCGACGGCACCGAGAGCCGTCAGCAGAATCACAGGGCACTTTACCCCGTGACTCCGCAGGTCGTGCAATACCTCATGGCCGCTTCGTTTCGGCAGCATCAAATCGAGAACGATCGCATCCGCTTGTTGTGTTCTGGCCGATTCCGCTCCCCGTTCGCCATCTGGAGCGAGATCGCAACGATGCCCCGCCTCGGTGAATCCTTTCATCAGAGCCCGGGCAATCACAGGATCGTCTTCAACGACAAGAATCCGCATTTCAAAAGTACCTTTCTGACAGAGTGGTCCCCATTGCATCAAAGCATCGGGGGGCGATCCGGTCAAAATTATACTCGATCAACAAGTCTGATACCGATCCGGAAAGCGAAAACTGCGTTTTCTAAAGGTATTTGAGATGACGAACTTGTAAGGCCGATTTGGCTAGGCCTGACTAGATTCGAAACCTATATTCGTGCCGCGGCGACAATGATTTCTGGACTTCTTGGGATCAACAAAACGTTGAAATGGCTGAAACACTAGGGGCTGCATGTCTGAACCGTCATTCGTGAGCGAGTTCGTGTCGTCGGAGATTGAGCTGCTAAAAGCGGACATCCAACGGGCTGCCGGATTACTTCCGTCTCAGGGGCCAATTACCGCGTTTGTGTTTCTCAACACATTACAAGCGCTCGAAGACCTGCCGTTCGAGCAGGGTTTACTGTGGGGAGCAAACCTCTTTGGCGTGCAACCGTATCTGGCAGAAGACCGCTATCGCGAGCAGATGGCTCGCGGCCGAATTCGCTTCGAAGACCTGTCAATCGTGCTGCGACGCGATTTGGAACAACGTGCCGATCAGCAACTCGGTTCGATCACGACCCCCTTCGACGTCCGTTTGGCAATGCTCAAACATCCGTTGCAAACCGGACCGGTCGAAGAATTGCGGTGGTTCGTTACCGCGACCGACGCGCTCTCTCGATTTCGTGAGGACGCATCGCAAACCGCTCGTGCCAAAGTCATTGATCAGACAAAGCTTTGGGTCATGCGTGACCTGCGTGACGGCGGTGACGATCCCCACCGAGGGGAAGGAACGGACGCAACCCACGATCCCCATCTGTACGATGATTTGATTCGCCAATTCGGTGAGTCGTCAATCGAAACGTGGTCCCCCGCCAAGTGGGAAGCCTTTTCATTGCGTCTGCTTTGGCGTGTTTGTCAAGAGGGAGCGTCGGCCGTCAAATCGGATGCGACTACCGCATTCAAACGCCAGGCACTCCGGCATCGCGATGCGTTGCAGCGGGCGACTCACAACGACAGTGATGCCCTCGTTCACGACATTTTGATCCGCTTTTGTGCCGCTTTTACCGATCAAGGATTGGCGGGTTGGAAACTTCCAGTCCGCGATCGCGGTTTTTATCGAGCCTTCTGTGATCTGTACCGTCTATCGGCAGGACCACCCGATCGCTGGATGCAGGGTCTGTCGCGTGAACTCGAGCGATTGCAGGCAGCGAACATCGGGCCGCTCGAATCGATCCGCGAATCGCTCACTCTGCTCGGCGTCAATGACGGCGAGCAAGGCGATTACATCACAGCCAGTTTGCTGGCTCTGCGCGGTTGGGCCGGATTGATCTGGCAGATGGAAGTCCGCTCGGATCGGGTGGCCATCGCTGCTCCGCCGGGAAGTCTGATCGAGTTCCTAGCCGTACGGCTGATCTTGGAACGATTCGCTCTGGCCGCCGTGGCTGCCGAGTCAATGGGCTATCACGGACCACTGACCGGATTGCGCGCGGCGGCCGCGATTCGGAATGGAAATGGCCACACGATTCCAATCGAAGGACGAGCCTTACGGGTTTTCCAACTGGCTCAGATTTTCGGCTGGAGCCCCCCAACACTGCATCGCCTGACGCAGCCGGACTGGACGTCTCTCGTGGCAGAGATGGAAGATTTCACGGAGCTCGAGCGTCGTCGGTTGTTCCATCAAGCGTTTGAACGGCGATTTCGCCGAAAGTCCCTCGACGCAATTGCGATTCACACACGACGCCAAACCGCGCGCGTTGCGTCGCCGCGGTTCCAAGCCGCCTTCTGCATCGACACGCGTGAGGAATCGTTCCGGCGTCATATCGAAGAGGTCGCTCCCGATGCCGAAACATTCAGCACAGCGGGCTTCTTCAACGTGCCAATCTATTTTCGTGGCGTGGCCGATGCCCATTTTTCGACCCTGTGTCCAATCGTCGTACAGCCGCAGCATTGGATCACGGAGGAAGTCGTCTACTCGCTGGTCGAAGAAGATCGAAGACGAGCCAAAACACGGCGAGCACTCGGCACCGCTTCGCACGCGTTACATGTCGGCAGTCGAAGCATTGCGCGCGGGGCTGTATTGACGGCCGTCGGAGGGGTTTTGGCGTCGATACCGTTAGTGGCACGCGTATTGTTTCCGCGTTTGACGGCGCGCATTCGCAAATCGGCCGGTCAGTTTGTCGAGGCCCCTCAAAACACCCGCCTGCGGCTGGAACGTACGGAATCACCTCCCGGCCCCGACGGGAATCACATCGGCTTTAGTGTCGAGGAAATGGCCAACATCGGTGAGCGAGTGCTGAGGGACATCGGCCTGACTTCCGGATTTTCCCGACTGTTTATCTTCTTCGGACACGGTTCGTTCTGCCTAAACAATCCGCACAAGTCCGCCTACGATTGCGGCGCCTGTTCGGGAGGCGCGGGCGGACCGAATGCACGCGCGTTGGCCTCGATGCTCAACGATCCGCGAATCCGCTCGATTTTGGCGAGCCGCGGTTTGGATATCCCGTTAGAAACGACATTCCTCGGTGGACTGCACAATACCTGCAGTGACCAGCTGACATTTTATGATCTCGACCTGCTGCCGGAGTCACACCGGATCGACTTTGAAGCAGCCCGAAGCACACTCGACATTGTCTGCCAACGCAACGCGCACGAACGCTGTCGCCGCTTCCACTCGGCTCCGCTCAATCTGTCATTTTCTGAGGCTCACTCGCACGTTGAGGGTCGTTCAGAGGATCTGGCACAGACGCGGCCTGAGTTCGGGAACGCGACCAACGCCCTGTGCTTCGTCGGCCGGCGTGATAGGACTCGTGGGTTGTACCTCGACCGCCGCTGCTTTATGCAGTCCTACGATCCCGCTCAAGACGACGAACGACTCTCGATCCTCGGCCGCATCCTCGCGCCGGTCATTCCCGTCTGCGAAGGAATCAACCTACAATATTTTTTCTCCTACATCGACTCACCCGGCTGGGGCTGCGGAACGAAGTTGCCTCACAATGTGACATCACTCCTGGGCGTGATGGATGGAGCGGCCAGCGATTTGCGTCCCGGCTTGCCGTGGCAGGGAGTTGAAATTCACGAACCACTGAGGCTGCTGTTCGTGATCGAGACGACACCGGAAGGTATTCGCCAAATCATGGACCGCGATCCGCTCGTGCGTAAGATTTTACAAAACGGGTGGAGCCAGTTGGCCCTGCTGAATCCACTTTCCTCCGAAATCCTCGTCTATCGTGCGGGAGAATTTCACCCGTATCAGCCCGACATCACGGAGTTGCCCAAAGCCGCATCGTCGCTCGACTGGTATCGCGGCCAACGCGATCACTTAGAATTTGCGGAGATCGTGGCGTGACCGAGCAGAGATCCACGTTGGCCCCCGCAATAAAATTCACTAAGGAACCATATTGCACCAAGAATTGATTTTTCGAGTGCTGGGACTGATTGTCGTTGGTGCACCCGCCGTGTTGTTTTTGGTTCTGGGGTTGTCGTCGCTGCTGCGCGATCGTCCGCTCAGCGAACGGGTCATCGTGGCGTGTGTCCAGGCGGCCATCATCACCGGCTTGCTGGCTTCGATCGGTATTTTTTCAATGATGCTGGGGCTGGGTGTTCGGCACGTGCCGATCGTGTTCGAGCGGTGGGTCGATATCCCGCACTATCACTTCGCCTTCAAATTCGAATTTGACCGGCTGTCCGTCCCGTTCGTGATCCTGACGTTCGTCCTCTGTGGAACGATCAGTGCCTTTTGCCGTCGGTACATGCATCGCGAACCAGGCTTTAACCGTTTTTTTGCGTTGTACTCGTTGTTCCTACTCGGCATGGTCACAACCTCGCTGGCGGGAACGATTGAAACACTGTTCACCGGTTGGGAGCTAGTCGGAATGTCATCGGCTCTGCTCGTGGCGTTCTACCACGAGCGATTGTCACCCGTGCAGAACGGACTGCGAGTCTGGTGCGTGTATCGTCTGTCGGATGCGGCATTGCTGCTGGCCTCCGTCCTATTGCACCATCTGACGGGTGAAGGCGACTTCGACAAGCTGGTGGCCGTCGGTCACTGGCCAGAAGGAGCCACACTATTGACGGGGTGGCAATGTCTGTCGGTCGGTCTGCTGTTGTTGTTCGCTGCGATGGGAAAATCGGCAATGGTCCCATTCTCAGGCTGGCTGCCGCGCGCCATGGAAGGTCCGACTCCCTCCAGCGCCATCTTCTACGGCGCACTCTCTGTTCACCTGGGCGGGTTCCTGCTGTTGCGAGTCTGTCCGCTGCTCGATCAGTCGCTGACTCTGCGGGTGATTATTGTGGCGGTCGGTGTTGCCACCGCGGTTTTTGGAACATTTGCCGCCCGAGTGCAAACCGACATCAAGTGCGCGTTGTCCTTCGCCTCACTGACGCAGGTTGGCATCATCGTGGCCGAGATCGGCTTCGGCCTGCGCTACATCGCGTTGATCCATATTCTCGGCCATGCCTGCCTGAGGACGCTGCAATTTCTGCGAGCACCGACGATTCTGCACGATTACCGTATTCTGGAAAACGCAATTGGCGCGCGTCTGCCGACTCGAACGAGTTTCGTAGAACGCCAGTTCTCGGATACGGCGAGCCTGTGGATCTATCGCCTCGCTTTGCAACGTGGCTATCTCGATTCCTGCCTGACAGATTACTTCGCGCAGCCTGTCCTGCGTTTCTTTCAATCTTGCGACGCACTTGAGCAGCGATGGACAACGTTCCTCTCGGGGAGCGGTGTCTCCGCAGCGCAGCGCGCTGACGCCACCCCGACCAAGCGGGAGACGATGCGATGAGTGATCTCCTTTTACCGTGGATCGAAGCCTCAATACTCTTGGCACTGTTCGGTGCACTGTGCTCTTGGCGAGTGCGGGATCCGCTCCACGCTAGAAACTTGTGCCTCGCGTTTACCGGTTTGGTGCTGTTCTGCACAGCGGGTGCTTGGTTCGACTTCGAGCATCTCCATGCGGTGGAAGCGGACGATGCGTGGCATCTGCTGACCAGACTCGTCGGCCGCGAGGTCTTCGTGATCGACCAACTGAGTGCCCCGCTGCTGCCGCTCGTCGCGCTGCTCTATTTTTTGACGACGCTCACCACGCAGGGAACGAAAGTGCACCGATTTTCGTTCGTCTTGACCCTCCTTTCAGAATCCATTCTGCTCGCGACGTTCAGTTGCAAGGAGCCGTGGCTCGTCATCGGGCTGCTGGCGACTGGCACGATCCCGCCGTATCTGGAACTGCGGTCGCGCGGTCAGCCGACGCGCGTCTACTCGTTGTATATGGTGGTGTTCGTCGGTCTCATGGTCGCAGGCTGGACCGAGTACGAGATCGAAGGGGACGGTCGCATTCACAGCCTGTGGTGCGTGGTGCCGATGCTCGGAGCGGTTCTGATTCGGAGCGGGATCGCCCCGTTCCACAGTTGGCTACCCGACCTGTTCGAGCGAGCCTCCCTGGGGACGGCATTGCTGTTCGCGGCACCACTGACGGGAGCGTATGCCGCCGTGAGGCTCGTGCTGCCGATCGCGCCCGACTGGGTGCTACAAAGCATGGGGCTGATGTCGCTGTTCACGGCGGTCTATGCGGCCGGGATGGCTCTCGTGCAACGCGACGCCCGCCGGTTCATCTGCTTCCTGTTTCTCAGCCACTCGGCCATGGTGATGGTCGGATTGGAGATGGTCACGCCGATCGGGTTGACCGGCGCGCTGTG
>CAMCMU010000037.1 GCA_945876035.1 Schlesneria paludicola DSM 18645 | reverse complement strand
GACACAAATTGACACGAAAGTCGATCAGCGACTGATTTGCTCGCGTGCAAATTGACGAGCCATCTTGTACGCATGACGAAGTGCGAAAGCGCGGGTTTCCATCTGCTCCTCCGTGTAATATTTGCCAGATTCACTCGTGGGCAAACCGGCCAGAGCTATCGTCAGAGGCATCAAATCGAGAAATTCGCGATATCGACGTTGTTGCTCGGTGACACTCGGATCAGCACTCGACATCGTAGCGACTCCCGAACTCAAACGTGCAAAACTTGGAACGATCTAGCCGCTGGAAGCAGTAACACCGACGAATCACGTCGGAAAAATCACAAAATTCAACCGAAATTAATTATAAAAGCGGATGAGCACGAGCAATCAGATGGATTCAAAAGCTGAATTTTCGGAACCCGCCCATGCCCCATTTGGGTCACACTCTATCGAGCTCTCTTCTGCATATAATTTTTGATAATGTCTGCAGCCGAAGTGGAGGGCTTTTCGGTTGTGGTCGTCGATGCAGTGGCAGCATCCGGATTGGGAGCCGTTTCAGCGGGGGGCGCAAGGGCCTCTTTAAATCCCGTCGTTTCTGGCGACGGTAATTTCAACCCCATCGACGAGTCTGCGACAGCAAGCGTCTCTGGCAAGGGGCTGGCCTGTGCAACCGGATAGGGAGCCGGCATAGAGTAGCCCCCCATGTTAGGATAGTACGGTTGACCATAATCGATCGGATACGGTTGCGGAAAGCTCATCTGCGGTTGACCGTAACCAGGCATTACCGGATATCCCTGAGGCATCGCGGGGGGATATCCCTGAGGCATCATCCCTGAATAAACGGGTGCCTGCGATGGCCGATAACTAGGATCAGGTGCTGTAATGACTACGGTGTCATTCCCCAACCTCGTGTCTGAGGAACTCGAAACAACGTGTTGGCCGATTGATGCCACATTCGCGGTGTCGAGCGTGTCCATGCCCGAAAGTATCGAAAGCTGCGAGGTTGACAATTTCGGAAGGCTGTTTAGTTCATCGAGCACCGCTGTCGTGTCCGCATTTGGTGTCCGCGTCATTGACGGCAAAACGCCAATCCGGATGATCAGCTCAAACTCCATCGTTCCGACACCAATGACGTCACCCGACTTCAAGATGACTTCACCACGTAAAGTCTCACCATTCACTCGAGTCCCGTTGGTGCTACCTAAATCTCGCAGGCGAACGGCGAAGTCATCAACTGAAAACACACAATGATGACGACTGATCGCATCACTGCTCGGTCGCAAGTGACAATCCTGCTCCCGTCCAATGATAAACTTTTTTGAGGAGATCAGGACCGCTTTGTTACGGTGCTTACCACCTAATATTTTAAGCTCTGCAAGCAGCATAGGTACAACACACCTTGCTCAAAGTTGCGATTGATGAAAATCGATTCAGACCATTAATTAAAGAACTTGAATTGAAAAAACAGAACGACTAATTTTGAGAATTGGGCTGTCAACTTACGAAATCAAATTTACATTTGCAATCCACAAAGTACTTCTTAACAAATTTTTAAACAGCCGTTGGCACCTTAAGTCTCGATTGCCTGTCACCACGTGTTTATCAACAGCAAAAAAATTATTCCGAATCACAATTTGATGAATCTTGACACAGATTCAATTTAGAATACGAATTCTCCTGCAGTTGTTGCGCCAGTCTCTTCTCGTCACACGACAGATCGCTGAATTCGGAAGACTCGGCAATCCTTGAAACCAACTCGGCGGCCAGGTCCCTGACAAAAATTGGCCAATTACTGGCCAACAGAGACGAGCACAGATCGAAAATTCCTAGGATCTCTGGAGCGATGCTCGATCGATGCAGGATAAGCCCACCATGCTGAAGAATCGCCCCGCGTCGGCGACGTTGTGCGCTGCCCAGAATCTTGTGGCGATTCAGTAACAGGTCATTTTCATCCTCTCTTAAGAAACAAAGAAACGGTTCTTGTTCCAAACGATTGGAAGTTCCTCGCGTTCGAATTTCGACTCCATACCGCAAGAGCGTGGCAATAAATCCCGAGTGAACAATGCCATAAAGTTCAATCGGGCGTCCGAATAGCTGTTGCGATCCGGGAAGTGCGAGACTGTATGTCAATTCGTGGTCGTGGATAAGGGTTCCCCCGCCGGTAAGCCGTCGGACGGCAGGCAATCCAACAAAACGATCCTGCGTGCGAAAATCTAACTCACGCTGAAAATAACCGAGCGAGGCTGTTGGCTCATGCCAGCGGTAGATGCGTAGCGAAGCAATCTCCCCGAAAATAGCCGACTGGAGCAGCACCTCATCGACGGCCATATTCCAAGCCCCTGACTGCGGCTCCCGATCCACAATGACTCGCAATTTTGGCAGGAGTGGCATCAACAGCCCTAGGACAATAGAGGCCCAAGCCTCATTCCGCCGCGAATGAATTTCTGAACCGGAAAGAGACGCTGCGACTTTGCAACGACCCAAGCCCTCATTTACTCCTGATGACAAGCCGTCCACTTAAGAATTGGCTTTCGAGTCGCATTCACTTCTTCAGGACGACTGACGGGAGTGGAATAGGGGGCATTGTGTAACAGATCCGCATTCTCTGTCACGATTTTATGAATGGCATCAGAAAAGGCGTCCAGCGTCGCCTTGGACTCGGTCTCTGTCGGTTCAAACATCATTGATTGAGGGACCACGAGCGGAAAATAGACGGTCGGAGGATGGAAGCCGAAGTCGAGCAACCGCTTAGCAATGTCCATCGCCGTGATGCCATGCCTTTTCACAAGACCCTCCGCCGACGCAACAAACTCGTGAAGACACTGTTCTCCATGCGCTGACGGCAAAACATCGGCCAGAATTGCCTTGAGATAATTCGCGTTCAGGATCGCATGTTCTGCCGCCAAACGCACACCCACGGATCCGAGTGTTCTGAGATAACAGTAGCCTCGGATCAGAATCCCCACATTGCCGAAGAACGAACGCACTCGGCCAATAGTTTTTGAAGGGGAACTTAGTTCGAAGGATTTTCCGCCGGAATCCGTTTCGTGCCTCCGGATGACCGGGGCAGGGAGGTAGTCGCCGAGAAATTCCCGCACACAAATCGGCCCCGATCCTGGGCCGCCCGCACCATGAGGGCCGGTAAATGTCTTGTGCACGTTGTAATGCATCATATCGCCACCAAAGTCGCCGGGCCTAGTAATTCCCATGATAGCGTTCATGTTCGCACCGTCGATATACACCAACCCGCCCGCATCATGAATTGTCCGGGAGATCGCCAGAATCTCCCGTTCGAACAATCCGAGAGTATTCGGATTGGTAACCATGAAGACGGCGGTCTGATCATCGACGTGCCGCTTCACTTCTTCGAGGTCGACAAATCCATTGCTCGCGCCCTTCAACTCGATGCAGTCAAATCCTGCCATTGCTGCGCTCGCTGGATTTGTCCCGTGAGCACTCGCGGGAAAGAGTACCTTCGTCCGTTTTTGCCCCTGATCGCGGAAATACGCCGACGCCACGAACAGTGCCGTCAATTCACCGTGCGCGCCGGCTGCCGGCTGCAGGGAGACACAAGGCAGACCAGAGATCTCGGCAAGCATCTCCTGCATGTCATACAAGATTTCAAGCAGCCCCTGTATGTTGTTTGCCGTCTGATGAGGATGGACATCAACAATGCCAGGCAGCCGAGACAGTCGCTCATGCCGCTTCGGATTGTACTTCATCGTACAGCTTCCTAGCGGATAGAAATGTGTGTCAACCGACATGTTGAGCGTCGATAGATTGACAAAGTGCCGAACCACATCGGGTTCTGCCAATTCAGGTAACTTCAGCGGTGCGTCTGCTATCGCCTCTCGTGGGATCAGAACATCAATCGGCCAATCCGGCACGTCGGATGACGGCAATTCGGCTCCCCGTCGTCCGGCATGAGAGAGTTCTGACAATAGTTGCGTGGCTTGTCTGTTTCGCATCAGGATTCGTTTTTTCTCTTGCGCCTTAGAGGGTAAATGCCAACTGTCTAGGGCATTCTCTCCGAAGGATGAATCAGATCTTTAAAAATCACTCCCCAAAACGGCTGCCTGTTTGCAATGCGACTCCTCCGGAGACTCGCGGCATGATCTTGGCTGTCGATTCGGAGTATTGTTAACTATGGGAGTATTGTTAACTATGATAGTACCGCAACCAAATCGTCAATTTCATTCTTTGTCCGGCACTCCGTAACGGCGACAATGAGGCATTGTTCTTGGATCTCCCGAGAGAGCCAATTGAGGTTGGAAAAGCGTCCCAATTTCGGCCCGATATCGAATCCCGCCGCCGCCGCCCTGCGGATCGCGGCATCGGCTCCATCGCGATAATGCAGCACAAATTCTTTAAAAAACGGGCCGTTGAATACTATTTCACAACCTTCAATCTGCCTCAACCTGTCGGCCGCATAATGTGCCTTACGACAGCTCAGCTCTGCAACCTGCTTCAATCCCTCTGGGCCGAGAAGAGACAGATAAACTGTGGCACGCAGGGCTAGTAGCCCTTGGTTTGTACAAATATTACTCATCGCTCCCGCTCGACGAATGTGCTGCTCACGAGCCTGCAGATTCAGAAAGAAGCAGCGGTGCCCATGGCGGTCAACCGTTTGGCCGATCAAACGCCCCGGCATTTTGCGGAACAGGTCTTGACGGCAGGCGAGAATCCCCAAATACGGTCCACCAAATTGAAGAGGGATTCCGAGCGACTGCCCTTCCGCGACGGCAATGTCCGCTCCGAGATCGCCCGGGCGTTTCAACAAACCGACTGAGATCGGGTCGAACGACATGACGAGTAACGCCCCGCGTTCATGAACCACCTGAGCTATTTGTTCAACGGCTTCCAAGCCACCGAAAAAGTTCGGATGTTGGATGACAACGCACGCTGTTTGTTCGTCAATGAATGACTCTAATGCGGACAGGCCGACAAATCCGCTTCGTGTCGGCAGAACGAGAACCTCCGTCGGCTGATCGGTGAGATAGGTCACAACACTTTGGGAAATTTCTGGATTGACTGACCCGGCAATCACGACACGTCCCGTCCGTCCGGTACAACGAATCGCCATCAGCACCGCCTCGGCGACACCGCTTCCCCCATCATAAAGACTCGCATTGGCAACATCGAGTCCAGACAGCTCGGTCATCAACGACTGAAATTCGAAGAAGGCCTGGAGCGTTCCTTGGCTCGCTTCGGCCTGATACGGAGTATAAGCCGTGTAAAATTCGCCGCGACCTGTGACTTCATCGACCACGCTTGGAATAAAATGGTCGTAAGCCCCACCTCCCATAAAACAGATCCGCGATGACGCTCCGATATTCTGAGACGCCCGCCTTCGCAAATGTTGGTCGAGTTCGATCTCTGTCAATGCTGGAGGAAACCGAAGTTCCCGATGAAGTTGCAATTCCTGTGGGATCTGCTTGAGCAGGGATTCAATTGAATCGACACCGATTCGCTCCAGCATCTGCTGCTGCTCATCAGGCGTAGTGAAGAGATACGACACAAGAATCCTCAAACTAGAACAGCCGAGCAAGACTCTCGATCCTCCGAGAGTGCGTTAAATACCAAATCGGCTAACGTCAGCGAAGGGGGACAACCAACATCAAGACGGGAATAAATTCCGATGGAACTATAAATCAACGCTCAATTTTTTGAGCAGAAGCAATCGTCCTGTGCAGCGTGCCGGCAGACTGTCGCAAGGCACGGACCGACATCTTCAAAATCACCGATTTTTCCTGATCATCCGCTCTGAGTGAAGACGACTCGTCAACCCGCGTGAACGACTTCAGGCGGGTCATTTTAGAGGCTAAACGACTCCCGTGAATTTTGCAACCAATCGACCACGTCGCTTTCGTGACGATGATCACGGACGGGTGAGGGCCCGTCGTTGGTGGTTATTGTTACTGAACATCCCGATCCATCACGCCGGCCAGCCTGTCTTGCAAGTCTCAAAACAGGTAACCACTGCAATCGATCGGTCAAACCAAATTAGCCAACCGATTGTCGCGGGGAGTACAACAACGAGTGAGCCTTCCCCAAAAGCAGAAACTACTTAAAAAATAGAACCCTCAATAAATTCACCCGCAGGAGAGGCGATTCCTGCGGGTGCTCCATGCGCTCAGGGGAGTGAAAATAAATTTGCCGGAGAGAATGCAGCCCTCTCTGCGCATGGGAAATATAACACAACCTCTACCCCCGAAAGTCGGGGGGAAAAACCTCCATGCCCATCAGACGTTCACCGCACCTGCTACCGGCGAACCTGAAGGTAACTTGCCATCTCTAGCACTTCTGGGGCCATATCAAACTTATGAAAATACTATTAAAAAACCTAAGAAATCTTGTGAAGAACGTTTGCATGTCCGTAATCGCTACCGCAAAACACTTCAGTCGCTCCATTTTGCTACAGCAGGAATCATCGCCACCAATCCTATCATTACAATCGACTCCCCCAGTTCGATGACCAGATTTGATTCGGTTCCGTTGTTTCGCACGCGGATTGGTATCTGCCGTGATTGCTCATCGCGAGCAATTCCTGCAAGAAATCGACCACTTAACCTATCGCTTCTATCCACCTACCGTAGCGGGACGATCACGCAGCGATTACACCAGTGCTCGAGCTCGGTTGTCCGACATCCGCCAACTCTTTGGAAACCGAGTCGCTGAGGTCATTATCGATTGCCTCGAGACCGAGGTGAATCCAAATCCATCATGGCTCGCACACAAAGGGGTGTACCTCACTCATTTGAAAAGTGCCCTATCGACACGCCAACGCGTGTCTTGTTGTGACAAATTGCGCAATGCCAGGTCGATCGAGGCCAACCCGTGAACACAGGGTGGCCTTGGTTGGAACAAATTTTCAGGCGGTCAAGACGGCACCCGAGTAGTACGGCGCATCCATTCTTGCCCAGTCCCAACGGCTTCCAGGCCCACGGCCTCTTGTTGGGGAACTGAGTTGCACCGGCCAGACAATTCTGTCTCTGAACAGCAACTCCAGCCAATAATGGATCTGTCTTTTCGGCTCATCCACGACCGGGTTTCAGATCGACGAACGATCCGTGTCCGAATATTTTATTAAAATGTATCACGGCGACGTGACGGATCTCCGTTTTCCCCAACGCTAAGATGACTTTTCGTTGGCAGAACAGCTTGACACATTCGAACTTGCATTCACTCCGATGATTCAGTGGGCAAATCTCAACGGGGCCCGTCCCTCTGGCGAGCCGATCCGTGAAACTCGGCGGCCGACTCTGTGTCAGACGAGGGGCCGGGAGGTGGAATGACTGCCTGCAAACAAGCCGTCTGGTCAGATCGAGATTCAAGGCAGTTCAATGCTCGCTCAAGCAATCACAATGGAAGAAGGCCGACAATTTAGAGGGGACAAGTTATTCAGATCGCAAGGGCCGCAACATGAGCGAATTGGTTGCCTCAACCGGCGACTTGGCCTTGTAAAGAACTCGATAGACTTCCGCGATGATTGGCATCTCGATTCCTTCCTGTTCAGCCATCTCAAATACGCTCTTGGCAGTGGTCACGCCTTCAGCGACTGACGTCATACTCTTCAAAATCTGGCCGATGGACTCTCCCTTACCGAGTCTTTCGCCAACACTTCTGTTGCGACCGTACCGACTGGTGCAGGTTGTGATCAGATCGCCCATTCCAGCGAGTCCTGTAAACGTTGGGGCTTGTGCGGCAAACCGGAGTCCAAATCGACTCATTTCCACTAGCCCTCGCGTCATCAACGCCGACTTGGCATTGTCGCCGTATCCCAATCCGTCGGAGATCCCGGCAGCAATGGCAATGACGTTCTTCAAGGCACCCGCCAATTCGACTCCAACCACATCCAGATTCGTGTAAACCCGAAAACGCTCTGTGTTGAACATCTTCTGAACTTGGCGGGCGAGACCAAGATCATTGCTGGCAGCAACAACAGTTGCTGGAAGCCGGCGGCCTATTTCTTCGGCGTGGCTGGGACCACTGAGCGCGACCACCGCGTTTCCACCCAGAACTTCGCCAATAATCTCACTGGGACGCTGAAACGTTTCGTTTTCGATCCCTTTGATGACACTGATCACCGGCAACTGACGACACAGACGCCTGCGGACGTCATGCAAGCTTGCCCGAAGGAATTGAGTCGGAATTGAAGCAACGAGGTAGTCGGCATCGACAACAGCCCGTTCAAGGTCGGATGTGACGTGGATATTTTCCGGAAGATGGACCCCCGGAAGCAGTCGCCTATTCTCGCGTTCTTGCTGCATTTCATCAGCAAACTCCGGCGTCCGAGCCCAAATGGTCACCTGTTGACCCGACTGTTCAGCCAAGAGAATCGAGCAAGCGGTCGCCATCGCACCACCACCGAGAATAGCGATTTTTGTTGGCATTTTGATTCGTTACTCATTTGCCGTGTGAAGAAATCTGCCCAACAACGGACTAAAAATACGGATGTCACTGACAGAAAAAGTGCTTGCCTAATGCTGACTCGTGACCTAGGTTTTTAACGGGGTCTCAACCAATCTGGAGGAATCGTAATGAAAACTTCGCTCGAACAACAGAATTATGCTCATTTCGTCGATCGTCGTTCCGTATCCGAACGGAGCCCTGCCGTGGGCCCAGAACGCCGCCAATTCAGCGCTTCGGTCCATCCGACTCGTCCGGAAATCGCAGAACTCTCCGCAGCCGTCGATCAATACAAGCTGAGTCACCGGCGTCGATTCATCACACACGAAGAATTTTATGACATCATTGTTGGGCTGGGCTATCACAAATAACCCTGTCCTTGGCCCGCGTCGAACCGTTCTTCAGAATCTGTTCAACCGACTTCCTCGGAAGTATTGACTCCAAAAACGAAGCGGGCAACGATGACGACCAACCGTCGTTTTTGTGTCCTCCGTCAATCCTTAAATTGATCGCCAAATTATCGCCGTCTCGATGCACCTCGGAACGGACATCGCTGATCATGGGTCGATGACTTAATTGGGCACCGTCCATGTCACAACGGGCATCAGCGGACGTTTCTCGAAAAAGCATCGGTCTCGCATGTCTCAAGACGGATGCCATGGCGTCTCAACCCAACCCCGATTCCGCAGATTGCGGAACGAAATCGGGAAGCAATCTACTTGATAACCGCTCCGAGGTCGCAGAAATGACTGCGGATCATGGATAAGGACCGTCGAATCGGACATACCACAGGCGGAACCCCTAGCCCGCGACTATTCCTGCCGACTCATGAAATCCCCAATTGCTCGTACCAGCATCTGAATGAACGTCTCGGGTCAGAGACCCATCATTGATCCCGGAAACGTGGCCGGCGTATTTCTTGACCCTTAATGAATCTGTGTCTGAAGGTGTGAGCACCCGACGCCCGTTGGCTCAAGATTCATCAGAGGCCATTCTTTTTCGCGGGTCGACAGCCGTGACGTGCCTGTCTTGGAATGAGCGGCACCGTGCGAACTCCTGTCAAGACGAGCGTAGACTACGGGATTGGAAAGTTCACCCGATCGGGTACAGCACTGACAATGCCGAAACGGGCAGTCCTCTGCCGCTACAGAAGTTCCCGAATCGGTGCCATTTGCGTCAAGTACTGTGGTCGGCCAGAGGGATCGACGAGTGTCGTTGTTTCAGGGTTTATGCCGAGATTGCGGTACAATGTCGCGAAGATCTCTTGAAAGTGGACCGGACGGGTCTGAGCATATTCACCGAGGCGATTTGTGGCGCCAATCACTTGCCCTAAAGCCATTCCACCTCCCGCCAGCAACGCACAACTGACAGCGGGCCAGTGATCCCGGCCAGCGTTGTTGTTGACCCGCGGCGTACGACCGAATTCGCCCCACACGATCACCGTCACATCGTCCAACATTCCACGAACGCTCAGATCTTCAATCAGAGCGCTCAGAGACTGGTCGAGTTTTCCACCGTGGTCACGAACCAGATCAAAATTCTTGATGTGACTGTCCCAACGACCGAAACTCAGCGTGACCACACGAACACCGACCTCGACCAACCGTCGCGCGATAAGCAGATGCTCATTCACGGTCGGTGCACCGTCGTACTGATAATGATACGGCTTGCCGTTCCCATAGCGTTCGAGGATTTTCGGGTCCTCTTTCGACAAATCTAAGGCGTCGAGTAACTTGCTGGAAGTGAGCACGTCGAGTGCTCGGCGACCAAATTCGTCCATTCCACGCATCATGCCGGAAGAATCGACTTCGCGTCGCAGGTTGTCCATTGAAACCAAAAGTTCCCGGCGATCACGAAGCCTGTCGAGCGAAAGATCGGTCAGTTTCATATTCGACATCCCCTGACCATCGGGCTTGAACGGCGAAAACGGAGTCCCCAAGAAACCTGGCTTTCCAGAGTCTGACCACCGAATCTCTTTTGTCTTATCCGCCAGCCCAACGAAGGGTGGAACCGCCGGATCAGTCGGGCCCTGCAATTTTGCCACAACCGATCCGAGACTCGGTCGACCGCCCATGGATTGCAGATCGGGGGGCAGCCAACCGGTCATGCATTGAAATCCATCGTGTCGATCGGTTGCACCGACTACCGACCGAATCAAAGCGATCTTGTCCATCATCGCTGCAACTCGTGGAAATACCTCCCCAATTTGGATACCCGGTATGTTCGTATCAATCGGATTGAACTCACCACGGATCTCTCTTGGAGCCTCGGTCTTGATCTCCCACATGTCTTGGTGCGGCGGGCCGCCGCCGAGAAAGATGTTAATCACCGACTTCTGTCTACCCTGCGACGGATTTTCTGAGACGCTCCTTTTTTCGTTGGCTTCGATGCGATAGAGGTCCGCCAGCGACAATGCCCAAGAACCGGCCCCCAACGCACCGACACGCAGAAAACTGCGTCGCGATAAACCATCGCAACCGACAACGTGCTGTCGACCAAGAAGTGTGAGCATGGCGGGAATTCCAGCGGAATGAAATCAGAGGACATCCAGAATGCGTTATCCTCATATCCTCACACGTGAAATCATATGGTTTCGCATAAGCATGGTCAATTGCCGCCAGTCAACACCGGGCAAACAGAATACTTGGGTGATTTCAGGGGCCGTTGTTTTCATCGGTTTCTCTATGTTCCAGCTTGCGTTGCAGGCATCAGGGGATCATCCGCCATAAAGCAACACCCAAAGGTGTTCTGCCGTCAAAGGGATCTCATCGACCAACAGGGAAGGCGACACTAGAGACTGTGCTGATATATTCGGATCGACGGCGGCGAAACATGACCAGCCGAAATCTGCGTTTCCAAGAGTCGGACTGCGGGCTTAGTGTCACTGACTCGGCAAATCGGGTGGCTCGATAGACGAAGCTACCGGTATCAGGCCTAGACTGGATGGGTTGCTTCATCGTTGTGCGATTCCGCTTCAAGCGCCGAAGCCTCAGCCAAGTGACCCGAGTCGGCGTATTCGACCGTCAGCGTGAACCCCGAGGGATTGCCAAGGACTCCGTTTTGAAACCCTCTGCGACTCGGATGCGAGCCACAAGAGCGACTTCTTGTCTCGTTGGGAATCGTCTTGCCGGAATCGAGCATTTCTTGGAGGTTGGATCTTGCGATCGATCAACATCATCATCGCCAATCAGCTGGGCCCGTCAAAATCGATTGTCTTCAGATTCGACAACAATCCTGAAGCGATCCACGTCAAAAACTGGTAACGATCGTGACATAGAAATGGTTTTCAAATCCTTCAGAACGTCGATCATCTGATTCCGTGATGTCCCGTCACTGAATCAGATTCGCTTCTGGAGGGTCTCATTCGTCTGCGATCGACATCCGGACCACGTGTGTCTTAGCGCGTCCGAGGATCGCTGTTTTCAGATCGGTTCTCATGATCCTATCCGGCCACACAGGATCCGAGTTGCGTTAGCCATGAATGACAAAGTTCCCGAGTCACGCCAGTCCTCCGAACAGGGGGGGACTACAATTCGCCGTTCCTGACACACTTACTGTGACAACGCCCGTCGCTGGACTCCTTCCGGAACCGCTTGTCTGAATAGTGTCGACATGACTGACCCATATCAAATATCGAGCGGACAGAGGATACGGATGAAGAGGATGCGGACACTCCTAAAAAGGCGACCCCTAATCGACGTTGAATCATTGTCGATTGCTGACAGAAAATCATCTTTTCAATCACAATCTTCCATTGTCCCATGAGACGATGAAGGGACATTCCGAACGCGAAATGACCGATGCGGTGCCGACAACGCGATGGTGGTATGATCAAACTGCTGATCGGATTCGTGCAGCAACTCCGAGTGGCGTTGGATGGCCTTCAATGTTCCTGATCCTCACAGCATTTGATGTCCGATCAAGACGCTCGCGACGGTATTCCTGAACACCAGCCTTTCACGAATGTCACACTGCCTCTAATCATATAAGGATAAAGACGATGAAGACGATTCAGGTTTACGACAAGCCGATGTGCTGTTCGACAGGTGTCTGCGGACCGCAGGTCGATCCGGTGTTGCCGCGATTTGCGGCCGACCTTGCTTGGCTGAAAGCACAGGGACATCAGGTCGAGCGATCCAATCTCGCACAGCAGCCAGCCGCGTTCGTACAGAACTCAGCCGTTAAACAACTCTTAGCGACACACGGGACAGACTGCCTGCCGCTGATCGCGGTCAATGGTCAGATCATGAGTCAGCGTGAATATCCGTCGCGTGACGTACTGATGACGTGGATCGGACTAGGAACCGCCCCCCCGCTACTGCCGGTCGTCAGCGAAGGGGGTGCGTGTTGCCGTTCGTTCGGCGACTGCGGTTGAGCAACAACACGCCATGCCATTCTTCACAAACGTCTAAGACATTTCCATGAAATTCCTCGACTCCCCCACTCGCAACCTGTTCTTCACCGGCAAAGGGGGCGTAGGCAAAACCACCTTGGCGAGCGTGGCTGCGATTTTTCTGGTCGATGCCGGAAAGAAAGTTCTGCTCGTTTCCACAGACCCTGCCTCGAATTTGGATGATGTCCTAGGCTCGATGCCGGAACATCATCCCACTCCGGTTCCCTCCATGCCGGGACTCTCGGCGATGAATCTCGACCCGCAGAAAATGGCTGCCGAATACCGAGAACGGATGGTCGGTCCGTACCGATCACAGCTACCGGCTACGGCGATTGCGAGTATGGAGGAACAATTCTCCGGTTCTTGTACGCTGGAGATCGCTGCGTTCGACGAGTTCGCACGGCTCCTTGGTGATGCAAGTGCGACTTTGGCATTCGACCATGTGATCTTCGACACCGCGCCGACAGGGCATACGCTGCGACTGTTGACACTTCCGTCGGCGTGGTCTGGGTTCATCGAGAAAAACACCACAGGCACATCGTGCCTCGGACCATTGGCGGGCTTGCAGACGCAGCAGAAGCTCTATCAGGACACTGTTTCAGCGTTGAGTGATGCTTCGATCACAACGCTCGTACTGGTCACTCGCCCGGAGATGACGGCGTTACGAGAAGCGGCGCGCACCAGCAGCGAGCTTGCGGCTCTCGGAGTACAGAATCAACGGCTCGTTGTGAATGGCGTGTTCCAGGCCGGTGACCGGTCGGATCGCCTTGCCGTCGCAATGCAGCAGCGAGGCGAAGCGGCTGTGTCAGCGATGCCTGAAGCGTTACGAGATCTTCCACGTAGCATGTTTCCACTCACCACCGACGGTGTGCTGGGCATTACCGCACTGCGTGCCTTCGGAACCCATACCTCAACGGTCGCTGGCACGAGCGTTCCACCAACGTTGGACTTCACGATGCCATCGACGCTCGAGGCGTTGATCGATGGCCTAGCCGCTCCTGGTCACGGTGTAATTCTCGCGATGGGCAAAGGCGGGGTCGGCAAGACGACCGTCGCGGCTGCCGTGGCAGTGGGTCTCGCTGAATGCGGCTTTCACGTCCTTCTTTCCACAACCGATCCCGCCGCGCACCTCGCCGCTACGATCGCCGGCGACGCGTTGCCGAACCTTTCTGTCCGTCGAATCGATCCCGCTGTCGAAGCGAAGAAGTACTCGGAGGACGTGATGCGGTCCGCCGGCGTCGGACTTGATCTTGAGGGGCAGGAATTGCTGGCCGAAGATTTACGATCGCCCTGCACGACAGAGATCGCCGTCTTTCGAGCATTCGCAGAAACAGTGGGGGAAGGCACCAATGGGTTCGTTGTTCTGGACACCGCACCCACTGGACATAGCATTTTACTACTTGATGCCACGTTGGCCTATCACCGCGAAGTGTTGCGCCAGACGAGCGATCTGCCAGAATCCGTCGCACAACTTCTGCCTCGCTTGCGTGATCCCCACTTTTCGCGTGTGCTGATTGTCACCCTTCCCGAAGCGACTCCCATACACGAAGCGGCTCAGTTGCAACACGATCTGCGCCGCGCTGAAATCGAACCGTATGCCTGGGTGATCAACCAGAGTCTGTTGCCGCTGAACGTCACCGACCCCGTGCTTTGCGGGCGGCAGAGTCACGAAGTAACGTTCCTCCGGGAGGTGATCACCAAGCACGCTCAACGCTCAGCGATCATTCCCTGGCAAATCAAACCGCCCGTCGGACATCAGGCCCTAAGGCAGCTCGTTCGTGCTTCGACAAGTCTTCACTGACTCCGTATCCCGCGGACCACTGGAAAAAACTCCGGTCATTGTCGTCATCAAGCCACAAGAGCTGGCCATACGTCCGTAAGGAAGTCCGAAAGATCGACAAACTCGACGTCCGCACGCCCGCAAATTTCGGGATATCCGCCTCGAAATCGCTCAGATCGTCCCGTCAGATCAACACAATCCAACGGCCGTGATGTCGGCTCGTCCAACGCGTTACATGGCGTCGGTCGGTCAGGAAGCCACAGTCAACTGATCTGCGAGACGGAGGACTTTTTGAACGTCGTCAATACCGAAAGGGGCGGGCGTTCGTGGTCCAAAGACCCTCCCTTTGGGGTGACGCGTTTGGATGGCGGCCGGAATGCTGATTGCCATTGGATCGGCTCTGGGCGCCTTCGCCAATTTTGCTCGGATCGGACTGGCAGCCTTGGTCGGCGCGGGACTGACATTCACACGGATCAGAGACACTAGTGTGAAGGGTTACTGCGGGCTCGCCTAGCGGGGAATCCGTGCCGCAAAACAAAACGGCTTCGGCTTACGGCCTCCGTTGTAGGCTCTAGCCGAATAACGCTGGACCATGTTTTCGCCGGGCAAGCCCCTCGTTGTATGACACGCGTTCTCTCCGGCGATCTGCGACAAAAATGTGGCGGCCTACTGGCAGCCGATCTGGTGATCCGTAACGCGGGGTGGCAGACTCGATCGTTTCCGCGGCATCATCGTCCACTGCGTGAAGCCCCTGTCTGACGAAGATCGCATCTGACTACGGACTGCGGCCCAGGTAAGCATCGTCGATACCAAGCGAACACCGGCCGAACCAAATTCAACGGAACCGCCGAACTTTGAATCCCGCTGGGGGAAAGCATTGCAAGAATTGCCAAAGGACGAAGCAAACTCCCAGAAAACGCTCGACGCTTAAAACAACTCCCCCTGCGCTGTTGAGTCCGTTCGTTGATCGGGTGCCTGGAGTCCGAGATGATGAAGACCTGCAATTGTGATCGTGCGACCTCGCGGCGTGCGCTGAATGAATCCGAGACGCAGCAAAAACGGTTCGACTTCATCTTCAAGCGTGTCCGGGGGAACATTCATGGTGTGACCGATGGCTGAAAGCCCGGCAGGTCCACCACTGAACACCGACACTAAAGTTGAAAGGTAACGCCGGTCCTGAGATTCCAAGCCGACGGCATCGACCTCCAGCATCGCCAACGCTCGTTCACTGATCGGCTTGGTGATGTTTCCGCTCGGTTCTCGGACTGTTGCAAAGTCACGTGTCCAGCGCAAGAGATTATTAGCCTTACGCGGTGTCCCGCGGCTGCGGTCAGCAATTAACACGGCCGCATCCTCATTGATTTCCGTTCGCAATTTCTTTGCGTTCCGTTGAACGATTTCCGTCAGTTCCATCACGTCGTAAAAGTCGAGGTGTTCGCGATGAACAAACCGATCTCTCAGTGGTGCGGTCAACATCCCACTTCGTGTCGTCGCCCCAATGACTGTAAACGGCTTGAGTTTCATATTGATTGTACGAGCATTCATCCCTTCACCCAAAACGATATCGACACGAAAGTCCTCCATCACCGGATAAATGAACTCTTCGACGGCAGGGGGAAGCCGGTGAATCTCGTCAATAAACAGGACTGAGCCGTAGCTCGCATTTGTCAGATAAGACAGCAGGTCTTTGGGCGCCATCAGTGCCGGACCCGATGTGATCTGACACTCCGTTCCCATTTCCTTGGCGAGAGTCATCGCCAATGTCGTTTTTCCGAGGCCCGGAGGACCGTCAAATAGAATATGCGACAAGGGCTCCTTGCGTTTGAGCGTGGCATCCAGAACAATCTTCAGCCTGTCAACAACCTTCCGTTGACCAACGACCTCACTCAATTTCTGAGGCCTCAGCTCGTCGTCAAATCGTTCGTCATCGGGATTAAAATGAGGGGACAAGCGACCCGCCGGAGGTGGCTTGTTGCCGCCGGATGATCCTTCGCCCTCGATGACTTTCTGACGTGCCATTGTGTTGCCATGCTTGCTACCGACACCAACACCGCCCGTCGTCTCATCCGGATTCCGCTGAAGCAAATCGCACACGACTTTGGCGAGGAGCCATTCAACGGCAATTCTTTCCGTTTCGATCGGCGGGTACTCAATCGTTCTCCAAAATTGACAGACTCAATTCTCTGCAACGATTTGAGACATGACCTCGTCAGAAATACTGACGTTTGAATAGACTTTTTGAATATCGTCGTGATCTTCCAATGACTCCATCAATTTCAAGACGGATTTTGCCGCAGCGACATCCAGACAGATTGCATTTGCTGCAACACGACAGAGTTCCGAGGACTCGGTGGGGACATTCGCTGTTTCCAATGCGGCGATCACCGATTGGAAGGCGTCAACGTCACAGATCACCTCAAAGTTCTCGCCGACCTGCATCACATCCGCAGCCCCAGCTTCCAGTGCAAGTTCGAACAGACGATCTTCCGCAATGTGTGTCGGTGAGATGACAAAGACTCCCTTGCGTTCAAACATCCAAGCCACGCAGCCGGTAATTCCCAAACGCCCACCGTTGACTTCAAATATTTTCCTGACTTCACCGGCGGTTCGATTACGATTTTCCGTCAAAATTTCGCACAGAACAGCGACACCATTCGTGCCATAGCCTTCGTAGAGAACTTCATCGTAGGTCTCCGTTTCGAGTTCACCCGTTCCTTTTTTTACCGCCCGATCAATGGTATCGCCGGGCATAGAAGCCTTTTTTGCCCGTTCAATCGCATATCTCAAGGCAAGATTCGCAGCCGGATCACCACCCCCGCATCGTGCAGCGACGATGATATAGCGCGCGAGCTTACCAAAAAGTTTGCCACGTTTCTTGTCGACCAACCCTTTTTTAAAGGCGATGTTGGCCCAGTGCGAATGTCCAGCCATGACGAAAATCAAACCCTTATTCGAAAGCAAATACGAAGTTCTAATTTATCCCACAGCAGTAGTTTCCACGAAGCACCTCCGGAAGATCGACAACTGTTTCCCACCCGATCAACCGAAAATTGTCGCGAGGATCACATTTGAGACGCCACAATCGATGACGCATCGTCTCGCTCCCACCTAGGGCGATCCTGCTTGCGCAGGCTTGGGCGGATTCTGATCTGGAGCATGCTGCTTGAGCTTATCCTTCAGCCGCTCAATCAATTGAGGATCGGAAAATTTGTCAGCTTCCGCCGATTTCAACGCCCTCTGCCATGATTCGAATGCCTTGTCCAATTGCATCAACTGGAATTGCACATCGGCCAGGTGATCCCACAGAGTGGCGTCGCCACCCGTATTTTTCTTGACCGCCTGTTCTAATGGTCCAAGGGCCTCCTGATACTTACCCCGCTTGAACAGAACCCAACCAAGGCTGTCCAGATAAGCGCCGTTTTCCGGCTCACTGACAACAGCTTTTCGAATCATTTGCTCGGCTTTATCGAGGTTCTTCCCTTGATCAGCCCACATGTATCCCAAGTCGTTATTGAGTTGTATGTCCTGAGGATCGGACTCAAAGACCTTTTCCAAGATCTCCTCGCCCTTCCGGAATTCTCCTTTTTGAACGTAAATGTTCGACAGACTGAAGAGAAACAGACGCTGGGCCTGCTTGTTTTCGACATTGGCCGAAATCAACTTCTCGAAACGAGCGATGGCAATGTCCCACTGCCTCGAATGGCTATAAATCCACGCTTCTTCGTACTGATGAGAGACGTTGTCCGGCTTGAGTTTTAGTGCCTCACCGATCGACTCAATGGCCCCGTTCGCATCACCGTCGAGGACTTGTGCTCGAGCAAGATAAGAAAATAAGTCGTCCTTGATTCCGAACAACCGTGGTTCATTGAGAGCCTCTGTGTACAGAGCCACCGCCTCGGAGTATCGCCGGGCATGCTCGAGGACAACACCCAATTCCCGATACAGTCCAACGGCACGGTCCTTGCCCAGCTTAATTGCATAACCATAGAACTCGATGGCATCGTCAGTCCGTTCACAGGCCTTGGCAATTCCACCTAACAAATAACTTTTTTCAAAGTTGATTTTGGGGGGTGTAGACGTCGCCTGCAGTCGGCCAGCGACCATCAACGAGTCCACGAGGTCGGCATCCTGGCCCAAGACCTTGAGTTCGACTTCCAGTTGAGCCAGTCCGTCGGGGCCGAGTTTTGTCAGAGAACGACCGAGGAGATCAAGCAATTCATCCGGCCTATGGAGTTTGCGTAGTACCTGTGCCAAACCAATCAGGCCACTCGCATCACCGCCGTTCCTCAATGCGGTTTCGTAAATGGACTTTGCCTTTTCCAATTCATTGGCAGCGACGAGTCGATCGGCTAAGAAGTACTGTAGAGGGATATAGTGTGGGTCCTTTTCCGCGAGCGTTTCTAAACGGGGGATCAATTCATCTGCCTGGTTCATTTTATCGAGAATATCGGCCAAAAGTTGATAAGCCTCGCGGCCTTTGGATTGCCGTTGGGAATCGAAATATTTTTGGAGTTCCGCTAATGCTTCCTCCGGTTTGTCAGACAGGAGCAGGACACGTGACCTGTTGTAGTTCAGGTTTCCTGGGCCGACTTTTCCGGACTTCGCCGCCAACTCGAATGCTTCGGAAGCCCGTTGAATTCGTTTGGCATCAAGGAACACTTGGCCAATTTTTTCGTAGCCCGTTTGAGGGTCTGCAAGCAACTTCGCTTTACCTCGCAAGTCAATTTTATACTTATCCGGCTGAGTGAGGGCATCAAATATCACCTCATAGCAGTCGGCCGCCTTTTCAACCTGACCCGTCACCGAATACAGCATCCCGAGACTCTTATTGAGAACGACATTCTCTGGAGATTCCTTGACGACCCTCGGCGACTTCGCGGCTTGCTCAAGATACCGGATGGCATCTGGCAACCTGCCCAGAATCGCCGCCTGACCCGCCAACATTTGCAACAGTTCATACTCGTGTGGATCGATCTCCACGGCCTTGACTGCGGTCTGAACGGCAGACTCCACTTCGTCAAGGCGAAATTCTAAGGGAACGAGGTGCCGATATACTTCGATCGCCCGCGGTTCAATCGCGATGGCCTTGCGGTAAGCATTCAACGCCATCCGCGGCTCATTTCGAGCCTCCAGCAGTCGACCGGCCATAAACCAAGCTAAGGAATCGTCCCGATTTTTTTCGGCAGCGGTCAACGGTTTTGCGGGCACGAACAGAAAGGCTGGATCATCGGTTTCTTGCAGGGAATAGCCGCGATCTTGCAGCGGTGATGACCTTCGTGGTTCTTCAATTCGTTTGATTACTGCCGAATTTTGGGCAGCGAATGCTGCTGAACAGAACAACAATACAGCCATCATCGCCCGAAGCAGATCCCGTTGTGAAGCGACACTGCTCATGATCCGATCTCTCCTGGAAATCAAACGTTCAACGGGCTTGACATTGCCTGCTCGCGGCTATGTCTTATGGATGTTTCACTATGTCTTGTGGACGTTTCACCTTGAATGAAATGTCGTTTCCCTGACAGGATTTGCCCACGGACAATCAAAGCAGCTCCTTCGCGAGGGGTGAAACCGCTGTCGTACGTCCGCTCATTTTTTTTTCTTTGGGGCTTTCTTTGCCGGTGGCGCAGTGGTCTTTGCAGCCGGCAAAGTCTTCTTGACAGTCGCATTCGATTTGGCGGTTTTCGCCGCTTCTTTTTTGGCAACAGCGGCCTTCTGTATGGCTCGGACTGCTCGCGCCCGAGAGGCGCCAGAGGCGTACAACCGATCTAACCGATCGGTCACCGCCGCGCCATCGTGCCCTTCCTCTGGCGTCGGAAACTTCGCTGAATCAAACTCACCATTCACCGCAGCGTCTGTGGCCAGACACCGAATCGACAGACAAAATTGTGGGACCTCCGATTTGCGGACCACAGATTTCAACGTCTCACCCATTTGCTCGAGATCTTGATTTGGAGGCACCAAGCCTAACCAGACAAGACAACGTCCCATCGCCGGATCGAGGGGAATCAGGTGGGCTCCGATGACAGATTGCAAGGTGTAGTTGCGAACGAAGGTTGTCAGATGATTGATTTTCGCTAGCTGTTTTGTTGCCAATTCGAGCGTCTTTTTTCGCAGGCTTTCAAACTCAAACGCATACGATTTTTCGAACACAAACTGCAGCACATTACGGACATGGTATGCACGCCACTCCCCCCCGGGTTGGCCTTCAAAGGCTTGCTCTATCTCCTGCACCGAACTGACCCGAATTTCATTTAAATCGGGAAAGCTGCCATACAGTCTCTCAAAAAATGTTTCCGCCATTTCAACGGACGTGTCTTCAAGACAGATTGCGTACAGCATTGTCTCGAGAACCGGACAGTCCTGTTTGGGTACCGGTAATTCGTATTTCTGCTTAATCGCCGGCAGCAGCTTTTTGAGAATCGCAGATCGATCCGACGTTTTTGCTCGCGATGCAGCAACCATATTTGTCCTTTGTCCTCACTGGGGGCAGAGTCGATTATTTATCAGCATTGTCGGGATGCGACACATCCAGCGGCAACACCCCATCATTGTGAGAATCGACTGCCGGCCCCTCATTCGTATTCACCGCCGGAGTATCCATATCGCTATCCATATCGCTATCCATATCGCTATCGAAGTCCGTATCAACCGTTCCCCCACCGGCAAGAACGGCCTTCAATGTCCGTGAAACTTCAATACTTTTCTTGACGGACGGATCGAGCACAAAACTCAGCACCGGTGTGTATTTAGTTTGGAGACGATCCGCAACCTTGGATTGGATGAATCCACGCGCCGAGTTGAGACCGTGCATGGCGAGAGACTGAGCTTTAGCGTCGCCCATGATTGTCACGAAGACCTTCGCCACCCGCAAATCATTCGACACCTCGGCACCGAGGACCGTCACGTTTTTGATCCTCGGATCGCGTAGTCCGAACAGCACCGTTGTACTGACGGTCTCTCGAATTGCTTCGGCAGCTCTTTCCGATCGACGTGAATTCATAACAACCGTTCATCCTAGCTGGGGGCGACTTAATGACCAAAAACTCGGGAACTCTTGTTGCACTCGACCTAATTGGAACCGACCCACGGGAATGACAATCCATAAACGAAAGATCGCGGAATGCGTCAAACGGAGGACAGAGTCCGCTTGACTTCTTCGATTTTAAACGCTTCCAACAAATCACCTTCTTTGATGTCGTTGTAATTTTCAAGGCGAATACCACACTCCATACCCTCACGGACTTCCTTCGCATCGTCCTTCTCTCGCTTGAGTGATGCGATGCCATAGGTGTGCAGTATTTTTTGATCGCGAATCAAGTTCACACGATGCGAACGCTCAATGGCACCATTTAACACTCGGCAACCGGCAATTGTACCGAATCGCGTAATGCTGAAAGTTCGCAGCACAATAGCACGACCAGTCACAACTTCTCTCTTTTCCGGCCGCAACATTCCCTCAAGAATGCGTTTGATCTCATCCATGATCTCATAGATGATATTATAGCGACGAATTTCGACGCCCTCTTGCAGAGCCAACAACTGCGCTCGATCTTCAGCAATCACATGGAATGCGAAAATAACGGCATTCGATGCGGCCGCCAGATACACGTCGCTTTCATTGACGCCACCGACACCGTCGTGCAGCAGTTTGATACGAACCTCAGGGTGCTCAAACTTGGCTAGCTCACCTCGTAGCGCTTCGATCGAGCCAGGAGTGTCGCCTTTGAGAATCACCTTCAAATCCTGTACTTCACCCTCGCGGGCGGCATTCAGGATGTCTTCCAGCGTTCGTCGGCCTCCCATGTTTGACAGCAATGCCGCCCGGCCCTTCTGTCGACGTTGCTCCGCCGCCTCACGCGCCGCATCTAAATCATTAAGCGCCAAAAACGCATCACCGGGACTAGGAACGATATCCAATCCGGCGACCTTAACGGGCATTGAGGGAGGAGCTTCGGTAATTTCTTCGCCGCGTTCATTGTACATGGCGCGAATACGTCCATAGGCCTCGCCGCACAGGACCGCATCGCCGACGCGCAGAGTCCCGGTTCTTACGATGATCCATGCCAGCGGACCACGTCCCTCGTCTCGAAACGCTTCCAGACAATTTCCTGAAGCTGGGCGGTTGGGATTCGCCTTAAATTCGTGCAGATCGGCGGTCAGCAAAATCGTATCGAGTAATTCCGCAAGCCCCTGTCCCGTCATGCCCGAGGTTCGCACAACCTCCACGTCGCCACCCCATTCGGCAGCCAGAACACCGTGCGTTGAAAGATCGGTGAGAACGCGTTGCTCATTCCGGTCAGGCAAGTCCACTTTGTTCATGGCCACCACGATCGGAACTCCAGCAGCCTTTGCATGCGAAATGCATTCGACTGTTTGAGGCATGACACCGTCGTTGCCGGCAACGACCAAGACAACGATATCGGTCACGTTGGCACCGCGGGCGCGCATTTCACCAAACGCGGCATGCCCCGGGGTATCGACAAATGTCAAGAGGTGGCCGTTATGCTGAATTTGGTAAGCCGCAATATGTTGGGTGATGCCACCATATTCAGAGGCCGCCACATTGGCGGAACGCAACTTATCAACAAGCGTCGTCTTACCGTGATCGACATGCCCCAAAATCGTGATGATCGGCGGGCGAAGCATCATGTCTTCAGATCGGTCTTCGCCAACGGCGGCCTCGGCGACGTGCTGCTCAATGTCTTTCTCGCGTCGAATATTCAGATCGACACCCAGTTCGAGGCAGATTTCAATCGCCAAATCTTCCGGGAGCGACGAGTTAATCGTCACCATATCGCCACGCGCGAAGAGAATTTGAATGATCGATTTGGCGGGCCGGCCGATAGCCTCCGAAAGCGAACGCACGGTCATCGGAAAATCAACTTCCGCCGTTGTTTTCAACTCAGGGCGGACATGCTTCCGTTGTTTGGGGCGGACGTGACTGGTACGACGGCGAACTTCTTCTTCTTCCTCGGATCTGGACGAGGTTTTTTTGGTCCTTCGCAGCAACCGGCTTTCTTCCAGATTTCTGCCGAGATCTGCCTGACGCGACTTCGGGGATGCGCCTTCTTCTTGATCGTTGACGGGGCGTTTTTTGTTATCCGTACCCTTCTTTGGCAGATGGGCGCGCAGAGGACTCGCCGTCTTTTGTTGCCCGTCCGAATTCAAACGGATCACAGGTTTTTGAGGCGCCATTTCGGCGGGAACCGGGACTTTCGAGGCGGGTCGCTTATAATCCGGTATCGCGGCCAAATTCGGCGCGGAAGCCCTCGCCTTCTTGGGCAACCCGGGCTTGGCTCCTCCAAAATCGGAGGAAGGTCGAGCGGTCATTGACATTGATCGCATCGCACGTGGCGCCTGACCAACAGGTGGCTGTATCTCTGACCGAGCGAGTGGACCGCGAGCCGGATTTGATGACTCTGGCTCGGCGGCAATCACGGAGGACCCAACTGTTGGATCTGGATTTTCTGGATCTGAATTTTGCTGACCCGCCAATTCGGAACCGACGTCGGCTGTCAACTCCACTGGTTGAGGATCAGACAGTAGATCTGCCTTAATTTCAGCGATTTTTTCAGTTTTTTTGAAATTCGGCTGGGCTGGATCGTCCGCCGGCAAGTCTGACGGGATGACCGCTGAAGGCTCTTTCGGCTGGACTTCCAGATCACCATTCTGGATCCGAGCCAACTTGCCAACGGCAGGTGACATATTGCGGATTGAACGTGCTTTGTGAATCAACTCCGGCAGTTGGTCTTTCGGCACCGGCGGAGAGGATTCCGCAGCCACCGGAGCACCTGAAGCCGGCTGATTGGCCGAACGAATGATTTCCAGAACCAAATCCCGCTGTTCCGGCGAAATACTCGCCAACGCGGAATTTTTGATCGTGATTCCAGCCTTGGCACAGTGATCAATTAACAGCTTACTGTCGATGTCGAGCTCTTTAGCAAGAGCAAAGATTCGAATTTTCAAACGCAGTTCCTCGTTCGGGGTAATGCTCTCACTCGCCCAAGACCATCGAATCCAACAGCTCGCTAGCTGTGGTGACTCTATTTTTTTCGATTGGACGCTCTGCCAATCCGGCTTTGATTCACACGTCGGGCAGCTAACCCGTCGAGAGCATTATCCCCTAAGAGAACACTAAATCCCAAGCATTCAAGACACTTGCGCCCTCAATTTGAGTTTGTCACTCATTGACTGAAAAACTCACTCGACAGACAATCTGAAGCCATTCCGATTTCGAAAGACCCGCATAGTCTATTTGACGGCGCATATTCGATTCCAACAATAAACTGAAAATTCTGGTCCGACCACTCCACTCGTCTGACTCTCCCTTAGCTGACCGTCGACAGACTCGGATCTGGCTCCGCCGGCAACTCTGAGGATTCTTCTTTCTGAGCTTCGGGCGCAACATCAGGCTCGACCGCAGGTATCTGCACCACCTCCGCCACCGGCGTTAGTGGCCTAGGACTCGTAAACTGTGATTTCTCAACCACGCGGCGCTTTCGCTGCTCCGCTTCAAGACGTTCACTTTCTTTTTCCGCAAAAGAAACAATTTTGTCGGACTGCTCTTCGGTCAATCCGCCCATTTCGCGTAATTGATCGGGCTCAATCACAGACAGGTCATCGAAACTTAAGAACCCCTGAGCGACCAGACTTTCGGCCAGTTCTGCAGTGCATTCAGGAACCTCGGCAAACGCTTGAACGGCACGTTCAAGCTGCTCATCGAGCTCTTCCTGAGTCATAACCTCAATATCCCATCCCACCAACTTGGATGCCAGACGGACATTCTGACCACGCTTCCCGATCGCCAGCGACAATTGATCATCCCTGACCAAGACAATGACACGCCCCAGCATGGGACACAGAATCACATCCTCGACCTCGGCCGGCTGTAGAGCATTGGGAACCAGCACCTGCAACGAGTCATTCCAGCGAACAATGTCGATTTTTTCGTCGCCGAGTTCACCCGTGATATTCTTAATCCTCGCACCGCGAACACCCACGCAAGCACCGACGGAATCAATATTGCTGTCGAGGCAAGACACAGCAACCTTCGATCGATATCCCGCTTCGCGAGCCAGAGAACGTACTTCAATGACTCGCTCAGAAACTTCCGGAATCTCCAGCTCAAACAACCGCCGAACGAACTCCACATGAGTCCTCGAGAGAATAATTTTGACTCGGCTTCCGGATTTTCGCACTTCCAGAACGGTGGCGCGCACTCGATCACCGACCCGGTAACTTTCACCCGGGATCTGCTCACCTCGTGGAAGCAAGCCTTCCGCTTTACCGAGAGCCACGACAGCCGATCCGCCTTCAATCTTACTCACCGTCCCGGCCACGATCTGATTGCGAAGCTCTGTATATTCCTCAAAAAGAGCGTCTCGCTCCGCTTCGCGAATTTTCTGAATCATGACCTGCTTGGCAGTCTGTGCAGAAATTCGGCCGAGCAGGTCACCCAAAGCATCCGCATCAATTTCGATTCCGTTCGACTTGACGGTTGGATTCCCATGAACCCGATCAACGTGAACCTCAATTTCGTCGGCCTCACCGAAGTGTTTGCGTGCCGCCGAAAGAATGGCCTGCTCGATTCCCTCAAATACGATCTCTTTGTCAATACTTTTATCGCGGTGAATCGCGTCAACAATGCGAAGCAACTCGGTACCGTTCATTTCAATCTTCCCCGTATTCCGAAACCCACAAGAGGTCGAAGAAACTGACGCGCCGAACACATCGGCACAAGGAGTCAAAAACCCCACTCAAGCAGAAAACCGAACCACACAATCGGCCACGCGTGCCGCCAAAATTCAACCAACAAAAAAAGCGGGCACGAGTCCCACTTATTTCTCGGCCGCTCCGAAACGGATTCAACCGACAACACTGACCGCCAATGGTTAGACCAAATGACAGCTCCGAGGTCTCGGACATGGAACCCGACCAAACTAACTCACATTGCCGATGCTCCCAATCAAGCGGCCATGAACGCTAGGACGTAATAAAACGCATCTTGCAAATCACAACAACCGATTCCCAAAAAGCCCGGCAGTCACCTACAGTCACGGGCTCACGATACTGACGAACTGTCAAGCTGTCAAGCAGTTTGAACGTTCCGAAGAACGACGCCGGACGATACCGCCACATCGACTCAACTCGGACCAATTGAGAAATCTCACCTCTTGAGCGGTTTACAACTTTCACACGCGTGCCGTTTCCGAGAGATTGGAGGGAGCGTTACATTTGAGCAAGAAACAGCGTTCGCTGACCGAAGGCCCATCCGCGTTTTAGAATTGAATTTCAAAAAACGGTATTGAGGGGCGCGTCATTCGACACGCTTCTGACCCGCATGATTACCATCGGCGGAGTGAGTGTCGGATTCTGGGCAACGCTGAAACATCAAACAACCCGAGGAAGTCACGTGTCAATCCGTGGCGATCGCTTGGCCAAGTGATCAAAACTCGTGTGGTCTCGTCGTGACGCAGAATCCCCCGAACGGAATTCCTAACCGCTGACGGAGGAATTCGACGGACGGGCCACCGGTTCTTGGAGGATCGAATGCAGGTCCATTGTTCACGCCTCAGAACGGGGATTAAATCGACATGCCGTTGCCTCGCGTCCTCTTTATTTCTGGACGACAGTCGGAAGCGGCGTTCCTTCCGGATAGAACTTCATCGACAACGAGTTCACGCAGTGGCGGGTATTCTTATTGGTGAGGCGTTCGCCAAGAAACACATGGCCAAGATGCCCACCGCAAGTCTTGCACACGATCTCTGTCCGCTGGCCATCGATATCGGAGACTCTGCGGACCGCATCGGGAATTTCATTGTCGAAACTGGGCCACCCGCAGTGGCTTTCAAACTTGTCTTTCGAGTGATACAGCGGCGCGTTGCAGCGTCGGCAGACATAAGTCCCTGCGGCTTTCAGAGTCGTATATTCACCAACAAACGGGCGTTCGGTCCCTTTCTTGACGATCACGAATTCTTCAGCTTTTGTCAGCCTATTGTACTGCCGAACACGAGACGCATCGGCATCGTTGGTGGAAGCCATGTCCGCTTTTCCTTCACTGGGTGTTGTCGAGGGTGTTGTCGAGGGTGTTGTCGAGGATGTTGTCGAGGATGTTGTCACCTTTTTCGCCCCGTCGCCGTCTGGATCGTGTCCGATTTCTCCCTCACCTGGTGCTTCTAGAGATGTTGTCACGGTCACAGAGGGGGTTGTTAGATTTTTCGCCCCGTCGCCGTCTGGATCGTGTCCGATTTTCCCCTCACCTGGTGCTTCTAGGGATGTTGTCACGGTCACAGAGGGGGTTGTTAGCTTGACTCTCGCACAGCCAAAACCGATCGAACCGATCAGCATCCCGATGATTACGGTTGTCGTTCGGACATTTCGAAAATAGAGTAGCATCGGCGGATATCCTCGCTGACATGACTGAAGAAAGAATTTCATTTCGATCTCGCAAGGGAACGCAGTGTATCAGAAAAACTCTGCCGCGAGAGAATGAATCTGATGGTGCCGTAGAATCTAGCGACATCAAAGACATTGGCCCTCATGGTAGCGCAGCGGGTGCCATTCTTTGGCAAGATCGATCAGCTTTTGAAGTGTCTCGCGGTTTGAGCTACAGGCCACGACACCCGGTAACCGTAGCACTCCCGCTTTGTCGTCCAGCCATGTTTCGTGAAAATTGATAGATTCACTGTTACGGACCCACACGGCATCTCCTCCGAGAATGCGGCACAGATGCAAAGTCACGGGAAAGTCGTAGACATTTGGCGAATGAATAAGGCAACCCCCCAATTCATTCCGCGAGATCATTTCGTAGACACAGCCTGAAAGCTCGTCCTGTGAAATGCCTTTCAGTCCGGCGGCCGTCACGCGGCGAGCGGCCTCCTCGTTTCGGTGCAGGAATCCGACGACATAGACCGAGTCGGGCGTGATTCCAGCCGTCAGGTCAATTGGCGGCAGCGATCTTAAGACGTCACCTGCTGGCCGCGACAGATCGTCCGGACCACTGACGATCTGTGCTCCCGAGGCTTCAACCCACCAACCGTGTGCCCCCTGCTCAGGGATGTAGACCAGTGAGTACAGCACCGTGGTTTGGGATCGCAGATGCAGCATCACTGCGTAGCCATTTCCGATATGATCGCGATACTTCTTGGTACCATCGATCGGATCGATGCCGAGAGTGAAGTCCGCTTTGTCCGGAAATCGAGTCAGGTCGCCAGTTGATTCTTCGGCATCGATGCGGCAATAGCGAAAGATCGGATCGCAGTCACGCAACGCCGAAACCAGGAGATCCTGAATCGTCAAATCCGCCAGAGTCAGTGCATCGGTCGTCGCCGAACCGCTGTTTTTTCCACTCAATCCAATATTGTGGCGGCGCAACTCTCTTGCCATTCCACCCGCCCAACGCATGACACTCGGCAGGTGAATGGACAATGCGGTAATGAGAAACTCGTGCATCAGGGCGCCTCGTCGTTACTGGTCAATTGTTTGAATTAGCCGTGCGGCCACGTCGACCCCGGTTGTTTTGGCGAATGCCTGCCAGCCTGGAACCGCATTGACTTCGATGACATGACAACGCCCGGCACGGTCATACAGCAAATCCACTCCCGCAATGAACGTCCCCGTGATGGCACTCGCCTTTACGGCAAAATCGATCTCCTGTGCCGTGGCCTCATGTTTTTCCGGAGTTGCATTGCGTGAGACATTGGTGCGAAAGTCATTAAGTGACCGACGACGGATCGCACCGAGCGACGTTCCGTTCATGACAAGAACCCGCACGTCGAATCCTTCATGGTCAATAAAACGCTGAAGATAAAGAACCGCGTTGAGTCGCATGAGAGTCCGAAACGTACGATGGGCAAGATCGACATCGCTGACTCGAACAATGCCTCGACCTTCCGCCCCGAATAAGGGCTTGACCACAACATCACTTCCGAGCTCAACAAAGGCCTCCATCGCATCCTCTTCATGCTCACAGACAATGGTCTCGGGAACAGGCAATCCCGCATCATGCAGCCTAGCCGTAGTCAGGTATTTATCGACGGCACATTCCAACGATTTGGGGGAGTTGACAATCTTCGTGCCCGCAGTCGCAAGTCGTTCCAGAGCATCCATCCGATAGACAACTTGCTCGAGCGACCCAGGCGGCATCGTTCGAACGAAAATCACGTCCAGCGAATGCAGGCATCGGAGGGCTGATTGTGAGACCGAACCAGACATCGAAGGGAACGATAGATTCCCGTGGCGTTCGGCCATCCGCACACCACTCTCGATCCGTCCGGCGACGGAGACGATGCGTCCGAACTCCAATCTCTGACAGGCGTGTCCCCGGGCGCGGGCCGCTCGTTCCAGATCGCGATAGTACCAGCTCCCTTCGCTGGCGAGAATGCCGATGTTCAATACTCGTCTCACACGATTCCGAACGACTTTTTTAAGACATCAAAGTTGACGCGACCGGCGACGTGAACTCGGCCGGTATCGATGTTGTGGAACACGACTTCAGCAGGGCTGAAGAGCAGGGGATCAATTTTGTAGAAGTCTCGACCGGCCGCTTCAAAAACACTCAGGAACGGCTGTCCGTACATTGACGACGACGCGGATGGAACCTTGGCGGCGACCTCGGCCAAAGTGTCATCGTCACCATTGACCCATAGCGTGACGCGACCTCCATAAAGGATCGCATCGTTCGTACGACCAATCGCCTCCAGATCATTTTTTGCCACGGGAGGCAGGGGTGCCGTACCGAAAGCGCTGCGAATTCGATTCACATCGAAATCCAGTTCGTGCAGTTTGTGCAGAGCCGTTTCCACGGATCTCGCGACGACCTGAAGGTTTCCCGCCATACTGGAGGTCGGGGCGACGCACAACACGACGTTGGACGGTTCCACCTGAATTTGGTTGGCGATGTATTGAAACACTTCGGGTCCGGGGAGTTTGGGAGTTTCCAACACTCCCACGACCTGATCGGACTCCTCGCGGTACCACAACTTGTCAAACAGCGGTTCCTTGGCATAGGCCGCGCGCATCGGGCCTGATCCCATCGCAAAAAACTTATCCACACTAATCTGCCAGCCGGCGTATTGACTGAACAGGCAGGCCGCGACCGGGGAGTCTGTCACCACGGTCACGTATGTCCAACCGATCCCGTCCAACAAACCGGGGGTCAGCGTGATATCCGCCAGACCGGAAGTGCTGATCGAAGCCAATGCGCATCCGGCCTCCAGCCCGCCTTCCGCATCAACACCGAAATCGAGCAACAATCCTTCGCCGGGAGTGTCATTTTCGATGACCCGCAGCGATTCGGCGTCATCGACAACATCTTCCACCAGTTCCGATGCGATGGCATTCAATTCAAGATTCATTTCGATGCAAAGTCCCAGTGAGGTAGTTGTGGCACGAAGCGTAAAGGAATCTCCGACTGGCAACAATCTGCATTGGCAATTCAGCGACGGCAATCGGATTGCCGTCGCCACTTCTTTGAGATCAATGTGTCGCCCGTCGAACACAAGACCGACAAGAATCTGCCTGCCGTTTTCCGGCCGCCAAATCGTCATTTGGAGTGGAGCAGCCTTATCGAGCGGCGGTCTCGGTAGCTATTGCAGTTGCCGTCTAAACCGAACTCAGTCCTTACCGGATCGTCCGGCCAGCATGGCAATCAATCGCAGGATCTCGACGTACAACCATACGAGAGTCACCATTAGGCCGTATGCCCCGTACCACTCGCAATATTTGGGAGCCCCCCTTTTTGCAGCATCTTCAATGTAGTCAAAATCCAGCACCAAATTCAAAGCGGCGACAATGACGACAACCACACTGATTCCGATCCCCAGCGGACCGCTGCGCATGGCCGAGACGTTCATGCCGAACATTCCCAAAATCATCGTCGTCAAGTACATCAGGCAAATACCACCGGTTGCCGCAAAAACACCCAGCTTAAAGTTCTGAGTCGCCTTAATGATCCCTGTCTGGTACGCAATCAACAGAGAGAATGTTGTCCCGAACGTCGCAATCAATGCCTGAAAGACGATCCCCTGAAACTGCGCCTCGTACATGGCGGATAATCCGCCGAGAAACAATCCCTCGGCCAGTGCATAAAGTGGAGCGGTGACCGGTGACCACGTCGGCATAAAGCACGTCGCCAATCCAAAAACCAAGCCACCGACCGCCCCACCAATCATCCAAGGCATGGCACTCGACATATTTTGGCCGGCGACCATGCCCCAGGTCATGGAAGCGGTGCCGATGCACAGGCCCAGCAGAATCATGGTCTTGGTGGCCGTGCCTGTAATGGTCATCGCATTCGACGACTCGTACGATCTGTCGCGAAAGGCCCCAAATGTCGAATCATTCAGTGCCGGGTTGCCGCTTCGCATCATTTTGGATTTTCCTTAAGCTTTGTTTAGAGGGAACCTAGGATTCGTCATTTGGTGAAATCCATCATACGCGGCCGCCAAACATTTGACGAGCCGCACTGGACGAACCCTTGCTTCTGGATCGTTAGTCTCTACCTTAGACGCAAACTACGACTTTCGATGATAGTTCAAAAAAACGAATATCAAACATGCTGCTTCGACTCCGTTCGCTCGGCCTGAAAATCATTGTGGTCGCCATTCTCATGGCGGCTGCTTGGCTAACGCGCCCTGCGGCGCCGGCAATGATTGCGGCCGAGACGTTGAAGGAGTCTGAATCGCTCAAGTGGTATCGCGGCAACCTCCACACCCATTCAAATTGGAGCGACGGCGATGACTACCTCGAGATGATCGCCCTCTGGTATCGCGAGCGAGGATATCATTTTCTTTGCTTTACAGACCACAACATTCTCGCAAACCAAGATCGCTGGGTCGAAATCGAAAAGAGCAAAGGGGGTCGAAAGGCGTTCGACAAACTCAAAGCAAGATTCCCAGAAGACTGGGTTGAAGAGCGAGTGAAAGTGGACAAAACGTCCAACAGGTCGACACAGGAAGTACGCCTCAAACGCTTCGACGAAGTCTGTGCGAAATTGGCTATTCAGGATCAATTCCTGCTGATTCAGGGTGAGGAGATCAGCGACAAGTTCGGCAAACTGCCGCTCCATCTGAACGCTCACAATTTGCGAGAGACTCTCCCGCCACTCGGGGGCGTGAGTGTCACAGACGTGATTCAAAACAACGTTGATGTGGTGATGGCCCTCAGAGAGCGAACAGGGCGGCCAATGCTAATCCATCTGAACCACCCCAACTTTCAATGGGGCGTCACGGCAGAGGATTTGATGCCGGTGCGGGGAGAGAACTTCTTTGAGGTCTACAACGGTCATCCGAGTGTCTGGAATGGGGGAGACGATTTCCATGCTTCGACGGAGCGAATGTGGGACATCGTCAATGCGAAGCGACTTGCGGAACTCGATCTACCATTGCTATACGGCCTCGCGACAGACGACAGCCACAGCTATCACAACATTCCGTCAGATGGGAGTGAACCGGGGCGGGGTTGGGTGATGGTCTTAGCCTCGGAACTGACACCGGCCTCCCTGATCGGTGCCCTCGAATCCGGTCGGTTCTATGCCTCGTCCGGCGTCCTCTTAGAAAACGTCGAACGGACAGCGAGCTCGCTAGCCGTTTCGGTTCGTCCAGACTCCGGTGAAACATATTCCATTGAATTTATCGGGACCCGTCAGGACTTTGATCCGACGAGCGAACCAACCATGGATTCGCTCGGTCACGAACGCACCGGCAACAGAAGATACTCGGACAGCATCGGAGCCACACTCAAAACCGTTGTCGGTCCCAAAGCCGTCTACGATTTTCGAGGTGATGAGTTGTACGTTCGCGCGCGAATTACCTCCTCGCGCCGACATCCAAACTCAGCCATCGCGGGGGAAACCGAACGAGCCTGGACACAACCAATCCGGCCGTGAGTAGAATCCTCATTTCCCAAACCGTTGCTTTTAGGGCGGCAACGTAGAACGCCATGCCCTTGCTAGGGTCGCACTCTTCGGATGTCTGATGCGACGAAGGAGTCGCGAACAAGATCCGGTGCGACGTCACCACGGCACCCGATCTGTCACGAAAAACGATAGAAACGCAGTGGCTTTATCGCGGTGTACGGTTGGGAGCCGTCTTCCCCGATGGCCGGCTTGGTCGTTTTTGGGTGACCCATTTCGACCATGACAACGGAACTCAGAAAACGTCGATCATCCGTGTACTGGGTTCCACCAAGATCTCCAGCGAGTCGTCTTGCTCGACGGCGCGGTTGTTTTGTAGGTTAGTGAATTTCGTCAGCGCCCCGACTCGCAGCGAAAAGATGACCTCGGCCACAATTCTCGTGCCTTCGTCGTTCTCGCTGCGGGATCTGACTTCCGTCGAGGCTGGACCTCTGGCAAGAGCGACGATTTCGGAGGACAAAATTACCGAAAACCTGCTGGCAGTCGGTGAACGACATGCCGCTCTCTTGAGTCAATTCGGCTTGAACCCCGCCGAGTCGTCGTCCACTCATCAAGCTCCCGCCCTCGGCTGAGAGGAAACGAGATCCACAGGCATTCCACGCAACCCGCCTTGGTGCAGATGCCGGTACGACTTTCACCGTCCTGAGATAACGTCGGGGAGCATGAGCATCTTCATTTGTCGTCCATGCCTGAAAAGAATCCACGATCACGGTTTCCCCGTCGTCGTCACTTCGACTCCGCCAAATTAATGCAGACCAATTCCCTGTCGTTGCGGACGTACATCCGTTTGTTGGCGAACGCCGGTGCGCACCAGACCACATCGCGGCCGAAGGCGTTGTTGGAGGGATTAATGACGTGCGTGCGGGACAGTTCAGTAAAGCCTTTGGGTGTGAGTTGCCCGATGATCAAATCGCCCGATTCGGCGAACATCCAGAACTTGTCCGTTTCACCGGCACGGACGATAAAGACGGTGCCGCTGCCGACTTTTCGATCGCCAAGGGGTCGGGACGTGGCCCATTGGATTGCACCACTGGGAATGTCAAAACATCTCAGTTGCCCCCCCTGATCAAGCCCATAAACCCGACCGTCGAGCAGGAATGGCTGGACATTGACGGGCGACAGGGATCGCTGCCCTTCGTCACGCCACAGCATCTTGGCTCCCGGCTGATCCACAGACAGTTCCAGCATCAGGTTACGGTTGTTATAGCCGGCCACGAACAGATGGTTCCCCGAGTGAATCGGCGTCATGATAATGGAGCCGTTGTCCCCCTTGTATTCCTGGGACCAGAGTTGCTTTCCCGTTTCTGGATCAACCGCATAGACGGCGTCCGGACTGGTCAGGATCAGTTGGCGAACACCCGCCTGCTGAATGATCACAGGGGGTGAGTAGCCTTGTTCGGAAGCGGTTCCCGTTCGCCAAATCTCTGTGCCGGTATCTTTGTTCAACGCGACACAGTGAGACCCAGGTCCCCCCGCCAGCAGAATCAATTTCTGGCCATCGATCAAAGGTTGACTGGCATATCCCCATAATGCCGCTTTGGTCTTGTAGACATCCTTCAAATTCTTTCCCCAGAGGAAGTCACCTGATGCTGCGTCGAGGCACGCAAGTTGTCCTTCGGCTCCCAATGGATACACCTTATCCGCATGAACCAAGGGCGTGCTGCGAGGCCCCGATGGGTACGAGATCCCATACTTTTCCGAATGTTCCTGCTTCCAGAGTTGTCGGCCGGTCTTTTCATCCAGACACAGGATCCGTTCCATCCCCGTGGCCTGTTTACGGTCAAAGTTGCCAATCTTGACATTATCTTTCGTTACATAGTCGGTGACATAGACCTTGCCCCCCGCAACCGCAGGCCCGGAATAACCACCTGCCACCTCGGCGCGCCAGACAACATCGGGGGGAGAGGACAGAGTCGCCACCAATCCGGTCTCGCGCCACACATTATCCCGCCGCGGACCCATCCACTGAGGCCAATCATCCGCCCGAGACAACAGGTCATCGAACACAATCAAACCGAAGGCAATCACCACACGTAACCACATCTGATGCATGATTCAATCCTGAAGAAGGGGAGAAAACTCCGGCGTAATCTTCGACACCTTGCGTGATGAATCGTCAGCGGAACCGACGACGTTTTTTTTACAGAACAACTGGCAAATCAGTGACTCAGAGATCGTCAATCAACCCAGACAACGAAAGCCTGCTATTTGCCTATGACAATCCTCCAGACTGATTCTATACGGATCGCAATCACGCCCGATAGTAGGCCGTGATGATGGTGACCACTCCAGATTGCTCCTTGATAACCACCACGCTAACGGCGCGATTGCCGATCTTGCCATGCAGACTCCGGCGAGAACGTGACAACAAGCTAGCCCACTCGTGCAGCAGGCCCTTCTCGATGACCTAGGCCAGTTGGTATGTCGCCTCGCCTGCACACCGCTCAGAGATCCTTTGAAGAGCGTGCCTAGAAAAATTCGCTTTGATTATCGGCCTCCCACTGAATGACGTTTGACAGAGGAAAACAGAGGTCGATCGTCTTCAACAAAATGGCGGCCAGATCAAGAGCGCTCGAGGGCATGCCAGTCGCTGCGATTTCGATTCAGGCTGTCGTTCGGCCGTGTGTGTACCAACATCCCAGCCGGTGGTTATCGTTTCGCTAACACGATTTTGGCCTTGGCGAAATCTGTGGTGTCTTCAATCCATCTGCCATCGATGAGTTGTGTCTGTTCTGGAATGGAACGCGGTGCAACAGCCAAAACGTCCGCATCGTGCTCGTTCCGTTTGATTAGAGTCTTCAACATCCAGGAACGGCCAATGTCGCGTAACGGCATCACCGGTCGCAGTAATTTTGTAAACAGTCTCAGTAGTCCAGCTATGGCATCGCGATCGCCATCAAGTTGCGTTAGTTTCGGTTTGGATTCCGGTGGTGTCCGGAAGAGTGTGCAAGGCGGCCTGTGCATTCCTGCACCGAAACTCCCCCTGATCTTGCGTTGTGCGAAAAACATTCGCCTCTCTAATTGCGGTTTCCGGTGAGACTCACGCGCGAGAGGGAAATTTTGCCTTTTCAACCGTTCCAATCGGCGGCTGTTGGGTCTGAGCCTCGGCGCGAAGGCCCTTCAGCAAGACATGCATTCAGAGACCCTTACGTGGCTAACGCAATTGCGTGAAAAACACATCGCCGACGGTCACAACACTTTGGGAAAACCGCAGAAGAACGCGGTCGCCATCCAAATTCGCACGACCGTTCGCAATCATTGAGTCTCGTCGCTCGTACCATCAATGCGGCTGGGGACACGACCGGTCTATCGGCATTTGTTGCCTCACATTTTCTGCCGACGGTTTTGCGCTGCTCAAAACGAACTGGCGAAAAATGTGAGGCGGAACATCAATCCGTCCAACGTGCGGCGGAATAATCGACGCGGTGCAGGACATCGCCGAGCGTTTCGAGCAACCGGGTGGTCAGCAAGCAGTCACGACAGATCTGCGCCATCGTCGGGACCACCCACCTCCTCGACGAGGACGACGTTGAAAGTCGCCGAGAATACGGGTACGACACTAAAATCAAGCACAGTGGTTAGACCCCGCCTTAAATTTTCTATCGAGACAGATTTGAAATGAACCTAAGATCAATTTCGATGTCAGGAATGGTGATCTGGTCCTCTCTGTACGTGCTAGGGTTATTTGCTGGAGCGATTCAGGCGGCAGCACCAAAAGCATCCGAGCGGGAAGCCGGCGAAGCAACGGCGCAACGTTCTTCCGCAGCGACAACAAAGATACGCAAGACGACCGTCGGTCTGTTCGTCCACACGTGGCACGATGAGGCCGCCTCCTCTGGCGTGATGGGTGAGACACCTTATACCACCGGCATGGGGTGGTGGTGGTGGGGCCGACCCGCCTATTTCGGAGGCGACTTGAGCGAATACCGATGGACCACGGAAGGCGGGAATCCGCAGACCGATTTCATCGACTATCAACTGGATCTGATCGAAAAACTCGACGTCAACTTTATCTATCTCGACGCTACCAATGGCACGCAGGTAAAGATCCTCAATGGCATCCGATCCCTCTGCCAACGGCGTCAAGAAAGAAAGAAAGGTCCTAAAATTGTCCTCTGGATCCAGAAAAAAGAAGACCTCCCGATGTTCCATCGCGAATTCTATTCAAAATACGACTCAGAGATCTTCTTTATCTGGAAAAAGAAACCACTGGTGATGATCGCCGGTACGTCCGATGGATGGCAGCCCAATCCAAACCCCAAACCACTTCCAAGAGGGGGGGTCTTCGACAAGTATACGGTGCGTTGGTGCTGGGGACTTCTCGGCTCGAATGCACACTCGATGTGGAGTTTCAAGGATCTCAGTGCCGCTCGAAAGCCATATCTGTTTGGTGGGAAACCCGAACAGATGAGCGTGGCGGTCGCGTGTCAAGCGTCGCATATGACGACCGCGGGAGACGGGAGACGCGGCAGAGAAAACGGCAATTTTTTGGCCGAGCAGGCGGCCCGCGTCGCGACGTACAGACCTCAGATCGTTTGTATCCACAGCTGGAACGAGTGGATGGCGATCAAGTTTGGCAATGACCCCAACAATCCGCAGTTTGTGGACCTGTTCGGGACAGAATATTCAGCGGATATCGAACCAATGCAGGGGGGGCATGGTGCACTGTATTACCAAAAAGTTCAGGACTATATCCTCTCCCTTCCGTAACGCGTGCGATCACAGACAAATGACAGAACCTTTGCCACTCAATGAAAAGCAGGTTCCCACAGGATAAATCGTTGCCGCCGTTGAGCTTTTCGATCCAGATCCATTTGCCGCAACATCTCGACAATCGGTTCGCACATCCGCGTGCTGCATGGCTTGCTTGACAGAGAAATGTGCGTCAAGCCCCATCGCAAATCACCTGCGGTGAATCTGTCCCTGAACGTTCGAATCGCAAAACGTTGTGCACCAACGACAGACCTGCGGCGCCCGCGAATTCGTCGCAAACAACTGTCGTTTTTCACAACAACGTTTCCTACGAAACCGCTTCCTATCAAGTGTTGGGACCATTCCCGCTCCGCGAGATAAACAAGCTTGCCTGTCTGGTCATTGGTTCTTTTGCGGTGTCCTACGAAACCGCTTCCAAGATTTATTCCAGAATCTCCTTTTTTCCAATGTCCGTTCCGGATCTGCGTTTCGAAACGAATTAGAGTTGACGCTTCCCCGCTTCGTTGCGTTGGCAATCAGTACGGCTCAGCCATTGGAATAACAGGAGCAATTCTCCTCCGCCCTTTCGCTTGACGACTTTCTTTTCCGTGGGTGGTTGCCTCGACGATGTGGAGCCACGGGCGTCGAGCAGGCAAGATCGAACGCCGTCGACTCGTCCGGATACGTCGTCCCGATAGCTTGAGTCTCCATGGTCCGACATCTCGACTATGAATCGTGCTGGGAAAAGAATCGTGCTGGGAAAAATAACCGCTGTTTGATACTAAAAAACAGCGTGCTGACCAGTGTCAGGCGGGGCCAAATACAGTACGATCAGAGACCACTGCGCCTATTTTCTTCCACAGGTGTGATTTAGGGTGGTCAATAATTTTTTGGGGGTGCCGGGGGGGTGCCGGTAAAAATGTTGATTGAATACAATCCCATTTTTTCCTTCTGTGATACCGACAAAACGCTGTTCGCAACTCAATTTTTCAGAGCCTGAGTGATGAACCCAATTGTTTTTGCTTTGCGTCATCCAATCACCATGATGATGATCGTCGTGGCGCTCATCGGTGGGGGTTCACTGGCTCTCAACAAAATGCGGGTGGATATCTTTCCCCCACTCAACCTCCCAAGAATTTATGTTTATCTCCAGTATGGCGGTATGAGCCCCGTCCAAATGGAAGGCTTGATCGTCAATCAATTTGAACTCTACTTTCAGTATGTGGATGGTGTCTCGGCAGTCGAATCCCATTCGTTGCAGCAATGTGCGATGGTGAAGCTTTCCTTTTTTCCAGGTACCGACATGGGCTTGGCCATGGCTCAGGTTTCCGCGATGTCGTTAAGAGCGATGTCCGTGATGCCAATCGGAACCCTCCCGCCGTTGATCATCCGAATGGATGCGGGTAGCGTTCCGGTGGGTTACCTCGTCTTAAAAAGCGAGAAAACATCGTTAGGCATTGTGGGAGATCTCGCCCAAAATTTCATTCGCCCTCTCGTGCAGAAAAACGTTCCCGGAACCATCGGAACCCCTCCTTTTGGTCCTAACGCCCGATCCATTCTCGTGAATGTCGATCCCGATAAATTAAGAACTTACAACCTCTCGCCTCAGGATATCGTGAAGGCCATCATGAGCGGAAATGTGGTCATCCCCGCAGGTAATATTTACATGCGTGACCAGATGCCACTTGTCCCCACCAACGCCCTCGTGACGGATATCCAAGATCTGGGTGACATCCCCCTCAAACTAGGTATGAATGTCTACATTCGAGACGTTGCAACGATCGCAGATTCGACCGATGTGAATTATGGCTACGCCCTCGTGGATGGCCGCAAGTCTGTCTATTTGCCGATTATCAAAAAAGATACCGCCTCCACTTTGGATGTGGTGAAAAACATCCATGCTGCAATGCCGTTCTTTCGGTCGGTCTTGCCGGAAGATGTCACAATCAGCTTTGAGTTTGATGAATCACCCACAGTCGTCAACGCAATCAAAAGCGTCGGAACAGAAGGTCTGATCGGTGCAGGGCTGACGGGCCTGATGATCCTGTTGTTCCTCGGAGATATTCGCAGCGTGGTTGTGGTTGTCTGTAATATTCCCTTGGCCCTCATGGGTTCCTTGTTTGGACTTTACATCACCGGCAACAGCATCAACATTATGTCGCTGGGCGGATTGGCACTTGCCATCGGTATTCTTGTGGATGAAGCGACCGTAGAAATTGAAAATATTCACGCTCAAATGCGAGGCAAGGTAACGCTGGCACGGGCGGTGAGGCGTGGTAACGATATTACCGCAGTCGCGCGCTTACTGGCCCTCTTTTGTATTCTTTCAGTTTTCATCCCTGCTTTTATTATGGATGATCCCTTGAAGGCGTTGTTTATGCCACTCGCCTTGGCAGTCGGTTTCGCCATGATTTCATCCTATCTCCTTTCCAGTACATTTGTGCCCGTAATGGCGGTGTGGTTGTTAAAGGAAAACCACCAGCAACATACGAATCAAAAACCGAGTTTGTTTCGGCGGGTTGAGAAAGTCTACGAAGGCTTGGTGTATTGGATTGTCCGATTGAGGTGGATTGTGGTTCCCAGTTACCTCGGTCTGGCGGTTCTGTGCCTAGCCATTTTCGGGTCGATGCTGGGCCAGGAGTTATTTCCGAAAATTGATTCCGGTCAATTTGTGTTGCGTTTTCGGCCACCACCGGGAACCAACTTTGAAATCACGCGGATGATGGGTCAGAAAATACTGGAAATCATCGAACGCGAAGTGGGGCAGGATAAAATCGAAATCAGCATCGGATATGCCGGGCAAATTGCCCCAGTCTATGGCTTAAATTTGGTGATCACCATGATGCGTGGTCCGGATGATGGGGTTCTCCGAATGGCCTTTAAGGAGGGGAGCGGTATCGAGCTCATGGCTTTCCGAGAAAAAATGCGGAAAATTCTGCCCACGGAGATTTCCGTATGGCTGGCCAAAGTCATGGAATCCAAAGGTGTACCCCCTGATGAGGCACGCAAAAACTCTACCAAACTCTCTTTCGGTTTCGAGCCGGGCGACATGGTTTCGAATGTCATGAGTTTCGGTTCACCGACGCCCCTAGAAATCGTGGTCTACGGAAACAGCCTGCCGAATGTCAGGGCCCATGCCTCCAAAATTCGTGAAAAAATGGCGGCGATCACTTGCCTCCGCGATGTTCAATTCCAGCAGGCACTCGATTACCCCACCGTTGAGGTCAACATCGATCGGGAAAAATCTGGCCTCAGTGGCGTGAATGTTCAACAGGTCGGTGATTCGGTCCTCGTGGCCACCAACTCCAGCAGATACATCGCACTGAACTACTGGCAAAACCCGAAAACAGGCTTCGATTATCAGGTTGAAGTCCTCGTCCCTACCCAACGGATGGTTTCTCCATCGGATGTCGAAACACTGCCGCTATCTCAAGTCACGAATGACGTGACACTCATGGTCCGCGATGTTGCCTCCGTAAAACTCGGCAACACCCCAGGCCAAATCGATCGTATTTCTTCCCAACGCTTTATCAGCATCACCGCCAATATCGAAGAGGTCGACCTTGGTACGGCTTCAAAATTGGTGCAGCAAGCCGTGCTGGAGGCGGGTGTCCCGCCCAAGGGTGTACTGATCGAAACCCGTGGCCAAACGGGAACCATGGAGCAGATGTTCAGTTCCCTGGGAATTGGCCTTTCTATTGCGGTTTGCGTCATCCTCGTGATGCTCACCGCCTACTTTCAATCCCCTCGATTAGCTCTGACGTCCATCGGTGCCGTGCCGGGCGTTCTGACTGGCGTCGTCACCGCCCTCGTGCTCACCAAGACAACTCTGAACATCGAATCTTTCATGGGTTCCATCATGTGCATCGGTGTTTCTGTTTCAAACTCCGTGATGATGATCACTTTTATGAACGACCGGTGGAAAGATGGTCTGTCCGTTTCCGAAGCCGCGGTTCAAGGGGCGGCCGGCCGACTGAGGCCGATCATTATGACCGCTTGCGCCATGACCACCGGCATGCTTCCCATGGCCTTAGCCCTCGAAGAGGGTTCGCAGATGCAAGCGCCTCTGGGGCGGGCGGTGATCGGAGGCCTATTAGCTTCCACCGCCTCCACACTTCTCGTTTTACCTGCTGTTTTTTCGATACTGTTGGGCCATCGAAAGCCTGTTTCGGTGTCCATCGATCCCGATGATCCTGAAGGCGACCACTTCGATGGTGGTGATCCCCACGAAACTCAAGACCACCAATAAAAAAACCTGAAAAAACAGCGATCTCATCCGTCGTCGAAACGATAGGTTCTTGACTATGAAAATTCGCTCAATGTTTCTCGTCAGCGGGTTTGTTTTTTCAATGGCCGGCTGCGGCAAAGTGACCGAGCATGCCCAACCCAGCCCTACCATGCCGGAAGTGACTCTGGTCAAATCCGAGACGCGGAACATCTTACGAACGATGGGCCAACCAGGATTTGTCGAAGCCTATGAGCAAACCTCCATATTTTCCAAAATCCCGGGATACATCGAAACATGGAATGTCGATATCGGTGACAAAGTTAAAAAAAATCAATTGCTGGCCACTCTTTTCGTTCCGGAGTTGCTTGAAGAGCATGGATTCAAGCAAGCCACCGTTGCCTTGGACAAGGTGTTGATTGATCAGGCCAAACGAAGCGTCGATTCGGCCGATGGCACTCTTCAGGCGGCTACCGCCAAGGTCGTCAAAGCCAAGGCCGATGTGGGGAAATTCGAGGCCGATGTGGTGCGTTGGCAATCGGAAGTCAAACGACTGACAGACCTCGTGGCACAGCGTGTGGTCGATAAACAAATTTTGGATGAATCCACCCGGCAACTGCGTTCTGCGGAATCGGCTCGCGATGCTTCTTTGGCCTCGGTGATCGTTGCGGATTCCGAACGCATTGCCTGCCAAGCAAACCTTGCCAAAGCGAAAGTCGATGTTTTGGCCGCTGAAGCGACCGTCAAAGTTGCCGAAGCGGATGAAAAACGACTCGCCGCTCTCGTCGGTTACATCAGCATTCCCTCGCCCTACGATGGGATTGTGGTGCTTCGCAACGCCAACACCGGTGACTTTGTTCAGGCCGCAACGGGCGATCAGACGGCACGATTGAACAGCCCGGATCAATCCTCTTCCCGCGGCGCGCCCATCTTTGCCATCGCACGCACCGATATCGTCCGGATTTTTGTCGATGTTCCCGAAGCGGATGCCAATTTTGTCAACATTGGCACCAAGGCTGAAGTCCGAGTGCAAGCTTTTAACGATATGCGAATCGATGCTCAGGTGACCCGCACCTCTTGGGCTCTCAATGTCCGCAGTCGAACTCTGCGCGCTGAAATTGACCTGATCAACCCCGATACCAAGTTGCTCCCCGGAATGTATGCCTATGGCTATGTGAAAATTGAAAGAAACAACGTCATGGCAATCCCCACCGCTTGCATCACTAAACGAGGCGACCTGACTGTTGCCTACACTTTCAAAGATGGCAATTCGGTCGAACTTGGCCTGAAACTGGGTGCAAGCGATGGCGTTTGGCATGAAGTCCTCAGTGTCAAAAACAACGACACTTGGGAAACACTAACCGGCGAAGAACTTTTCCTTAAAGGGGATCTTGACGAACTGGATAACAATGCCCCCGTCAAAGTCCGCAAAGCCGATAATCCTGAAGAAAGCAAACCAAGGCAAGCCCCCGCTCAAGAGGCTTCGAAATCCAAGTAATCATTCTCCTGCGATGCTGACGGACTAATAGTCGGTCGGCATCGCAGGAGAGAAACTGCTGTAACTGATATTTGCGTATCGAATCCCCGTAACAGGCGGCAAATCATATGGCCTTGTGGTATCAACATCGATCGGAACGCTAGGATTTTTTTCAATCGCTAGGACAGCTGCCGGGTAACCAACCGACCGGAATAATTTGAACTGCGAACGATTGTAATCCTGAACCGACGTAAAGTAACTCCGGTAGGCAACATTCAGCTGCTGCAATGCTGCCACGACTTCTTGAGGCCTGTTCACCAGCACGAGAATATCGCCAAAGCGAGTTGTTTCACTCATGCCTTGAAGATTGCCGTCATAACTGATGAGGGCATTTTTAAGACCGGCATCTGCCAAGGCGATCCGTTCGGAGGCCGCGACCAATTGGGCTTGCGATTGCACCACTTCTGCAGCAACACGATCTTGGATCATAAACAATTCGACCAACGCGACTTGCCGCTGGGCTTCGCGTGTTCTGATGAGTGCGCGGTTGCCAAAGCCAAAGTTGTTCAGCTCCCATAATACGGAGGCATTTAAATCGAACCGGTTTCCCCATTGCAGAGTCCCCCCTGGACCTTCCGCTGCGAAACCACCAATTAAAGGTGCACCGACTCCATTCGCACCGCTATTACCCTGAAGCACAATACTGGGAATCAACGGACGCATTTTTTCCTGTTTCAATTTTACCAGCGTTGCTTGAACTACGGCCTGGCTGGAACGCAACTCTGGCCTGCAGGAAAGCCCTGTCGTTATCAAGCCATCCAACTCCTGACTCGGAGAAATCAGCTTGATTGCCAGATGAGGCGGTTCGACGGGTACGATCTGGGCACTTGGATTTAATCTTAATAGCCTCGCCAGTTCAGCACTTGCAACTTTCCAGTCATTGCGTGCCTGTACCGCATTTTCTTCCAACTCGGCGAGCAAGGTTCTGGAACGATCAATCTCCACCGGAGCGGCAAGACCTTTGCTTAAGACAACCGCTTTTCTGACAAGATCTTTCCCTTTATTCACTGTATCGACAGTCCCTGCCAACCGGCCTCTTGCCTGCTGGACATTAAAATAGGCAACCGATACTTCCATCAGGGCATCATTCTTGGCCGCCTCAATCTCATACTTCTTGGCTCTTAGTATTTGCTTTGCGGACAGAGGTTCGTAAATGGCATCTGTCGTCGCAAAAACGGCAGAAAGACCAGGCCCAACCGTCATTGATTGGCGATTACTATTGGCAGGCGTACCATCCGTCTCAATATTCAGACCATCGTGGCGGAAGTAATCGATACCGAGATAAACATTGGGAAGCCAGAGAACATTGGCTTTTTGAAGTTGCGCTGCGGCAACCATTTCTGCGGCTTTGGCGGCATCAATAATCAATGGTCGAGCGCCTGAGAGTTGCAACGCTGCCGCCAAATTAATGGGCAATGGACGGTCACCATCTTGGATTGCAACCTCAACGAACTCCGTGGGAGCCTCCGTGTTAACTTCTCTCAGCCCCGGGAAAATCTCACCTTGAGCTGAATCATCCAACCCCAGTTCTGTCGTTGTTTTGCGAAAGAAACTTTCCTGCGCGACGAGTACCGGATCTGGCCAGAAAAAACTCGCGAACAACAGACAAACTGTTGTTTTTTTGAACATTTGAATTCGCATAGTTCATTCAAACCGATTTAGAGAAGGGGGGGCCAAAGTCTCGCCGGTCACTTGGGTAACGGCCTGATCACTTATGCGAGATCACTTCCCAAGACCTTGTTTTTTGACTCGTACCTGTTTCATCCTGTCGAAGAAGCCTGTGAAAGCTACCGAGCCCCAGAATTTCATCTCCGAGACGTATTCGCTTGAGTGCCGCTGTCGAGTGCGGACGTGATGTGTTTGTGTCTCTTTAGAAAATATTTCGACGAAATGAGTGACGTATGCCCCCCTCTCTTATCGAACAAAAAATGGCACCCAAGCCACCAAATCAGGCAATTCGGCACGAACCTTAAAAAACTCTTGTTAACACCAAACAGCGCAGCAGCCCCAAGTATCCATAAGAGTCCTATTCGGCCGTGTTCGACAGCCGTTTAACGATCTCCGGCTCTCGAGGATGGTGTGTCCTCAAGATTCGACAAAATCCCGCACCTGCCGACAAACGGCTCCGCCAACACCGCCTCGGCCAAGGGATTATGTGGTCAAGGCCGTTTTTTAGAAGGAAGGATCACTTGTCGGACAGGAGTCGGAACGAACAGTCTTTCGGAGCCTTCAATGGCCTTGAGGCCGCGAGTCTCACAGAACAGTTTAATCGAATCGCAGTCCGTTCCCTGTCATTTCAGGGTTGGTCAGAACAGATCAACTCGGTTTCTGCCTCGTCGAGGACAGGCAAAAAAACTGAGCGGGGCAATGGGACAGATCTCATTCGTGCTGATCGGATTATGCTCTCTTTGGGTAACCGGCCCCGATGAATGACGCCAGTTCTTAAGTTAGGGTTGTTGCCCTCCAATAGACCAGCCCCGTGCGTTTGCTGAGTGAAACGCAGCCGAAGCGAACGCACGGGGCCTGCCACGCCTTCGGCGCCGGGAGGCGGTAGCCCAAGGCACTGTGTGGCCGGATCCTGTTGGTGTACTGCCGCCATCGCTCGATGAGCGTCTTGGCCTCGAGCAGCGTGTCAAACGTTTCCCGCTCCAGCAGCTCGTCTCGGAGATTCCCGTTGAAACTCTCCACGTAGCCGTTCTCCCACGGTGAACCCGGCTCGATGAATAATGCCTTCACCCCAACTCGCCCCCTGCCACTCCCGGACGCACTTGGCCGTGAACTCGCGCGAGAGTCGCTGCTGATGTTATCCAGCACACCCTTGCAGACGAACAGGTCACTCAGCCGCTCGAGCACATCTTCGCTCGTCAGCTTCTTGGCGACGTCGATCGCTAGGCATTCCCGAGTGAACTCATCCACGATCGTCAGCATCCGAATAGGCCGGCCATCGGATGTGTTGTCGGCCGCGAAGCCTCAACTAAATAAGTGTTTACGGCGATTCGAATTGATTTGCCGCGCTATCGCTGCACAATTTCTGGGTTCAAACAGAATTGCAATTTTTGAATTTACCGTACAGGATTGTGAAATAAGAAAAAGGTAGAGCGACATTATCATCTTGATATGCAATCAAAAATCACATCAGAAGAACTAGCCGCATATAATCAGTTGGTGGATTGAGAATTAAATTGATCAGACTCACTTTTATTTCTGTTTCAAGATTACAAAACGCCTAACAAATCGTTCGAGCGGACGCCCAAAAAGCTGCGCGCCGCTGAACTGAAACGTTCGGCGGCAATCCATGAGGGTTCGATGCACGGGTTGATCTTTCTCCAACTGCAAAAGTTCGCCCGGCAAAAAGCTGGGGCTCAGGGGTGGGAACTCCTGCTCCAAGAAGCCCAATTGCCAATGAAGTCCTACTCCGCGGTGCGGGCATACCCGGACGAAGAAGCGCTGGCGTTAGTCGGTGCGGCCAGTCGAGTTCTGAACCAACCGGCCGATGCGATCCTGCATGCGTTTGGCGAGTTCATCGCCCCGGAGTTGCTCCGCCTCTAGCAGCCCGTGGTGAAAGGCAATTATTGGAGTTCGAGTCGGCGATGGACCGGCAACTCAGGCGAGTGTGGGTGTCGGTTGTGTCCAATGAATTGTTCGCGGTCGAGACGGCAGAAATGTTGGAGCGGCGGACCAACAACGCCAGC
>CAMCMU010000036.1 GCA_945876035.1 Schlesneria paludicola DSM 18645 | reverse complement strand
CAACCGTCTTACGCAGGGAAAACAGGATGCGGTTTCCCGAGATTTCTCAGGGGTTGCCGGTCGTGGCGAGCGTTGCAGCCGAGGTCATTTCCGCCAACTCTTTGATCATCGTTTTTGTGGCCGCTTCGCTTGCCGCCTCCCATTGCTTTGCGCCGAACTGTTCTGCGTAGGCGGGCGTTCGATAGGCAAAATTGATGCCGCGAGAATTGTTGATCAGAGCCCCTAGGCCATCCTTAAAACAGGCGCTGGCGACATCTGCTGCCGTTCCGCCCTGAGTGCCATAGCCAGGAATCAACAGGGGAGCGTGCGGCATCGCTGCTCTCAATTCGGCCAACTCGGTGGGAAATGTCGCACCGACGACGGCACCCACGCAACCGTAGCCAGCCTCCGCGGTCTGGATTGCGAAATCTTCAACCATTTGAGCAACATGTCGGTAGACCGGTATCCCGTCGGCGATTCGATTCTGAAACGAAGCCGAACCAGGATTGCTCGTCTTGACCAAAACATAGATTCCGGCCCCTCGCTCGACAGCGATTTTCACCAGTGGTTCGATTGTGTCTTTTCCCAGATAGGGATTCACTGTGAGAGCGTCTGAGTGCCAAGGCGCCGCAGAGGGATCCACGCCCGCAAGGTAGGCCCGTCCGTAGGCCTCTGCGGTCGTCCCGATGTCCCCTCGTTTGGCATCGCAAATCACCAACAGTCCGGCGGCGCGGGCATATCGAATGACCCGCGCCAAAGCCAGACAGCCATCGGCTCCCAGTTCCTCGAAAAATGCCGCTTGAGGCTTCACCGCAGGGACCAGCGGTGCGACGACATCAATGAGCCGAACACAAAATTCTTCAAATGCAGCAGCCGCGCAGGCATTGCGATCATCATGTAATTTGTTCGCTCGATTCAAAACGTCATCGGGGATCAAATCGAGTCGAGGATCAAGACCGACAAGAGCGGCAGTCTGCTTTGTGCGAATGGCATGATGTAATCGCGTGGCAAAATGATGCTGGTTTGATGTCATGGAGTTCCTGTCCGTCAGCTTGTTGCGAAATTCTGCGGATTTCCATTGCGTCGCAATCTGGAAGAGGAAAACGGCCTCTTGTCGCCTTTGGATAGCTGACATCGTTCTACGCGAATGGATCTGTGGGAACAAGACGATCGCCATACCCAATAACCGTGTCCTGAGTTGCATGCACGTCGTCGCATGATAGGATGAGCCACGTATCTTTTGGATGTGTTCGTAAAAATTACGCTTTCTGAAGATCGCCGTATCTTTTGCAGCGCGGAGATGATCGATTTTATGGAAGTGAGAGTCGCCTGACGCTCGCGGTTTGTGTGCTTGGTAAGTTGCCTGAAATTCGGAAGATGTTTTGTCCTCGGCGGATTGTTCCTCGAGCGGTTTCGATTGATAGTTCGAAGCTGCAATTTATAGAGTTGTGTCTGTAAGAGTCCTTCCGATTCAGTCGGCAAAGGGGTTGTCTTAGCACATTCTCGAGGTCGCTTCGTGCGAGTATTAGGGTTGCCTGATGCTGTCGTTCAGCGGCATGTCCTCTGTTGGGGATCTGTTCTAAAACAGACAAGCTCTGTGGCAACCGCATCAGAGGCGGCAGCATTCCGCGAGTCCTATCTTTTCACGTCATCGATTCGCTTGGCTCCGCAATCAGTCATCGCCTTTTGATTGTCGATTTGTCTGCCGCTGCTTCAGATTTTTCTGCTCCCTTTTATAGGTTGTTTGTTAAACGGCGACTTTTATGAACTGTCGTTGCGGGAGTATAAAATGGATTATCTATGGAACGTATTGACTCTGATCTTGGGCGGCGGGGTCGGTTTTTTTGCCGAGCGAGCCGTTCGGGGAACGGCTTTCAAAACGGGCGATGAAATCGTTCTGCAGTCGAAGCGTGATGCTGAGAACATACTCAAGACAGCGGAGTTACAGTCAAAAGAAGAGAGTCTCCGCCGTCGCGAATTGGCCGAAAAGGAATTGAACGCATCCCGAGACGACTTGCGAAATCAAGAGCGAAAACTGGACAAACGGGAGTCTGGCCTCAAAGAGCAGCAGGACGACATTTACAAAAAGGATCGGCTGCTGGAGTCGACTCAACTCAAATTGGCGGATCGCAACAAGGTGATGGATGCGAAAGACAAGGAACTCGACAAGAACATCAAGCAGGCCAAGGAGCAGTTGTACAAGATTAGCACCCTCGACCAGAAGACGGCGACAGAACTGCTGCTGGAACAACTCGAACGCGAATTAAAAAATGAAACGGGCGTGTTAATCCTCAAACAGGAATCCGAACTAAAACAACATTCCGAGCGGCTGGCTCGGGAAATTATCGGTATGTCGATTCAGCGTTACGCCTCAGCTCATACGTCGGAATCGACGGTTTCGACGATCGACATCCCAAGCGACGAAATGAAGGGTCGGATTATTGGACGCGAGGGTCGGAATATTCGCGCGTTTGAAAAGGCGACCGGAGTCGATGTGATCGTGGACGACACTCCAGGGGTCGTGGTCGTTTCCGCATTTGACAGCGTTCGCCGAGAAATCGCCAAGCAGGCATTAGTGAAGCTGATTCATGATGGTCGTATCCATCCAACACGGATCGACGAAATTGTTGCTGAAACGCAGAAAGAAATGGAAGAGTTTATTCGTCGACAAGGAACGGAAGCGGCGCAAGAGGCCGACGTGCCGAATCTGCATGAAAAACTGCTCGACTTTATGGGACGCCTCCATTTCCGGACGAGCTACAGTCAAAACGTCCTACGACACTCCATTGAGGTCGCGCATCTGACTGGCTTGATGGCTGAACAATTGGGGCTGAATGGAAATCTGGCCAGACGATGTGGGTTTTTGCATGACCTCGGCAAAGCGGCGGACCATGAAATGGAAGGAGGGCATCCGGCGGTGGGAGCCGAGTTGCTCAAGCGGTATGGCGAGAAGGGCGAAGTCGTCCACGCGGCGCAGGGCCACCACGATGACATTCGACCCGAATTCATCTACACGGTACTGGTCGCGGCTGCCGATGCCTGTTCGGCGTCACGTCCTGGTGCTCGTCGAGAGACGCTCGAAAAGTACGTGCGACGTTTAGAAGAGTTAGAAACATTGGCCTGCGGATTTCCAGGTGTTGAACAGGCTTTTGCGGTACAAGCGGGCCGTGAGATTCGGGTTGTCGTCAATCCGCAAAACGTCAATGACTGCGAAGCCGCGAGGCTTTGTCGCGACATGGCCGCTGCTATTGAACAAACATTAACCTATCCTGGCGAAGTCAAGGTGACCGTCCTACGCGAAACGAGAGTTGTCGAATACGCCAAGTAGGGGTCAGATCCGACCTTGTCGGTTAACGGAGCGCATTTTTGAATGGAGAACTCCACTTTCGATTCGAAAAACGATCCCCTCCGTAAGAGAGCCAAAAACCCGTCAACCGCGATAAATTTCAATGTGAAACGCGGAGAGTGCTCTGATTAACGGCAGCTCCTATCTGGCACGTCCTTCGCAGACCTGCCAGAGGATTGTCCCAACGCCAGCCGCCAAGCAGTAATAGCCAAACCAGTGCAGACGCTGCTGAGACAGCATCCGAATCAATAACCGCAAGGCCACGACTCCGACGGCCAATGAAACCAGTGCTCCCATTGCATAGGTTCCCCACGGAATATTAGCCGCCTCAATCGCACCTGGTTTCAGTAATTTCACCGCATCGAGGAGGACCGCGCCGCCAATGACGGGAATTGCGATGAGGAACGAAAATGTTGCCGTTGATTCGCGTTCCATTCCGCAGAATAGTCCCCCTGAGATCGTGCATCCCGAGCGGGACACGCCAGGTAAAATTGCCACAGCCTGAAAGCAACCGACGATCAAAGCAACGGGCCATGGCAATTGCCTTTCGACCAATCGCCCACCTGTAAATTTCTGTCCCAGCAGAAGCATCAACGCCGTTAGCAAAAAACCGTATCCCGCGGCGATCGGTGAATTGAACAACTCTTCAAACGTCTTCTTGAAACCGATCCCAATGATCGCCGCAGGAATGGAGGCCAAGACAATGTTGAAACACAGTCGCCAGTCCATTTCGGTGACAATTTGACGAAGTCGATGAAAATAGACAATCGCGATGGAGCCAAGAGTCCCTGCATGAAGGGTGAGAATCAAAGTCAACGCCTCTTCCGGTTGAGTCCGGCCCTGCCATCGTTTCAAAAGTTGATTACTGATGACAAGGTGTCCATCCGAACTTATCGGAAGAAATTCGGTGATCCCCTGAACCACGGCCAGAATCAGAACTCGCAGGGTGTCGTTCATGGGCCATCCATTTTTCGTCGAAGGTATTGCGGATTGACAATTCCTGAGAAAAATTAGTGCTCGGATTCAGCCAACTGATCCAGCAACCGGATTGTGGCCTGCAAGAGTTGAGGCAGGCCCTTGCCAGTGATGGAACTGATTTTCAAAACCGTTCGACCAATCCGCTCCTCCAACAATTCAGAGGCGGCGTCGGAATCGGTCAATTCACATTTTGTAATGACGACCAATTCAGGGCGTTTGGCCAGAGACTCATCGTAGAGCCTGAGCTCCTCGCGAATCTGTAAGTAGTTGTCGACTGGATCAGACTGATCATCGGGCGCAGGTTCGATCAAATGCACTAAGACTTTGGTCCGCTCGACATGCCGGAGGAATTCGTGACCCAATCCAACGCCGGCGTGTGCCCCTTCAATCAGCCCGGGGATATCCGCCATGACGAACTGCCGCTCATGACCGACTCGTACGATCCCGAGGTTTGGGAACTTTGTTGTGAACGGGTAATTCGCAATTTCAGGTGTTGCCCGTGACAAGCGACTGAGCAAGGTCGATTTTCCAGCGTTGGGCTTGCCGATCAATCCCACATCGGCAATGACCTTGAGTTCGAGAGAGATGTCTCGATGCTCACCCGCTTCGCCAGGCCCGAATTCACGAGGAGCACGGTTAGTAGAGGACATAAACCGGGCATTGCCCTTTCCTCCATCCCCCCCCTTGGCGACAATCACCCTGTCCCCGTGTTCCACCATGTCTTTGAGGACGTGACCTCGTTTCGCATCTCTTAGAATCGTTCCCGTTGGAACTCGAATCAGCGTATCTTCTCCATCGCGCCCCGATCTCAGCGAGGGTTCGCCGGGCGATCCAGGAACGGAATTCCAGTGTCGAACTCCCACCAAATGGACCAAGCTGCTGACGTTTTCGTCCGCTTCGATGATCACGTGACCACCTCGTCCACCATCGCCGCCGTTGGGGCCCCCACGAGGGACGTGAGACTCCCTCCGAAAACTGCACAAACCCGAACCGCCGTCGCCGGCATTACAGTAAATTAAAACTTGGTCTACGAACATGGTCCGCGGATAATAGCCGAAGACCGCGCAATGCGGGAGTCACTGGTGTTGATTAACGTTGATTTCAAGCGAGGCCTGCCGCGAGATCATTTGATTCCGCGTTGTGCCTCATCAATCAGAGCAATGTAATTCAGAAAGATCCTAAAGATGATGAAAATGATCAATCCGGCGACCATGGCCCAAATCAACCATGCGAAGGCGGCGGTCATTGTTTCCAGGCTGCGACGAGCACGGTCTTCGAGTTGAGGGCTTAGCCGTTGCAGTTGCTCCGGAACCGTCCCAGTCGTCTCACCCACTCTCACCAACTCGAGGAATTCTCGTGAGTAGAGATGGGTTGCTTCAAGTGTGGTCGCGAGGTCTTCTCCAGATCGTATCAGGGCTAGTGTTTGGGGAATCGACTCGACAAAGGCACCGTTCGCCGTGGCCTTCAGGCTGGCATCCATGCTCGAATCAATCTCCATTCCCGATTGCTGAGTCAACGCGAAGGCCCAGGCAAACCTAGCAATGGCGAATGAACGAAGGCAGCTTCCGACGACTGGTAGGCGTAGCAACAACCGATGGACGATTGCTTGGCCTTTGAGGCCCCGCGTCAACAATTGATAGGCCACAAAGCCCAGGAAGGCCGTGCCGAAACAGCCACCTAACCACGTCAAGGCTCCTGACGTGCCGCTTAATCCAAGGCCGGTGACATCCATGGGGGATTCGCCCGAGTTTGGTGAAATCCAGCCGAGGATTGCAATCAATCCCGCGACAATAAAAATCGCCGCAATCAGCTGAAACACGGGCCATGAAATCGCGCTCAAAAATGTTCTACGCAGTCGAACAAGATTATCGTAGTGATCTGCAAGACTGGCGAGAACTTCGGGCATCGAGCCTGTCTGCTCGGCAATATCAATCAGATCCATTAGGAGTATCGGAAATTGATCGGAGTGAATTCGCATCGCCGGGGCGATACCGTTTCCCCGACGCAGTTCATCAACGATGGACTTGGATGAAACTCGAAGTTGGCGATTTGAAGACTGCATTCCGGCAACTTGGAATGCCTTCACGACATGGACTCCAGAATGCAACATCGTTCCTAACGACCGGCAAAATGTCGCTAAGGTACTCCAGGGCAAATGCTTTCCAAAAATTACTGACATCGGCAACCCCCGAGAATTTCACGGCCTCAGCAAATGCAAACCACGTCTTGAGCTCTTACCAACAATATTTGAATTTTGGATTTGTGGCGTACCGGCACCTTGCTTCAGGCATTGCCCTTACCGTTTAGGGCATTTACATAGAAGACCGAAATATGATCGCTAGGCGAATTGAGTGAACGGCGGCTGTCTTGAGTGGTCTCCGTATTCGAATTCGGGAACGCATTAGGATTTACAGGATTGGTGGCGAAATTTCAAAGAAAGGCGTCTTGATTCTATCCCGGTCAAAATTCGACGAGCGTTCAGGCCTTCGATGGCTGACTCGTGACGGGCTTGATCACGAGCATCGCCAGTGGTGGTAGTGTCAGTGAAACATGTTGCCCAAACCCATGACACGCTCCCGGCTGGCTATATTTTCCGCCGGAATTACCCATACCGGATCCTCCATAGAACGTCGAATCTGTGTTGAGTATTTCCGCATAAAATCCGGCAACAGGGACTCCCACTCGATAACCCTGACGCGGAACAGGTGTCAAGTTCAAAACGACGACAACGAAGTCCTGAGAATCTCGTGACTGGCGGATGTAACAGTAAACGCTGTTTTGCCAGTCGTCGGCACAAATCCAACGAAAGCCTTCACCGGACATGTCGTTGTGGTGTAACGCTTTCTCGGTCCGATAAAGTTTGTTTAAATCGCCAATCAAAAGCCGGATGCCATCGTGAAGTGGCTGGCCAATCAGCGGCCAGTCCAGTTGGCCGTCGTGATTCCACTCGGTCCATTGTCCGAACTCTCCGCCCATGAACAAAAGCTTCTTACCCGGCTGAGTGTATTGGTAGCCATAGAGCAGGCGAAGATTGCCAAACTTTTGCCAAACATCGCCTGGCATTTGGGACAGTAATGACTGCTTACCATGCACGACTTCGTCATGAGACAGCGGCAGCACGAAGTTCTCGGTAAAGGCATAGACCATACGAAATGACAGCTCGTTTTGGTGATGTTGCCTGTGAATTGGCTCGCGGCGCATGTATCTCAGGGTGTCATTCATCCACCCCATGTCCCATTTCATGCCAAAGCCAAGCCCGCCGTTATAGACCGGGCGAGAGACTCCTCCCCACGCTGTCGATTCCTCCGCGATCGATAAGATTCCGGGGAACTCTTGATACAGCATGGTATTCAGATCCTTGAGGAACTGGATGGCCTCTAGGTTCTCTCTTCCGCCGAATACATTCGGTACCCATTCCCCGTGCTTGCGTGAATAATCCAGATACAACATCGATGCCACAGCATCGACTCGCAGTCCGTCGATGTGGTAAACATCGAGCCAGAAGCGAGCGCTCGACAATAAAAAATTGCGAACCTCTTCACGCCCGTAGTTGAAGATGAGCGTTCCCCAATCGGGATGAAATCCTTTGCGGGGGTCCGAATGTTCGTAACAGCACGTACCGTCGAATGAACCGAGCGAATGTCCGTCGGTGGGGAAGTGCGCAGGAACCCAATCGACAATCACCCCAATCCCGGCCTGGTGGAACAGGTCAACAAACCGCATGAAATCGTGCGGCGAACCAAACCGACTGGTGGGCGAAAAATAGCCGGTCGGCTGATAGCCCCAAGATCCATCGAAAGGAAATTCGTTGATGGGCATCAGTTCAACGTGTGTGTAACCCAATTCTAAAACATAGTCGATCAGAAGTGCCGCTAATTCACGATAGTTGAAGAATTGGCGGCCGTCTTGAGGTCGTCGCCACGATCCCAGGTGAACCTCATAAATCGAAACCGGTTGCTCATACCAATTGGTCGATTCTCGCTGCTGGATCCAATCGCCGTCTCTCCATGAGTATCCCTCTAAGTTGCATATGATCGAAGCACTTTTGGGAGAAACTTCAGCCGTAAAGGCGTACGGGTCGATTTTTTGGAGCAACTGTCCATCACTAGTTCGCAGGGCAAACTTGTAGGCGTCCCCCTGCTGAAGTCCCGGCACGAACCCCGACCAGACGCCGTTATCACTTGAAGACAGCGGAAATCGGCCATGCATCCAAGAATTCTTGTCGCACAGGACGGAGGCCTCCGTGACATTCGGAGCCCAAACGGCAAACCGGACACCCTGCACACCATCTTGAGTTGCCAAGTGGGCACCCATGTGGCGGTATAACGTCGATTCCATTCGCGATGTCCCGTGTAAAAATTTGACACGACCACCAAATGATTTAGCGGGTTTAGAGAGACCTAATGACGCAGGCGATCTCTCTGGAACACGCCGACAAGTCCGGATAGATCGTATCAGTTGGGGTTGTCTCAAACAATGCTCTTAAATTGACACGAAGGACCAGATTTAAGCCAGAGTGATGGCCGTTTCAGAAGTAAGCTTGAAGGCGGCGAATGTGAAAAACAATCGATGATTCTTCTTGGCGATTGACACTGTGACATTCATCTATCGGCGGTTTTTAACGATTGCGACAGTGACTCTCGTGGCCATCTGCTACGCAGTGGCCGCTCCTGGTCCATCGCTGATTCCAAGCACCGCATCGGTGTCACACGCGATAGTCCGAGAATTCGCGGTTTCCAAGAAATCTCATTTACGCGATGCGTGCCATACCTTGGCGGCAGACCTGCACCGCAAATTGCCAAAGGATTGGAGCGTTGCCGTACGCGGCCCGTTTGTGCTCGGTGGCGACTACGATGAGGCCGTGCTCGAGCAACATTATCAGCAGACGATCGAACCAACGGCTCGGGCTCTAAGAGTCCAGTACTTCGATCACTTGCCGACCGGGCCGATCACAATTTTGCTTTGCTCTTCCCAAGATTCCTATCGCGAGTGCCATCGCCGGCTGAATGAAAAAGAGAGAAGTGAATACTCCGGTATTTATTCTCGAACGAACCGTCGAGTCGTCGTCAATATCAGTGATGGAGAAGGAGTGTTGGCTCATGAGCTCACCCACGCGTTGGCCCATGCCGATTTTCCGGATCTTCCAGAATGGCTTGATGAGGGACTGGCCTCGTTACATGAAGAATGCGAAATCTCGTCCGATGGAATGCGGTTGGTCGGACTGGATAACTGGCGATGCCATGAAGTCTTGGCGTCGCTTCAGGCCAAACAACTTCGCCCCGTGCGTGATCTGGCTGCGGAACGATTTGCCGCGACGAGTCGAGCCAGTCTTGACTATGCGCACGCGAGGTCCTTTTGTCTGTTTCTGCAAAAACGGCAGCTGCTTGAGCCATTTTATCGCAAGTGCCGTGCCCGAAATGATACGGATGCGACGGGGCTGAATTCGCTATGCGAGTTGTTCGAGACGGAGGATTGTCACAAGATTGACGATCAATTTCATCGATGGTTACGTGGGGGGGCGAAGAATGACAATTGATGACGGGCCGCGTGGATGTCCTTTGAAAATGTTGTCGAATGACCAATGGCTTCGGTTTTGTCATTCCGAAGTAACCCCGAAACGTCATTCGTAAGCCAGCCTCGCTTGATGAGTTGTCGCGGCTGCTGTTTGGTTTTGTCTCGAGATTTCATTCGGAAGTGCTTTTTTTCGAGGTTTGATTTTGTTGGGCGAATCCAACTCCCGAACAGGGGTGGTAAGTCCTGTTTTTAGCGAATTTCAGTTTTCCCCCGATTACCTCAAGCGAGTTGGTTTTTAAAGAGTGGGTTTCGCGGCTTGGGAAGTCGGTCGCATCGACCACGATGCTCCAACGGAGAATGGCAACCGATACGGATCTGGGCGGCTACTCGAGTCGTCTCGTGCCCGATGGAGTTGCATTCGCCTGTCATTTCTTAGCTTGAGGAGGCAGAGTCCTGGAGTGTTACTGGGGCGGCCACTCTCGGTCTGTCGGCAATATCGCTGAGGCTGTTTGATGATTCGGCCGATGAGTCCGCTCGAGAGCGAACGACATCATTCGTGACACAAGACGATCCCTGCACATTGGAAAGTAATCCGTCGTATCGTTCCGAGGGTGTCTTGCAAAGTGCGCGACAAATTCCGAGCCATCGACGATGCCCGCGATCCGGACCACCGCGCTCTGTCGGCACCCGCAACCCGTTACGGGTCCGCCTCACTCGAAAATTCTGGCCCGCACAAGACGGCCTCAGTATCTCTACCGTGGTGACTCAGAACATGGTTCTTGGTTGAGGCCAAGGCTGGTCCCCCAAGGTGACCGACATGTCTTGGCTGTTGATCAGTATCTGGCCGATCCGAATGCTCCACGAGATTAGGGACAGAATCGATGACTCTGTGACGCGTTGGACCGTAAGCAACGACTTTCGGACGTGAAGAAATAGGCTGTGGTGTGGAACTCATCTCCTTGGAATCGAATCACTGCGTCTAGAACCGTTTGGCATTCCCGACGAGCATGGGCTGGGGATCTTGCCGTTGACGTCGCTTGACCGGGTCTGCCCGAAGTTCCCTAGCACCGTGGTATTTTCCGACAGCGAACGGAAGTCGATCTGAGGCGTGGTCACGAAGAATCTCGTTTTGCTCAACGATTCGTACAGTCCGACTTCTCGAGCCGAGTGACATCACTGGACGGCGACAATAAGCGGGCCATCTCAGCGAACGCCGACACTCTTCTGTGGCCGTCGAATGACCGAATTCGCCACCGCTTGACTCACATTTGCTCGGCACGACGGATCGCATCGTGCATTCACGCCTGTCCGCCTATCCTCGTCCGGTGGTATCTAAGATACGTTTTGTACGAATCCCCTAACAACAGTCGACCGATCAGAAGAACGAAGGGAGCCGAGATTCCCGAAAATCAACTCGCCTGCTCCTGGAGTCGGGACGAAGACAAAGGGCCAATAGTCGGAAAATTGAATGATTATTGCGTTCTCAAGACACGAAACCCGGTGACGCCGCAGCGGTAATCGAGCTTGAGTCTGCCACGGTCGGCGGAGCTACAATCCTGTGGATTGTAGCTCCATGAGCCTCCTCGAACCACACGAAAATCACTCACCGTCATCACCAGCGGGTTCGTTCCCCCCGGTAGTTTGTCAAAATAACTGTCCGCGCACCACTCATACACATTCCCGTGCATGTCGTTTAGACCGAATGGATTCGCCGGTGTCCCACCAACCGGATGCGCGTACAACTCACGCTTGCCAGTGCCGCTACCGCAGAAGGGCCAGTACCAACGGTGGTGTGTCGAGACCGCTTCATTCTCTCCGATGCTAAAACTGCTGGATGTTCCCGCGCGACAACTCCACTCCCACTCCGCTTCCGTCGGCAAACGGTACGTCACGCCCTCTCGATTGCTCAAACTCTCGACAAACTGCTGTGCCATCTTCCAACTCACCCAACTCACCGCATTCTTGGGATCTTCGTTCACATATTTTTCACCCTTCCAAGGTGACGTTCCCATTACGTGTTCCCACTGACCCTGCGTCACCTCTGTCTTACCTAGCCAGAAAGGCTTAGTTAATGTGACCTCCACCGGGTCTTCGTCGTCAGCTCGAGCCTTTTCAGTCGTCTGGCTGCCCATCGTGAAGGTTCCCGGGGGGATCAACACGAGCTCCATCCCTAATGCGTTGGTCTCCATGACCGGATACCCCAACGACTGCGCCAATGACTCCTGTGCGTCCTTCGCCTGTGCTGATGAGAACGGGAAGACCAACGGCGGTAACTCGTTAGGAACGATCTCTGCAGCAACGGCGGCCGCTAGTGAAAACGAGCACCACAGTAGAAACATGGCGAGGGAATGTGGAAACATGAGTCGAGACCGGTCGAAAGCAACCGACCTCAACGGTCGGGCAAGAATGTAATTTGCCGGCCAGTCGTGGTGGCCAAAAAAAGAAGTTTAACCGAAAGTCCGCTGATTATCACCTCTCATTGAGCGACCGGTGCCTTGAGTGATTGCTATTTAAAACGGCGGCAAAGTTTATTGCACACCATTCCCGGTGGAGCGCGTTCCAGTTCGAGTGCTCATTTCTCCGGTCACCACCGAGGTCGACAGCATCAAGCAAGTTCGACGAAGGCCAGAGGACACGTTATTCCCGAGATCGCCGTCCGTTTTCAAAACAAAGCGATTTTCGAGAGCGAGGCTCAAACGCAAATAAACGTTCCACAGCCAATTTTTACGCTTCTGAAAAATGGGTATTACCTCTTGCCGGACTCACCCGATCGGCGGGGTCTTCTCCAAGCAAAAAAAACTCCTCGGTAACGGAGCGGAAAGAGTGCTCGATACGCCCGAGAAACGTGGCGACCGCATTCTGAATTCAGTTCATCGAAGTCGCGTCATGAAATGGCCTCGAGTTCGGCGTCTACCGCCACACCTAAAACGGGGTAGCTCTCACCAGCCAGGGCAATGGTTCGCCTGCTTTAGGCAACACAACGAGATGGACACCTGTGACGGCAGGATTTTGTGACACTTCGAGCAGCGTATCGGCATCCGGCTGATTGTCGAGATTAAGAACGGCGATGGCGTCACCACCGGGTTCGTTTTTCTCGCGTCCCAAGGCCATATGAGCAATGTTCACTCCTCGTTTTCCGCAGATGGTGCCAATAAATCCGATGACGCCCGGGCGGTCGATATGTCGGTACAGCATCAGCGGTCCATCGAGATAGGCGTCCAGATGGAATTGGTCAAGACGGACCAGACGCAGGAACTGTTTGCCAAAAATGGTCCCGGCTGCGGTCAGTTCGCCCGTATCTGTGACGATTGTTGCCGAGACGAGTGTTGAGAAATCACCGACCTCGTGTGACAGTTCTTCGCTGATTTCGATTCCTCGATCTCTGGCGAGCATGTCTGCATTGACGATATTGACGTTCTCAGCAAGCGCATTGGAAAGCAGTCCTGCCGCAAACGCACTCGAAATTAGGGAGGTCTTCTTGCTTGCGGCCTCACCCTTGAACTGCAATCGGACTTTACGGACTCCGGCCTTGTTGAGCTGGGCGAGCAGGAGTCCCAGCCGGCGACCCAGATCGAGATACGGATGCATGTCCGCCATTTCAGCCGCAGAAATGGGTGCCATGTTGATGGCATGACGAACTTCGTTACGCACCAAAAAACCAGTAATAATTTCGGCCGCCTCCACGGCGACTAATTCTTGTGCCTCATCTGTCGATGCGCCTAGGTGAGGTGTTGCCAGCACCTGTGGAAGTTGAGAGAGCGTCCAATCTTTGGGGGGCTCGTCAACGAAAACATCCAATGCGGCACCGGCGACATGACCGGATCGGATGGCCGCGATCAAGGCGACTTCGTCGATGAGGCCTCCGCGTGCGCCGTTGATTAGCCGCACGCCGCGTTTCATTCTGGAAATTCGCTCCGCATTAATCAGCCCCTCCGTTTCCGGTGTCATGGGGGTGTGGATGGTCAGGAAATCGCACTTTTCAACGAGATCATCGATGTCTCGATACAGTTCGATTCCCTCCGCACGTGCTCGTTCTTCGGAGAGGAACGGGTCGTATCCCAGTACCAGCATTTCGAACGCCTTGCAGCGGCGTGCCACCGTCAGCCCGATGCGACCTAGTCCAATAACGGCGATTGTTTTTCCTGCCAGTTGAGTTCCCGTGAAGCTTTTTCGATCCCATTTTCCGGCCTTCATTGATGCCGCAGCGGGTGCAATGTTGCGTGCCATGGCCAACAGGAGTGCCATGGCCTGTTCGGCCGTTGAGGTCGTGTTCCCTGCCGGGGTGTTCATGACCACGATTCCCTCTCGCGTCGCCGCCGCGAGGTCGATGTTGTCGACGCCGACACCGGCCCGCACGATGACCCTCAGTCGCGATTGGTCCTTCAAAATCTCGGAAGTCAATTGAGTGGCACTGCGAATAATGACTCCGTCCGATGTTTTCAGGTACTCTCGAACCTGCTCCGGGGTGTGCTTGCCACTTCGAACATCGACTTCGATGTTCGAAGTCTCTTGTAAAATTTTGAGGCCTGCAGGAGATAGATCGTCGGTGATCAGGATTCGATACATGATTGCCAAACGTCGTTAAGGGATAGGGCAAGTGAAATCTGAGAATCTGAAGCCGAGAGCATACGCGGCAGTGGCAATTCAGCCAAGAGCGATCAGGCATGCTCCTCTTCCGAGGTTGCTGTCTGCCGATATTTTCAACGGACCTTCCAACATCACGGAACCAGCCAGCCGCGGGGATTGTTTTCAAGATGCGTCACCAGCGGTGCTGAATTGGTATCAAAACCGATTTTATGTGACGTCCTGTTCGAGGGGGACATTCATCTCACCGAGGAAACGAGACGGGAGGCTCACGCGACGCTTTCCCCATTTTTTACGAGTCAGGGCATGCGAGATAGTCAGATGATCGCGGGCGCGGGTGATACCGACATAAGCCAGACGGCGTTCCTCCTCGACAGCGGTGGCCGAACCATCGTCGATGGAACGCTGGTGCGGAAGCAATCCCTCCTCCCATCCAACAAGGTAGACATGATGGAATTCGAGTCCCTTGGCACTATGCAACGTCATCAGTTTAATCGCCGGCTTGTCGAATTCCTCGTCGTCCCCAAATTCACGGTCATTTCCGCTGAGCGTCGTTTCTTCCAGAAAATCGACGAGGTTTGGTCGTATCGCCCGTTGTTCATATTGACGCAGCGTCGAAATACATTCTTCAACAACTCCAGAACGAGCCAATTGTTCATGCACTTCCTTGTACTGCTTGGCAATCTCTGACTCGTAATTAATCGCTTCAATCAGGGTTTCAAACGTTGTTGCCAAGCCGACGTCTGTGATGCGGAAGCGTTCGCGATACTCGTCGAGAAACGTTTGAAATGCGAAAACAGCATTCGCAGTTTTGGAGCTGATTTCTTTTTCGGCAGCGGCCTCGGACACGACATCCCAGAGCTTGCGGCCGGTTTTGACTGCGCGGTTGAGTAACTTTTCTACGGAGGCGTCGCCAATTCCTCGCGCTGGCACATTGATAATCCGCAGCAGTGAGACCTCATCCATTGGGTGTGCGATGACCTTCAGATAGGCCATCATGTCACGAACCTCGCGCCGGTCGAAAAAAGACTGTCCACCGCTCAGGACATAAGGGAGATGCACGCGACGAAGTTCAGACTCGAATTGCCGAGGCTGCTCGTTCGTGCGAAACAGGATGGCGACATTCTGTGGAGGAACCTTGAGTTCCTTCACGAGATAGTTGATTTCGCGAACAACGGACTCCGCTTCCAGTTGTTCGTCAGGAAAGGATTTGACCGCGATTTCGGCACCACTTTTGTGCGCTATCAACACCTTTTCGTGCCGCCCCAAATTGTGATGCACAAGCTGATTCGCGCACTGAATGATTTGTGTCGTACAGCGGTAATTGTCCTGCAATCGTACGACTGTCGCGCCCGGAAATTGCTGTTGAAATCCCAGGATATGCTTAACCTCGGCTCCTCGCCATCCGTAAATCGATTGATCGTCGTCACCTACCACGCAGAGGTTACGGTGCTCACGAACCAATGCCGCAACAATCTGAAACTGCATTTCGTTCGTGTCTTGGTATTCGTCAATCTGCACGTGATCAAATTTGTTCTGCTGTCTCGTCAGGACCTCCGGAAAGTGGTGAAAAAGCTGTGCCGTCAAAAGAAGTAGGTCATCAAAATCAACGGCACCGGCGGCTCGAAGTGACAATTGGTATCGGCGATAGGCCGAGGCGGCGAGATAGTCGCGGTCGTCGTGAATCACATCGGCGGCCTGTTCAGGTGGAACTCCGTTCATCTTCCAGCGTCCGATGCAAGATAACAGGTCCGCCGGTTTCAGTGTCGCATCGCCAACGCGGATATCGCGCAAGGCTTTTCGTGCGGCGGACTCCTGATCGCCCCGGTCATAGATCACGAACTGACGAGGGTAGCCAAGAGCTTCAATTTCTTCCCGGAGGATGCGGACGCACAATGAGTGAAACGTAGAAATGTGAGGCCGCGTCTTCAATCGCTTCAACAACAAACCGCTCATGCGTCCTGTCATTTCACGAGCGGCTTTGTTTGTAAAAGTCACCGACAGGATTCGACCAGAATCAATTCCGCTTCGGATCAATTCTGCCATTCGAAACGTGATCACCCGAGTCTTTCCGGTTCCCGCTCCGGCGAGAACTAGGAGCGGTCCAGAAAGCGTCGTTACCGCCTGATGTTGTGAGTCGTTCAAATCGGAGAGTGAACTCATTCCTATGTTTGAGGAACTCGTCGGGGAAGTCATTGACCGATTCGGTGAGCCGCGGAACGAGGACGCTGAATTTGAAAAAGCGGCATAGGACATGGGTGGATCGCCATTGTTCTGTTATAAAGTCGATCGGCGGACAGCATCGGACATCGATTGCTGACCGAAGAAATCGATCCGTCTCATCTTCAGCCATCAAACAGGAGATCGCCGGAATTCCGGAAACCGCGGTTCATATCGGACGCTGTTTCCGACCCAGATAGGCCTCACGAAATTGGGTCACCATCAATGTCATCGTTTGCCAGCGGTCATCCGGTGAGAGGGCCAAGCCCTTCATGATCACATCGGCAATTTTCGTATCGATATCGGGGGCATGAATCCGAACGTCATCGGGAGGCACGTTCAGGTGTTGAATGACCGTATCCAAGGACTCGATCGACAGCCAAGGGAGTCGCTTGGCGTACATTTGATAACAGGTCAGCGCATAGGAGTAGATGTCGATCCGTTGATCCGTCCGCTGTCGTTTGATCAATTCTGGAGCCATGTACTCGGCCGTTCCCGTGCGATTTCCTGGGGCTTGAAAATCGGGTGTGTTTGGAACCACGAGTCCAAAGTCGATTAGTTTGATAGACAGTTCTGCATTGAGAATCACGTTGCGTGGACAGATGTCTCGGTGAATCCAATTGTGCTTGTGAAAGTAAGCGATTGCTTCTCCAAGCTCGATCATCATCCGTAGTCGATTGCGTTTCATGGCCTCATTTTGCATATCGATCAAATAACTCAGACTCACGCCTTCAACAAACTCCATGACTAGATACTGCTCTTTGTTGCAGGTGATGCCATGCTCAAAGGTCTGTACGATATGCGGATGCTTGAGGGTCACGGAGACTTCCCCTTCGGAAGGCTTTTTCGACCGGAGACCGATGAATCTCGCTTCAAGGCGTTTCGTCTTTTCAATGTCGAGGACTTTGAGGGCCACGGTTTTTCCGGTAAATCCGTCAATGGCGCGCCAGACCTTCGACATGCTCCCTTGGCCGACACGGCTGACCAACTGAAAACGTTTGGTTACGTCGAGTTTCGCCAATCGTGGCTTGGAGTTGAACAACCTTTGCAATAATTTGAGCATGGGCAATTCGTGACGCCGGGGCGGTCAATGGGAAGCCGTTCGAGCGAGTTGGCGGATTTCTGTGTAGCGGTAGCGAAAGCCGATTCTGACAGAATTCCCGGAAATAAAATTACATTTCACAATAGTCGATCAGTCGTGAAATTTCGGTCCGCAACTCGGGTCTTGGGATGATGCGATCAACAAAACCGTGGTCCAGCAAAAACTCACTGGTCTGGAATCCTGGGGGAAGGTCAATCCGGCATGTGGCCATGACGACTCGGGGGCCTGCAAATCCGACCAAGGCTCTAGGTTCAGCGATGACGATGTCACCTAGGGAGGCGAAACTGGCGGCAACTCCCCCCATTGTAGGATTGGTGAGCACCGAAATGAATAAGCCACCCACCTCGTGATATCGAGCAAGCGCCGCCGAGACCTTGCCCATCTGCATCAGCGAAAGAATCCCTTCGTGCATCCGGGCGCCGCCTCCGGATCCGCTGAGGATGATCAGCGGCAATTTGAGTCGAGTTGCTTCTTCCACCGAACGGGTCAGTTTTTCACCAACGACCGATCCCATGCTGCCCATGATGAATGTGGAGTCGGTCAGAGCGAAGACTAGAGGTCGGCCTCGCATGTAGCCTCTTCCCGCAATACAGGCATCGTTCATCCCGCACTTCTTCTGTTCAGAAATCAGTCGATCTTTGTAAGGTTTCGAATCGACAAACTGGAGCGGGTCCTTGGGAGCAAGTTCGGCAAACCATTCCTCGAAACTGTCTTCGTCGAGAAGTTGACGGATTCGCTCGCGGCCAGGCACCGTGAAATGATGATCACATTCGGGGCAAAGAAAGAGATTCTTTTCGACCAGCTTACGAAAAATTGTACTCTTGCAGGAATCACAGAGAATCCACAGTCCTTCGGGGACACCTCGTTTCTTGCGTGGAGAGGAATCACCATTGCTGAGGTCATCCACAAGACGGTTAAATTTTGGTCGCCGATCGAGTGATTCGTCTTCAGGAGGTGTCACGCGACTCTGCCCTTTCGTCGGGATACTGGCGTTCATGGCGAGGATGCTCCATCCACAGTGTTTTTCGCCAATCTTTCGAGAATAGAAAGCGGCAAAGTATAGTCTGATTCGTCAAATATCGCACTGCCTGCAACAAATACTTGGCACCCCGCATCAGCGGCGACTCGGATGTTATCCTGTGAAATTCCCCCGTCGATTGACAACAACGTCGTTGGCCCAACGAGCGTCTTCAGTCGTCGTATCTTGTCGAGGACATGCGGTATAAACGTCTGTCCACCGAAGCCAGGTTCGACGCTCATTGTCAACACAATATCGCACTCACTGAGATACGGTTCGATAACCGCCGGGGGCGTCTTGGGATTGATTGCCAAACCGGCCAACCTGCCTGCTGATCGAATTTGTCGCAATAACGCTGTTGGCTCGGAAACGGCCTCAATATGAAAAGTGATCGCATCGCATCCAGCCCGGATGTAGTCATTCAAATACTTGCCCGGGTCCGAAATCATGAGGTGGGCATCAAAAAACGCCTTTGTTCTCGCCCGAACCGATTGGATAAGCATCGCTCCGTAGGATAGATTCGGAACGAAGTGTCCGTCCATCACGTCCCAATGCATCCAGAACGCCCCGGCGGATTCCAAGCGGCAAATCTCCTGTGACAAGTTGCCGAAATCACACTTCAGCATTGAAGGAGCAATGATCGGAGTACTTGCAGGCCATTTCGACATATAGACTTTCGGCGTTTCGTCAGGAATTCGAAAATTAACATTCGTGGCGACAGGTGACGCCCATGATCACAAGCGGTGCAGTTGAGCCCGCGTCCATTGGATATCGATAAAAGAATCTGATGCCACAGGCCACACTCCGAATGAATGTTTCGCGGTCCCACAGATGTAGCCTGCTGCAAGACCAAGTCGGTTCAAATGGATGGTTTGGCAGAAAACAGTCCAAGTCGTCTGCAAGATCTCCTAGCGGATGTTAAGCGATTTCAGTGAATGATTCATTCGCTGAAATCGCAGACTAAAAGTTAGCAATTGACTCGAGCGAAAGCCGCATCGTCGTCAATCCGTGAGCAACGCTCCAAGTCCTCGAAGGGGGAATTCAGGGAATGAAAAAACGAGAAGGCGGATTCGGAGTTCGTTATTGCCGAAGATTGAAAAGCAATCCCTTTGACGTCGTGAGGCGTGTTGGTGACATGTCGTCGGGGTCGATTATCTTCAAGCCGATCCAAGCCACGATTGCGGCAGCAAATTTTTCCATCCAAGCAGATTTCACGGATCGGGCTGGTCCGTACGCCGAATGACTGAGCGGGCAAGGCCATTGGCGTTTCGGACCGATTCTCAAAGCCCCTTGTTGATAATCAGTTTCAGCAGATCGCCCACACGATTACTGTAGCCCCATTCATTGTCGTACCAACTGACCAGCTTAAAGAAGCGACTATTCAGCTCGATGCCCGATGTCTTATCGAAGATCGACGAGGACTTGCTATGAATAAAGTCGCTGCTGACGACCTGCTCATCAGTGAATTCGAGGACTCCCTTCAGGTAAGTCTCGCTGGCCCTCTTCATGGCGGCAACGATTTCCGGATAGTTGGTGTCCTTGCAGGTTCTCACGGTCAGGTCGACAACAGAAACGGTCGGAGTGGGAACGCGGAACGCCATTCCGGTCAACTTTCCCTTGACTTCCGGGCAGACCAATGAAACCGCAATCGCAGCTCCGGTCGATCCCGGGATGATGTTTTGAGCCGCAGCCCGGCCACCCTTCCAGTCTTTTTTGCTTGGGCCATCAACGGTTTTTTGCGTCGCTGTATAGGAGTGGACGGTGGTCATTAAACCCTCTTCAATACCAAATCCTTCCTTGATGAGGACATGAACGATTGGAGCAAGGCAGTTTGTTGTGCAGCTTGCATTTGAGATGATGTTGTGATTTGCCGGATCATACTTGTCGCAGTTCACTCCCATCACGATTGTGATGTCTTCACCCTTTGCCGGAGCCGAAATGATGACTTTTTTTGCTCCGGCCGTCAGGTGCCCTCGGGCCTTCTCGGCTTCTGTGAAAAGGCCGGTGGATTCGATGACAACATCGACACCGAATCGCTTCCAAGGCAACTCCGCAGGAGTCTTGGCACTGACAACGTGAATTTCACGACCGTTGACGACTAGGACATCGTCTTCCAACTTATCGGAACTTGATTTTTTGGAACTGACTTCGCCAGCGAAACGTCCTTGGGTCGTATCGTACTTCAGTAGGTAAGCCAAGTTGTCTGCCGGCACAACGTCACCGACAGCCACCACGTCGACTTCCGTACCGATTAACCCTTGTTCGAAAATTGCTCGATAGACCAAACGGCCGATACGTCCAAACCCATTAATCGCAATTTTTACCGCAGCCACAATGTTCGCTCCTTGACAGTGGACAGGTTCAACGAAATCTCACGAACAGCGTTGAATTTTGAATGTTTTTGCCGTGATGGTTGATCCCCCACGCCATTCAACACACAACGCCGGATAGTGCCGCACATCACCATTCACAAGTCGCAACATTCAAACGACTTCAGCCGGTATCACCCCCGATCATAGTCGTGGTCTCCGCATCCAACAAGGATCACCGAACGTTATGCAGAGGTTCTTCAAAATCAGCAACATCACGATCAATATTGGGGTGGTTTTGAGTCGATACTAACGGCTGGTTCGATCACAAACCCCTGTGCTGATTGAGCGAACCGCCGATTGTGCCGGTTTCTTGTGTGTGTGCTCCTCAGAAAGCGATTGGGTTGCCAATCGTGGTCCGCATGGATGCTGCCGACATTTTTGATGTCGCCAGCCGGCTTCCACCACCCGAAAATTTCAAATCATGCATTTAATTCCATCGGAATTGGATTTGATCGACAGGCTGACCGACTGTGCGCTGACGATTTGACAGAAGCACGGCAATCAGCCTGCTCCAAGGCGTTCATAAAAAAAGTGATGGGTGAGATGACGATTCAGCAAAGTCAAGATCTGGAAGATCTCCAAGAGGGTGTGGCAGGCGAGTCGGATTTCGACCTTGCAGACAATCTGGAGGAATTAGTGGATGCCAGCGAGTCACTTCTGAAGCGGATCCAGCAAGATCAGCTCTCGGCTTATGCGTCTCCCGCATCACGAATTCACGTTCTGGCATTCTTAATTCGAAAACAGTTGTTTCCCTCAGCACAGAGTCGCTTTAGAATCGCGGCCTCCCCCCGAGTTTCCGGCCCGCCGTCGCCAGCGTTTCCAGAGTCGCAGTGTCTGTCTGCCGACTGCACCGATGGTGAGTTGGCAAGATTCACACCGGAGGTCGCAGAGAAGAAACAAATTGAAATCACCCCAAACAGTCATTGGCGTTCCGATGTTGACTCCGAATTTCATCTCCGGATTCAGCCTCAAAAGAGTCTTGATTTCCATGTGACAGAACCGGCGATGCGTTCTCAACGAGTTTTGATTGTGGATCAGTCGCCATTTTTTCGAATGCTGCTCTCTTTGGTGATTGATGCGGCTGGTTATGAATCGCAAGCGGCCTCAAATCTCGGTGAATTGATGTGTGATTCTGGCAAGAACGGGCATTACGCTGTTGTCTTGTGGGGCGGACTTCATGTGATGGACGAAATGGCCCCACTGCTGGAATGGATTCAGACCCGCAACGATCTCACTAGCGAAGAAACAAAAATCATTGGATTGGTGGACCGCTTGGAGGGGCAGGCAATCGGACCGGGGGACCCCATCCATCTCGTTTCCAGAACGGATCTCACCGGACTGGTGACTCAGATCGCTAGGCATCTTGGTCCGGCATCCAAGCTCGTGCGGCAGGTCGCTTGACGTAAGTTTTTTAGGATTGCGAAACCGACCTGTGGACGCTTCGCAAAGTTCATGGCCAAAAAACTTTGCATCGATTGGTTCAGGTCGTGTTGAACGTGTCTTCCAAACAGACACGATCTCAAACGTCACGAGCAGCCCTTCCAGAGGTCGTGTCGTTCACTGCGTCTGGCTTTCGAGCGGGGCTACAGCGACACGCGACGTTGGGCGATCCTTGGAGAGTAAAGAACTATGGGCGTCCCCATTGGCTCGGACGCGTTGCAATCGGTAGTTTCCGTCGGTATCTGTCATCGGAGTGGTTGTCGATAGCCGGACTTTTGACAGGAAGACGTTCCGTTTGTGGCTTTCGGTACCATGATGCCGGCTTTGCGTGGCCGTCGCACCCTGAAAACAACCCCTGTTTGTGGGGAGTGGCTGTAATTGAGTCCTCAAAAATGTCGTTTCAACTGGTTTGACTACCGGTCAATCGTTACGTCTATTTAAGCGGATATGGAATGTTTTCGCACGGTCAACTTGAAAAACCGTCCACTGAAAAAAACGATGATGTTATTGGCAAAAATTAAGAAAGGCCACTGACGAACATGCATCCTACAGAATTTACGATCGGATTCCCCAAACACACTTCCGACACTCCGCAGTTGTGCCTTGATCTTGATGCGTTTGAATCAAATCTTCATGCGATGGCTCAAATCGTAAAAAATGCTGGTAAACAGTGGCGGCCGCATTCGAAATGCCACAAATCGCCGGAGGTTGCTCAACTTCAACTCAACGCAGGTGCCATCGGAGTCACCTGTGCCAAGGTCTCGGAGGCGGAGATCTTTGCGGCACACGGGATCACGGACATTTTGATTGCCCATATCCCTGTTGGAGAAAGTCGAGTGACGCGAATCGTAGCGCTGCGGGAGTCGTGCGATGTCGTGCTCACCTGTGACCACTACATACAAGCGGAGAAACTGTCGCTGGCCTGTGCGAAACGCGGTGTTGTTTGCCGAATTCTCGTGGACATCAACATCGGTCTCAATCGGACAGGGGTTTGCCCGGGGAGAGATGCGGTCACTCTGGCACAGGGTATCTGTAAACTCCCCGGTTTGCAGTTGGTGGGGATCATGGGATATGAAGGCCACGTGATGCCAATGACCGATCCGGACGACAAGCGTCGTGCGGTCTTAGAGTCTCTTGGAATTCTTAAGGAATGTCGCTACTCGTTTGAAAAGCAGGGTCTAAAATGCGACATCGTGAGTGCCGGAGGGACGGGCTCTTTATCGACTGCTGTGGAATGCGATTGGGTGACAGAGTTCCAAGCTGGTGGCGGAATTTTTGGAGATCCGTTTTACACGAAGATGCCTGGTGTCACGGGTTATCGATCCGCGTTGACCGTTCTCTCAACCGTCGTCTCTCGACCTACTTTTAATCGGGCCGTTGTAGATGCCGGGCGCAAGGCGATTACCGCTGAAATTCATCCACCACTGGTCAAGGACTATCCCGATGCGAAGGTTGTGATGCATAGTGCAGAACACATCACTTTAGAACTGGGACCCAAATCACGTGAGTTGCAAATTGGCGATCGTGTCGAATTAATCGTTGGCTACGCAGACTTCACAACGTTATTACATGATGAGTTTCTTTGTTTTCGAGAGGACAAACTAGAAGCGATCTGGCCGATCACGGCGCGAGGTAAGCTCCAATGAATTGACGCCGGATCTCCACAGTGAAGATGCCGCTTTTTGTCTGGTGAATCCCCCGCCCGCAAGTCAAAATTCGTTGGTGGTTTGGGATCAGACCCGTTTACGTTTTTCCGAAGTCAACGTTTACGTTTTTCCGAAGTCAAACAGTGGCCGAAGTCAAACAGTGGCCGAAGTCAAACAGTGGTGTGCTTCGGGTTGATCCCGAGAACCGTGTGCTTTCACCCAGGGCGTCGTTTTTTGAGATCGGGTTTCACGTCGGACATCTCGGAACGCGAATTCTCGATGTGCGATCGCAGTTCAATGACTCTTATTTTTAGCAGCGGATGATGAAAGATTTCTGTGAGGTTCCGAAGATGAAGCCCAAGCCCAGCCGAAAACCATCCGCAACCCTTAGGGATGTTAGTTTTTTGTTTGTTTGTCATCTCTCTTTCGCGTGCGCTTTAAACGCGGATGAGCTGCAGAAGTCGGTCGCGCCAGCGGAGCATAAGTGTCGCTTTACGGCATTCCCCGTCGTGATCGATGGCAAACCCGATGACAAGGCCTGGAGCCAAGCGGAGATCATCGACCAATTTCAGCTTCCTTGGTTGGGGAAGGATGCGCGGCCAGCCAAGACCTCCAGCAAGGCTCGTCTGTTGTGGGATCATGATTACCTGTACTTCTTAAGTGAAATGGTCGACACGGATCTTTACTCAGAACACTCGGAGCATGATGCGAATACCTGGGAAGATGATGTCTTTGAAATGTTTCTGAAGCCTGCCGAGGACAAGCCTGGCTATTATGAATTTCAGGTCAATCCGAAGAATACGGTCTTCGACATGTTCCTGCCGCGGCGAGGGCACTTGAGGCGTTTTCGCCATGCCCAAGAGTTTCATGCGGAAACAAAGGTCGTCCTCAACGGGACGCTCAATGATTGGACGGACAAGGACCAAGGGTGGTCGGTGGAAGGAAAAATACCATGGCGAGATTTTCTGAAGACCGGTGGCCGCCCGGCGGTCAACGAAATTTGGAAGTTCGTGTTGTGTCGCTACGACTACAGTGTTGACTATGAGAGCCCAGAGGTCTCTTGGTGCTCTCCAAAGAGCAGTCAGCCGTTCGGGGACTTTCATCGATGGGAGGACTACCTCGAACTTCGTTTTGTTGGGCCAGACAACATGGAAGCCAATCGACCCTTCGGCATCGAGACGCTTCCACGACTGTTGACCTCGAAAGTTGTTGGCTCGCCTGAGCCGCCGCCACTCTTCAAAACGCGCAAGGCGTTTCCAAAACTTAAGCTCAATTCGCCAATTTTTGGAGCTCGCGTGCCAGGAAGCGATTGGATTCTTGCCGGGGTTCAATCGGAAATCAAAGATGGGTCTCCGAACGCCTTGGTTCGATTTCAGGACAAGCCGGATGTCGAATCCGTGGAGACACTTTTAGTGTTGCCTGTCGATGATGGAACTGGAACTCGAGAGACTGTTCCGTACAACGTGACGTTTCATCCCCGGTTTTTTGAGAATGGCTTTCTATACATGGGATCAGCGGGTCCAGCGTCACCCGACTTCGTTCCCCAATCGGCCGAACGGTTCCAGTTGTTTCTTCAAAAAACGGTACGGATCACTCGTTTTCACATGGATCCCAAGACTTTCGAGTTCGACCCAAAATCGGCGACGATCATCTTGGAATGGGAATCGAACGGTCATAATGGCGGCGACATGGTGTTTGGCAATGATGGGATGATGTATGTGACTTCAGGTGACGGAACTTCCGACTCTGACATGATTCAAACCGGGCAGAGCCTTGAACACCTGCTTTCAAAACTGATGCGGATCGATGTCGATCACCCGGACGCTGGAAGAATGTATTCCATCCCCAAAGACAATCCGTTCATCGAAATCAAAAATGCGCGCCCGGAGATATGGGCGTATGGATTTCGAAATCCTTGGCGTGTCACTTGTGACAGCAAGACGGGTGACATCTGGGTTGGGAACAATGGTCAAGATCTTTGGGAACAGGCGTATCGTGTCGAGCGTGGCGCAAACTATGGTTGGTCCGTGATGGAGGGCTCGCATCCATTTTACCTAGATCGCCAACCAGGACCCACATCATTCGTTAAGCCGACCGTGGAACACTCCCACAGTGAATCTCGTTCGCTGACGGGGGGAGTGGTCTACCATGGTGAAAAGTTTCCCGAAATACGGGGCGCTTACATTTATGGTGACTGGGCGACAGGAAAGGTCTGGGGCGTCAAACACGATGGCAAAAACGTCACGTTTCATCGGGAATTGCTCGACACAACCCTTCGAATCACTCATTTTTGTCTCGATTCCCATGGGGAAATCCTGATTCTGGATCATCAAGGTGGAGGTAATGGGAACATGTATTCCCTCGAACCGAACCCTCCGCCGACGGAACCCGCACCCAGGTTCCCTCGGCGTTTGAGCGAATCCGGTCTTTTTGCCTCGGTCAAAGATCACTCTATGCAGCCCGGGATGATTCCCTATTCCGTCAACGCACCTCTCTGGTCCGATGGAGCACACAAATCGCGTTGGATTGGTCTGCCAGACGATCCCGCGAGGAATACCCCACCTTTTGATGCTTCCGGTAGCGACAGTTGGGGAGCACCAGATCAGACCGTTCTCGTGAAGTCCTTCGCCCTCGACACTGAGGCGGGGAATGTTGCCTCCCGACGCTGGATTGAAACTCGTTTTATGGTCAAGCAGCAGGGGGAATGGTCGGGATACAGTTACGAGTGGAACGACGAACAATCCGATGGACTGCTGGTGGATAACGACGGCAAAGACCGAGAATTCACCATTCGTGATTCCCAAGCCGAAGGTGGGATGCGTACACAATCTTGGCATTACCCAAGCCGCACGGAATGCATGATCTGCCACAGCCGTGCGGCCAATTTTGTCCTCGGTTTGAGTACACCGCAACTGAATCGGAACCACGACTATGGAGGGGTTGTCGATCATCAGTTACGCGTTCTTCATCACTTGGGACTCGCCAAGTTTGATCTTGCCGCCTGGCAGGCGGATTCCATCAACACGATCCGCAGTGAGTTGGGAAAAAAGGGACTGTCTGAAAAAGACGTTGAGGATTCTATAAAACAGCAGACCGCGACTCGCGATCAGAGACCCTCACCCACGGAGCCAGATCTGTTGACATTGTCTCGGTTGCCGAAACTGAGCGATCCTTATGACCCTTCCGGGGACCTGTCTGCACGAGTCCGCTCTTACATGCATTCCAACTGTGCAATGTGCCACGTTGATGCGGGCGGTGGCAATTCTCAAATTAACCTCTCATTTTCGGCTTCTCTGAAGGGCACAAGGATGATTGATGCCAAGCCGCTGCACCATAAGTTTGATCTTATTGATCCTCGGATCATTGCCCCGGGTTATCCAGAGCGTTCAGTGCTTCTGACACGAATCAGCAAGCGTGGTCCAGGCCAAATGCCACAACTTGCGACTTCGCTTGTCGATTTTCAAGCGGTTGACATTTTTCGCGAATGGATAGCTTCGCTTCCCAAGTCTGCCGATCCGCCGAAGGTCTCCGAATGACACCTGTCAATTCCTTGTGCTCCCTCCACAGGATAACGAGATTCAGAGCGACTGCTGGTGACGGTGGGCAAAACAAGAAGACAGTGATGTTTGCGATGCGAATAAATCTGTGGAGTGTCCGCCCGAGTTTGTCTTTGGCCTGAACGTCGAAAATCAAGAACAGCAGAACGTCAGTACCGGACGCGGCACCGTTTTTTTCTGGGGCGAATGATTCGGGCGAAGTTTCTACTGGCCCACGCAGGCCTCAAAATTTTGAAAGAGGTGATGATCCAGAAAGAGTTTGTCTTATGTCTGGCGTTGCAGATTTTGGGTGTCGTCTCGGAACTCCGTAACAGATGTCGCCTCTGCCGTCTCAGCACAGAGCCATGACAAACGGCCGCCGTTGCCGCATCTCCTCGCCGGTGTAGGTAATGTTGTCTTCGGGCGAGAAGAAGGCGGTGAGATCGTCGGTTGGTTACGCTTCTCAAGGCGTGGATCACGATGCCAATCAAGGTTCATCAGTTGCTTGATGAGCGACTTCGCTTGAGGTCGACAATAGCGAGGATGGTGAAGTCGATTGAAGTCGATTTCATTTCCGGCAACGGGCCGCAACGCAGCGTGACGGCGGAGGTTCAATTTCGTGGCGGTAGGGTCCGGCTGTTGAAGATCTCGAAGGAGATCGGCAGAGTCCAGTCGGGTTTCTAAAAACCCAACGATGAAATACACCTCCTGGACAACGGGAAAGCACTGGACAAAACGGTTCATTCTCAACGCCAATCAGGCTTTTTTTGGTAGTGGAAATCCAGACGCTTAATCAAAGACAAAAAAATTTGTGGAAGGCTACATCCGCCTTAAAAATGCCGCAGTGAGACACCTGAGGGTATCCTTCATGCGCATGCCGCGGCTCCGTTTGCACTCTGCCCTGCGGCGATCCCACAGGTCGAGCTGTGGGGGTCGCTGAACGAATCCATTCGGCTGCTGGCGGGGACTGCTATTGTGAAGCTCGATCCTTCTCAAACCGATTTTCTTTTGCTGATTGGAGATGGCACAAAATTCGATAACCCCTTGATGTGCAGGGTATTTCGTGGGCCACCCGCTGACTTGATGACGGGGAAAAAATACGCCGAGGCGAGAATTTTCGCCGCCGTATTTTTCGAGAGTTCGATGTTTTTCCAGACTTTTCAGCGTCTCGGGCGAAAGTTGTCGACAAGCAAAAAATGTCGGCAGGATGCCGATCGAGCCGACTCTGCCAGTCAGCCAACTTCAGGTCGAGGAATGTCTTTTCGATTTGCTCATTTGTTTTCTTTCTGTGATTCAATCAGGTATCTCGAACCAACGGTATGAGCCGCAGTAACGCCCCGGCTCGCCACCACCGAATTCGTGATGCTTGAAACAATAGTACAGCACAATGTCCCGCAACCCGCTTTGTGAGGCGGATCGTCTCACAAAGCGGGTTGCGATAAAAACACTTTGGAGCCCGCTTGAAGTGCCTGTCCGCGTGGTCGTTCTTGATCGGTGCTTTTCAGAAAAAATCGAGGACAGACGGAAAGACTCACGGTAGACTTTGTCTTCGATTCTTGAGGGGACAGAGGTGCTGTCTTGAACGACACATTTTCCGGACAATTCGGCCAAATGTGTTGAAGGGCCGTAAAGAATTCTGGCGATTGGAATTGTCCATGGCCGTTGTCGCTCGGTCTCGCGAGTTTGCCTTGAGGTGTTATCCGCTCTTTCGTTGGACACAGTCTCCTTGACGGCGTAACCTTCTTTGCCACACCCACGGTCGTCAGGGATCTTGCAAAAAGAATGAAACGTCTCGGTAGCGCAGTCTTCACGGAAAGATATTTTCGACGGTCACTCAGTTCCTTTCTTTCAGTGGGTCGTGTCACATGCTTGCAAAGCTGTCGACGTTTTCACTCATGGGGATTGATGCTTTGCCGGTCGAGGTCGAAGTCGACATTTCGCCAGGAGCAATGCCCAAGACAATTTTGGTAGGGCTGGCGGAGGCCGCCGTCCGCGAAAGTACGCATCGCGTGGAACGGGCGCTGGTGAATAGTGGCTATCTTCGACCGGTTGATCGCATTGTGATCAATCTGTCGCCGGCCGATCTGCCGAAGGACGCATCGTCCTTCGATTTGCCGATTGCCTTGGGATTGCTTGTGGCCAGCGGCCAGCTGACGTCCGGAATTCTTGATCAGTTTGCCGCGGTTGGGGAACTGGCGTTGGACGGTTCCGTACGACCAGCCAAAGGAATACTCTCCATGGCTATTACGGCCAAGAAACGAGGACTCCGAGGGGTTGTTGTTCCAGCCGTCAATGCCAAGGAAGCCGCAGTCGTCGGTGGAGTTGATGTCATTCCGATCGGCTCTCTGACGGAGGCAGTGGGATACTTTAGTGGCCAACTCGAAATTGCTGCCGAGCCCTTTAGTTGGACGGATGCGGTGGCAGAATTTGGTCGCTATCTGATCGATTATGCAGATGTCAAAGGCCAAGAAATGGCGAAACGAGCGGTGACCGTTGCTGCTGCTGGTGCGCATCACCTGCTGATGATCGGATCGCCAGGAACGGGCAAGACCCTGCTTGCACAACGGATGGCAACAATTCTTCCGGTATTGGGCCCCGAGGAGAGCGTGCAGACAACGCGGATCTATAGTGCTGTTGGACGTCTTGAGTCGGGTCAGGCATTGATGCTCCAACGGCCATTTCGTGCGCCACATCACACCATCAGTCAGGCAGGATTGGTCGGTGGAGGCAGCATTCCCTCACCCGGAGAAATTAGCCTGGCCCACAATGGAGTCCTGTTTCTCGATGAGCTACCAGAATTCAACCGCAGCACTCTGGAAGTTCTTCGCCAACCCTTGGAAGAAGGGCAAGTCACCATCAGTCGTGCCCTAGGGAGTTTGACGTTTCCAGCGAACTTCATGCTGATTTCCGCCATGAATCCATGTCCGTGTGGTTATCGAGGTGATCCACGCCGGCAATGTCATTGTAGTCCAATTCAAATCGAAAGGTACACATCCCGCATCAGCGGGCCGCTCCTCGATCGTTTGGACATCCATATCGAGGTTCCTCCCGTTCCCTTTCGTGAACTCTCGGATCAGACACCAGGGACAACGAGTGAAACGATGCGTGCCAGCGTGATTCTTGGCCGCGAAGTTCAGCAACGACGGTTTGGTAGCGGATCTCTGTCGCTTAATGGTCGAATGACGCCGTCACAAATTCGTAAGCACTGCAAGCTGGAAACGGATGCCGAAAACCTGCTCAAGTCGGCCATGGAAGAAATGGGGCTTTCGGCTCGAGCTCACGATAAGATCCTGCGTATCGGGCGGACCATTGCGGATCTCGAGCAGTCCGAAAAAATTTCACAACAGCACCTGAGTGAGGCGATCAACTACCGAACTCTTGACCGGTCATATTGGAAGTAAAACCACAGTTCAAGGATCGTGGATCCGTGCGGACAGTGGACGCGGGTCACGCTTGAAAATCACCATCTTAATGCGGAGTCACACGGGGATGAGTATTCACGACGATCCAGACTACCAAGCTGGAGATCCGGCAAGTCCTGAACACTGTCCCTCTGGGACGATCATTAGCCCGCATACGCACCGCGATAACCGCATTCCTCCTGGGCAAACTCGAACGCGAAAGTGGCCGGTGTTGGATGCCTTCGGGCCTCCGACACTTGAAGTTTCGGAGTGGCGACTCAAGGTCTTCGGGTTAGTAGAGAATCCGTACGCGTTGACGTTCGCAGAATTTCAGGACATGCCACGAGTCACAGTTTTTTCAGATTTTCATTGCGTTACCAGATGGTCTCTTTTGGGAAATCTCTGGGAGGGGGTGGCGACTCGAGATCTGCTTGAACGTGCCACGGTCAAATCGGCGGCGCGGTATGTGATTTGTCATGGGTCTGACAATGCCTGGTCCACAAATCTACCGCTTGTCGATTTTCTTCAGAGCGATTGCCTGCTGGCTGATCGACACGACGGAAGTTCGATTTCACGGGAACACGGCGGACCCGTGCGCGGCGTAATTCCGCAACTCTATGCTTGGAAAAGTGCGAAGTGGATCTGCGGTATTGAACTCGTGGCTGAGGATCGGGCCGGCTATTGGGAGCAGTGTGGCTATCATATGCGAGGTGATCCGTGGAACGAAGAACGCTTTGGTGTTTCCCCCATTCGTTCCGGAGATGGCGGCGGCGGGCCAGAGGATACGTGACGCTCGACGTAATTCCGATGTCGCGAGAGGCTTGAGCCAGTGACGACGCTGCGGATGATAGGTGTTTTTCGGGCGACTCGCATCCGGCGGCGTCGGGATGTAACATGGCACTTCTTCCCACCCAATCTGTTTGCGGAAAGTCTTGCCATGACCAGTTCCATTCAGGCAAAATCATCCTCCACGGATGATTCGTCACGACGGGACTTTATCAAAACGAACGCAGTGTTCGCCGGCACGCTGAGTCTAAATCTTGCATTCAATGCCCAAGTATTTGCGTCGGGTAGTGATCAATTGAAGGTTGGCCTCGTGGGGTGTGGAGGACGTGGTACGGGCGCGGCCAAACAGGCACTGACTGCCGATCCGAACGTTTGCCTGGTGGCTGTTTCGGACGTGTTTCAAGAGCAGATCGACGGCTGCCTGAAGAACCTCGTCTCCAATACGCAGATCAGTCATCGGGTCACTGTTCACAAGGATCACCAGTTTCTTGGACTGGACTCCTACAAAAAGGTGATCGAAGCCTGTGATGTCGTTCTCTTGGCCACCCCGCCCGGATTTCGCCCGCTTCACTTGCGTGCGGCAGTTGAGGCCAAAAAACATGTCTTTTGTGAAAAGCCCGTGGCGACAGATGCGCCCGGTTGCCGATCGGTTATGGAATCGGTGAAAATTGCGAAAGAGAATCAATTGGCATTGGTGGCTGGATTCTGTTGGCGTTATGACAGGCCTCGCCGCGAGCTATTTCATCGCGTTCAAGACGGACAGATTGGCGATGTGGTTTCGAGTTTTGGTGCCTATCTCACCTCACCCGTAAAACCGATGCTGCCAGCTAAAATACGATCGGATGAAATCACGGATCTCGAATGGATGCTTCGTAATTGGTACAACTATGCGTGGTTGTCCGGCGATGGCCTCGTCGAACAGGCCGTTCATACGGTCGATTGGCTGCTCTGGACAATGCAGGACAAGCCTCCTTTACGTTGTACTGCCGTTGGAGGGCGTCAGATTCCAGCGAGCGGGGGTAATATTTTCGATCACATGGAGATCAACTACGAATGGGCGAATGGGGCGCGAGGCTTCCTCGCTCAGCGTCAAATTCCGGGTTGCCATAACGAAAATAGTTTGTACGTCCACGGGACGAAGGGAATGGCGATTATTCGAGGCGGTGGTGATGCGGCAGTTTCCATCGAAGGGCCCAATCACTGGACATATGATGGCCCTCAATCAGGCGACATGTACCAGATTGAACACGATGAACTTTTTCGTTCGATCCGCAACGATAAACCAATCAACGACGGCGATCGCATGCTGACAAGCACACTGGCCGGGATCATGGGACGCATGGCGGCCTACACGGGAAAACTCATCACTTGGGAGATGGCCCTGAACTCCAAGGAGGTTCTCGTTCCGGACATTACCGACTGGACAATCAAGGTCGAAGTTCCACCGGTCGCTCAACCGGGAATCACAGCCTTCATTTAAAGCGGCGGAGATGTGCGACAGGCCCTCAAATGAGTTGTGCGTAAGGCAGGTGAATCGGCGAGGATTTGTTTTGATAGTGGTTGCCGTTCGTCGCCAGGGATCTTCAAAACAGGTAATGTTGAAAAGGTGAGAGTGTCGTATTTTTCATGAATGTTTCAGTCGGTGACGCGTGGCGTCTACGAACATTCAGAGAGTTTTCACTCAAGACCGTTTATTGACGTCTTGCAGGAGGTGCTTGTGGCACAAGTTTACGACGTTATTGTGTTGGGAGTGGGCGGGATGGGGTCGGCGACATGCCACCACTTGGCTCGACGCGGAGCAAAAGTCCTCGGCCTCGAACAGTTCGCGTTGAATCACGATCGAGGAAGTTCGCACGGCGAATCAAGAATGATTCGTCAAGCTTATTTTGAGCACCCCGATTACGTTCCTCTGCTCCTTCGCGCATACGAGTTGTGGTCAGAGTTAGAACAAACACTCGGTCAGACGTTGTTTTACCGTACCGGTGTGATGATTTCCGGAGGCCCGAATGGAGAAGCATTTGCGGGTGCGAAACTCGCGGCATCTCTGCACCATCTTCCCTTGGAAGAATTGACTGCGGAATCCGCCGCCGCCCGCTGGCCCTCGTTTCGTTTTCCCTCGGACCATTCTGTTGCGTTTGAACCTGCCGCGGGGCTGTTGCTGGTTGAAAAGTGTGTGCAGTCGCACATTGAATTGGCACGCCGATTCGGCGCCGAAGTGCGAGCCAATGAAAACGTTTGTGGATGGTCATCCAATGGCCAAACAGTCGCCGTTAAAACGCAAAGCGGCGAATTTCAGGCCCGTTCACTCGTTGTTACTGCGGGGGCTTGGGCGAGTCGTTGCATCTCCGATCTTGGAGTTCCGCTGAGCGTGCTGCGCAAGGTGGTGGCGTGGTTTCCGATTCGCACGGGCGAGTATCGCATCGAACAGAAGATTCCGGCGTACTTCTTTGACCTGCCTCACGGCAGATTTTATGGGTTTCCCAGTCTCGATGGGAAGACAATCAAAATTGCAGAGCATTCGGGTGGTCAGCCCATCGATGATCCCACCGTCGTGGATCGATCCCTTCTTCCGGTAGAATTGCAAAGGCTGCAAGCGACTTTGGCCGACCATATGCCGGGGATTGATCCGTCCCCAGAACGACATTCCACCTGCCTTTATACAATGTCCCCCGACTCTCATTTCATTGTCGATTTGCATCCGCAGTGGAAAAATGTCGCCATAGCCTGCGGTTTTTCCGGCCATGGTTTTAAATTCGTTCCAGTCATTGGTGAAGTGCTCGCAGATCTGGCCCTCAATGGCAGGACGGAACACTCCACTCAGTTTCTTGGATTGAGTCGCTTTCAATAGAGTAGGCTTGAATACCGTACGTCGCGGATTTTGATTCAAGACACGTTTTCCGTGTATCTGTCCCACGCGGCAGGAAATTTGAGGGAGCGGTTGTGGTTCGAATTTTTTTGCCGTTGTCGTTTCTCAGCACGATGACGTTGCTGCTCGTTATGGTACTCGGATTGTCCATTGACGATCCCAAAGTCGTGAGTCGTGCGGTTCAGGCTGGAGTTCAATATCACGTTCTCACGGCGCTTGCGGCACTCATGTTTACGTTGTTGGTTCATGCCATTGTTTTGACGTATTTCATGGGAACCGGACGGTGGATTGAAGAGACCTCCACCGCCTACAAGCTCGATCCAAGCCTTTATCACCAGAGCAAGACCATCAAATACAGAACGATTCCGGCCATGGTGGCCTGTATGGTGTTGTTGATCCTCACGGCCGCGTTAGGCGCGGCTGCCGATCCTGGCGCGACGTTGCAATCGCGCGGTTATCTGGGTTACTCCGCAGCAACGATTCATCTTTCCGTGGCAATCGTTACGGTCTTGGCAAATGTTGCCATGAATTATGCCGAATTCCGAGCCCTCGAACGCAACACGGAAATCATTGGACAGGTTCTCTCGGAAGTAAGACGAATTCGTCAGGAGAAGGGCTTGGCGGTGTAATGTTTCACGTCTTTTATTGATACCACTCCATGAACCACGTCAACTCTCTCGCGGATTTCCCCGCCAGTTCTGCTGTTATCAAATCCGGAATGGATCGCGGGTTGCACACGGGCTGCCAAATCTATGTCTCGTGGAAGGGTGACGTACTTGCCGACGCCAGTTTCGGGGAATCGCATCCGGGAACCGCCATGACTGTCGATACGATCAATCCTTGGCTTTCTGCAGGAAAACCCGTGACAACGGTGGCGTTGTTAAAGCTCTGGGAGCAGTGTTCTCTGCGGCTTGATGACAAGGTCGCAGCATTCATCCCCGAATTTGCAGCCGGAGGCAAAAGCAAGATCACCCTGCGACATCTGCTGACTCACACCGGTGGATTTCGAAACGTTGAAACGGGTTGGCCGGACGTTGTCTGGGAGGAGTCGATCCGCCGGATTTGTCATGCGCCTCTTGAAGAAGACTGGATCGTCGGATCGACGGCCGGGTATCACACAACAACGAGTTGGTTTATTCTGGGCGAAATCATTCGCCGAGTGACAGGACAAGCCTACCCCGACGTCATACGGAATGAGGTCTTCCTCCCGCTCGGATTGCAGGATTCTTGGGCGTCTATTCCGTCTCAGCGACACCAGCAATACGGTCACCGGATTGGCCAGATGTTTGCCCGTGAGAACGGGGAACGGAAATTTCTCGACTGGCACAACCCCGCGCGATGCGAAGCGGCATCACCCGGCAGCAATGCGCGTGGACCGATTCGCGACTTGGGAAAATTTTATGAAATGCTGCTGAATGAAGGAACCGCTCACGATCGGCGAATAATGCTGCCACAAACGGTCGCCGCAATGACCGCTCGTCAGCGCGTCGGAGATTTCGATCAAACGCTCGGTCATGTCGTTGACTTCGGCCTAGGGGTCATTGTTGATTCGAATCGATACGGCGTTGAAACCGTGCCATACGGATATGGAAGGTACTGCTCCACCAGAACGTTTGGTCATGGTGGAGCTCAGTCGTCTCAGGGGTGGTGCGATCCTGAGAATGCGCTTGTCGTCGCCTACTTTTTTAATGGACGTGCTGGAGAAGGTCAGCACCATCGTCGCGCCAAGTCACTGAATGAGGCAATCTATCTCGACCTCGGATTGGCCCACTGTTCGTGAAAGGCTCTCCGAAAATGCGACGTTCGCAGAAAAATGCAAGCGGCCTGTGTTGCGTGCCCCCATCAGCGTTTTGTGTGGATGTCTTCTAAGTCGCGGGAAGTACGGACACCCCACGTCGCCACAGTGCTCCCCGAAAACGAGCCAATTCTTATGAAACAGCTCGTCTGTGACTTTTCCTGCCTTTGAAGTTCAAGACACACTCACGCGATGTGAATGACGGCGAGTGTCTGGGTTGATGAGGCGGCATACGACGGTGCGATCAACGGCTGAGGAGAGGCAGATTGCATTTCGTGATTTTCACGATCATAAAGCGATTGGCATTCCCTAAAAATACGTTTTTTAAATACATTCCCGTCTCACCGAAAAAAAATGTCATTCCTGTCAACCGAGCTTGCCCCAATTTGGTGGCGAGTGATTCGAATTTACGGACTTTCGGTGAGGTATTCTTGGTTGGATGCAGTCCATGAGCAATCCGTCATTTTTTTGTATACTGCTGATGCTTTTGCTGGGGACGCAGCATTGGTCATTAGGGTTGGAGCCATTGAATCCGGTGTTTCAAGACGAGCGGCATCAAGATCCGTTTCTCACCCCCGCCAATGCACAGATCTCGGGTCCACTGAGTGGTGAGAAACTCGAGGAGGTCTGGGACACGGATCAATTTTCAGAGAGTTACAACTCCCTCAGTGTTCCTGAGAAAATCTTTGATGATGGCGAGGAGAGCCTGCCGGAAGAGGCTGTCGTGCCACCGTTGATCAGGCGGCGAGCGATCATCGACTCGTCAGTCACAACAACCTATCTCGCTCCGGTGAGCGGCTTTGGAGTGATCGACATCGACGCTAAAACGTCGCTCGTGATACCGATCTTCATCAAAGAGTCTCCGCTTCGACTTGCTTTCGGATTTGGAACCACACTGTTTGACGCACCGGCGTTGGTGGATCTGACGCAGCCGCTCTACGGCGTGCAGGCCGAATTTCGTTGGCTGGTTCCTCTAAGTAAATCTTGGGCGGTAGATCTGGCTGCAGGAGGCGGTCTGTTTTCTGATTTCATTGGCTCGGCATCAAAAGGGTTTCGCGTCACTGGCCGTGCGATTCTCGTTAAGCAGGTCACCGACCATTTAAAAGCTTCGATCGGCTTTGCCTATCTCGGACGAGAAAACTTGAAAGCGATACCTGTCGCTGGAGTGATCTACACTCCGGAGGACGACATGCGGTATGAACTGCTGATTCCTCGATCACGTGTGGCGAGGCGAGTGCGGGTTGTGGGATCCCGCGAGCATTGGATCTATGCGGGAGTTGAGCTTTTTGGCGGAAATTCATGGGCCATCGAACACCCCGACGGAACCAATGACGTCTTTATCTATCGCGACTATCGGTTGATGGTCGGTTATGAAACCAAGTCTTCGGGGGCTGTGGGTGGGCGCGTTGAGGCAGGTTACGCATTTGCAAGACATCTGGAATTTGAGAAGGATCCGGCATTTCTAAATCCAGATGCGACGATGATGCTGCGTGTTGGCTTGGCCTATTGATGTTCCGAGAGCGGCTGAAGAGTCAAAATCACGCTGTCGGAGCGAAATGCGAGCTCTGATAGGGTTCTTCGGTCTCTCAGATTCTAGCGGCCTCTGCTGTTTTGACTGGAAATGGTTCGGCATACTTGGACCGGAATCGTAAGAGGATCCAAACGGGAACTCCTTGGTTGGTGAGCGATGTTTGGAGTTTTTTCGGTTTCGTAAAAGACTGTCGACTATTTACCGGGGAATGAATGGCTCAGCAATGGCTGTCAGACTATGATTCGTGGCCGTTCGCCAAGGGGCACTTGAGCGACTCGCAAAAATCCGGCTCTTTTCGACACGCGGTTCCGTATCCCGACGGGCGAGACATCGGAATCGGTGTGATGCAACATTGGTAGGCAGGGCAGTGAATGGCATTGTTGAGTTTTCGAGACGTCACGTTTGGGTTTGTCAGCCCTCCCTTATTGGATCATGTCAACCTTCATATTGAGCGGGGTGAATGCGTCGGTTTGTTGGGCCGTAACGGAACAGGCAAATCGACACTCATGAAACTGATCGTCGGTGAGCTTGCGCCGGATTCGGGCACCGTCGAGCGTCGATCAGGGATGCGCGTGTCGAGACTCGTTCAAGATGTGCCTTTGGGTTGCACCGGAACTGTGTTCGACGAGGTCGCCACTGGCTTAGGAGTGGTTGGCAAGGCCGTCGCCGCCAATTTTCGACTGCATCATCCCGATGCAAGTCATACGGAGATCGAACGGACAACACTCGCGAACTTAGCCGAAACGGCAACCTTTGAAGACCTCTGGCAGGGCGAACATCGCGTCGATGTCATCCTCGAACGGATGCAACTCAATCCTCTTGCGCCGTTTGAAACACTCTCCTCTGGAATGAAACGCCGCGTCTTGCTGGCGAAGGCATTGGTCCTAGATCCCGACGTGCTATTGCTTGATGAGCCCACAAATCATCTGGATATTGACGCCATTTCGTGGTTGGAGGAGTTTCTCGGAAGATACTCCGGCACCTTGATATTCATCACACACGACCGCGTGTTTTTGCAGAGTTTAGCGAAAAGAATTATTGAACTTGATCGCGGTCGTTTGTTTGACTGGCCATGCGACTATGCCACATTCCTCGTTCGGAAAGAGGCGGCACTGGCCGCCGAAGAGCAACAGCAAGCGTTGTTTGACAAGAAGCTGGCTCAGGAAGAGATTTGGATTCGGAAGGGAATAAAAGCGCGCAATGTGCGAAATCAGGGCAGAGTCCTAGCACTCAAAAAACTCCGAGCAGAACGTGAGGCTCGACGAGAACGTGTTGGCTCGGTGAAAGTTGACCTGCATGAAACAGAGCGTTCAGGTCGCCTCGTTGTTGAGGCGAAGGCAATCAGTTGTCAATTGGAAAGCCGGTACATAATTCGTGATCTGACGACCACCATTATGCGCGGTGACAAAATCGGTATCATCGGGCCGAACGGTTGTGGAAAAACGACTCTGTTACGACTGCTCCTCGGCAAGTTGGCCCCCACATCCGGCACAATTCGCCTTGGAACCAAGGTTGAAGTTGCTTACTTCGATCAATTGCGGGAACAAATTGACGAAACCAAGTCGGTCCACGAAAACGTCTCCGAAACCGAGACACTGCTCATTAACGGTCAGCAGCGGCACATCATCGGCTACCTCGAAGATTTTCTGTTCACCCCGGAGCGGTCTCGAAGTACTGCACGTTATCTTTCGGGCGGCGAACGGAATCGATTGCTGCTCGCAAGGCTATTTTCGAAGCCGTCCAATGTCTTGATACTGGATGAGCCAACAAACGATCTGGATGCTGAAACTTTGGATTTATTGGAAAGTCTGATCGTCGAATATGCCGGTACGGTCCTTCTTGTCAGTCATGATCGCGCGTTCTTAAACGAAGCCGTGACGAGTACGCTCGTGTTCGAGGGCGATGGAATCGTCAAAGACTACGCCGGCGGCTACGACGACTGGCTGCACCAGAAGCGATCACAAGAAATTGATCGGATCGAAAGACCGATCGTGCAGTCTAAACCGCGTTCGCCAAGTCAGACGCTCTCCAGCCGCGTCACCGCTCAGCCCCGTCAACGAAAGCCCCAGCATCAGCGGGAGTTGGAAGAATTACCCAAGCGGATCGAGACCCTTGAGATTGAGCAGCGTTTAATCCACGAGGCGATGGCCGCACCCGAGTTTTATCGGCAGGACGGGGCCGTGATTACCAGCGTTAGTATTCGACTTCAATTGATTCAGCAGGAACTCGAAGTGGCATTTGAGCGATGGCAGACACTGGATGCCTCGTCTCAGTGAAGCGTCTGAAGGCGAGGCTCTCCAGCGAGCACGGTTGATCGCGGATTGTGGCTGCCAATCCACGTTTCCGTACAGGAGTCCGTGCGCGACATGATCCACGATCACTCCACTGGGGATCATTCATGAAAATTACATTTCTCGGCGCGGCAGGTGAAATCACAGGTAGCCAACACCTGATTGAAACCGACACGCTGCGAGTCCTGCTGGACTGCGGGTTGTTCCAAGGGCATCGGTCGGAGATGCGAGACAAGAATCAACAATTTCCGTGTCGACCGAAGGACTTGAGTGGTGTCATCCTGTCTCATGCCCATGCGGATCACTGCGGGAACTTGCCGAGTTTGTCTAAAGCGGGATTCCGAGGAAATATCTTCACCACACCTGCGACCGCCGACCTTTCTGAAGTGATGTTGACCGAAAGCGCGCATCTTCAACAAGAAGACGCGAAGTACCTGCAGCGGACACGGGGGCCGAACCATCCCGTCCAAAAACCGATTTATGATGAGGACGATGTTCTGGCCGTAATTCGTAGTTTTCAAACGATTCCCTACGGGGAATGGCAAAAACTCGGTAACGAGTTTCGCATTCGCTTTTCTGATGCGGGACATATTCTCGGTTCGGCGATAACCGAGATGGAAATTTATGAGAAAGGAGATTGGAAGCGAGTCGTGTTTACTGGCGATCTGGGGCGACGCGGCATTCGATTGCTCCGTGACCCACAGCGAATCCCAGGTTGTGATGTCTTGATCACCGAATCCACATACGGAAATCGAAGACATCCGAAAGGAGATGACATGAAGCTGCATTTGAAACGAATTTTGAAGCGGGCAGTGGAACGCGGTAGCCGTGTGATCATTCCTGCATTTAGCCTTGGACGGACGCAGACGCTGGTCTATTTTCTGAACGCGCTTCATTCCTCCGGTGAGTTGCCGGACATTCCGGTCTTCGTGGACAGCCCGCTTTCCAAGGAAATTACGACGGTCTACCGACACCATGTGACTGCGATGGATACCGAGTTTCTCCGGTCGTTGAAATTGGACAAGGATCCATTTTCTTTCCCCGGCCTGAAGTATATTGGTTCACAGCAAGAAAGCATGGCGCTCAATCATCGCTCGGGTGCGTTCGTAGTCATTGCCGCCAGCGGCATGTGCGAGGCGGGGCGAGTTGTTCATCATTTGAAGCATGCCCTCGCGGACTCAAAAAACGTCGTTGTGTTGATCGGGTTTCAAGCGACTAACACTCTCGGCCGCAAATTACAGGACAAGTGGCGCACGGTCACCATCTTCGGAAAACCGGTCGAACTCAACGCTGAAATCGAATCCTTACAGGGACTTTCCGCACACGCCGATGCCGAGGACTTTCATTGGTGGTTCGAAGGACTGGCTGCCGACCGTGGAGTCGGTCGGGCATTTGTCGTGCACGGGGAGCCGGATTCCGCCCAATCACTGGCTCAGATGCTCCACGAATTCAGCGATGAACCGGCAATCGTGCCGCACTATGGACAGTGCTTCGAGGTCTAGATTCGAATCTTCCACGACTGGAATCAGAGAGGTCAAAAACGAGGCGATATCCAATCATTCTGTCGGTTCTCGAGTCATCGTCCTTGATCCGGCAGACGTGCGTGGAACCGAAGCATTCCGTTCTCGATGAATTCCAGATCCTTGCCGAAAGCCTGACAAAACTCCTCGAGCCGCGAGTCCGCTTCGTAGGCGGTGAGTGGGTCTCGCGCTGCAATCACCTTGAGGTATCTCGCGAGTTCGACGGGATGTGTTTCCATGAGATAGAAGATCAGCGCCCAAGCCTCGCTGTAGGCATCCAACGCCGAACGCCTGAAGAGACTGTCATCGCGGAGGAATGCGGCCAGAGATTTGGCCTGTCTTCGTTGGCTGCTGTAACGACGAAACCAATCAAGACGCTCCGGATTGATGCGGTCTTCCGGCCGACGTTCCGACGGGCGTACACGAATTCCTTCGGCTTCAAAAAGCATGGCCAAGCCTTCCACAACCCACTGCGGACTTTGGCCGATTCTCGAGTGAACACCCGTGTTGAAGGCGATTTGGTGAGTGGCTTCGTGGACAATGACATGATCGACGTCGCCAACGCTCGACTGTCCCGAGGCTGCTCGGTCGTATAACACGACGTGATTGGATTTGAGCAGGTAAAATCCAACGACGCCCGCTTGCGGAGTGGCCCCCTCTGCTCGGCAATAGAGGTTGAATTGATTGCGATCTGGTAAGACCACTGCCACCAGCGGAAATTCCGGTTCGTTAATCCGGAAGTCACGAGCGACGAAGTACGTATGAAATTGCCGGTAAATTTGTTCAAACAACGATGCGTAACGCTCTGCCGAGCCGTTGCTCGCAACAACGATGTAATGGGCTGTCGTCTTATAGTCGAAGTCGCGCCCGAACTCTTGGTGCAGTTTGTCTCGCAATTCAATCACGGAATCGGCACGAAAATGAGGATGGAGTTCTTCAAAGTCGTTGACGGCATCCATCCGAAATGTCGACAGGCGACCGTCTCGCTCTAGCAACCAAAAGTCTCGTTCATCAGCAGCGGCCACTCGGCCCGAAACTCGGCGCCCATCAATTTGAACTTCGATCAGAGAACGCGGCAGGCCTGCCGCGTTCGTCGCGGCAGAATGTACGGATAGAACGCTGCAATAAATGGCCAGCCTGAAAAGGAATCGCAACGGATTTCTCCTGCGGAACACGCTTCAATAGATAAATTCCAGCCGAGACATGACAATTGGAACACAGAAAACTCTAGCTCCTGTTGCGAGCAAGACCTTGAAACGCGGCCTAGACCAGCAAAGTTTTTTGTGGATCGGAATTGAGATTGAGTGGAAGTGTCGTCTGGCGGAGTTCTCCTTCGTGCGAAGCATGCAGATTTTAACGATCGTAGCGAGTCAATTGGCCTTTCATGTGGTAGGGACGTTGGCGGTCCTGGGGCAAGACGCGCAGCTAAACTCAAAACTCCGATCCGCTATGGACGAATCTGTTCGAGAACTGGTGAGCCCCACGCTGCTCAACCGCACCAGAGCGGAACGGCAGTTGCAAGAACTCGGCCCGGAGATTCTGCCATTTCTTCCCCCGCCAGAACGGATGGCGAATGCGGCGGCACGGGAAGCCGTCAAAAGAATTCGAAAGAAGCTTGAACAACAGGTTGCGAAAACATCGGCATTGCCGTCGCGGATCACGCTCCGCGGGGAAATGAGCGTCACGGATCTGCTGAGTCAAATCGAACGTCAGACACAGAACAGAGTTGATTTGTCGGATGGGGCAACCGAACGCGGTGGAGAGGTTCTCAAGATCGAATTCCAGCATCGACCATTTTGGGAATGTCTGGATCATATTTGTGACCGTTTGCAACTGAGCTTCGAAGCCGATTTACAAAAACCGTTGCTGCGGTTGACAGCGGGACGATTCAAGCAATCGTCCGATCTGTCCGTGCAGTACGTGGGCCCATTTCGGATCGCGCTTCATTCCGTGGCCTTCCGTTCGGTGATTGGGACAACCGATCGACAATTGCTACGGGTCTCAGCAAAAATCTTTGTGGAACCTCGATTGCGGCCGCTGTTTCTACAGTATTCGGCTGCAGATATGAAGGCTTCGCTCGAGGCAGATCCGCTCATCGCTTGGAATACGGAAGCGAAATATGAACATTCCCTATCGGATGCCGGCCGTGAAATTCCCGTTCAGTTCGATTACTTGTTGCCAACCACAAGAGAAAAGTCTCACGAGAACGGAGTTGTGAAATTCAGCTTGGCCGGTCGGATGACTCTTCAGCTTGCGGCAGCGACGGAACGAATTGTTTTTGACACGAGGTCACTGACGGCTGGAGTGTCTCGGCGTCGAGGCGGAGTCAGCGTCCGCTTGCGGCACGCGAAATTCGAGCTGCAAACGGACGGTGTTCCGAAGGCTGCCGAATCGATGACCGCGACGATTGGTGTCGTTGTGGGCTACGATCAAGGGGGCCCAGCGTTTGAATCGCATCGGACATGGATGCTTCATAATGTTGTCTTTTTGGAAAATGAATTGGGGGAACGGATTTGGTTTACGGACTACGATACCACGCAGCAGTCAGACGGTGCCGTGGCTGTTGATTACCGTTGGAGTAAATTGTCTCGCCCCGCTTCTCAATATAAATTCATTTACGAGGCACCCACATTAATTCTCGATGCCGCGATTGATCTGAATTTTTCAGAGATCCGCATCGAGGGGCAAAGACACTTAGGCGATTAGTTGCCTTCAAACTGATTCCTTCTCACCTGTCGTCGAAGGTCCGGATGCCAACCACCTTGAAAGGTGGACTCAACGTTGTGTGTGAATGCACTGGTGATCTGTTTCGCAAGATCCCGATTGGACGAGTTCAAATTCGGAAATTAAATCACCGTAGGCGGTGTTTTCTATTGAAAAAAATCCGTAATATTGATTTAGGGTTGGTCACAACGTCATTCGCAGTAGTGAAAATTTTCGGTACGTTTGGCATCGTCGTGCGACCTGATGGGTGACTCAATCAAACGCCGCCGGGGTCGTTAAAGTTCAGGTTCCGAGGATCTTCCGCCATGAGCGTAATTCCGCAACTCGTTTTAAGCAGCCGCAATAAGAAAAAAATTGGTGAGATTGCTGATTTGATGGCTCCGCATGGAATTCAGTTGATCGGTGTTGAATCGTTTGCAAACGTTCCTGAGGTCGACGAAGATGGAGATTCTTTTGCAGCAAACGCGATCAAGAAAGCCACGGAAGTCGCCACGAAACTTAACTCGTGGGTCATTGCCGAAGATAGCGGATTGTGTGTGGATGCCCTCGGAGGGGCACCCGGTATCTTTTCCGCGCGGTATTCTGGAAGTCAGGGGGCCGACGAGGCCAACAATCGTAAGTTGTTGAAAGAACTGTCGGCAGTCACCGCAGCGAAGCGGTCAGCCTTCTACGTTTGTCATGCCGTACTGTCCGATCCGACTGGGCGGATTTGTCTCGCCGTTGAAGGCCGATGTTGCGGCCGAATTCTTGAGGACTATCGAGGTTCAAATGGGTTCGGGTACGATCCACTCTTCTGGGTGCCAGAATATCATCAAACTTTCGGCGAACTCCCTCCGGCAGTAAAACGGCATATCAGTCATCGAGCCAGAGCCTTTGAACGATTGATTCCCGCAATGCTTGAATTGTTTTGTTGATCGGAAGATTCGCCATCCTCTCCCTCTTGGCCTGAGCCAAACGAGGCGCGCTGAAGCGCGAGTCCGCCCAGCGGCAATCCGCTTGCTGCGTGCATGTAGGGCATGGCCCCTCAAGGCGATCGCCGGTGTAATTCCTTGATCGACGCTTGGCGAGTGTCTTGGCAACGTCGTGCCGGACCGCCTCCTTGGATGCTCATGCCTCCTTATGCAAACACGGTACGATTCCACTGCCGATTGGAGTTGGTGATAGAATCGAACTGCCGTTCCGGTTTTTCATTTCCACCGTTTGGCCGGAGTGAACTTAGCGGCAAGAGGAGACTTATGGACCGAAGTCCACGGACGTGACAACCGCGGTTGCCCTGATATTATTGAGGTCTGTGTCGTGAATTTTCGTTCCTGAATATCGAAGGCTAGAAGATGTGTGTTCGAATCGCTTCATGGCTCGTGTTTTCCTTCGTGATGGTGTTGCGAAGTTTTGCTGCCGATTGGAGCGAGGAGCAAATTGCGAGCCTGCCCTCCGAGGAAAAAGCCGTAAGGTTGTTCAACGGTCAGGATTTCCACGGATGGGAAGGCCACATTGACCAATATTTCTCGATTGAAAATGGTGTGATCGTCGGTAAGAACACCGACATGAACGCACCCAAATCGAGCACATATCTTCTCACCAAAAAGAGATTCCGAAATTTTCGTTTGATTTTTGAAAGCAAGCTTGTCACCAGTGAAATGCATTCCGGCATTTCGTTTTGGGGAACAGTGATTACCAAGAATGAAGGGCCATACACATCTCAGGGCCACCTAGTGATGTATCCGACAAATTATGGCTACCACGATCTGTTCCGCCGCAACAGTATCTTCCAAGACACTCTGGGTCTCGCCAAGCGAGTTGGAAATCAGCATGATTGGAATCGGATGGAGATCCTCGCGATCGGCCATCGGATCAGGCATGTGATCAATGGGTACTTGGTCGCCGATTGGTCCGATCCGCACCCGGAATTTTGTGAGGAGGGTCCGATCGGATTGCAATTGCATTCCAATCAAGTGGCTCAGGAGGTGCAATGGCGCGGTCTCGTCCTGACCGAGAATCCTCAAAATCGATTGATCACTGCAACTCATCGGGATACCGGCCTTCTGCTAGCGAGTACGCCTGCGGAGTCAGCGATGAATGCGGAAGAACTCAAAAAAATTGATGTTCGAATGCAGGAACTGATCCACCAAAAGCAGGCTGCTGGAATCGTGACGTTAATCGCCCGCCGCGGGCGTGTGGTCCATCTCAGTGCCAACGGAAAAGCGGACCTGTCCAGTGGTCGAGAGATGACCCCAGATTCGTTATTTGCGGTTGCCTCCATGACGAAGCCCGTGACGGCCGCCGCTCTGTTAATCGCTCAGGATGACGGGCGACTGAATCTCGACGAGCCGATTTCGAAGTATATCCCCACCTTTGGCCAAACATTGGTCAAGGGTTCGCATGGAAAACAGGCGAAATTGCCGCAAAGAGAAATCACAATCCGAGATTGTCTGCGGCACACCAATGGCCTCGAAAGCGATCAAGGAAACACAGGAACCCTTGCGGAACAGGTTGAAAAGATGGCAACAACCGAATTGGCTTTTGAACCGGGATCTAAATGGCAATATGGCCCCGGATTGAGTGTCGCGGGGCGTGTTCTAGAAATTGCTTCGGGAGTCTCTTTCGAACAGTTTCTCAAGGATCGGATTTTTCAACCGCTGAAAATGCAGGAGACAACGTTCCGGCTGACCGATGATTTCCGGAAGAAACTGGCTCATTTGTACCAGCCGACTTCGGACAAGATGAATTTGGAACCCGGGCATCACTTTCTTTTCGATAACGCTCCTGCCGATATCCCTAACCCTTCAGGTGGCCTGTTTTCCACCGCGTTAGATCTTGTTCGATTTTATCAAATGATTTTGAATGGTGGTGAGTTGGACGGCGAGCGTGTCCTTTCTGCTGAGGCGGTGTTGGAAATGACGTCGCTTCAAACCGCGGAGTTAGCCACGGCGTCATTGGGTGTTGGCTGGGGGTTGGGGTTTTGTGTTGTTCCGTACCCGCGAGGTACAAATTCCAGCCTTTCCCCGGGGTCATTTAGTCACGGCGGCGCGTTTGGAACTCACGGTTGTGTCGATCCACAACGAGAAATGATTTTTGTGCTGCTGGTCGCACGCCAAAATTTTACGAGCCCTCATGCGATTGAATTGCGAGCGGAACTTCAACGGCTCGCGGTCGGTGCAGTACTCGATTAATCACCTCCGGTGTGGGTCAGTGCCCCGCACAGAGTCCGTCATATCGAAGCAATGTTTTGCGGCATCGATTGTTTTTGCAATTCGGCTGCAGGAATACCGGAAGTCATTTTTGTCTTCGAGTTCCGGCTCCATTGCAGGAGCCTTCGCCCCCAGAAATCGCCCAGATTTCGGCAGTTCGTTCGGCGACGTCACGGAGAAATTTATTCGACTCCGAGAAGATCCGATCGACCACTTTGGGCATGCGAATCGGACATCCGCTTTATAAATTATAAATTTCAAGGGACTGATCACACGCGATACAGATCAGGCCGCGCGGGTCTCGGAATGTTGTGAAGTGGCTAAATCGTCGATCGTCCACCACTCTCGCCCTATTTCATTCCAAGGTAGGACGGCTACCGTAGGACGTGGCCAACTCGCCAACGGCGTCGGATCGAATGGAATGTTAATGTACGGCGAACAGGTGCGACCCGCGATCTCTTCCGCAAGCAACGGCTCCAGAAGCATTCTTGTCGGGCAGCCCGTTGTCACATTTCCAGCGCAAAACACCTGAATCCTTTCACTCAAAGTGGCATCGTCCTTAAGTCCTTCGGTCTGTTCAAGTGGATAGATCGACCATTCGACGGATCGCAGATCGACGCCAGGTAATACATGGGTTAATCTACTTCGAACTTGATGCGTCAACGCGATTGAATCGGCCAGATTACTCATTTCTGTGAGCAGGCCGCTGATCTGCCACACGGTCCGTCCGCAGTAATCAATGTCCGTTGTTACCGTGGCCATCAATTCGTCACCGTCAAAGCAAAAACTGTTCAGTTCGGTCAAGCGTCCACGTGCCAGTACAATGTGTATTTGTCGGGAAGACAAGACCTCCGCATTCAGCCCCGCCATTTGACGCAATTGCGTATTTCCATGGCCGGCGGTGAAGACGACTTGGCGTGGCCGCAATTCCAATTTCACGTTGTTGGATGAGGACGTGAGTAGGATTGCCTCGACTTCCCCTGGGCTCACTAAGTGAAATTGTAGACCGCGATCGACATCAAATTTTAAAATGCGGTCGCGATATTGATTGAGCAGATCATTGAAAAGACTAGCGGGACAAATGATTTGGTCAGATAACCGCCCGACTGGACCCGCGACATTCGCCAACGCGATTGGCCGCTCGTCGCCGGCCATCGGTATCGCGTCCAGGAGTTCTTTTCCGTGAGGAACTTGGCATTCTCGGGATGACAACGAACCGTGTTGCCAGAGGAAACAGCAGTCTGCCCGCAAACGAGTGCGCGTCAAGTTTGGCGTAATCCTCCCTAAAAGGGCGTCACGCCACACGCCTCGCAGTCCACGGTGTGACTTTGTGATTTGCCTAGAACCTAGGCTAGGTTGCACAATTGTCCCGCTGCCGAGAATCGGCTGTTCACCGATGGGCTGTCCCGCACCAATTGCTGCAGACTCAAGCAGGACAACGTGGTGCCCTTCGCGAGACAAGCGATCAAGCAACCACAATCCGGCGACACTACCACCAAAAATTACTGCGTCCAATCGCATTGTCACGCTCCTTCATCCATGAGGGAACCGCTAGCATAGTTCAAAATCTCCAGTTCTGAAATAGAGGCCTGCGACAACTCGCATTCCAATGGTTTTAGGGGGGGGAGTCTGACTGGCGAGGGAAAGACCGCCGGCACTACAGAAGAATTCCAAGCCTATTTTAAGACGAAGTGAACTTCCCTAGGAGCCCGTGGTGAAAGTCACTGCTGACGGTTGACGGGAATGAGAATGGCGCTAGGCTGTCGTCGCGGTGGTTGGTTAGGAATTCACGGAGGTGGTTTCGATGGCGATGGGACGGCGGAAGCAGGAGCGTCAGGAGGGGTTGTT
>CAMCMU010000035.1 GCA_945876035.1 Schlesneria paludicola DSM 18645 | reverse complement strand
GGGGTGGTGGTGATTCATCGGCATCAGGCGGAAGCAGTCGCAAGAAAAAAAGTGGTCATCGCGGGGGAACGCGTCTGCCGTCGGAGGGTACTCCAGATCAACCATCAAGAAACGGTGACGCTGAGCAAGGCGGGAAAGAACGAAAAGACGCAGAGGGTTCCCAGGAACGCCATGACGCGGAGCGACAGATGCGTGCCGAAGCGGCACGAAAGAAAAAATTGGAAATGGACGTCTGGGGTCATCTACCACCGCACTTGCGAGAACAGTTGCTTAACACATACGGTGAACGCATGTTGCCGAAGTACGAAAATCTCGTGAAAAAATTTTACGAATCATTGTCCGAACAAAAGCAGACGACACCGCGCCGCTAACGAAAGATTAACGATATTTTCAGGAGGCTCGTTGGACCAGCGACGACTGCCTCGCGGTTCGGAACAGACAGGGTCCAGATTGGCTTATTGACGGCCCTTTTTGAGTGGATGGTGACGTTGACTTTGTGAGACGCCTGCCGAGAACGGTACAGATTGTCACCAACAGCAAGATCGGGTGTCGATGCCTATTTAACGACACAAATCGGGTCACGGCAAACCGTGTGGAAATTAGTCTGAAAATCAGCGTTTTTGGGAGAGAGCGTCCGTGAGGGTTCGTTGATTTAATGCCGCGGGCTAGGGTTGCGTCATCGAAAAAATCCCGCATTTCGGCAGATGCCCAAACAGTCCGATCCGGTGCCGTGGTCCCCTAGCGGACTCAATCACCGATTGAAAAATTCAGCGATAATCTTTCACCAAATCGGGGGCGTGAAGAGAGTCGTCTGTCGATTGCCTTTCAACGCATCCATTGACCGCCCTCGGCCTGTGTTTGGGCAGGCGTTTCCCGTTCACCTCTCGGTGGTGCGCAACGCGGGTGATGGAGGCGCCGGGCCGAAACGCAAACTGTCAATCAGATCTCGTTCGCGATTGGCGAGCGTTTCGATGAGCGGCGTGTCGGCGGTGATGGAGAGAGACGCCTGACGACCAGAAGGGTCGGCGATGAGGTAGAAAATCCACGTCAGTTTTCGCTCCCCATCGGCTCCCGATCCTGAAATTCGATAGACGAAGTGCCGGTTTGCGGTTGGGATCACTTGGCCTCGATCGAGCTCTTTCAAACGATCACCAAGCGCCTGACGGATATCCTGTTCGAATTGCTGCTCCGAAAGATGTTCGCCTGCTTTTGCGGGCGCGATCGGAGCGAGATCGCACTGAGCAATAAAATTGCCCTGATCGAGTAGTCGGAAGACCGCCGATTTGTCTTGTATTTTCCAAAGGTGCCAGTGCCGCGGATACTCCAAGCCGATGTTCCACGGGGAATCGAATCGCAGAACCGTCGCATTCGCCTTTGGCTCCGTGTTTGCAAGTTCGAGGATTTGTTGTTCGACCAGACGCCCCGGCAGAGAAGCCGGTTTTCGAAGCAGACGAATTCGGGCGGTGAACTCAAAGGCGGGGGATACCGGTCCGAAGCCCCGTTTCTCGAATTGTGTGAAGTCCCCCTGATTGATACAGCGGCTTTGCAAATCATACTCGAAGAAACCGTTGATCGTGACGTCACTCACCGCCGACAACGAAGCCCCCTGTACGGTCGCTGCCAGTTTTATGTGAGCCACCTGCTTTTTTATAGAAACCAACTGGCAGGTCATTGTCCCTTTGGAAATCGCGTCGAGAGAGGTGATCATTTGAACCGCCCATTCGGGAACGTTCCATGTCTCACCGATCTCGACCTCCTTCGCGGGAAGCAGAGCGATCAGAGCCAGGCTATCAGCAGGAGTGCGAATCAGGTCGAGTTCATTCGAGGTCAATGCTCCCCCGAGGCTGTAAAGCTCCACACCCTCGATTCGGCCCTGAGCGACGATCACCTTCAGATGCTCACTCAGCCGGGAGGAAGACTTTTCTCCTCCCGCGTCGATGTTCGATTGAGTCGTGTCATATTCGCGGACGGAACGAAATGATTCGGTGTTGCTCCCAGGTCCCAACAATCGACGCTCTCGATAAGAAATCGTGGCGGCCGCGGTCAAAGTCAGCGGCTCAACCTTGGGAGAAGGTTGCGTCTTACCGGTCACATCAACCCGTGTTCCCACACCAAAAATTCGAGAGTCGTCCACAGGTTCTTCGAGTTTGTATTTCTCGGCCGCAGTCGCAGCCAGCGATTCAACGCAGCTAGCAAGGATTCCTATCAAAATCCAACATGTCGCGCGACGGCCAACAATCATCACGGAAGCTCCCAGTATTCACGCGGATAGGTTGCAGAAAGCTTCGATCGTACGACCTGTACGCCAGAAGAATTCAGGCGGTCTTTTAAACAATTCTAACGATCAATTCCACCAAATTGGTTGGGATTGGTCGCAATCGTTCAACTCAGTCTACTCCACTCGGCAGTGTTAATTTTTTTTTCTGGAACATGCTCTGCGCCGAGGCAATCAGGCCGTCAACATCCAGCCCAAGATCGGCAAGCAGCTCCTCCCGTTCGCCATGTTCAATAAACCGGTCTGGTATTCCCAAGCACAACAGATTGTCGGTGCTGATACTTGCAGCGCTGGCAGATTCCATGACAGCGGAACCGAAGCCGCCACACAGCGTGTTTTCTTCAACGGTGATCACGAATCCGGATTCACTGAGGGCACGAAAGATCGTCTCTGAGTCGATCGGTTTGGCGAATCTAGCATTCATCACTCCGATATCAAGCCCCTGTTCTCGCAAACGTTCTGCCGCACGGACGCAGGCCGGAAGGAGTGCACCAAATGCGACGAACATCCCGTCCAGACCCCACTGCAACACTTCGGCCTTGCCCCATGCGATGGGAGTCTCGGGGCGATCAATATTTTCAACGTTGGCCTTGGGGTAGCGAATGGAAACAGGACCGGAATGAGACAGAGCAAAGTCCAGCATCGGAGCGACATCCATTTCGTCGCCGGGGGCCATCACGGTCATGTTCGGGAAGACACGCATGTAGGACGTATCGAAGACACCATGGTGAGTCGGGCCATCGGGGCCCGCGAGGCCGCTTCGGTCTAGGCAAAATGTCACCGGCAGGTTTTGGAGCGCGACCTCTTGAAAGATGTGGTCAAAGCTTCTTTGCAAAAACGTGCTGTAGATGTTCACGATCGGCCGCATCCCTGATTTCGCCATTCCCGCTGCGAAGGCAACCGAGTGTGATTCGCAAATTCCCGTATCAAAAAAACGTTCAGGAAAGTCGTTCCGAATCCGCCCGAGTTTGTTTCCTTCACACATGGCCGCAGTCAAGACACAAGCCCGCGGGTCACGACGCAGAACATCGAAAATCGCGTCACTCATCGTATTCGTATAGGCCTTCGACGACGACGTTTTGACGGAACGAACTTCGTGACGCGAACAGCGTTCGAAAGGCGGCGGCGCATGGAACATCACCGGATCTTCGCAGGCGGGTTCGAAGCCCTGTCCCTTTTGGGTAAAGACGTGCATCAACACCGGTCCACGGACATCTTTGACCATTTCCAACGCATGCCGCAAGCCCAAGAGATCGTGGCCGTCGAACGGTCCGATGTATCGGAATCCCAATTCTTCAAAAAGCATTCCTCCATGCAGGAACCCCTTCACCGCCTCTTTGAATTGGGAAATGGCGTGACGCGACGGTTGACCGAGGACTGGAAGTTTATTCAGCAGCCAGTTCACATCGCGTTTTAGCCCATTATAGAATGGAGCCACACGGGCCTTGTCCAAATATTTGGCCAAGCCTCCGACACGCGGGCAAATCCCCATCTTGTTGTCATTCAAGATGACGAGCAGATCCTTCTTAAGTTCGGCCGCGTTGTTCATTGCTTCAAAGACGACGCCGGATGGCAATGCTCCGTCACCAATGACGGCCACTGATTTGCGATTGCCTTGGCCCATCAAGTCGTCACCAGCCTTCAGGCCAAGCACTGTGGAAATACTGGCTCCCGCATGACCCGTCATGAACAGGTCGTACTCACTCTCCTTCGGATTGGGAAACCCCATCAGGCCCCCCTTTGTCCGAATTGAGCGAAACTGATCAAACCGCCCCGTGATCAGTTTGTGCGGATAAATTTGGTGACCGGTATCCCAAATCAATCGATCTTTTGAAAAATCGTAAACAAGGTGCAACGCAAGACATAACTCGACGACGCCGAGGTTGCTTGCGAAATGAGCGGAACGCTCTTGGACAAGATTGCACAAGGCTTCGCGAATTTCTTCGGCCACCTGGATCAATTGTGGATCCGTGAACCCGCGCAAATCTCGAGGCGACTTAATCTGCGGAAGATACTCAAAATTCATCGTCATTCCTTACGGTGCGAGGAATCATTCTCGCTTCCCTTCGGTGATCAGACTCGCACTCGGTGAAAGAAAAGCAGGAGTCAATGCGCTGTCGCAAACAGGACGAAAATCAAAACATGGACAACTTGCCGACGGTTCATTAATGGTCTCTCTGCGTTACGAACTGAGCGAGTGCTATGAGTTTGCCTGCTCGATCACCGAAGGGTGTCAAGAATTGGCACCCTTCGGCGATCAACGCTTCAGCCCTCTGTCGACTTTCGTTGATCCCCAACAGTTTCGGATAGGTCATCTTACCGAGTGAGGCGTCCTTGCGCACCCCCTTGCCAAGTTTTTTGGCGTCGCCGGTGACGTCCAGCAAATCGTCGGCGATCTGAAACGCCAAACCAATACGATTTCCAAACTGCTCCAATCGATGCAGCGATTCCTGACTCACCTGGGCAATTCGCGCCCCCAGAGTCACCGCCGAACTTAAGAGCCGGCCCGTCTTACGCCGGTGGATCGATTCCAGTTGGGCCAGAGCAGCAGAACGAATCAGATTATCGTCGCTGACCTCCTGCAACACATGCTCGCCACTCAACGTCCCCTCCCGATTCTCTGCCTCAATATCCGCAACTTGGCCAGCCACCATTCCGCACCAACCCGCAGCCGAGGCCAGATCGGCACAACATGCCGCCGCAACCGATCCGGGCTGAATTTCCTTGGCAATGATTTCAAAGGCCAGTGTCAGCAACGCATCACCAGCCAAGATTGCCAACCCTTCGCCAAACACTTTGTGATTCGTGAGTCGCCCGCGTCGATAGTCATCATTATCCATGGCCGGAAGATCGTCATGAATCAAGGAATAGGTATGAACCATTTCGATTGCACAGGCCGCAGGTAACGCGGCGTCAACGTCCCCCCCGCAAGCCTCACAGGCCAAAAGAACCAAAACCGGCCGCAAACGCTTTCCCCCCGCAAGCAAGCTGTAGGCGACGGATTCACGCAACGTCTCGGGACAATCCCCGAGGCCAGGGTTGGAAGCGGCCGAAACGTAGTTCTCCAGCTGCGTATGGATCGTCTCACGCAGTGAGACCAAATCGGCTTCAAGAGTGCATCCTTGCAGCGCCATCAAGAATTTTCCGCGGGCATTCAATTTCGAGCAATCAACGAACGGGGTTTATGTTACAGAGAGCTTTCCACTGACGCAAAGGCGAATGACATGCGATCCCTCACGAGGTACTCGCGACCGGCCCGCACTCCACGGTTTCATAGACATTCCCCAGCCGGAGGCATGCTCGCGTTTTTATAGGGAATGCCGTACCAACGGTCGGTCGTGAGTCTTCGGCCCGAGACCGCCGATTTCAGCGGTGGATTCGGATTGTGAAGGGAGCGAGTCAGACACACGCGGTGAAACAATTCAATCACGCCAGAACGTTGATTCTTTTTGAGAATGATAGGCGACAGCCATCTCGGGTGTTTCGAATCGTGTTTGGCCGGCATGCAAGGATTCTACACCCCCGATGACCATTCCGGAGGTCAGCAGAGTTCTCTCCAAGGCGTAGGGAGCTTTTCTCGTTAGAACAAGTTCCTCGATGTGCCGTGCTAGCGGATTGAAGAAGTCGGCTGTTGTTGACCCATGACCCGGCATTGGCAGATACATCTGGCAGGTGACGATCTCACCGGTTGAGCCGATCAATCCGGCATAATTGAAGTCGCGAATCCCGCTGAGGAAGACGGTGGTACGGAATCCGTCGCGATGCTGAACAAAGAAGCCGGTGGTCTCCGGCAGCGTCGCTTTCGCCCACTCGTAGCTGATCTTTGCCGTCGGAAACCCGCCTTCGACGGGAAGGTTGTGGCTACGGCAGAGTGCAGCAAGAAACAACTCTCGCGTGCGACTTCGATCAGGGGATTCCAATTCTCGCCACAACAGTTCGCCCTGCAATCCGTGGACGCTGCTGATTCCGACCTCGCCTCCGCGGCGGCGTTCAGACATGCACTGAGCCGTCTCGTAGGCATGAAAGTCATAGCTGTCGATTCCGCCATAGGCGACACACACACTTTCCCTCAGATCACAGTCATGAGGTAGGTCGATTGCGGGATGGCGCAGAGTGACCGGCAGTGACGAACCGGCGAGGACTGGAAACTGCAGTCGTTTGCAGTCGTTGACCATTTCGACGCATTCGTGCCAGTCGGTGGAGAGGTGCTTGTCGTTAAAAACCGGGACGGATCGCCCACTCTCCTCAAAAACCTTGACCACTTCCTTGAACCACTTGTAACGCGGATACAGCTTTTGGCCCTTGTTGTTGTGTTCGTAATCGCCATGCTCGGCGATGATCACAACACCATCGACGGCGAGGGATTCACCCCCCAACGTCAATGCTTCCCGAATGCTGCCGAATTGTCTGAGCCTGTACTTTTCAATCCGCTGCCGTCCCAGATCGTTTTCGGGGAACTGATCGAGATAGACAGATGCCACATCGAGCCGGGGACTCTGCCAGGCTCCACGCCAAGTGTAACCGACTGTCAGTCGGTCGAGAAAGTGTTGGGAATGGGAGTGCTGGAAGGCCACCGTGCCGAGGAACGCAATTTTCTTTTTGACTTCGGGTAACGCGGGTGCGGCGTTGATAAAATTCGGGAGTACGGTGGATGCGATAAGTCCCGCGGTGGAAGCTAAAAAATTCCGTCGTCGTAGCATGCGAAAACTCCTGGCTCTCAAGTGGTCAGCGGTGAAAAAAGAGTCCGTCAGGATCTCTGTCGACGCCTCTGCGTGACAGAGATCGGCTATGGGGTCTAGGAACCCGTGGGACGCTTGATCTTTCCTTGGTGTGGCCGCGAGGTCCTCGGCGTGTTGTGCCTCGGTTGTCCGCGGTCTTGTGCGGTGCTGATGGCTGATGGCTGCGTGGCCTCGATAGGGTGTAATGCAACGATGACCAGACATCAACGGAATCCCCTCGCTACCACTTGCAGGGCGAGAGAGCTAACGTGGAGCCACGCTGCGTGTCACCGTTAAAACGCCTATGTGTCTTTGATTCCAATCCGCGAATGGCTGCTTCCATGGAATACCGCCCGCTGGGACAGACCGGCCTTCAGCTCTCCGCCCTCAGTTTTGGTGCCTCGTCGCTCGGAGCCGAGTTCCGATCCGTTGAGATTGTGGAGGCGATGTCGGCCGTGCGGGCCGCACTGGATGTCGGCTTAAATTTCATCGATACGTCGCCGTTCTACGGCCGCGGAATGTCGGAAGTGTTGCTCGGTGTCGCGTTACGAGGTATCGCACGCGACACATACATTCTCGGAACGAAACTGGGCCGCTACGACAAAACACACTTCGATTTCTCGGCCCGACGCGTCGTCGAGAGTGTCGATGTCAGCCTGCATCGCCTCGGAGTTGAGTACCTCGATATCTGCCTGTGCCACGACATCGAGTTTGTCGAAAGGCAGCAGATTCTCAATGAAACGCTTCCTGCGTTAAGGAAAGTGCAGCAGCAGGGCAAAGTTCGGTTCGTCGGCGTCTCGGGCTATCCCCTGAAAATATTCAAGTTGATCCTCGATCAGACCAGTCTTGATGTGGTTCTATCTTACAATCACTATACGCTTCAGAACACGATGTACGGTGATCTCGTTCCCTACCTGAAGTCGAAACACGTGGGGATCATGAATGCGGCCCCCTTTTCGGCGCGGTTGCTGACCAACGACCCGCTCCCCAGCTGGCACAAGGCCACTGTGGAGGTCCGACGCCTTGCCAAAGCGGCGGCCGATCACTGTGCCGCGCGCGGCAGCGATATCGCCAAGCTGGCCCTGCAATTCTCCCTTGCCCATCCGGAGATGACCACCTGCGTGACTGGCTCCGCCCGCCCCGAACGAGTCGGCGAATGGGCGAAGTGGGCGGGCGAGCCGCTCGACCAACAGCTCTTGGCCGAAGTACAAACAATCCTCAAGCCGATCCACAACTGGCGTTACAGGGAGGGCAGGCCTGAAAATAATGATTCACAGGCCTGAGCAAGTCTGACGCTGGGGATTTCGACGGTTTCTACGCATCCTCGATCTGGAAGGCACGACAAAAGGGCCTCAGGGAACCGCTGCGAGGGCCTCACAAAATCTTCGGAGTTTCTCTCGAATCGGTCCAGGAGTTTGTCGAGCGCATCGCCTCCCGCTGATTTCCGGGTTTGGTGTTGCTTCCGTTGGCTTGCCAGCGATTGAGGCGTATCTGTCTGCGCCCAATCAGTTCGTCACGACCAACGGCGTTCGTGCCGTCGATGTCGTCGTCGAGAAACCAGACTCGCAGGTCGACGAGTGGTCGGTCGAAGGGCTTCGCCCGCCAACGATTTTGAATCGGATGGGCGACTCAAAATCTGCGTTGAGTGTTTCCGGGATCGCTGCGGCACTCGATCGTTCGCTCACCGAATCGCGACTCGAGGGGGGGCCGAGTACGAGATCGCGAGTTCAGGGGTCTCGAGACACTGTGAGCCCTGCTGCTTCGAATCCAGACAACGATCGAGTATCGCGCTGGCGATTTGCGTTCGCTCCACAGGATAGGGAGCACGCCCGGTGAGGATCATCTCTTCGATTTGAGACACAAGGTTGCCCGAATACGTCACATTCGGGGTGGGTGGCAGGAAGAATTGTGTCGAGACGACTTCGCCCCCCTGCAGTTTTGCCGCGAAGTTGTAGTCCTGCAGGGCACCGTTCAACATCAAGAGTGTCGTGCACAGACCATCCCTGCGCTGAATCAGATAGGCTGCCGGGTTCGAAACCAACGTTGGCAGCTGGCCGTTCTGAACGAAGTTCTGAGGTCTCGAATCGAGATCAGAATCTCCCAGCAGGGAATCGGATCTGGATAGAGCGTTTTCGAGTAGGTCCTTTGACCATCGTCCTTCTTCGCCGGCTCGCCAGACGTCGTCCCCTTGTAGGAACTGAACGGATTTGACGCCGGTTTCGCCTCCCTTTCGCCGTTCGACCATGCATTGCATGGCTTCGAGAGCGTGATAGTCCATGGCGTCCGAGCCACCGACGCCGACCATCAAGGCCTCCTGGATCTTTGCACCATCAGGAATGTCCACCTCTGGCAAACGCCATGTGACCGGTAACGACGAACCTGCCAAGAATGGAAACTGCAATCTTTTTGAGTCCTCAACCATCATACGGGCCTTTTCTCCGCTGTAGGAGAGATGCTTGTCGTTGAACACGGGGACGGCACGATGATCTGTTTCAAAAACCCCCATCACCTGTTGGAAAAATTCGAAGCGAGGATACTGGGTCTGCCCCTTCTCGTTCTGTGGATAGTCGCCATGCTCGCCAATGATGACGACTCCGTCCACCGCGAGCGTGTCGCCTCCACAACGCAACGCCTCCGCGATCGTGGGATAAACCTTGAAGCCATGCTCGGATGCTCGAGATTGGCTGAGATCACCCTCTGGAGTTTGGTCGACATACAACGAGACGACTTGGATCCGTGGCTTATGCCATGTTCCCTGCCGTGGATAGCCGATGAGGAATCGGTCGCCCATATGTTGAGCGTGAGACAGATATTTCCAGACGGTCGCAATGATTGCGATGCGCTTGGGAGCGACTTCCTGACCGGATGTCGATCGAGAAATCCCCCAAGGCAGGGCACTCATCGCGCCCAGAAAACGGCGTCGTGTCAGCATCGAGGATCTCCGGAATGTTGAGTAGCGAGCCGGTTCGTCAGAACGACTGCTGTGTGACGGTCACAAACGCCGCCGCTCCTTGGCTCGACGGCCTCTGCCTGTCACCTCGCGGCAGGCCGTCTGTTTGATGTCGAGGATTGGGTCTGTTGCTGCGCCAACGGCAAGTTTCGAAACGGTGTCGATTCCAATGGTACCCTTTCATAAAACACACTCGAGGACGCGTCTGAAACGTTCACTCCGAATTGCCGAGATAACACGTACCCTCGGTTTCGCGTGACGACGACGTTCCACGAGGTGTTGCATTGCCGAGACCGTCTGAATACCACATCTCCCATAGCCACCGCGTCCGATTCTGACGACTCCTTAAACCTCAGCACTCACGTCGATGTCAGGCGATGCCTAGCTTCAGATTACCTGTCGTGCCGAACAAGCCAAGCCCCCACCGATCTCCGTTGTCGCGAGGTTTCCACCCGTTGCAGGGTGTCGTCTTCGTATCGGTTGTCTTAAATTCTAGGGTACGGACGTGTCATTTAAAATGACACGCTGCCGATCGACCGGTGTCGAAGGCGTTCAACGGGCAGCAAGAGTCATTGTTTTGGTGGCCAGACTCTGGAAATGTGAGTCGATCGACTGTCGCAGCATGCTGCCAACAGAGACACCTCGGACAATGTCACCAAGGAACCAACGCCTCTTTTGCGGTGATCCGCATTGGCTGTGCCGTCCTCCATTTTTTTTCGGACAGACTCGCCGGGTAATTGGAGAGAGCCTTGCGCCGTTTGTTGCTGCGGGATCGTGACCAGTTGTGGCCTTCGCCTGCGCCTCCATCGGAAGGCTCGGGTTAGCCGTGGCCCACGAGTCATGAAGGGCGGATTGCCAGGCCTTTTTAGGGAAGCACAACGTCCGCACCCCCACCGTTTGTTGGCCAAGTTTGTTTCGAGGTCGGTCCGGAGCAATGTCGGGCGTCTGAAGCTTAACGCGAATCGGCAGCGCGGCCCCCCGATAAATTCCGCCCGGCATGGACATCAACACGAGACACCAGAATGATTCCCTGTGCCTGATCGTCTTCCGAAGATTGGCCGAAATGGGCGTGGAACGCTTCTCGTCGGAACTGTCGCCGCCTCTTGTCTGATTTCAAGGGTTCCGCTACGATCGCGCTTCGGTCGATATTGCCGTAGGTTGTGCGGGGCTGACGTTCTCTATTCAACTTCCTTCGTCTGGAACATCTTCATGAAGTTCACTCCTTTCCTGCGGGCTCGGGCTGCGTTGACAGTAGGATTGATGGTTCTCGTCGGAACGACGATTTTTGCTCAACAACTTTCTTCGGCTTCGCCAGCGGAACAGGAAACCGCCAAGTTGGTCAGCAATATGATTAAAAAGTACCACATCAGTCAGAAGCCGCTGGATGACCGAATTTCCGCAATGCTCCTGCAACGCTTTGTGAAGGAACTCGATCCTCAGAAATTTTATTTTCTGCAGGGTGACATCGATGACCTAGCAAAATATCGCGATCATCTGGATGACTTGTTGAAGATGGGGGACGTCAAATTCGCTCATGAATTGTTCTTACTGTATGTCAAGCGTCTCGATGAACGTATCGTGACCGCCCACAAATTCATCGACACACCACAAGATTTTACCAATGACGAAAACCTAGATATCGATGGCGAAAAATTGTCCTGGTCTATCGATCTAAAAGAAGTCAACGAACGCTGGCGTAAGAAGGTGAAGTACGAATTATTGACCTTGCAACTGGATAAGATCGCCTCAGAAAAGGCTCGCGAACGACTCCATAAGCGTTACGACACACTCAGACGGACTGCTCATGAAATGGAGGACAGTGAGGTTCTGGAGATGTACCTTTCCTCAATGGCTCACTGCTTTGATCCGCATTCCAGTTACATGTCGAAGCAGACCGTGGAAGATTTTGAGATTCAGATGAGGCTGAGTTTGGAAGGCATCGGAGCGGCGTTGCAATCGGAGGATGGCGTCACGGTCGTCAAACAAATTGTGGCGGGTGGCGCGGCTGAAAAAGATGGCCGGCTGACGGTCGGTGATAAAATCACGGCTGTCGCACAGGAGGAAGGAGACTTTCAGGACATCGTGGAAATGAAATTGAACCGCGTTGTCCGACTGATTCGAGGCCAAGGAGGGACCAACGTTCGATTGCGAGTCGTGAAAGAGACGGGTGAAACCGCCGTCTATGCCTTGACCCGTCAGACGATTGAGCTCAAGTCTCAGGAGGTCAAGGGGGAGATCATTCAATCGAATGAGCGGATCTCCGGCACCAAGCAGCGTGTGGGTATCATTAATATCCCCTCTTTCTATCGTGATTTCGGCGGCGCACAGCAGGGTAAAGATGATTTCAAGAGCACGGCCCGCGACGTCAGAAAAGTGCTGGAAGACTTTCGCGATCAAGGGGGCGTCGACTGTGTCATCGTCGATCTACGGATGAACGGTGGTGGTGCATTGAGTGAAGCCATTGAGGTTTCTGGATTGTTCATCGATCACGGTCCAGTGGTTCAAATCAAGGAGTCGAATGGTCGCACGAAGAGTCACGATGATGACGAGGGCGGATCGGATTACTCCGGACCACTCGTCGTGCTTTGTAATCGTCTGTCGGCATCCGCGTCGGAAATTTTTGCTGCGGCCATCAAGGATTACGGGCGTGGAATCGTCGTTGGTGACACAACGACGCATGGTAAGGGAACGGTTCAGAATGTGATGCCCGTCAGCAGCCAAATGTTTGGTGTTCTCGGCGGAGGGAGTAAAGACCGTGGCGCCGTTAAGTTGACAATCAACCAGTTCTATCGGGTCAACGGAGACAGTACTCAGAATCGCGGCGTCGAATCCGATATCGTGATTCCCTCCCTGATCGATCATATGGACTTGGGGGAGTCCTTCATGGAAAATGCCCTTGCATTCGATCACATTCCATCCGCCAAACATGCGTCGTACAACATGGCGAGTCCAGAAATCGTCTCTGAATTGAAAGATGCCAGTCGGAAGCGAGTCGCGTCCGATCCCAAATTTCAACAGATTCAGAGGGACATCGATCGGTTTCTCGCTCGCAAAAATCGCAAATCAGTTTCGCTCAACGAACAACAACTGACTCGGGAACGCGAAGAAGATAAGGCTGCGAAGGAAGTCGAGAAGGAGGAGGAGGAGCATGAGACGAAGTCTGAAGAGTTGCCTGTATTCGCCAAGTCGGAATACAATGACGAAGTTCTGCACATCGCCGTGGATTACTCGGCTCAACTGAAGGCCGTCAATACGGCCGGACGCTGACTCCTCAATCCGGAAGATGATAAATCGTAACGTCAGCCCCGAGCCTGGCCTCAGGTTTGGGGCTGTTTTTTTGGCGATGTGGCGATGACTGCTGACACCGCTTCCGGCAAGTTGAAAATGAGCGGATCCTCGTTATGATCGATCACCATGCCGATCATTGAAGTTCAAGGCCTCGCCAAACATTACCGCGTTTATCGCAAGCCGCCGGGTTGGAAAGCATCCCTGAAAGGTTTATTTCACCGCGATTATAACCTTATTGAAGCGGTGAAAGATGTCAGCTTCAACATCCAGCGCGGTGAGATGGTTGCCTTTCTCGGCCCCAATGGTGCCGGCAAGACAACAACTCTGAAGATCTTGAGCGGTCTGATCTATCCGACATCGGGAACGGTGAGTGTTTTGGGTTACGTCCCCTGGGAGCGTGACAACGCTTATCGCCGACGGTTTTCTCTGGTCATGGGTCAGAAGAACCAACTGTGGTGGGATCTTCCCGCGCAAGATTCATTTATTCTTCACCGTGAAATTTATGGAATCGAAGCCTCGCAATTCCAACGTCGAGTGGATGAACTGACCGATCTTCTTGAAGTTCGCAAACTGGTTGGCCAGCCTGTGCGGGAATTGTCACTCGGTGAGCGGATGCGCATGGAACTGATTGCCGCGCTGCTGCACTCACCTGAAGTGCTGCTTCTCGATGAACCGACCATCGGACTAGACGTGGTTTCGCAAAGACGTGTGCAAGGTTTCCTGCGGCACTACCAGGAGCAGCAGCAGATGACGGTGTTGCTGACGAGCCATTACATGAAGGATGTCGAAGTGCTGTGTCGTCGGGCGATCATCATCAATGAAGGTGAGATCAAACACGACGGGCCTTTGGCCGAGATCGTTGATCGGTTCAGCAGCGTCAAGCAGATTCAACTTCAATTCGCGGGAGCCGACATTCCCGCGGACTTGGAACGTTACGGAAAGATTGTTGAACGAATGCCTCCGCGAGTGAAGATCGAAGTTCCTCGGCAAGACATTCCCAAGGTTCTCGCCGCTCTTTTGGACCGTTATACGATTGAGGATGTGGGCGTTCAAGAACGTCCGCTGGAGGATGCCATTGCCGAACTTTTCGCACGGCAGAGACCGGCGACGAATGCTCAATGACGAATGCTCAATGACGAATGCTCAACATGCCTTCATCTCTCCGTATCAAATGGTGCATTCTTCGAACATGCATCGAAGAGCGACTTGTCTATCGAGCCGATTTTGCATTCGCAACTCTGGTCCGTTTTCTGCCGATCATCACGCAGGTCTTTTTGTGGGGGGCGATCTATGATGCCAGTGGCCCGCACTCTTCGAAGATCATCAATTCCTACACCTATGGCGACATGGTGGCTTATTCGCTATTGGTCATGTTGGGACGTGCCTTCTCTTCCATGCCCGGCCTGACAACGGGAATTGCACGCGATATTCGCGACGGATCGATCAAGAAATTTCTGATTCAGCCGATCGACATTTTGGACTACCTGTTCTGGCATCGCGTCGCTCATAAAATTGTTTATTACGTCATGGCATGCGTACCGTTTGCCCTCGTGTTCTGGTTGTGCCGTGACTATTTCCGCGGTTGGCCCGATGCTTGGACACTGGCCGGGGGGTGCGTCTTACTGCTGATTGCGTTCTTGATTGGATTTCTGATCGAAAGCTTGATGGGACTCTGCGCGTTTTGGTTTTTGGAGGTCAGTTCGCTGGTCTTTGTGTACATGTTGTGTAGTTACCTGCTGTCAGGTCACATGCTCCCTCTCGACTGGCTTCCCTCGCCGTACAGTGACTGGATTCGCCTGCTGCCGTTTAAGTACCTCGCCTTTGTTCCTGCGGCGGTATTTTTGCAGAAGTACAATCACGCTCAATTGGCGGTCGAAGTCGAACTTGGTATTGCCTGGGTGATGATTCTGTATCTACTCAACCGCTTGACGCTGGCACGAGGCTTGAGGCGATACAGTGCTTACGGAGGCTGACAAGCCGTGGTTGATCTTGTTCGTTGGAAGAGTGATTCGGCCGTGTTCGGGTGGAATTCTGCTGCTTTTCGATCAGAAACTGGGACGTGATGACCGACGGTATGTCCGCTGATGAGCCAATGTCGGGTGTGTATGGCCGCACGTTTTGGCTGGCCTATCTGGCAAATTCCGCACTCATCTTGGCAAGTTCGCTGACCTTTCGATTTGCCGAACTTGTGCATCATCTGGGGGGATCGGAAAGCACTGCGGGAGACATTGTGGCGTTTGGGACAGCGGTGGCAGTGGTCCTGCGTCTGAGTGTGTCACATGTACTCGACGATTATGGGACCCGGCGACTGTGGCCAGCCTGCACCCTGCTGTTCATCGCGGGCTGCGTGACGTTTCTGGTGTTGACTCAACTGTCGTGGGTCATGTACGCGGCCCGTGCAGCGTTCTTTGTGGGTCTGACGGGAATGTTCGCGTGCTCGATGACCCATATCCAAAACCACGTTCCCCCCGAACGACGTACGGAAATTATTGGGAATCTGGGCAGTTCCGGATTCGTGGGAATGGTTCTTGGATCAAACCTCGGTGACTGGATCCTGGGGGCAGTCAATGACAAGCGGACTCAATTCGTGATTCTCTTTGGCGGCGCAGCGGTGATTGGCGTGGCCTACCTGGCGATCGTGATTCTGTTAACACGCGATCAACGACACACTCGCAGCGGCGGAACTCCTCCAGCCTACCAGCAGCTGTTTCGTTTTTGGCCAGGAACCGTGGTACTGGTGGCCATGATCATGGGAATGGCAGTCACGGCAACGCAAACGTTTCTCACGCGGTATGCGACATCGCATCACATTCGAGAGATTGGCGTTTTCTTTACGGGCTATGCAATTTCCGCGTTCATGTTTCGGCTTCTGGTGCAACACTGGAGCCGCACGCTCGGTCGCCATTGGATGCTGGTGAGTGGCCTGTGCGGTCAGGCGGTCGGCCACGCCTTGCTGGCCTTCGTCAGCACAAGCTGGCAATTTATTCCGGCCTCGATCCTGTGCGGATTCGGTCACGCCCTGCTCTTTCCGGCGGTGGTCTCACTCGGTTCGGGAGCTTTTCCGAAGGAGTGTCGTGGTGCTGGAACCGCCATTATTCTCGGTTTCACCGATGTCGGATCACTCCTCTTCGCCCCGCTTCTGGGTCGTATTATTGTGCAATACGGCTTCATGGTGATGTACCTGACAACCAGCGGAATCGCCCTGACGATGATGCTGATCTACATCTGGATCGCTCGACGTTACCCAGACCAAGAGGCGGATCTATCGTCCAGAGCCTAGCTGAAGTTGATCTGGCCGCGTGGTGAAAACGTCCAGGCCAGACTTCCGCCGCGCTGAGCCAGACTTCCGCCGCGCTGAGCCAGACTTCCGCCGCGCTGAGAGGGTACATTCTGTCATCGGTGTTGAGCGACTGAGCGACTGAGCGACTGAGCGGCAGCAGTGCGCTTGAGCAATACTGTTTGAAACCGCCGCGAAGCGATTTCCATGTCCCGCTGCACAGAACACGATCGCCGATCATCGCTTGAAAAAGAGATCCCGCGTCCCGAGTTGTGACGGTCCCCGCCGGAATGTGACGCAGGATCATTCCGCCGATCCGCTAGGCCTCTTTTCGGCGGGCTTGGGACGAATTTTTCCGGATTGAACGTCTTTGACAACTTCGGCGAGGAGGATCGGATCGGCGGACTTCAAAACGTGATCGACTCGCGATTGCGGGGTGCCCAGACGCAGCATGATTTCTGCCGTAGACTCCCACAACTTGGGCTTTTTCTTGTCGCTCGCAAGATACAGTTCAGCAACAAGGTCACTCAGACGCTCGGCGTCCAATGCGGGGCGGTTCTCGTAGTACCGCTTAATGACTTTTTCCTGATATCTGGACAGATCGCGTTGAGCCATGACAGGTCCTTCACTGGAAGTAACGGGTGATGACCGTCCTCCCGTTATCGGATCATGGACGGTGTTGCGTTAAAAAAGGTAAAGCGGGATGGTGCCTTCCGGGCTTCACGGACGCTTGTAAAATGGTAGAGCGACGACGATGGCGGACTCCCGCTTGCCTCGTATGTCAACATCCACAGATGTCCCTGCCGAAGAGTAGGCCCGATCCACATACGCCATGGCAATGGACTTCTGCAATGTCGGTGAGTACGTCCCCGACGAAACGTCACCAACGTGCCTGCTGCCGACATAAACCTCGGTATGTTCTCGGGCAATTCGCTTCGAAGTGAGTTGCAAACCCACACGAACCTGTTGCGGCCCCACAGCCTTCTTCGTGAGCAGCGATTCGCGACCGATGAAGCTTGGCTTGTCGAGTTTAACGGCGAACGACAAACCCGCCGTCAAAGGATCGATGATCTCCGAAAGCTCGTGTCCATAAAGCGGCATCGCCGCTTCGAGCCGCAGCGTGTCACGACAACCAAGTCCGCAGGGAATCAATCCCTCCCCGCGTCCTTCGTCCAACAGTCGTTGCCACAGTGAGATCGTTCCCGGCGCGTCTTGGGCCACGATGATTTCGAAGCCGTCCTCCCCCGTGTAGCCGGTGCGGCTGATGAACGCTTCGCACCCGGCAACCTGACCAGGGCAGCCTGTGTAATACTTGAGCGATTTCAGTTCTCCATCGCATGTCGTCAATCGGGATAGAATCGACACCGCCTGTGGTCCCTGAATGGCAATCATTGCCGTCTCCGTCGTCTGATCGTCAAATTCCAGATCGCGGGCACGGTTCGGAGGATCAATCTCCAAAACACACGTTTGAATACGCTCGACAATTTTTAGGCGGTTGCTGGCATTGACCACGAGGCCAAAATTCATCGCGTTCAGACGATTGACGAGCACGTCATCCCGGATCCCACCCCCGTCGTTGCAAATCAGCCCGTATCGGATTTGTCCATCGACGAGATTGTCGACCCGACACGTCAGGAGATGCGATAACAGAGACTCGGCATCGAGGCCACTGAATGTCAGTCGTCCCATATGTGAAATGTCAAACAATCCGGCCGACTGCCGCACGGCCTGATGCTCCTCCACGATGCTGCTGTACTGAACCGGCATCTCCCAGCCACCAAACTCCACGAGGCGACCGTTGTGCGCGGCGTGCCAGTCATAGAGCGGCGTACGGAGCAACGCGGAAGGGACTTGATTCATCGTGGTATTCCTGAGGACTGAATGACGATCGGAGTCCTACATCAGAGCTGGGAAAGATCAACTCGACCGTGCTGCCATGAACGACGAGTTTTCCACGGGTTGCCATAAAATGCTCGAATTTATTTGACAATCTGTCGCCTCAGGCGATGGTTTACTCAAGATTCGAAGTCGCTCCGTCAGGTCTCGTGGTTAATTTTTGGCCGTCATTTGTCCCACGATGTCAAATAGCAGTGTCAGTCATGGGAGAACAATACGGCCTTGATGTACTCGCGGTTGAGTTGGGCGATATTGGTCAGCTTGATCTCCGCGGGGCAGGCCGCTTCACATTCACCGGTATTCGTACAGTTGCCGAACTGTTCTTTGTCCATCGTGGCGACCATGCTGAGAACCCGTTTGCTGCGTTCCGTTTGCCCCTGCGGCAGGCTGGCGAGATGCGAGACCTTAGCGGAGACAAAAAGCATGGCGGAGGCGTTTTTACAGGAGGCGACACACGCGCCGCAACCGATGCAGGCGGCCGCCGACATCGCTTGTTGTTGAATGTGTCCAGGGACCGAAATCGAATTGGCCTCGGGCGCGTTACCCGTGTTGACCGAGACGTAACCGCCAGACTGGATGATCCGATCAAATGCCGAACGGTCGACAACAAGATCACGCACCACCGGAAAAGCCTTCGCACGCCAAGGCTCGATCAGGATCGTGTCACCATCGTTAAACCGGCGCATGTGAAGCTGACAGGTCGTGGTGGCATTCTCCGGACCATGCGCCTGGCCATTGATCATCACACCACACGTTCCACAGATCCCTTCACGACAGTCGTGATCGAATGCGACCGGCTCCTCGCCTCTGGTGATCAGCTGCTCGTTCAGCACGTCCAGCATTTCCAGAAATGACATGTCGGTCGAGATCTCGTTGAGGTCGTACAATTTAAACGCTCCGGGGTTGTTTGGCCCGGTCTGTCGCCAAATTTTCAGTGTCAGGTTCAAGGTCTTCGATGCGGAGGAGTTCATGTTTGGTCTCGTTGGTCACGGTCTTGTTACGCGATCATCTGAATGAGCCGGCACAACTTTACTAACGCCGCGTTCGGCGTCTCCTTCCCCCCACATCACCAACAGGGCCGAGGAGGAATTTGGAGTCGGGTTCGGCGGGGTCTGGTGACTTGCGCCGAGCGGGGATTTTATTTGTAGCTTCTGGTTCCCAGCGGGCAGTCGTTGAACGTCAGAGATTCTTGATGCAGGATTGAGTCGCCGCCGACACCTTGGAACTCCCATGCGGCAGCGTAGCAAAACTTATCGTCGTTGCGGGCACATTCTCCGTCGCTCGTTTGATGTTCTTCGCGGAAGTGGCCACCACACGATTCACCGCGATGCAACGCATCACGGGCCAGTAACTCAGCGAATTCTAAGAAGTCGGCGACGCGCCCGGCATGTTCCAGATTTTGGTTGAATGTGTCACCGCTTCCCAGTACCGTCACGTCCTGCCAAAATTCCTCACGCAACTGTTTGATCGAATCGATCGCGTGGAGCAATCCTTGTGCATTGCGACCCATTCCCACGTGATCCCACATAATTTGTCCAAGGGCTCGATGGAACTGCTCGACGCTGCGTTTTCCGTTCACCTGTAAGATGGATTCGACGCGAGATTTCGCCGCTGCCAATGCCTGCCCAAACTCCGGAGCGTCCGTGGAAACAGTCTTCAGGCTGCGAGTCGCAATGTGATCTCCGATGGTATAGGGGATCACGAAATAGCCGTCGGCTAGCCCCTGCATTAAGGCGCTCGCGCCGAGGCGGTTAGATCCATGGTCCGAGAAGTTCGCTTCGCCGAGAACGTACAGGCCTGGCAGGTTACTTTGCAAGTTGTAGTCCACCCACAGTCCACCCATCGTGTAATGCACAGCGGGATAGATCCGCATCGGGACCTTGTAGGGGTTTTCGGCAGTGATTTTTTCATACATGTGGAACAGGTTGCCGTACTTGGCTCGAACCACATTTTCACCATCGCGTTTGATCGCGGCTGCGAAATCAAGATAGACAGACATCCCCGACGGACCAACCCCGAAGCCTGCGTCGCAGCGTTCCTTGGCGGCGCGGGAAGAGACATCACGAGGCGCGAGATTTCCGTATGCCGGATATCGCCGTTCCAGGTAATAGTCGCGTTCGGACTCGGTAATCTGATCGGGCGAGCGAGTGTCTCCCTGGCTCCGTGGAACCCACACGCGGCCATCGTTTCGAAGACTTTCACTCATCAGCGTCAGTTTGGATTGATGGGTCCCGCTGACGGGAATGCAAGTCGGATGAATCTGCGTATAACACGGGTTGGCAAAGAAGGCCCCCCGCTTGTGGCATCTCCACGCGGCCGTGACATTGCAGGTCTTGGCATTCGTCGACAGATAGTACGCGTTGCCATACCCGCCCGTACAAAGCACCACAGCGTCCGCAGCAAATGTCTCAAACTTGCCTGTCACGAGGTTTCGGGTCACGATTCCTCGCGTGACGCCATCGACAACGACCACGTCGAGCATCTCACGTCGTGTGAACAGCGTGACATGTCCGGAATGCACCTGGCGCATCAACGCCTGATACGCGCCGATCAAGAGTTGCTGCCCGGTCTGGCCGGCGCAGTAAAAGGTTCTGGAAACTTGTGCCCCGCCGAATGAACGGTTCGCCAGCGAGCCGCCGTATTCGCGGGCGAAGGGGACCCCTTGGGCGACGCACTGGTCAATGATCGAGGTGCTGAGGGTTGCGAGTCTGTAAACATTGGACTCCCGCGCCCGCCACTCTCCCCCTTTTACGGTGTCGTAAAATAGTCGACGTACCGAGTCGCCGTCGTTGGCATAGTTCTTCGCGCCATTGATTCCCCCTTGGGCGGCGATACTGTGAGCGCGACGAGGTGAGTCCTGAATGCAAAACGACAGCACATTGTAGCCCAACTCAGCGAGCGACGCGGCAGCCGAGCCTCCGGCCAACCCGGTGCCGACGACAATGATCGTGTGCTTACGTTTGTTGTGTGGGGCCACAAGCTTCAGATCGAATTTGTGGCGGTCCCATCGCGTCGCAATGTCCCCCGAGGGGCAACGTCCATCGAGCGGGGTCTCGGCAACTGTCACCATGCTGGCCTTGTCCTTCTCTGGAAGCGGCAGATCACTGCCGCTTGGCTATCGCTTTGCGAATCATTCCCTAGCTCTGATCGATTTACTTCTGCAGGTTGGGGATCAATAAGGCGAGGCTTGCAAATCCCACAGCGATTGCCAAACCAAAAAGACGACCTGCAATCTTGATGAACGGCGTATACTTAGGATGATTCAGCCCCAACGACTGGAACGCGCTCGGAAAACCATGCGACAAATGAAAACCAAGCACGATTGCTCCAAGCACATAGCACACGCGACTCACGGGATTACTCAGCACTGCCATGGTGTTGGCGAATGGTGCGGCAAAATCGTGTTCGTCCAGATATCGGATGTCCGGTCGCAGTGCAAATTTTAGGTCAATCAGATGCAAAACAATAAATCCGAGAACCACAGCCCCCGACGCAAACATCCAGGTACTTGGATTGGCGACCAGCAGACCTCGAGGTTGTTTTGATTGCTTCATCGAATAGTCATCGAGTCGAGCCGCCGTATTCCCGGCCGCAGTGACGAACGCAAGATAAACGTGTGCCACAAACAGGAGCAGCAATCCCGCTTCCGCAACAGGAAGGATCTCTAAGCTGTGCAGAAAATGGGCGTATTCATTAAAGGCTTTGGCTCCAACGAACAGTTTTAAGTTGCCCGCGAGATGTGCAGCCACAAACCCACAGAGTAACAATCCGGTCAGCCCCATGACCATTTTGCGGCCGATTGATGAGGATAAAAACCGCAAGAACCAACGCATTCCCAGACGATCAATCAGCCTCGCCCTTGGTGCCGCAATTGCCGATTCCGACACGTGATCACTCCCTACGGCGTCCGCCGCGATCTGTCGTCCGCAGATGGCGGACGGTCTCTGCCCGAAAAAACGGTAAAATGACAGTCGTGGGCATTATAGAGATCACTCGGACAACTTCAATTCTAGAGACGGGCGATCTGTGTGGAAGCACGAGGGGTGCCAAGGTCAGGACCGTTGATAGCGCACCACTGGGAACGACGGCGCTGAACTCATGAGGCGGATGACCATCCTGCAATCCGCCTCGGTGTCGTGTGTTGAATATCCGTGCCGTTGCAATATTAACGACGCTGGCGACGTTTGGGTGGATTCCGTGATTCACGTCGCGGAGCCTTTCGACCCCGCAGCGATTCGGAGACCCCCCGGCGTTCCCCGGCCACTAGTCGCATCTCCAGTTTTCGTTCGGCGAGATTAACTTTGGCGACGGTGACTCGCAGTCGATCGCCCAGACGAAATGTCTGGTTGTTGCGTCGACCTATCAGAGTGTGTGAACGGTCATCGTAGTCGTAGTGATCGTCGCCCATCGTGCTGATGTGAATCAGGCCCTCGGCCGGAATCGCGATTCCGGTGCAGAACAGTCCGAATTTTTCAACGCCCGTAATCGTCGCCTCCAGTTCCTCGCCGATGCGTTCGCCGAGATATGTCAACAACTTCAGTTTGATGAGTTCTCGTTCGGCGTCTTGGGCACGTCGTTCCGTCATCGAACACCACAGTCCCAACTGAACGAGTTCTGGGGGAAGGCTCTGCTGACTGAAGTTGCCCTGTGTCTCGCGTTGTGTCCTTCCCGGCGAACGAGGCCCCGCAAAAATCGCATGGTCCCGCCGTCCCGCTGCTTTCGGAGAGGAATCGGCGAGGGGCGATTTCTTCTTTTTTTTCCGCAACGCACGGTTGGTCTCGGTCTCGTGAACCACAGTGGTCCCGCTTCCAGAATCGTTTGTCTGCATTTCCGGTGTCCATAGGGCATGACACTCCGAGGAACGCGACTCTTCGGGTGGATCACTCACTTCGGCGACCGTTTCAAGGATTTCCGCGTCTGTCTCCGCGACGGTGAGAGATCGGGTATGGTGTTTGAAAATAATGCGTTCCAGCAAGCGATGCACGGTTAAATCGGGATAGCGACGGATCGGGCTGGTGAAGTGACTGTAATTGTCTTCAGCGAGCGCATAGTGGCCGATGTCATCGACGGGGCTGTATGTCGCCTGCTTCATGCTGCGGAGGATCGCGTAACTGATGGCATACTCGTGCGGAGTTCCCTGCACTTCCTTGAGCAACTTTTGGAGATCGGCTCGTCCCGGCTCACGTCGGACGTTGTAGCCCAGTGATTCCGCGAACTCGCCCAAGACGACGAGTTTCCGGTGATCGGGAGCGGCATGAGAGCGACGCAAAAAAGGGTGGCCGTTGTCGGCCAATTTCGTCGCCACAGCGATGTTGGCCGCCAGCATAAACTCCTCAATGATTTGATGACTTTCATCGTGGCCGACTCGATGCGCGCCGGCCACGTGACCATCGTGAGTCATGTCGATCTTGATCTCGGGCAGATTCAGATCGAGTGCCCCGTGATGGAATCGTCGCTTCCGCAAGATCATCGCCAGAGTGTGCATTTGCTGGAGCAGTTCGAGGACGCGTGGTGCAACTTTAAGGCTTGAAGCGTGCGCGATTTCGAGACACGGAACATCGAGTAAGGAGTGGCAAGACGACGAAGCCGAGGCATCGTCGTGGGGGGCTTGCTGTTCGGAGTTCGCCAGAAGTGGCATCACCTGCTCATAGGCGAAGCGTTGAGTCACCTGGATCGCGGAATTAACAAATTCGGAGTGCAGCGGTGTTCCCTCCGGGTTGAAGGTTACGAAGGCCGACTTTGTCAAGCGAACCTTTCCTTGTTGAAGACTGGCCAACGCGTTCGAGATCACTTCCGGGAGCATCGGAAGCACTTTCTCGGGCAAATAGACGCTGGTTCCCCGGTTCCGGGCCTCGCGGTCGAGTTGCGTGCCGGGTTGTACGAAGTACGCCACGTCGGCGATGTGAACCCCTAGCCTCCAGTTGCCGTCGGACTCTCGTGTCAGGGAGATGGCATCATCGAAATCTCGTGCATCGAGCGGATCAATCGTGATGATCAGTTCGTTGGTCAGATCGAGCCGGCCTTGGAGTTGGGTTTCATCAAATTGCTGTGCCTGCAAACGCGCTTCTTCGAGTACCGCTTCGGGAAATTCATCGGGCAGATTGAACTCGGCAATGATCGTTTGCAGGTCAACTCCCGGCATGCCTCGCGGTCCAAGGACCTTCGTGATGACGGCCTCGCCGGCCTCGTTGCGACTGGGAAAACGAAGCATTTCGACAACAACGCGGTCGTCTGGGAGAGCCCCTTTTGCGCCGGGGTCACCGACTGAGACCGGACCTTCAAACTGGTTTCCATCGATCCGCACGAAACCGCGATTGCGTTGTTCGATGTAAGTCCCCACAAACGCCTTGGAACCGCGTGAGATAACCTCCAGCACTCGCCCGCAACGCTGCCCTCGCTCTCGACGCATGAGCAACTGCACGAGCACCTCATCTCCCGAGAAGGCGTCCTTCAAATCCTCGGGAGAGATGTACAGTGACTCGTCAGGAGTGAGTGTCGTCGGATCGTGTGGCCGAAAATACCCGGTCCCCTTGCCTGTCCGTTTCATGGTTCCGGCGATCGTGTCTGCCGCGGGCGCCGCTCGGATGAACTTGTTTTTCCCTAACATCAGCCAGCCGTCGATGAGGAGCTCTTGGACGACATTTTGAAATCGCTTCAAGTCCCGCTTACCGATTCCTAACGCCTGCGCCAAGTCCTTTGATCGGAGCGGCTTGGCGAGTGGGGCCGCAAAGTAGACCCGGATGAGAGACTGGAAATCACGCATCATGATTTTGGAGACCGTTCCCGCGGCGAACAGTGGACAAGTCGCCCACCGTGCCGCTGATAAAAAAGACTGCCGTTGAGAGACGTTCGTGCCTTCGATTCCTTCAGAATCATCGGGTTCTGTTATTCGTCAAGTGTGTGAATCATTCGGTTCATCAATCGCAGTTACTGTTCGTCGTCTTGTCGTTGCTGCGACTGATGCAAAACAGATGCTTCTCGCCTCGGATCAGGATCTGGTTGTTGGTGGTCGCTGGCGACGAAGAGCTCGCCTCGCCGAGTGGGTTTGTGGCGACAACCTTGAATTCCGATCCTGTTTTAAAAACGTGAGTGATTCCATCATCGTCGAGAGAGTAGACGTGACTCTCTGTCGCGACGAGTGACGCAGTGTGACGACGGCCGAGTCGCTCTTGCCAGATCACCTGACCGGTCACCGCATCAAAGCAACTGGCGACACCTCCATCCGACACGCAGTAGAAAAAAATGTCGGCGGCGACGGGCGAGGGGATATAAGAGACACCCTTATTGAGATGATGCCACTTGACATGGCTCTCTTCGGTAATCTGCCCCGAACCACGAGGGTCGATGGCGAGAATATGTTTGTCCGGATAGCCGCCGGTAATCAAGACCAAGCCCTTGTTCATGACAGGAGACGCGACGAACTGCTGTGTTGGACCGTTGAGAATCCAATGGCGTTGGCCTGTCCGAGGGTCGTAACTGGCAACGCATTTGCTTCCCGAAAGAATCATTTGCGTCCGGCCATCGATATCGCGGATGAGGGGCGTGCAATAGCTCCGTGTCTTGTTGTCACGCGGGGTCTTCCAGATGGTCTGGCCTGTCTCGCGATCGAGAGCCACCAGATACGCCTCACCATCATGGTCACCGTTGACGATTACGAGATTCTCAAACAACACGGGACAACTGGCGTAACCGTGAACGCTGGAGAAGACTCCCGGCCTCACGGTCCATTGTTTGAGTCCTTCGAGATCGAAAGCGGTGATCAGCATTTCGTGTCCCTCCAAAAACGTGACATAAACCCGCCTGCCATCTGTGGCGGGGGTGCCGGAAGCCCAACTGTTCAGCTTGTGCTTTCTTCCGAGAGGCGACTTGGCGACTTCTCGCTCCCAGAGCAACGCACCGCTGGTCCGATCAAACATCAATAACATTCGTCGTTGCTGGATCTCGTCTGCACCCGTGACGAAGATGCGGTTGTCCCACACGATCGGCGAGGAGTGGCCGGCGTACGGCACCGCGGTCCGCCACGCGATGTTCTCATTCTTGGTGGCATCCCACTGGAGCGGGAGATTTGTCTCGGTACTGCTTCCGTCGCCACGAGGGCCCCGCCATCCGGGCCAGTTCTCGGCCGGAGAGAGTCCGGGAACAATCAAAAGAATCAGCAGTGAGATTTTCCAGATTGGCATTGTTGAGTCTTTATTGGCGGGAGGGTTTCGCTGGAGAGCGGGTGAGGCAAGCCGGTGCCATGGGATGGGTCCCCGCGATATCGCAGAAAACTTATCGGAGTTGTTTCGCGTGGAACGACGATGTCCATTCTTCCGTCATTGATTTTATGCCACCTCTTACGACAAACGCTTTCAACCCTCTTCGTCTTTTCGATCACGCCGGATCGTTTTCAGAATGAGACCGCTCATGACGAGCATCGTCAGTGTACGTTGCAAGTCCTTCTGCCGAGCAAAATGTCTTTGTCAGGATATTTTGCTCGAGACCGCTTGAATTGTGCCTGACGACAGCCGTAGGCCGTCAGAAATGACCAAAAAATGGAATTTTGCAAAATTGTTTTGGTCGGGAGAATCGGGAGAATCTCACGTCTCTGACGACTGTGGCACAGCACCGCAGGCGACGCAAGCGAAAGAACCTCAACCGCTTGCCGGAAGCGGTCACCTCAGTTCGATGGATGGGCCGGTTGGCCCGAAGGTTGCCTTCCGTTGTGAGGAGTGCTGCTGCTGCGTGCGATGTGATCGAAATTTTCGAAGACTCCTTTCGTGACTCGTTATTGCGTGTCTTGGGGAACAAGCAAGTCAAAATTCACCACGAAAAACCTGTCTCGCACAACATGGCCGCAGGACGAATCGCAGTCTGGATGGCTCGGAAATACGGCAGGACCGTTCAACACGGAACCAACCGCCGCGGTTCACCACAGGCTCTCGAAGCCGCAAAGCTTTTCAGAGACGGTATCATCGGCAAGCTGATGAGTGTCAAGGCAATCAATAATCTTAATGACGGGGACGGCTGCCACCCCATGGACGCCGAACCAATGCCCGCTGGTTTGAATTACGCTTTGCAGTAGGGACCGGCACTCCCACGGCCATTCATTTGAAATCGGTTCTATGCGGCTTGGCATTGAATGTGGGATTACGGGACCGGTGATCTGGGAAATGCCAGCGTTCATCAGATCGACATCGGACACCTGACGACCGGACTGAAGGCGTCCGATGTCGTCTCCTGCAGTGGAGCCAAACGTGGTTCCCGTGGAGATCTTCAGGAGACACCCGCCACGATGATCGTCGCAGGGGAACACGAAAGATGTGCTGTATGTTTTTGAACCACGGGACTTCACGCCCTGTTGGATGCAGGATCCACCACCTCGACAACGATCACATTGTCTCAGGCGACAGGGGAGATCTGATGATTGACCGAGACGGATACCGCGTTTTTTAAGAATGAAAAGGGACTCGAATGGCAACAGACGGGGAGCGGCATGACATCAGGCGATCAAAATTACATGGACGGCGATCAAGAATCGCAATCGAGAAAATCGGCGGACAGATATCGAGACTGGACACGACTCCTCCCTGCTCAGCCGCCTCGGTCATATCGCTTTCCGTACCGGTCGGCGACTGGTCTTCGATCCCAAAACCGAAACGTTTCCACAGGATCAGGAGGCAACCACATTTCTTTCTCGCGAGTCCGGAAAGGGTTTCGAATGACCAACCCTCTGAAAGTAGAGAGTTGTCCTCAGTTGACACATCACCCCGGGGACGATGTGCACCGCCTGCGCGTTGCAGACTTCGGGAGTTTTTCGCATAATCCGAAGTTCATCTGTGGCGATATCGGCCGCGAGTTTCACGGAACCTTCGCCTCTTGCGGGTACCGTTGTTGCCTCGCAAACCGTTCACGAGCCACGCACGACTCGGGCAACCGTCAGATTCAAACGCTCCGCATTTGTCAAGACTTCACGAGACACATTGATGAACTCGCCTTCGCTCACCTTTTCTCAGCGTGTCTTGGTTCTTGTGGTGGCATTCAGCGGCCTTGTGTTCGACGGATTTGAGTTGGGGCTGATGCCTCAGGCGTCGCTCCCCGTGACAGTCGACTTGATGGGGAAGGAGTATGCGGACGCACACGGTCCACAATGGTTTGCGTGGTACACGGCAAGTCTCATGCTCGGCGCGGCTTGTGGTGGCATCGTCCTAGGAAATCTCGGTGATCGATGGGGGCGAAGTCGGGCCATGTCACTAAGCATCATCATCTATTCCGCATTTGCAGGTCTGGGCGCGTGGGCGAATACTCAAGAGCAAATGCTAATGCTCAGGTTCTTTGTGGGTATGGGGACGGGAGGCATGCTTCCGAATGGAGTGGCCTTGGTTTCCGAATGTTGGCCGAATGCCTCGCGGGTTGTCATTGCGGGGATCATGGGAGCGGGCATCAATGTCGGTATCTTACTGTTCGGACAAACCACACAATTTTATCCTGTTGACGCAGAATCATGGCGTTGGGTTTTCAAAATTGCGGCGATGCCAGCCCTACTGGGGATATTTTCGTTGCTGTTTTTGCCGGAATCCCCGACGTGGATTGCGAATCGTGGCCGGTCAAAAGGATCCTCGATTTCCCTCATGGAACTCTTTCGTGGCCGGCTGTTGCGAGTCACAATTTTGGGAATTCTGTTGGGTGCAATTCCACTGCTTGGTGCTTGGGCCGCCTCCAAGTGGATGGTTCCTTGGACCGATAAAATCGCGACTGCGGCATTGGCCGCTTACGATGGCAGTGATGCTACCACGATCGCCCATTTCAAAGGCTACAAGGGGGCAGTCCAGTTTTATTGGGCTTTGGGTGCCATTCTGGGAAGCTTTCTGGGGGCGCATATTGCCGTTTGGCTGGGCCGTCGATGGAGTTACTTTATTATCAGTCTGTCCGCGGTGTCTCTGACGTGGGTCATGTTTCAAATGACGGAACCGCTGAAGCCGGAATTTTTGAAAATCGTGTTTGCACAGGGCTTCGCGTCCACCCTGTTTTTTGGTTGGCTGCCGATGTATTTGCCGGAGCTATTCCCCACGCGGGCTCGTGCGACTGGAATGGGCCTGTCCTACAATGTCGGCCGATTTGCCACGGCAATCGGCGTGTTATTGGCGGGAGGACTTCTGGTAAGCCTGAAACCCTTCGTGGACAACGATCCCTCTCGGGCCATGGCGCTCACAGGGGCCCTTTGCGGTCTGGTGTATTCATTGGGCTTGATCGTGATTTGGTTTGCCCCCAATACGGCCGGTCAATCCTTGGAGGACGAGGCGTGACCATGCGTCTCCGACTTCTGTTTCACGTGTCAGGTGCGGAACCGTCACCGATACGACTCAATCTAGGCGTATTGGTCTTATGCCGGTCCGTGTGCCCGCATCATCGTGGTTAGAAGTCCGACACATAAGTCATACAACTGTTCGAGACAGCGGTGAATAGGGAGACGTCCGATGATGCGAATTGTTCTGATGCTGGCCGTGACAGGCACTCTCGTGTTTGGGGATCGGATTGGCGTAAACCGCGTCGTGGTTGCGGAGGATTTTCCGGCGTTTACCGATCCGACAAAAGCAGGACCGGATTTCGACGTGCAGGGCGAATATGTGGGAATCGTCGGAGGCAGTCATTCGATTGCGGCACAGGTGATCGCCATGGGCGATGGCAAGTTTGATGGCGTGCTTTATGGCGGCGGACTGCCGGGGGCAGGTTGGGACGAACGGACCCAATTTCATTTTCGCGGCGAATCAAAGGACGGCGTCACCAGTTTTGTCGGTTTGCATGGTGAGCGGTTGAAATTCGACAACTCCAATTTTATGGGAACATTGCAGAATGGAGATTTCAGCGGAAACGCGGACATGTTTTTAAACGTGGTGGATGATTCCGTGTTTCACATGAAGAAGGTTTACAGAGAATCGCCGACGCTGGGGGCTCGTCCTCCCCAGGGTGCCATTGTCTTGTTTGACGGCCAGAATGTCGACGAATGGGTCAAGGGCGTGATCGTTGAGAGAAACTTGTTGAATAATGGTACCGATTCAAAACGCCATTTTCAGAGCATTCAACTGCATCTGGAGTTTTGCATACCCTTCATGCCAACGGCTCAGGGGACCCATCGAGGAAACAGCGGAGTGTATCTCAAGGGTTGGGAAATCCAGATTGGCGATTCATTTGGCTGGACAGCCGAGAATCGACAGTTTGAAAGACTTTCGTTACAGGGGCGTTGTGGTAGTCTGATGAAAATGGCGGTCCCGCGGCTGAATATGTGCTTGCCTCCGTTGTCTTGGCAAACATTCGATCTCGATTTTGATGCGGCAAAATTTGATGCAGGAGGTCGGAAGACGAAGCCCGCATTTTACACGGTGCGGCAGAATGGAGTCGTCGTCTTTGATCGATATGTCATGCCTTCCGCTCCACCAGGCGGTGAGAAGGAACCTAGTCGGGAACAAATGGCAAGCCCGATTCACCTTCAAGCACACGACTGCCCGGTTCGATTCCGGAATATCTGGGTTAAAGAAAAATAATCGATTGCACTCTGCGTCAGACAAGAGGTTCGATTCCCTCCAGAGTGGTTGCTCGTGAATCCATTTCTTCTGGCCCACGGTGGTGACGAACACGCATGACACACAAATCCCGAATTACCGTCTCGCCCACTTTCATTGCAATGAAACGGTACCTTCTTCCGCGGATATTGGTACGAAGGCTAGCGAATCCTCTCGTGGCGGATGGCCGCTTCAGTGATTCTGCCAGCTGAGGGTTTGCTGATTGGCGCAGACGTGGGAACGGGTGTCCATTCAGGCTCGCCAGACTTTCGTCGACCGCTATGCTTTTGGCGGGCCAGTCCTCTGCGATCAGAGTCGCAGTTTCAACGAACGGTCCACGCCCGATTGATTTCCAGCAGACCTGTTACTGCCAGCGAGTTTCAGCGGGGACGGTGTCACGGACTTCGCCAGTGGAAAAAACGAAAGGTGGAAACGGGCTGTTTTTTTGGAATGGTGAGTCGCCAGCTTCAGAAGTCAGAGTTCTCCGATGATCAGGTCATCGAATTCGCTGGTGTCATGCACGCGTTGCAATGCGCAGGCTGCCGTTGTGACGAGATTTGCTTCGTAGGCGAGGTCACTCGTTGGTGGAATGTGTACGCTTCCACAATGAGGAACTCGCTTTTGTTCGACAAAATCGCCGTTGAAGGTCTGTCTGCTAGGCACGAAAGAATACCGTTCGAGGCCCTCATCCCCCTCAACAAAACGAGTGTTCAGCCAAAATGGATGCCTTTGCAGCGAGTCCTGAATGTTCTGCGGGAAGCGACACACGAGCCCTCCGAAGTCAATCCGTTTCGGGCCATTAGTGGACGTGTCGTCCTTTTGTTTGGAGGGTGTGTGATTGGTGCCTTTATCATCGCAACTGCTATCATCCTTGGTTGGCGATCCAGAGACCAAGATTTGAGGGCATAGGGGGGAAGACAACTCCTAGCCATCAGGTCGATAAATTCGAAACAGATCATCGGTCTACCAACGAGATTAAGGCGTCAACGATGAAAATCGGAATCACATTGTTGTTTCTTTCGGTTGGCTCGGTTCTTGTTGCCGAAGAGCCACAGCAACCGGTACCGACATACTCCGACGTTTCCTATGGACCCCACGTGCGAAACGTACTCGACTTTTGGAGGGCTGACGGCGTTGGTCGGCGACCACTGCTGGTCTATATTCATGGGGGTGGCTGGACAGGCGGAGACAAACGACAGGGAGGGCCGGCAATTCAGACATTTTTGGACAAGGGGATTTCGGTGGCGGCGATCCACTATCGTCTGACGCCTGACAATCCCCTGCCAGCACCGGTCCACGATGCCGCACGATCCATTCAGTTCCTTCGCTGGAAAGCCGCCGAATGGAACATTGAGACAAATCATATTGCCTTGACAGGTGTCAGTGCCGGCGCCTGCACGTCGATGTGGCTGCTACTGCACGATGACGTGGCCGATCCGCAGGCGACGGATCCGGTCCTGCGTGAATCGTCACGAGTCTGCGCCGCAGCCGTTTCGGTGGGGCAAACATGCCTCGACCCGAAGACCGTTGAAGGTTGGCTGGGGCCGAACGTTTTGAAGCATCGCATGATCAACATGGCTGTCGGTCGAAAAACAATGGACGAGGTGATCCTGGATTACGACAAATACCACGCGATCTACTTCGAATTCTCACCGATCAATCATGTCGATTCCGAAGATCCTCCATTGTTGATGTCCTATGAGCCGGAAATGACTCTCCCCGCAAGGGATGCGGGCCACGGCATTCATCATCCGCTTCTCGGTATGAAACTCAAACAGAAGTCTGACGCGTGTGGCCACGAATGCCATCTGCTGATCCCCGGTTTCTCGAACTCCGAAGAGTACACCGGCCTGAGCGAGTTTCTCATGGCCCAGTTGTTGTTGCCTTAGGCCCCAAGTGATCCACAGCGGTTATTCGTTTGAGGCGAACCGCGGACAGTCCAACGGAAACGATGACGCCCGCAACGAATGGAACTCCCATGCTGTCCGCGACAGATTCTGCTGAACTTGACGGTCTGTTGAAGAAGTGCGTGATCAGAGGGCGTGTTATGACGGCGCCGGCGCAGTTGGCCGGTTACGATGCCGATGGCCTCGGTTATAAGACCTTCCGCCCCGATGCCGTTGTGATTCCGGCGGACGTTGAGGAAATGGCAGGCTTGTTACGGTCTGCCCGTCAATTGGGTGTGCCACTGTGTCTTCGTGGAGCCGGAACGTCCCTGTCGGGTGGCCCCGTTGCAGCGCAGGGGGGCGTGATCGTTCATACGTCCGCGTTGCGGGCCATTCGCAACATCTGCAGGGAAGGACTGTGGTGCGAAGTCGAGTGTGGGGTCACGCTCAATCAGTTGGATGAGGCTCTCAAATCTCAGGGAGTTTTTTATCCTCCGGACCCCTCCAGTGGACCGGTTTGTACTCTGGGCGGCAATGTGGCCACCAACGCGGGTGGCGCACATTGTTTTCGCTATGGCGTGACCAGCAACTACGTTCTTGGAGTTGAAGTGATTCTTCTCGACGGTAGCCTTCACCAATTCGGTGGTCCCGCCGGTGGACGCGGCCCATGGCGTGAAGACTGGAAGCGATTCATGATCGGCTCCGAGGGAACCCTCGGAGCGTTTACTCGATTCTGGCTCCGGGTGCTGCCTCGTCCGGAGAAGATCTGGACGTTTCGGGCGACGTTTCCCGACTTAATCACTTCCGAAAAGGCAATTCATGATCTGGTCGGGCATTCGTCGTTTCCGGTGGCGATCGAACTGATGGACCCGCGTTGCGTTGCCATGGTGGAAAACAGTCCGATGGCTGTGGGACTGCCAAAAGAGTCCTTCATGTTGCTCACGGAAATTGAGGGTCCCGCCGCTCTGGTCGATGCGCGCGTCGAGACTGTCGCCCAAATTCTGCGTCGCGCTGGTTCGGAGGATGTGGTTTATAGCGACCAAGAAGAACAGCGCAAGAAACTTTGGAAAGCGCGCAAAGCGGCGGGCGGACTCATGGGTCAACTGAGCGCAGACTTTGTCGTGCAAGATGCCGTGATCCCCAAGCGAGCACTGGCAGAGATCTTACAATTAGTGTACGACGAAGCGGATGCGGCAGGGCTGCGAGTCGTCAACGTGTTTCATGCCGGCGACGGTAATCTGCATCCCAATTTTCTGTTTGATTCCCGCATCCCCGGGGAACTCGAAAAGATTGAACACATCGGAAAACGACTGATGCAGCGGGTGGTGGATGTCGGGGGAACGCTTTCCGGAGAGCATGGAATCGGCAACGACAAAGCTGCGTATATGCCGATGGTCTTCGATCCGGAAATGATCCGTATGCAGTTGGCGATCCCCGCCGTCTTTAATCCGCAGCACCAATTGAACCCGCTCAAGGTCTTTTCAGAAAGACGTTTCACTCGATGAACTCGGAACTGTTTGAGACCGGCACAGAAAAACCTGTTGTCGCCCAATCGATGGGTATCGGTTCGGAGGCCGGCTGCCTTGGTCATAGTCCGGCGAAGATCCCCACACAGATCCCTGATCCGACTGAACAGCCCGCAAACGAATCACGGCTGTTCGAACGCTTCATCGATCCGATTGATGGGGTGATGTGTCTCTCTGCCGATGCGACAGCCGCTGATATTGCGGCGATCGCCGAGCCACACAAGCTGCGATATCCGTTGATCCTAGATCCGAATGCCTCCTTGGTGCAACAGGTCGAGGCAACCGGTTTCGCTCCGGCCTCATCGCGTTTCGGACCCTACTGCGACAATATTCTCGGCATGAATTGGAAACGCCCGGACGGACGCATCGTCCGCATCGGTGAGCGTGTCGTCAAAACCACGACGGGATATGATTTGTTTCGTTTTCTGCTGCACTCTGGCAACCGTTTCGGACGGCCCTTGGACTATGTCTTGCGTTTGCGGCCGGTCTGTGATTGTTCCCAAATTTGTCGATTGCAAGGTACGGCTGATGATGTTCGGAGAGCCGTGCCATTCTTGCTGCAAAGTTCTTGGATGCACTGGTTTGACTCGATCGATTTCCTTTCGGAATCAGGCCAATCTTTCTTGCGCATTGCGGTGCATTGCCCGGCGACAGAATGGCCGCTGTTTGAGCAGTACCTCTCCTCGTTCGCGGCCCAGCAGACTTTGCGATTGGATATTTTGCAGGAAGCCTCCCCGCCGTTTGATGGATGCCCTGACCTCACTTTAAAAACGACACCAGACCGCGTCGTCGATCTGGCTGAGAAATTGGGAAAGCATGGCGGCGTGCTGTGCGTTGGCCTGTGTCATAACGGAGTTGTTCACGTTTACATTCAGGAGGGGGCGGGACGCGTTGCACTGATTGAGGCTCTTGTGAGGCAGACAACCCCCGAACTTCATACATTAGGTGGCGATTGGAATTCTCGCCATCTCAGACCATTCCCCCTCTCCCCCATCGAAGCCGAATGGACGGCAATCTTGGCAAAGGAAGCGACATTTCAGTGAATACCCACGCCATCCAGTCGACGGACGATGCGGTTCCGGACAACGCCCATCGTGATGACCTGCTTGCGAGTTGTGTCCACTGTGGTTTCTGCCTCGAGGTCTGTCCCACATACACTTTGACCGGTGATGAAAATAATTCGCCACGCGGCCGCTTACGACTGTGGCGCGAGGAAGCAGACGGGCGTCTGAAGCAGGATCCCTGGACCGACTTTTATACCTCGGAGTGTGTCGGATGCTTGGCCTGCGAATCCGCCTGCCCGGCCAACGTGCCCTATGGCGAAATCTTTGAGCAAGTCCGTCATACACACGTTGCCGCAGGACGTTTCAAGCCCAAGCGGATGATTCGCTTGGCGGCTGCCGCAATCCGGTATCCCGCGTTGTTCAATCTGGCACTGCTTCCCGCCCGCATTCTCCGACGAACAGGTCTGCTCCCTCATCGATTTGTTTTTCCGGGCCGTCCAGTGGTCCTGAAGTCGACATCCACGTACGCGCGCGAATTGATGCAGCAGCACCGCCCTCAGGGGCCTCGAGTGGCATTGCTCACGGGCTGCCTGATGGAGGCTTTGTTTCGTGAGATCAACTTCGCCACAGTGCGGGTTCTGATCGAAAACAACGTTCAGGTTGTCGTGCCTCCGGATCAAGGCTGCTGCGGCGCGTTCCAAGAGCACTCGGGCCTAGATGGCGTTGATGTCCTGCGTCAGCACAACCGTAAAATATTTGGAGAGCTGAAACTGGATGCCGTTGTCAGTAACTCGGCTGGATGTGGATTGGCGCTCGGCAAAACGCTCAAGGATCAGGTCCCCGTTCGAGATGTGTTGGGTTTTCTCGGAGAGATCCAGCCCGTTTGTCGGAGACGCAACCCTGATGAAACGCGAGTCTACGTCGATCTGCCCTGTCATTTGATCCACGGCCAGAAGGCCTCTGGTATTCCATCCAATGTGTTAGATGCAACCGGATATCGTTGGGAACTTGCCCCCGCCGCCCGCGATTGTTGCGGCTCGGGTGGAATTTACAACATCGAGAAACCGGCAAATTCACAAGAAATTCTCAGACGCAAATCAGAGTTTCTCAACACGGCCGAGGGAAATCCGGTTGTGCTTGCGACGTCGAATCATGTCTGCATGATGCAATGGAATTCGGCCCGCGCAACCGGAATCGTGAAGCGTCCGTTCAAAATTTCTCACGTCATCCAGTTGCTGGATCCCGGCGAATCCTTGACCGTCAGAAACTCGGATCCATAGCCGAATGGATCGCGCCGGCCGTTGATCAGGTGACGATTGGTCTGCCCTGCCCCCGCTGACGTTGCTACGGCATCCGTGATTGCTCCCGAAGGGGAACGCCGGTGCCGAGCCTGATGGAAATCGGTCTCAAAGTGACCATAAAAAGTTTCCAATGGAAGGCCTTAAACGGAAACCTATTCGCCGACCTCGGTGAATTGTATGCGTAGTTTCTCGCCACAGCGGGCTCGTGACATCACGCTTTCAAGGCAGGGACCATCCTCCGTATCGACGAGGCCACAGGATGCCTTGATGACAGTCCATGACCGTGCACAGAATCCGACATGCCGTGGTGTTTGGCGGGAATAATTCACCACCGCCAGACGAGTTCAAACTCGGCCGGCGAACGGGTGACATTCTCTCGGAGGATTTGTTCAGGGGCCGATGTCTCTGAATGGGAAAGACACGGATGAAATCAGGATCGGGTGATCTTCTTTCCGTGTTTAGGCCTGACCGCGTCGTTTCAATTCAGAAACGACTGCTTGCACGATGGCTGCCACCTCTTCGGGACTGGAACCATTCGCAACTCCAGGCAACGTGCAGCCACAAATCGGTTCGTCCAAGAAACCATGCTCAGACAGCATGCATTGAAGTTTGTTGGCAAGCGTTAAGAGATCTGTGTGCTGCTCCTCCGATAGCGGCTGACGACCGACTCCCGTGTCGAAGCCGCGAAGACGGACGGCAGTTCGGAATCCGTCTGGAAATTCTGCCGAATAAAGCATCGCATCGAAAATTGTGACGATGTCGAATTGAAGCTGCCGCGCCTCGTCAATCCGATGCGAAATGGTCAAGTCATAGAGTTTTCGAGTCAGTTCTGGAACGACGCCGGAACTGGCGTTGGTTCCTCCGTCGCAGCCAATGAGTAGCATCGGCATCAGTACGGAATCCCAGCCTGTGAGGAAGCTGAAATCCGGACGCATAGGGCGAACCGCTTGGATCATGCGGATCATGTGCGGAATATCGCCAGAGGAATCCTTGATCCCAATGATTTTTGGGCATTCATCAGCCAGACGCGTCAGCGTTGGAACATCGATGGGGCTGGCAAACATGGGAATGTTATAAAGAGTCACATCAATCGGTGTATTGTCGCCTATTTCTTTGAAATAGGCATAAACCGATCGGGGGCTGAGTTTGTAATAGTAGGGAGCCACGATAGCGACCGCAGTTGCGCCCATCTCGTAATACTTTTCGCAGGCGCGCACGGTCTCTTTGACGTTTGCTTCTGCCGCACCGGCCAATACGGGGACCCGTCCACGCACCTGATGGCAGATAATTTCCATGATGCGAATTCGTTCGTCGGCGGTGAAACGAGTGAACTCGCCCGTCGATCCGTTGGGATACAGACCATGCACTCCTTTGCTGATCAGCCAATCGATGTACCGCCGCAACTCGCTCTCGTGAATCTCTCCCTTAGAGTCAAGGGGGACGATATTTGGAGTGAAAATTCCCTGAAGCTTGCCTTTTGACGGCATAGTGAGACTCGCTGAGTTGTGTAGGTTTGTGTGTGTTTCCGACAGCTGGGATAAATCTACTGCGCGAATCGACCTGAAGCGGTGTTTCATGTGGTGAAAAATCATCAGTCAGGGTTGTGGCAACAACCTGATTGGCACAACCCTGACAACCGTGATAACCGTGCCACAGGAATTATGACAGTTCGCAAGAATCGCCCAGGCCGACAGCACAGCCTGAATCGGCATGCCGAAGTCTAGGACCAGTCTCTGTTGGCCAAGGATATCAAGGCGACACGCATCGAGTTTCCGTTGATGGAGCACGGTCGCAGTCAAATCCGTCACGTCGTGACGATCTTTCACTGCATGAAAATTAATGTCGTCCGTGGCGGCGTGAGCGATTCCGCCGCTGATGTCGCCACCTTGCGGACGGCACACTCCAACTCATTCTGACCATCCGTCTGCGACAAATGGCGGGTGTGTGACGCCGGAGGGATCAAATACTTCGCCAGATCTGCCGCGATGCGAGACTCAACAGATGTGACACACAACGAGGCAACAAACCATCATTTTTCGGCAATCGCGGCAGTTGCCTGCGATGATCCTTTCCGACATTCCAGTCCATCGCGAACAAGTCGATAAACTCACATGCTTCTTTCCCGCGTCGAATCCCGAGGCTCTCGCCGAGTGTGATGAAAAGGTGAACGCCGAACAGCGGACGCCCCCTCAATGTGGCTGCCGCTCGACAGACCAACAGTTTAGAGGCATTCGGCCAGCGCTCTTGGCTGTTTTCGAAGACGTTTTGCGTGCACCGGTTCCAGCCGTTGCTCAAGGAGCATTGCCACGGCTGCTACGATATGAGGATATCGCCCGCGAGCGGTTAGATTTGAGACAACGACTTTCGGTCGAGCTGCAACGACACGAGGCTGAAGCCAAGGCCCTAGCAATAAGTCCTCGGCTCCCCCAGTACCACTGCTGGAACGGCAGCAGCCACATCGCTCATCGCTCGTAGTAATCATCACCGGCCCGAGCCGCTTCGGCATAGATTGGCGGCAAAGTCAAACCTCGCTGCCGCAGTCGTTCAGCGCGGAGTGCGACGTCGAAGTGAGGCGACCGCCGCGGCTCGGGCAACACCGCTTTGCGAGCCGGTTCCAACCACTCGAACGCCATTTGCATCGCATTCAAACCGTAGTCCGTTGGTGCCGGCGCAAGACTCAGGCCACCACCATCGACAACGTAATCGACATGCAATCCTATCGGCAGCGGCACTGACTCTGTCTCCAACCACTTTGCCAGTTCCGTACCCGGAACCAGTTCCGCAGACTCGGAACTCCGCTTAAGTCCTCGATAGCTAAGAACCAGAAGAACATCAGACTCTGCCGCTAGCGATCGGCTCTCCGACTGCCACTCAAGCAGAGAGCGGACTACTTTGACTGGACCGAGTCGATGCGGAGACCAATCGAATTGCTGAACCTGAGCCAGCTCCGCCCGTCCTGTTTCACTATCGCGAGCCAAAGCCACGATTCGAAGCGAACGTTCCGGCGACAAGCGATTTTCAGGGAAGCGAATCGAGGCTGTGACCCGCTCGGAAGCAGGAGCAGTCGTCGGCGACTCGACTCCTACAGACGGAGCCGGCTGGAGGTCCCCCAAAACTTTACGGACCGCTGCGAGCGGCAGTTCCTCACTGATACCGGTGACTTGCTGGCTGGCACGGTAGCCATACATCTCTGGCGGCTGGTCGATGGAAATATACAGCAGCTTGGGTGTGGCGCGACCAAGATAATCCTTGGCCACGAGCGCATTCGCTTCGTCGTCGACTGCGATGAGGATGTCTGGGCGAAGACGCGCCACCGTGCGGTGCGCATCCTGCACCCGCAAGCGAATCGATTCGGGACTGAGCCCTGGTTCGTCGAGTCGCAAATAATGCCGCTCGAGGTTAATCGGTCGACGATTGCGTTCCAGATGCTGCTCCATGCCTCGATCGACATCTCGGACCCATAATCCTCGTTCGCTGCCAGAATGCAGGACAAGAATCCGTGGGCGATTGAGGTTGAACCAGACGAGTGCGAGCAGCCCACCGACCGCGAAACAGGCAATCAGGATTCCTCGCAGCTGGTTCATCAGTGCAATCCTAACCAGTTCCACCAAGGTATGGACGCGTAGGCGACAACGACGCGAGCTAGGTTCATCCAGAGGTTATAGCGAAAAAAACGAGGCGGATCAAAAGTCTCGCCGCAGCCTTGAAACAGAACCTGCAGGTAAACAGAACTTTGATACGGCAGAAACCAGATATCGCTGAACATGGCTGTCAGGAAGACACAAATCCACGGGTGTATTCCATGTGCCGCAGCGACCGGCAGAAGGACGACAACCGAGACGAGCATCCCCGCGGTGACAGGCAGGGCGAGCCGAACGATCAGGGTCGTGGCGAGCGCGGCAAGGATAAACAGGTCGATCCGCCCATTGATAAATCCGAAGTAGCCGGCGATCGCTTCGGCGAGGCTGGATTGTAACCCGTGATAATCCATCACCCGCGTAATACTGTCGACTCCGAGCAGGAAGAACAGCATCGGCCAATCAATCTGCTGGCGGAAGTCCCGTTTGGAAAATTGTCCGGAGAGTAACAGGCCCACGAGAACACAGCCCGCCAGCAAAAAAGGCGGAACGTGATGCCAGGAGTAGGTCGCCGCGCCGACTAGAAAAAACAGAAAACCGGCTACAGACAACCACTCGCTCGACGAAAGCGGTCCGAGGAGTCGCAGCTGCTGGGCAATGCGCCGCTTGGGAAGCGGCTGAGCCTCGGGCGATGAAAATAATTGAGCCGAAACCAACCCATGAAACAGGGTGACGCCAACCGCAGCAACCCCTGCCGCCATGAGCCAGAACAGCCCAATGAACTCTTCCCGAATCTGCACAGGCAACAGATTGACCGCGGCGATATTGGCCGACTTGCTGGTCGACATCATCGGCGACATCAACATCGCTCCAGAAAATGTCGCTGCCATCAGAGCCGTTGCAGCCGTACCGCCTCGCGCCAGTCTCAGTCCTTCGAGCATGTCGCGATACAGCGGCAGCAGGAGCGCAATGCGGTTGTTTCCCGAGGGTGTAATCGGGGAGAGTAGATAACCGCCAAAGAGCACCACCAACTGATGAAAGAAGGGGCGGTCAGGTAGCCTGAGCAACAACCAGAGCATGATCCGGTAACTCAATCCGGAAGTCGTGATGATCGCTGCAAGAGCAAACACACCCAGCAGTGTGATCAAACCAGGTGAGGAAAAACCGGCCAAAGCCACTTCTGGCGGCGCGAGTCCGATGAACAGCGTGGCGACCATCGCCACCAGCGGTGGGATGAATTCATCCAGCAGGGAAAACCCCCAGAGCAGGATCATCGCCGTACAAATCGCCGCAGTGATGGCCGCTTGGACAGTCGCTTCCGCTTGCAGGAGTAAGAAATAAACCAGCGGAGGCAAACCGATCGTCATCGCCCAACCGACCAGCTCCAGCCAGCCTGCTTGGATTTTTTTTTGGGGAGACTTGATGCCGGGCATGATCGGCAGTGACTCTCCCGCGAGACGGGAAGCAAGCAGGGCGACGGCTCGCTGGCCGCACAGCGGTTGCTCCTGAAGGAAAGTCTGGAGCGCTTCGCGAGGAATCATCCAGCCAACCAGTCGCTCGTTGGCGGTGGCTATAAGGGCGTGCTGCTGCAGTCCAGCCGCTAGTTCCTCACCGCAAGCTCTCGCTGCCGCTTCGACTTCCTTCCCTGTGGGAGTTGTCAGTCGAACTCGACCCTTTTCCCAAACGTAAACACCCCTAGCTTTGTCACCCGCACGAAAGACGACATCAGCCGCTGCAAACTCGACCGGTTCCGCGGCACCTAGCAGACGAACCATCCGCGCCGGAGCAACCTCTTTGAACAGCTCAGATCTTTGCAAACACTCGAGCGCGGAATCCATAGCTTTAAGGATAGCCCTGTTAATGGCAGTTCGGCAATGTAGGGGCTCGCGACAAGCGGCGGATGCGTCGGGCACGGGGCCGTCGGCGGCGCCGCGAGCGCTGGAAATTCCCCCCAAACAACACGCTGGCCTGGTTAATTTTTACGCTGGGCGCAGTCCGTTTCTCAATCCGGCCAAGAAGCGGGGCGATTGTGACTCGCCGGACTCGCCGTGGCATTGGTCACAAGCTGTGGATGTCGATCGCGGGCAGCGCGTCGGGCGATGACTGACAGATCTCCCGCTCGTCATGCGCCAGCACGCGTTGGTTCCAGTCGGTGGGCGGCCCGCGTGAGCCGAAGAAACGGGAGGCGGCTGGAGCGGCCTACTGAGGTGCGTGAGGATCTTGCGGAGGGGGTGCAGGCTCGTTGATGAACGCGATCAGCCGGATGTCGCCGCCGCAACTCGGACACGCGAGGGGAAACTCCTCCCCCACCCGCGCCATGAGCTTGGCCCAAGCAATTCGCGACGTGTCCGTGGGGGGTGGCTTAACGCCCGAGTCGCAGTATGCGTATGCGGCTTGGGTCCGCCCCGCATGCCCGCATGGTGGCTCGTCCCCCTGCTTCGCGGCGTTGCCAATCGCCGGTGCTGTGACGGCAGGCCGCAGCGGGTGATTCGGCGTGAACGCCCCCTGGTCGCGGTGCCGATGCGTCCGGGGCGGCGGTATCAGGTCCGCCCAACTGTCAAGAAACTCAAACGGCGAGAGTTCCACGACGCCATTCTCACCCGGCCGCGTGGTGCCGATTCAGTCCACCCACATCATCGGCACCCCGGCCATCGCCTTTCTCAGCCGTGCCGCGCCGTAATCGGTAGCCATCTCTACCACCACGTTCAGGAATTCGTTCCGCTGTTCCGGTAGCTTTCTTGGCGCGCCAAACACTGCGGACAACGGCTCAAAATACCGATCATCCTCCCTCTCGGCCTTCGGCAGCACCCGCCTACAGTCGGTGATCTTGGTCTGGAACGAATCAAAACATTTCCCCAGCAACCGACGGCTGAGCCCCTACCGATTCTTCACATTTGTGAACCGCGTGAGCCCCTGTGCCATTCGTATCTTCCTTTCGTTCGCTATGGTTGTCGTGTTGTCTCCCGCGGCACCCGTGATCACTCGTGAGCCATTGGTTGATGTGCGCCCTAGTGACGGGGAGGCAAACGCCCACAGGAATTGTTGTCCGCGGAACTTCTCCGCGTTCTCTTCTTCGGCGTCACTGTGCTCCCTCGAAGAACTCGAGCGACGAGAATCCTTCAGAGGCGATGGCGGCGTGGAGAGCCGACTTCTTGGACTCGCCCGCAGGAGCGACGAACTCTGCCACGACCGCGTCACGGTCAGAACCGATCAGCAGACCACCGCTCAGTCAATCGCTACGATTATCGATGCCCTCCGCGACGCCGTTTGACGGATGTCGCACCCGTAGAATTTGACTCCTGCGGGGAGCGGTTATTACGGCGGCATTCCGTCGAGTGCTGTCAACAAGTCTACTATGGCGTCCAGATGCCGGACGACGTGGGTTCTGATGAAACCGGAAGAACTGGTGACGAGGATGGAGAGGGCCTTTGAATCCATGTCCCGTGAGTGGACCCACGGATCTTTGGGGGGCCAGTCCCGAATGGCGAAACATTTTTCCGGGACATTAAAAAAATCGGCCAGTGAAAAATGGGGCGAGTGTGCAAATCTTGACAAAATTGTGAACAGGTCCGCACTTGGATCAACAAATCACTCACCGCGATCCCAATGAAAATAAACCATCGCCCCGGAAAATTTTGGGATACCATACCCACGTTGGAAAGATTTCCAAATTCACGGCTTAACCGATCCGTTTTCTGATGGGAATTGGCCATTAGAACATGCCAGCCGCCACCGGGCCAAGAACCATCAGATTGACTATGAAGTACGCGTTGCACATCCTCATGACGTTCGTTGAAATCCCCCTGCTTGCCGCAGTTGCTCAGGTACCGAATTCCTGTCGTGAGGATACGAAACCTGTGCCGGTGGCGGCGGGAGTTCAGTACGAATTTATTGGCCGCTACGAGGTCGACCGTCTCAATCAGATATTGACGACGGACGCTCCAACGTTCACGCACATGCCAGTGACCTACACGCCCGCACGCAACGCGGTGCGAATGTATCGAATCACCTATCCCTCGGTAATTCCAGAACGCAACAATCGCCCGACCGTTGCATCCGGATTGATTGTGATTCCAGAGACGACTGAGAAGTCGCTGCCGATGGTCTCCTACCAACACGGAACCGTGATGGAAAAACTATCTGTTCCTTCGTTCCACGAACAGTCTCCCGAGACGCAGTTGATGATCTCACAGTTTGCCGGTCAGGGGTACGTCGTCATCGGAGCCGACTGCTTCGGACTGGGGACATCCACTGAACAGGATGGCTACATGGTCATGGCAAGCCATCAGCAAGCGTGCATGGATATGTACCGCGCCTCGCTTGCGGTACTTGCCAACGAAGGAATTGCCATGAAGCAACTCTTTCTTACTGGCTGGTCCCAGGGCGGCGTCGTAAGTATGGGCTTCCTCGAAACCCTTGAGAAGAACAACATTGCTGTTGCCGCGGCGAGCACGGCATGTGCCCAATGCGATGGATTTGTGATGCTGAGCGGGTTCCTGAATCATCCGCGCCCCATCGACGCGCCGTGGGTGTCCGCCATGTTCATCCTGACCGCGTTCTCCTACGAGGAGTACTACGGCGTTCCCGGATTAGCCAAAGCGTTGTTTACAGAGGAACAATACGAGTTGGCCCGCCGGATCTACATGAAAGAGGCCTATACTGAACCATGGCCAGGCGATCTGCATAAGTTGATTCGCAAGGAGTATTTCGACCCAAACTACTTTGCCGGAACTGCTTATGGAAATCTCATTCAGAAACTGTACGCCTACCGCTGGCAAGTGAAGACGAACGTTCGGATGTACTATGGCGAAATCGATGAGTGCCTAACTAATGATTTAGCTCGACTACCTTCCATCTACCAGCGCGCCATGGGCAACACTCAGGTCGAAGCAATCAGCTCTGGGGCTGATGCGAATCATCGCGGCACATATGCCCGAGCCGTGGCAGAGTGGAAGAAATGGTTTGATTCCATGCGTGCGCAGACACCACAGAGCGTCAGTCCTTAAAACCCCGCTGCCCTGACACGAAAACGCCACAACGAATCCCCTGCAGCACCCCGTGCACCGCGCTCGTGCGAACCTGAAGCAGAGGATGCCGCACTGCAGAGACCCCCGAAACTCCTCCTCGGCGTGTGACAAAAAGGGCCGCTCATGAACGCTTCACCATTCGAGCTCGCTCTCGATTTGTTCGGTGACGATCTTGTCGAGCGGCGTCTTCTCGGACCGGCGACGCTCGTAGCGACGGGACGCAGCGGGGCTGCAGAGCTTTGATTTTTTGAGGTGGCCCTGATGCAAAAAACGCCGGATGAACGGCGGGGCATCGAACAGACGCGGGGTGACCCAGTTTGCTTCAAGCTCAGTGCTTAGTACAAGAAAGATCAAGCCGATGGTCAATAATACAAACAGCATCAATCGCCATCGAGCGTAGTCGTGAGCCATGCAGGGCCGCTTCTAACGGTCTCTTCGGTGACCGACCGGGCTCGCCGGGGGTGAGACTTGAGGGAGTCCGTGGAGTTTTGGTAAGCACCACGCCCATCAAGGATTCTGGGCGTGCCACACACTCGTTTTATGATGTGTCTGAGCGTTGGCTATCCCGATCGCTAGACAGATTTCGAAATCCAGCAGCGACATCGGTCCGGTCAGGCTGCGGACGGCCGACTTGCAGTGACCAACGCTGACGAAGTTCTCGAACTGCAGAAACAGGTCCAAGCCGTTACTGTTGATCAATCTCAAGCCGAAGACATGCTTGAGCTCACAACGCGCACTCGGTCTCATCATGAATGGACGCTCGATGTGAGCACTCGACGAGGCTTGACACTTTATCGAGCGACTCAGGCAATGGCGTATGTCGAAGGCCGCAATTACGTGATCCCGGAGGACATTGAGCAGGTCGCGATCCCCGTTCCGGCTCATCGAATCGTGTGCCGCCGAGTCCTTCGTCAAGGCTACTGCCAGAACGCCGCACAGATCCTGAAAGCACTACTGGACAGCGTCGCAGTCCCAGCCTAGTCTCTCATTGGCGAACGGCAAGTTGCAGCAACGGCGTCGCATGCATGACAAGCCGGGAAAAACCTGTGTGCGAGACTCAAGCGATTTTATCAATCCTCGGCAAGCTAAATTCTCACAAATCTCTCGACAGTTACATGTTCCAGAAAATACATCGTCCAGAAAATGCCTGATCCATCCTCTATCACCGGAATCATCATCGTCGATCACGGCTCGCGCCGCCGTGAGAGCAATCAGATGCTCCACACCGCCGCCGATCGTTTTGCTACCCAGTCCCAGTACGCGATCGTTGAACCCGCGCATATGGAACTTGCCGAGCCGACGATTGCTCAAGCTTTCACGAAATGCGTCGCGCGCGGTGCCATGGAAATCATCGTCTTTCCGTATTTTCTATCTCCTGGCCGCCACTGGACTGAAGATATTCCAGCCCTCGTGAAAAACGCCGCCAAACTCCATCCCGAGGTTCGCTGGCTTGTGACGGCTCCCTTTGGTCTGCACCCGGGAATGCTCACTATCATCAACGACCGCATCCAACACTGCCGGGAACAGGCCCTTTCGCCAAACACCGCCACCGGCTGCGATGTCTGTCGTGAATCCGGTCGATGTTTGTTTTCTCCGCAATGAAGATGTTGTTGCTGGTCTCCTCAAGCTTGAAAACGGGGGCTGAAACCATCAGGTCACTGTTCCCAAGGGTGCTCCGCAATATTAATTCCGGACCACTTTCCAACGCTGCTCTCCGCGTTTCATTGTTGACAGTGCACTCGTTTGGCGTCTCAGGCTAATGCGAGGCGACTGCAAGTTTCAGTCAGACCGAGCATCTGGATCGTTGGAATGAGCAGGGTGTGAAGTTCAATTTCGGCTACGAGAACCGAGCAAATCTCAAGGCTCTGGCCGAAGATTTGCCGGAATCCGCATGGAAATCGCTGAAGCGATCCGAGCGGACCATCGCGACAACCGAACGAGCGAAACCCGTGAATGTCAAACGGCAGGTCATTCGTCAACGCGGCTATGAACATCTGGAACTGGAACGCGAAGATGTCGCTGAGTTCGAATACAGGCCGACGGCCTGCCATCGCAGTTATCGGATGATTGTCGTCCGGAAGAACATCACGAAGGAAAAGGGTGAGACTGTGCTGTTCGATGAGATTCGCTACCGGTTCTACATCAGCAACGATGGCAAGTCCGTCACGCCCGAACAGATCGTGTTCCATGGCAACAAGCGATGTGATCAGGAGAACCTGATCGCGCAATTGAAGAGCGGTGTTCGCTCGCTGTGTGCTCCCACGGACAACTTGCTGAGCAACGGTGCATACAGGCAGATGACGTCCCTGGCATGGACGCTGAAAGCGTGTCCGCTCTGCTGCTGCCGGCGTCACTACGCCACCGACCAAGGCACGAAGCAGAACGCACACGACTGCTGACGATGGAGTTTCGAACCGTTCTCGACTAGATGATCCATGTGCCGTGTCAGATCATCCGGCATGCTCGCAAGACCGTCTATCGCCCGCTGAACTGGACCGATCTGACACCGGCGTTCTTTCGATTGTGCGACAGTCCGCAGATTTAGCCATGTGACGTCGAACTGGAAACAGCTCGACACAAAAGCCGCAGATCAGGACGTCTTCGGCAAGCCGCTCCCAAATAGAAATCCACCGACAGAAACAACGACCAATGCATAACAATCAACTCGATTCAAACATCGCGATAAACCGCGATTGACGCTCTACGCGCAGACGGAATTTCCTCAACCGCTAAATGTTCGCTTATTTGAGGACGAGTCTTGCAACAGGTTCAAGAGTCTGGATGATAATCTTTTTCACCAACACACTTTCAACTAACCGCGGGACGTTCCCAAACCCAACCCTCAGTTTGAAGCCTAGCAAATGAGCAGAAATTGCGCAGCCTTCACTTTTTCTCGAGCACTAAATTCCTTACCCGTTTAAAGAAAAATTATGAACGATTTATTGAGACATACATCCTTACTCGGTCTACGTCCCATTCTCTGCACGCTGGCGTTTGCGGTGGCTGCGCTGTGCAGTGCGTCGTCAGCCCGAGCGCCGTTGGGTGTGATGATGGAACCCGTCATCAATCAGGTTCCCTACGATGAAAACGACATCAACTTGTGGCCGGTCAGCTGGTTTCTTGCGGAGCCGGGCGAAGTGTATACCTACGGCGTGGGTTACCCGAGCGATCCGGTTCACAATATTTACAACATAGAGAACGACACGGACCACACCATGACCGGTCTAGCGCTGCGCATCGTGGGAACGGCCGTGGAAACTGGAAACGACGACCCGGAATACATCTTTGACCGCGGGGCGCCGACCGAGGCGATTTTTGGCGATGTGACCGGAGACCAGCAGGTCATCTCCGACATCTTCCAGAAGATCACCATTTCCAAGGACCGCAAATTCATCCTGCTGACCGACGGCGAGATCCCACCCGGCGCGCGTTTCACCGACATTTCCCTGTCGAAGCTGATCCGGGGCCGAAACGGACGGGGGAACGTGAACGTGGAAAGTTATTTTGCGGTGGACTCTTCTTTTTTGACGGACGACAAGTATTTCCCCGGCGATGTGAATGGGGATGGAGTCCTGAACCATGCCGATTCCGAGCTGGCGCGACGGTTGTCCAAAGACGCACTCGATCTGACACCGAGTCAGATCGCCGCTGGGGATTTCAATAATACCGGCAAGATCGACAGCCGCGATGTGAAGGAAATCCAACGCCTGATCCGGGAGAAACACCACACATCGAAAGGCGACCGCGACTGAGAGCATTTGAGGGAAAAACGCGTGGGTTGCAATCCTCCGAAATCAGGGCCTCAATAAATAGAGCGGGCGGCGTGTCCAGTGGCTCCCGATTGAGATTGACTGACAGTCACCAATCTAGGCTTACAAAAGGTTCAAAGGCCGCCTGAATAATTCTTTTCACCAACCCGTTTTCAACTAAGGTTAGGACGTTACCGGGATTCCTATGCGTAACAACATCAACTCCAAAAATTCAACCAAGGACAATTGTTCAAATCCGATTTTCCGCCGCGAAGCGCTGCGGCTGTGCGGCTTTGGGGCGGTTGCTGCCGCGGGAATGCTTCCGGTCACATCGAGCAGCGCCGGACCACGCCGAACGGCCCCGCGAACGGTGGTCCTCGACAGCCGATTTGCGCCGTTGCCGAATACGCTTGGGGAAGGCGTTCAAGAATTCGTTGACGCACTTCAAAGACGCTCCCGTCTGAAGGTTTCCTACGCATCGCCTTCCTTTGGCACAGGAATACTCAATGCTGTCAATGCGGGCCAGATCGACATGGGCATCGATATTCTGGTCCTCCAAAAATCGGGCATTCCCGCATTGGATGATGTGCTCCGGCTTTACGGAGAGAGCATTCCCTTCGGACCAAACGTGGAATGTTATCTCGAATGGCTGACCCATGGGGGCGGGCTTGACCTGCTCAAGCACATCATGGTTCACGAATACGGATATCATCGTTGCCTGGAAGTCGTGCCGGTTGTCGCAAACGCCGCACAATCCGCCGGGATGAGCAAGATCGATCTGACCAAGGAAAACTATTCAACGGGTTTCTTGATGCGGACTTTCGGATTCGGGCAGCAAGCGATGCAGAGAGCGTACCCACAAATGAGTTTCATTGGAGCTGTCGGAGGAAGCGTGGCCAATATCATCGCCGGCTTCAAAGGGGAGTTAAGCGGTGACAATTGTCCGGAAGACGGCTTGATATTCGGAACCTGTGAACTCCAAGCCGCAGAATTCGTCACCCCTTGCATAGACAGCAATTTGATTTATTCGGCAGGGATCGCGGCAACCGGCGTCCAGTATTACTACACGACGCCCTGGCAGTCCCCTGCCACCATTTCGTTCCTCTTCTACCGGACCGATCGGTTCTCGCCGTCGGAATTAGCCGCAATCCGGTCCTCACAAATTGCCAACGTGCGAGATTCCCGCCAGCGACTACAGAAGAAAAATAGTGCGTGCTTGCGTGACCTTCGGGTCGTTTACGGCCAGGAGTTGCGACAGCTTCCGGACGACGTACTCGCGGACCTCGAGAACGGCAGCCACGAAATCCTTCAAGAGGAATCCGCCGACAACGAAGATTTTGCCAAAGTGCTTAACAGCCTCCAAAAAGGGTTCAGTTCTGAATGGCACTTCGATAAGGCAAGGCGATAAAAGGATAAGGAAAGGATAGCCAGATCACCGGCACTACGGTCATGGATGGGATAGCGACAAGCGGCTGATTCTTCGCGCATGGGCCCGTTGGAGACGCCGCGGGCCCTGCCCCAAGCCCTGAAAATCCCCCCAACCACCGCTGGCCAGGTTGAGTTTCACGCTCAACGCAGTCCGTTTCTCAATCCGGCCAAGAGGCGGAGCGATTGACAGAGGCTGTGGATGTCGATCACGGGAAACTCGTCGGGCGACGCCTCGAAGATGTCCCGGTCGTCATGGGTCTAGACGAGCTCGCCCCAGTCGGTTGGCGGGAGAAACGGAAGGCGGTTGCAGCGGCTCACCGAGATGAGCGAGGATCTTGCGGATGGGTGCAGGCTCTGTGATGAACGCGATCAGCCGGATGTCGCCGCCGCAACTCGGACACGCGTGGGGAAACTCCTCCTCCCACCCGCGTCATGAGCTTGGCCTAGTCAATCCTCGACGCGTCGTGGGGGCGATGTTTCGCATTCGAGTCACAGCACTCGTTCG
>CAMCMU010000034.1 GCA_945876035.1 Schlesneria paludicola DSM 18645 | reverse complement strand
GGATTCAAACAGACAGCTCCGTACATGCACAATAGTGGCGCGTTGGACGTCGATCAGTTGCTCGATCACTACCAGAGTTATTTCAATTTCGTCGAGAACGTCGCCGGTGTTCCTGGTTTTGGTATGAGCGACCAAGACAAAGCGGACATTAAAGCCTACATCAAACGCATGTAGCTGTCGGTTGTGGCACGGCGTGCACGCCGCCGGGCCACTGTTTCGCGTCAGCGAGTTTGTGAAGGTTAACCGAATCGCCTCGGGCGGATCGTCTGAGTCTTGCCCTGTGCTTGGAAGGGGCACCCGCGGCGATTGCACGGAAACCGGGTCTTTTCTACTGAATGTGTTTTTGATTCAAGTCAAGCAAGGAATTTGAGATGTGGATAGACAACTCGCTACACCCTCTATTTGACGAGGCTATTTCGCAAATTCAATCCGGTGGCACGTTCGCGATAATTGACAAACTATGTCGTGAATTATCTGCGGTTCGTGATTCGGCACACTTAGCCGCAGAGATCCCAGAATTTCGCAGAACATGTCAATCACATCCCATCTGGCAACTGCTTATGGAAGATCCGTATACTCGTCGTGCTTTTGAAAAGCCGAGAGGATATGCCGGTGACGCCGTGATGTTGGATTTTGTGTATTCGGGGCCCCCCCCTGAAGGCACGTCCGAAATTGGAAACCGCGTTTTTGATGCGACGACCCGCCTTCCGAACGGTCAATCCGTTATCTGGCGTCGTGACTACGTCGCAAGAGCGATTGACGAAATCGCCAGTACGGTAGAACAACCTGTCATAACATCCATTGCCTGCGGACATTTAAGAGAATGTCAGGATTCAAAGGCTGTTTGCGATGGTCGAGTTGGAACGATTTACGCAATTGACCAAGACGCCGAAAGCTTGAAGGTCGTCCAAGCTGAGCAGTCCAAGCGATCAGTCGTAACGATAGTTGGAAACGTCCTTGAAATCATCAGCGGTGAAATACCGGTGCCTCAATCCGATTTCATCTATTCGATGGGGCTTTACGATTATTTGCCAGACAGTCTTGCTGAGCGTCTTACGCGAATACTATTCGCGTCCGTCAAAAACGGAGGCACACTATTGATCGGTAATTTTACGACCACAAGCCACGGCCGAGGATATATGGATGGATTCATGGATTGGAGCCTTGCCTATCGAAAAGCGTCATCGCTTTTGGAATTCGGCGAAGCTGAATCGAAGAGAGTCTTTACAGATCCACACGGAAATGTTGCGTACTTGGAACTGAAACGCTTTTGACACCAAAATGAAATCAGACTCCACGCAAGTAAACCAACTATCACAGACATATTTCAGTTGCCCACAAATTCATTCTGGTGCATCCGAACCAACAACGGAGAATTGAATCGTGTCTGCACGCAAAACCAGTTCCCTGAGCAATATTTCAGGGGTTCTTGAAAACGTCATTCCTCACAAGGCGTTGGCAGGAAAGCTTTTTTGGTACATTCTTTTTTGCCACGTTATTCCACTGGTCGGTGCGACCGCTGCCCTTGGGGTTTTGCCTTGGATTGCCCCGACTCCGGCGGTCCTCAGTGTAACAACCACGTTATGGTGCCTCAGTTTTGGCGTAGGTATCAGTGTTGGCTACCACCGGCTCTTCAGTCATCGTGCGTTTGAAACGTCAAAGTTGTTGAGGTCTGTCATTGCTATTCTGGGTACAATGTCAGGACAAGGTCCAGTAATCGCTTGGGTGGCACTTCATCGTCGCCATCATCAGTTTAGCGACCTTAATGGAGATCCGCATTCTCCTTTGGTCGATGGCAAAGTACCGCTTTCTGGACTACGCGGTTTTTGGCATAGTCATTTTGGGTGGGTCTTGTCTTACGACATGCCACATCCGATGCACTATGCGCCGGACCTTATAAAAGACCGCGAACTCTGTTCTATCAATAGAAACTTTTTGTACTGGTTTTTGTTCGGACTCGTTGCACCCGGCTGCATAGCTGGCTATTACGATCATTCGTGGCGCAGTGTCGGACTCGGAATTCTCTGGGCTGGTTGTCTTCGCGTCGCAGTGAGTTCTCAAATAACGTGGTGCATCAATTCTCTGTGCCATCTTTTGGGGAAAGCATCCTACGATACTCACGATCACAGCACCAATTTAGTGTGGTTGGCGCTGCCTTCTTTCGGTGAGGCATGGCACAACAATCACCATGCTTCGCCAGCGTCAGCCGCGTTTGGGCATCGTTGGTGGCAAATCGACTTGGGATATGTGGTCATACAGATACTCGCATGGTGCCGACTCGCGTGGAATGTGCGTCCGGTGGCTGCTGTCCGGGTTGGAGAATGATGCGTTCTCAATTTGAAGGAGTGCATATTGGTGAATTGCACGAAGCAGTATTTTGTGCCGCGTCTTTCGGTTCAGTAATTTTGAAAAGTAATCTGAACGGTTTTTACATTGAACTGTTACTTCGTTAGTCGAGGTTCTCCCAGACATGACGCAGAATATTGAGCCGAATCATAAGACGCTCCTCACCGCACTCGATTCCCATCTCGAAACTGGAAAGGGATTACGCACAGCGTACACTTTTCTCAGTCTCAACGAAGAATCAGTCTCAACAACATACGCCGCACTTGACGAACGTGCCCGCAGCATTGCGTCCAACCTTCTAGACCACGCCCAGCCGGGAGACCGGGCTTTGATGATGTATTCGCCCGGACTGGCGTTTATTGATTCTTTCATTGCATGTCTGTATGCGGGAATTATTGCCGTTCCAGCGTATCCACCAAAAAAGAATCGAAATGCTGAACGCATAGTGGCAATCGCAAAAGACTGTCATCCTCGGCTACTACTCTGCAATCGCGAGACTCAGAATAACATCGGAGGAGAATTCGCAGATTCAATCGACGGATCGAAGATCATCGTAACGGACGAAATTCAGACTTCGTCGCCAAGAGCAAGCCTTCCACAAATCAATTCACGGCAAATCGCGTTTCTTCAATATACGTCTGGCTCTACCGCTGCCCCCAAAGGGGTAATGATCACCCACGACAATATCGTCGCCAACGAAATTTCGATTCAGCAGAATTTCAAACACGATCAGGATTCTGTTATGGTGTCCTGGTTGCCAATGTTTCACGATATGGGCCTAATTGGCGGAATTCTTCAACCATTATTCGTCGGTTTTCCCTCCGTATTGATGGCTCCAAATGCATTTCTAAGAGATCCGGCAATCTGGCTTAGGGCGATTACCGAGTTCCGAGGAACTTCGGCGGGCGGCCCCAATTTTGCTTACGGGCACTGCGTGCGAAGAGTATCCGAGGAGCAGAAGCGCTCGCTCAATTTGAGTACATGGAAGACCGCATACAATGGTGCCGAGCCTGTCCGCGCTGAAACCATCGAAATGTTCAGCAATGCATTTAAGGAATATGGGTTTCGAAAGGCTGCCTTCTTCCCCTGCTACGGATTGGCCGAGGCAACACTCTTTGTTTCAGGCGGACCTCCGTTAATTGAATCGCCCGTCGTCCATCTAGACGCCCAATTCATAGAACAAAATCAAATCGTTGACGCAGGCGGTGACACAGCGCGCGTGCAAACGAACGTCAGTTGTGGACGAATTGGTGACGACTTGGTAGTGCAAATTGTCGACCCTGAAACTCACTCGCCCTGCACTGCAACAAACATTGGCGAGATCTGGATCAGCGGTGAGAGTATTGCAGGTGGATATTGGCAGCGAGTCGATGACACGGAACAAACCTTTCATGCCAAACTCATCGGAGATGAGAGAAACTGGTTTCGATCTGGAGATTTTGGCTTTCTGCGATGCGATGAACTGTATGTCACCGGACGATTAAAAGATCTGATCATCATCCGGGGCCGTAACATCTATCCGCAGGACATTGAAAAACTGGTGGAACAACACTTCGATTTTATCGAGCCGAACAACTGTGCTGCGTTTTCTGTTGAAGTTGCTGGTGAGGAACGGCTTGTCGTCGTTGCCGAAGGAAACCGTGAAATGGTTCGGTGGAGTAACGAAGGCAATACCGCAGGAAATGGCAAGGATCTTCTCAAGACATCAATAGAGGCATTGAGATCTGCGATTGTCGAGCAATTTGAGGTCGTACTATCGGATTTGGTATTTGTTCGCCCGACGACGTTTTCCAGAACATCAAGTGGAAAAGTCCAGAGGCGTATATCGAAAATGAAGTATTTGGAGAACACACTTGCTGTCACGTTTTCTTCGACTAGACCGAATGACGAATTGGATTTGAATGAAATAAGCGAGCTTGGGAAAATTGATCTTGCTTCATCGGTTGAATCTCCGTCAATTTCAAAAAGTGTTGCCGCACTCCTTGCAAAGGAACTGAAAATTTCTGTCAGTAAGCTCGACCCAAACCGCTCTTTCGTCACGTTCGGACTGGATTCGATTGGACTCGCGGGATTGGCGTTGTCGTTGCAGGAATTGTCGCCAACGATTTCAATCGAGACCTTACAAAAGCATCCAACTCTCAACGAACTCACTGCATTCCTCAGCAAAACCGATGCAAATCTGAAATAAATGCGTGCGTCTTTTGTGGGACTGCGTTTTTTGTGGGACATCGTGTCGCAGAGACGGGTTGGCATGTACGCTTTCTTGAGGCCATGGGGCCGGAGGAAGAACAAAAAACGCGTGCTGGCGATGTCTCAGTAGAAGAATGGCATCTGAGTAAAGATGGGATTGCATTTGGTGGAAAACAATGTTTGATGCTGTAATCAAGAGGTTTTGTTCATAATCGCTCGAAATGCGATCAGTTTCTCTTTCAGTTTGCATTCACCAATCGCAGGTCGCTTTCATCTTGCTCCGAGCGACGTTGATTTTGTGGTTCTTCGAGGATTTTAATGGCTAGCGGAGTTCGTTTTTGAGTTGAAGTCTTCCACAGAAGAACAGAATTCTTGTCCTGTAGTTGTGGAATTTTCGGAAACCGCGAGCGTTGGATTTGATTGACTGAATCCTGCTGTTGAATCCTGCGCTGGTGCTGATGCGATGTTTGAACCAGGTGAGAATATTCGGCAGTCTTTTGCGGAGCACCTTTGCGACTTTGAAGGAATCAAAAAAGGGGACATTCTCAATGCTGTTCGGCACTGCTGTTGCTGTACGGCGCATGATAGGAAGCGATTCCTTTGGTTTCGACCGTCAGGGGACTGAGCACGGTGAAGTCGATGCGTGAGTGACTTCATGGCAGCGGATCGGATTGTTATCCGCGCAGCGTGAGGCGGGGCTGGCGACGCGACTGGAATGCCCCGCGAATCAGATGATAAGTTTTCGAGGCTCGGACGGCTTGTGGAGTTTCGCCAGATGAGCCAGCAGTTCTTCCTGGTCGGCCATGCCGCAGAAGTACCAGCAGATCATCTCGTGAGTTCGCAACGTTGGCTTGCGACCTGTCCACAGGCTGATCAGCATGCACGCGATGATCGCGCAGTAGACCTGCACTTCGATACCGTTCTGAGAATGGCTCAGCAGATGACGGCAGCCCAGCAGATGCTTGAAAACGCGGAAAAAAATCTCAATCGTCCATCGGTAGTGGTACAGTAACGCAATGATTTCGGCCGGCACATCCAGTAGGGGTGCTGTCGGGGATGGCTCGGGAACGCTTTCTTTCGGGGTGGCAGGGTCTCTTTCGCGCGGTGGTGGTGGAGTTGTTGCCGGTGAGGGAACTGGTCGAGCACTTCTCGCCCGACACGGGATGTCCCACCAAGGAGTTGCATTCGATGGCCGGGCTGGTGTTCCTGTCCGACGTTTTCGACTGGAACGCGGTGGACGCCGCCGACGCCGACATGATGCGGGCCGATGTGCCGTTCGCGTTGAACATCGAGTTGGGGGCCGAGTGTTCCGACCGGACGGCGGAACGTTATCGGAAGCTGTTCACGGACGACGATCTCGCGACGCGGGTCTTTACCGAACTGACGATCACGCTGACGGACTTGCTGGAACTGGACGTGTCGCAGCAGCGGTTGGACAGCACACACGTCTTCAGTCACATGGCGACGTTCGGCCGGGTGCGTCTGATGGCGGTGGCGGTGGCGGTGGCGGTGAAGCGGTGTCTCACGCAGATCCGGCGTCACGTGGCGGACGACTACGCGGCGCTGCCCGAGGAGTTGCGGACACGGTACGCGCCGTCGGAGGGTCGGCTGTTCGCCGAGGCCAGGGACGCGGCGGCTCGGGCGCGCTCGAAGCAGCAAGTCGCCGAGGACCTGCTGTTGGTGATCGAACGTTTCGCCGACCGCACCGAGATAAACGGCCGCACGTCGTACACGTCGCTGGTGCAGATCTTTCAGCAGCAGTGCGAGGTCATCGAGGGCCGCGTCGTCGTCCTCGCGCAGACCGGCGGCGACGTGATTCAGAATCCGTCCGACCCAAATGCGACCTACGACGGCCACTGTGTTGAGTGGAGGCAGGGTCAGGGCTATCAGGTGCAGTTGAGCGCGACCTGCTCCGCCGGGAACGACGGGCAACTCATCACGGGCGTGATCCCCGAGACGGCGTGTGCGAGCGACTCGAAGACGGTGCGGCCGATGCTCGGGCAACTCGCCGCGAACGGCCTGGCCCCCGAGCAGATGGCGGCCGACACCGCCTATGGCAGCGATGAGAACTACGTGATCGCGGAGTCGTTCGGTGTCGAACTGATCGCCCCGTGCCGGGCCGCGTTCCTCAAGTGGAAGCCGGAGAACTGACGCTCGACGACTTCGCACATCATGAAGTGACCGACTCGGTCGAGGCGTGTCCCGCCGGCCACGCGCCCCTGCACGTCACGCGCGACGCGGCGACTCACACCACGGTCGTCGAGATGCCGTCCTTCACCTGTGCGTCGTGCCCGCTGCTGAAGCTCTGCCCGATCCATCAGACGCCTGATGATCGCTTCGAACTGAAGTTCACGGACCAGGCCCGCAGCCTCGCCGAACGCCGTGTCGAAGAAGAGACGAGCGTGTTCCGCGATGGGTACGCGGCACGCTCCGGGATCGAATCGACGAACAGCGGCCTGAAGAATCGGTTGAGCTTGGGCTGGCTCCGCGTGCGCGGCCGGGGTGCCGTGTTCCGCACGATTCTGCTGAAGGTCAGCGGTTGGAACGTGCTGCGAGCCGCGGCCTCGAAGAAGCTCCGCGCGATGATCCAAGCGAGGCTCGCCCAACTGCTGGGAGCCAGGTGGGCCTCGCCGTTTGGGCAATCCCCCGTCGTCGCCTTCTCGCCCGAAAACCAATTGCCGCGCTCCCCGAGTGCCCCAAAACGCCTCCGCTTCAAGCCCCCGCGCGCAGAAACGTTTTTTCAATCTCCACACCGACTCACTGCCTGACTTCTGTCGGACTCGTCATCACTGGATTGTTTCATCGGAGTGGAGCAGGATATGTGGAAGGTCCCTTTGTCATACCCGAGTTTCCCCCGGTCCGGTGGCGAGAGCGGATACAAGCTTGGACAAACGCCAATCGTAACGGAGAACCAACATGACCCAGTCCGGTGACCAAGAAATCGACGTTCTTGGGGAATACCTGCGATCGTTTCCCGCAATCGATACGCATGACCATCTTTACCCTGTGGAGATGTTGCAGCAGCAGGTTGTGACTCCGGACGGCCCCGGTATGGATCTTTGTGGGCTTTGGCAAACGAGCTACTTCCCTTGGACGCTGCCTCTTCCGTCTAGGCCCCCCGCACAACCGTTTTCCCAATGGTGGGCTCAGGCCAAATCCGCCTTCCCCCACGGACGTGCGCTCTCCTCCTACCACCACCTGACGCGGGCCATCCACGATCTCTACGGCGTGGATTTTGGTCGGATGGATGACGATGAAGCGAATCACCTGAATGAACAGGTATTCTGTAAATATCAATCGACGTCGGACTGGGCGCGCGAAGTGGTCACAGAGCGAGCCAATATCGAGCTGGTGTTTATCGATCCCTGTTGGCATTACGGTGAATTGCGCTACTACTACCCATTCCAGATCTTGGTGCTACGCATTCAACAGTTTTTGCATGGCCACTCGCCGGCCGAATTCGCCCATGATCCCGTAGTGCCCGGCAAGCACCGCATCAGTCCCTACGATTTGGCTGGACAGTGGGGCATGCAAATCGACGATTTCGATGATTATCTAGACCTCATGGACCGCGTGGTGGCCGAAGGAAAAGCCATGGGGGCCTACACGCTCAAGCAGGCGGTGGCCTACCTCCGCACGCTGCATTTTGCCCGTGTCCCTAAGGCCCGCGCGGCCCGCGCGTTTGGCAAGCCGCGTGGCGAGTTGAACGCCGCCGAGATTCAGGACTTCGAGGATTTTATCATGTGGCGGCTTGCCGAATTGAGTGCCAAATACGACATCCCCTTTCAGATCCATACCGGTCCTGGCCTCTTGCCGCATTCCCATCCGATGCTGCTGTGCAATCTCATCGAGGCCAATCCGGCAACGCGATTCATCCTGTTTCATGGCGGCGTGCCGTGGGTGAGCGAGATTGGCATGATGGCCTTCAAGTTCCCCAACGTCTGGCTGGATGCCAATTGGATGCCCATCCTCAGCCAGACCATGGCCCGCCGTGCCTTCCATGAATGGCTCGACATGGTCCCTTCGAATCGCATCATGTGGGGATGCGACAGCCTGACGCCGGAGGGACTGTACGGCGCGGCGGAGATCACCCGCGATGTCCTCGCCCAAGTTCTGGCGGAACGCGTGCAGATGGGCAACATCGGACGTGATGATGCGCGTGACATTGGACGAAAGATCCTCCGCGACAACGCCTTGACGATGTTCCCGCAGCTAGAAAAGCGACTCTGGAAGCATACCGGGAAACTGCCTCCTGCTCCATTTATTGCCGGTATGGTCGCCAGCCGTTAGCGTTCCACGAGTGATTGACTAGTGCGGAGGTAGGCAAATAGATCACACAGCTGCTGCACCCAGGCGTCTGAAAGCGAAGCTGAAGAACCCCCGCGAGGTGTTAGCTTCACAGACGATTCCGGCCGGGTATGGGCATTCGCTTTCATCTACTACAACAACCGTTTCTTTGGGGTGGACTCGCAACGAATACCGCCTGACGGGAATGACAGCGTTCCTCCGCGATTGCAATTTGAAAGCCGGTGACAAAATAGTTTTGCGCCGCGAATCAGCGAGAATCATTCGGATCACATTTAAGCGGGACAGCGACCGCGGAGTTGGCAAAGTGTTGAAGCTGTCCACGACATGGAAAGTGATCAACGCGGAATTTTGAGGGCTTGCCAATTCTTTAGGTTCCTATGACAACGTGCTTTCCGGCAACAAGGTTACCGGGCTATAGCGTCAACGTTCCTATCGCTGAAACCTGCCTCCCAACCGCCATCTGTATGAAGACGTGCTACTTTGCTAGAAACGCTGCGAGTTGGTCGAACTCACTCCGGCACCAACGCAAGGTGCATGCATCGATGCAGTCTGATCCGGTTGCATTTGCCGAGCGGGTGGCAATGGAGTACGACAACCTCGGGCTTACTTTCATCCGTTGGAACGGTGGTGGCGACCTGTTCGAGGAAAGTGTGACGACAGTGAACTATTTGGCCAAGATGCGGCCAGACCTCGTGATTTGGGTGGTCACTCGCGTCCCCAAGTGGGCGGCGTTGATTGAGCAGGCCCCCAATGTGTTTGTTCATTTCAGTTTGGATAAGCACTCGCTGGCACGGCGGGAGAGTTTTTTGAAGCACAAGCCTCGAACCTCGAATTACTTCTTTTCATATCAGTGCGACGAAGGCGAAGTCCCGCCGCTGGAGAATCTAGAAAACGTCGCCGTGTAGTTGTTTGATAACGACAAGCCCACCACCGATCTCGCCCAATACCGATCCGATGTCGTCTGCCCATTGAATACCGTTTCTGACATGACCGGGGTTTGTGAGCGCTGCCGCCGGTGCTTTAACGGTGACGCAGTTAATCGTCTAGAACACGGTTGAGCGGACTAAGTCGCAGGCCTCGCCATAAAAACGGAATTGATACTGGTGCTTTTGCTGGCAGCGGCAAGCCCAACAGCCTCGCCACCCTGCACACACCCGACGGCCTGCCGGTGTTCATCTCGGTGACGCGATTTCGGATCGACGGGTCATCGACCGGCCGTTGCAACGCACGCTGACGCGGCTGCGGAGCTAGGTGATTGGACCGGACATCAGGAGATCACGAACAGCATGGGCGAACTGCCAAGCGAATTCTGGGGAGGCGTTGATTGGGAATCTGGCAGAAACGGTGATGAGCGAGAGGCTCTGGCGCATGGATGAGCGGGCTGTTTCGTGTGTCCTTAGTAAACGCGGCAGCTACCGAATAACCACCGTGATACGGAGACTTCCGGCGGCAAAATAAGCGGACGTGAGACTGGGTTGCGGTCGCATCAAAGTGTCGATAGAGTCCACAAAAACAGTGGATTCCAACTGAATGAGCGAGGCGGCGGCATTCGACTGGAGGTCAAGAAGTCGCAGGGTTAAATTCTGTCCGCTTGATGTTTTGTAAGTGGATACCGAATTGTGAGTGCGATACCTGACGGCGTTCGTGCGTGCGGTAAGAAGCCCAAAAAAACTGTCGGTATTTGTCCCACTCGTTGAGAACCGGCACCGATGAAAGCACGAACAGCGCGCACCGTATGGACATCACAAGCCGAGTGGACAGGCTCGCATCGACGTCATTGTTCTCGCATTTCTCAGGGGTGGTTCGGATCAGAGGCCCGTTGTATCGCAGACAGTCTAGAGCGTGAGGAGCGAGCGTATTGACACCCACGTCTTACGGCCTAGCGACCGTCGCTGGCCTCGTTGTAAACGTTGTATGGACCTCCATTGGAAAGTTGATCTGAGGAACGGATGAAACACTCACTCGTCGCGGGCATCTGCGGTTTGTTGCTGTGTCTGGCGACGTTCGCCTCGGCACGCTTGGAAACGCCATGCCGTGTGACGTTGCGACTGGTTGACTCCCAGACCGGCGAGACACTACCAGGATTGATCCGTATCGCCGGTCGCGCTGGCAAACCGATCGACGTGCCTGTGGCCGCGGATGCTCAAGGATCCGTTCACGAACTGTTGTCGCGTGGGCTGGGACTGAAGGACCAACCCGCGATTGAACGCTGGTCGGTGGTCACTGGCCAGGTCACGTTGCAGCTCCCGCGTGAGACACTGGCCATCGAAGCCTTCTCGGGTTTGGAGACGGAGATCGCGAGCAAGACGCTCGATCTGACCGGTCTCGAGGAGATCCACGTGGTGATCCCGCTCACCCGGTTTTATGACGCGGCGGCGCGTGGGATGCGGTCGGCCAACACGCATCTCCATTTGATGAAGCTGAGTCGAGAACAGGCCGACCGGTATCTTATCGAGGTGCCGCAGGCGGATCGGCTGGATGTCCTGTTTGTGTCGTACCTAGAACGCGCCAAAGCCGACCACGACTACATCACGAATCGTTATTCCCCCGCCGATCTGGAGCGACTCGCACAGGTGAGCGGCACCGTGTTCGGCAACGGTGAGGAACATCGGCACAACTTCAGCGCGATGGGACAGGGCTACGGCCATGTGATGCTGCTCGACATCCCGCGGTTGATACAGCCGGTCAGCATCGGCCCCGGCATCACCAATGCCGGAACCGACGGGTTGCCCTTACAACGCGGCATCGATCAGGCGCGACGCGACGAAGCGACCGTCATCTGGTGTCACAACGATTGGGGACTGGAACGGATTGCCAACCAGGTGACGGGACGCCTGGACGCGCAGAACATCTTCGACGGCGGCATCGACGAACATGGCAGTTACAAAGACAGTTTTTATCGCGGCCTGAATGCAGGCCTGAAGGTGCCGTTCTCCACGGGAACCGACTGGTTCATGTACGACTTTTCACGGACGTACACCAAGCTCACCGAACCCCTGACCGCGCGTTCGTGGTTGAAGGCCCTCGCGGCCGGACGCAGCTACATCACCAACGGACCGTTCCTAGAATTCCAAGTTGCGGGCCGCGAACCAGGTGAGCGCGTGAAGCTCGACCAGCCCGGATCGGTGGCGGTCGTGGCGCGTGGAGTCGGGCGAGTCGATTTCCAACGGCTGGAACTGATTCAGAATGGCCGCGTAATTCGAGCTCAAACCAGCCGACCAGACGCGGGGCACTTCGTGGCCGAGCTGCGATTTGATCTCGCGCTGACCGCCCCCTGTTGGTTGGCTCTGCGGACGCCACCTCCGCCGGTGAAAGGCGACACTGATCCTAGCGATTCGGTGTCGATGAACGAATACGGGCAGCCGTTGTTTGCCCACACGAGTGCCGTGGATGTCCAGGTCGAAGGACGAACACACTTTGATCGTACGGTCGCACTGGGTTTGTTGACCGAGATGCGCGATGGCCTGCGAACAATCGACGAACAGGCTCAGTTTGCCGACGACACCGAGAAAGCCCGCGTCATCGACGTGTATCACGATGCGATCGCCGAGTTCGAACGGCGTTTGGCTGCCGATCGCCGAAAGTGACGTGGCGAGCCGGCGTTGAAACATGCGGCAGAGAGAGTTCACGCTGGCTGTTGACGTCAGGCCGCCAACAGCAGCCGTATCGGTACCAACCCACAAAACGAATGATCGCGATCGCGTTGAGACCTGAACGACTGGGCGTCACGCGATACCCTCGGCACAGGACACCGTTGACGGTGGAACGATTCACACGAGCGGGAATGGATGATCAGGACGAATCCTGAGGAACGCCGATCGGGCCTCGCGTGTTTCCACGTATTGATTCCAAGACGGGCCGTGGATCGGCACCAACAAGCCACCTGGACCGATTCGCAAGTCTCAGCGTGAGGGATCTGGGTTGCTGATCCGGTGACTATGGGAATCAATGCGTCGCAGTCGGTCCGAACAAAGCCTCGGTACATGCCGGGTGGTTGAACATTTTTTCGTGATCGTGCTCGACCCCCTCAGCGACCACCAGTTGCCAATGGAACGGCCAGTTCCTTTCTGCAGCCAATTTTTTGGCGGTATCGAAGGCGTTCTTGCCGCGCGCCAATCGGAACGGGCCCTGCGCATCGGCGGCCGGTTTGACGTCGAGGTATTCATCACGCGTGATGTCTTTTTCGCCGAGGTAGATCGTCAGCGGTTGCGCCAGATACGCCTGCAGCACGTCGTCCGTCTGTAATTCGGCGGGGAGCCCACCGAAACCGTAGGGGAACTCAGCGGAGAGTGTCGCAAACGTATGAGTTCCCGGATTGGCAGCCACAATTCGTTGCGCATCGGTTTGCACGAACGCCGCGAGACGAACCAAAAACTGCCCCCCTCCTGAATGACCGATCAACGAGTACGGCATATTGATCCGGCCTTCGCGCTGGCGAATCTCCTGCGCAATTCGATTCACGTACTCACCCGTGCGACACCGGGACTCGACCGCCTTTTCATCGACGACAATTCCACCGAGCTGGTACTTCGCCAATGGAAACGTCTGGTCATCGAATAGCGGAGCAACGATCATCGCTCCAAACCGCTCACCCATCGGAATGGCGTGATCTCGATATTCCTCGGCATTCCGCAGCACTCCATGAAACACCAAGAGCATCGGTCCGTCGCAAACGTCCGTCGGTTTGAAAACGAACAATTTCAGTGCGACTTCGCCAAACTGAACCTCAATCGTCGACTTGCCGAAGGGGAGTGGATCGGCCGTGAACAGAAGCAGGCTCGTGATGAACAGAGTCTCCATGAACGGGTCTCATTTTTGTCAGAGAGGGGCGGCGGCAACGTGTCAATGATAGACATCCCGTCACGCGAGATGAAGCAACCACTGAGTCGAGACTTCCCCTAAAAGTATGCTCACTGCCTGACCGGACTTCCTGCCAGACGTCCACGACGGTTCCGACGGCGAGCTCCAACGTTATACGCGGGTGACTCAGCCCATGGTGTATCGCGATAGGGGCCGGCGGCGGGACAGTGCCGGATTTTCCCAGATCGAAGTCAATGCGTCTGTGCAGCGACCACTCACGAACGCGGGTTCGTCATGAGCCCTGCTTCATCCGATGTCGAACTCCCGTACGGACTCCGTGTCAACCGTCGATGACGTGTTCATCCGATAACCCATTTTGTGACGCGCGCGATCATCGCCATGCCTAATCCCGCTGCCAACCCCGACGCGTTTTTGTGACTCAGGCCGAAACTTCCAACGGAAAAAATCATCCGGCTGACCGATTTCGCAAACGCAGGGCCTAGAACGCGTTTTGCCTGAACTCGTTGGGGTCGTCCACCGGGGCCACTGAACACGAGAAGCACCAGGAGAGCAATGCGTTGCCATCTTCATTTTTGTCAGATACGATAGGACATCTAGAAAATCAGCGACTGTGTGGTTTTGGGTCGCCTCAAAATGGGGTCGGTGACTTGGTTCGCAGCGACTCGCATCACACAACCTTGCAGAGACGAGGCACACGAACCGACCTAGTCCGAGACCTTGCGACGCACGATGACGCTTCGGGAGTTGACACATGGACAACTACTTTTGGACTTCGCCCCGAGTCCGACTCTTCGCCGCAATCTTGATCGCAATCGCGATCCTTTCGCTGACTTGGCCCTTCGGAAACGAGTTGCGAGTTTTGCTGGCGTACGACATCGGGATGGCGACGTATATCGCCTTGATCGTGGTCCGGATGGTGCTTGCCGACGCCGAATCGACACGCATGATCGCCGAGAAGAAGGAACACCAAAATCTGCTGGTTCTCGTCCTCGCAGTCATTCTGACGGCATGCAGCCTGGTAGGGGTCGGGATGATGCTCTATCGCTCAAGACAATGGTCGCCGCTCATTGCGAATCTCAATCTGGCAGTGTCGTTGCTGGCGGTGTTCCAGTCGTGGTTCCTGCTACATACCTTATTCGCTATCCACTATGCGAGGATGTATTATGATCCTCGCATCCGGCGTGAGGAACCGACTGGCCCGTGGCCGCTCGAATTTCCGAACGACGAGCTCCCCGATTTGCTTGACTTCATGTATTTCTCGTTCACAATCGGACTGTGCTATCAGGTATCGGACGTGACGATTCGCAACCGCCATGTGCGTCGTGTGGCACTCGCACACGCGTTGCTATCCTTTATGAATGTGACGGTTATTCTTGGACTGTTAATGTCGATCATCTCCAATGTCGTCAATTCCGGCAGTTAAATTCGGTCATTAAGGCGATGACGATCGGCGGGAGCGGATTTCCCATGAGTCGCGCAGTTCTGGCTCGATTGTCGTTGCCAGATCACCACCGTCATCGTTCCAGTCCTTTCAATTCGATGGAAAGAAATCCCAACTCGCAGTCCCCGTGGACAGACTTTTGTCTGCGACTCGAACGGTCGGGTGATCGCATGTAAAACTCGAATTCGATCAGACGCAACAACCGGTCGAATGGGTACTGACCACGCTCGCTGTTTCTGTGGACTCTTTTTTGGAAATCCGACAGGCATTATGACCGAGCAGCAGGAACACAGGGGCCCGGAGCACAGCCATTGTCATCGTCCGCCCAGCCATAACGCCGCATTTGCGATCGGCATCACGCTCAATCTTGGCTTCGTCATTGTCGAGGCCGTCTATGGCTTGGCCGCGAATTCCTGTGCTCTGTTATCTGATGCCGGACACAACTTGAGCGACGTGCTTGGACTATTGATCGCGTGGGGCGCGATACAGGTCGGCAAGTCTTTAGCGACGAAACGCCACACTTACGGTTTGCGCCGCTCTTCGATCTTAGCCGCCCTCACCAATGCCATCGTTTTGCTAATCGTCGTCGCCGGGATTATTGTGGAGGCGATCGGGCGTTTTTTTCACCCTGAGACCGTTGTGATCAGCACCGTCATCTGGGTTGCCGCGACGGGCATCGTCATCAACACCGCGACCGCATTACTCTTCATGTCCAGCCGCCAGCACGACCTGAACATCCGAGGTGCGTTTGTGCATATGACCGCCGACGCCGTTGTCTCGGCCGGCGTCGTCTTTATCGGCTTCGCGATCCACGCTACGGGTTGGCAGTGGCTCGACCCCGTGACGAGCATTCTGATTGGCCTCGTCATTGTCTGGAGCACTTGGAGTTTATTGCGTGAATCGGTCAACCTCGCGATGGACGGGGTTCCCGCCGGGATCGATCCTCTTGCCGTCGAAGCCTATCTGGCCGGCTTGGCGGGCGTTCAGGCCGTGTACGATTTACACATTTGGGGGATGAGCACAACCGAGGTGGCGTTGACCGTCCACCTTGTCATGCCTCAGCCCCCCCACGACGACACGTTCCTCCACGAAGTGAATCAGGGATTACACAAGCATTTTGAAATTGGCCACGCCACGATCCAGATTGACCACGGCAACGACAAGACTCTGTGTGCTGCGGTCCCTGTGATCTCGCTTCAGGCCGTCTCCGAATCGAACGACGTCGCCTAACGCTCGCACGTTTTTTGTTTCTGAAGTACGCGCAGGCGAGTCAATCACGTTATGGCAGACAACAAAATCCGGCGGTTGAGCGTGCTCCAAGACAGTGAACCAGTAATGCCAGTCTCGAGTGTTTTTAACAAACGGTCGGTGATGTGTTGTGCCGCCGTGGGCAGCCGACGGCGGCTTGAGCGTCACCCGCGAAATTCGTCCGTTCTGAGCCGTCGCCCAGCAGAGTCCGTTCACGAGCGGATCGGCTCCCCTTGGGGCCCATGAATCGGATAGGCTATTGGCAACCTGGAAACGAACGCCCGCTGTTTGATTTCAAAACAAACGTCCCTTCTCTGCCAACCGCCAAACGCGAAAAACTCTGTTCGGAGAACCGCTCATGTTGCGTCTGTTGTTTGTGTCGATTCTGTGTTTGTCCGCGTTATCGATTCCCCTTCACGCCGAACCGCTTTGGTTTGCGGCCACTGGCTGCGGTCCCTATTCCGCTGAGGAAGAGCCGGTATTGGCAGGATATCTCGACCGTGTCAGTCAAGATGGAAAAAGTGAGTTTCTGGTCCACTTGGGTGACGTGGTCAGCGGATCCAAAAAGACATGGCCGGAATCTCAATATACGGCCGTCGCGACTCTTTTAAAGAAGTCAAAGCGGCCGGTTTTGGTCGTCTTAGGAGATAACGAATGGAACGATCTCGACAACCCCAGTGAGGGTCTTGAATTTTGGAACCGCAATTTTCGCAACTTCGAGCAGTATTTTCCTGACGCACCTCTACTTGAAAAGCAGTCCGTTCGGCCTGAAAACTTCGCCTTTGTGGCGAAGGGTGTTTTGGTGATTGGGCTAAACATCGTCGGTGGTCGAGTTCACGACAAGGAGGAATGGGCCAGTCGACTACAACATGATGCCGACTGGGTCAAAGAACAATTTCAGCGGCACCAATCAGACACACGCAGTGCTGTACTCCTGGCGCAGGCGATGCCTAGGCCCGACCACGAACTCTTTTTTCAGCAGCTGACAACCTATTGTCAAGAATGGCAGAAACCGGTCCTCTATCTGCATGCGGATGGTCACGTCTGGCAAGTCGAGAAGGCGTGGCGCGCTCCCAATCTGATGCGAGTCCAGACAGATCAAGTCGGACGGAATCCCCCTGTTTTAGTGACTGTCACCGACGATCCCTCGGAACCCTTTCTGTTTGATCGCCGACTGGACATCGAGACTCCTCGGTAGATTTTATAGGCGACTTGCGGATCGAATAACAGCGCGGAACACGTCGCCAAAGGCACACACTCGAGCGGCAAAATCGTGCCCTCGACGGTGACTCACCCTGAGCAGGAAAGGCCTTAGGGGGCGACATGGTGTTCGCCGACGGAGACCGGTTTCGGAGGTCCTTTCGTGGCGCTGATTGCGATCAGAAGTCCGCACGGTTGGCTGTTCCAAAATTCACCGGCGATCCCCAAAATCACGACGTTCTGCATGCAGAAAAACAGCAACTCGCATTCGTCCACGGGATTGGTTCGCAAAGAGAACACGCTTCAAAACCGTGATTTGCCCTCAATCTCATTTTGCGAATCAGAGCGGATCATTGAGTTCGACGCCAATTCAAAAAGTGGTCTGGAATTTGTCTCTACGAACAGCAAACACGACCCATGCCATCCAGACAGCCTAAGCGATACACATTCACGGCAATAGCGTCTGATGAATCCTCCGAAATATCTCACCTGGCACGAGCCCGATGAGTGATCAGCCGAGGTGGGACTTTCTGAATTCACGGCATGGAGCGGGCAGCCACGCCGACGGGTGTCGAGCGATTGTTGCACCCGTGTCGTGGCACGCAAATCTTTTCTGCGATGAGTGGCAGCGAATTCCTGCAATTCCTCGCGAGCTTTCTCGGCCGCTGAAACAGTGTTTCTCGAACAACCGAACGGCTGTTCTGTTGATTGTTTGCACGTGCCCGAGGCGATTCCAGCGCGCTTCCGAATTGCGTCAAATCTCTGTTCTAAAGCGACGCAACATGGGGGAATTTCTGATCGTGACGTGGGATGAGAGCCTGTGGGCAGATGGCTACAAAAGCGATTCGAATAGTTCTCGCATTTCCGCTGCCGCATGATCGTCAGCGGTCCGATTGGCCGCGAGAATTCCCTGCGTCAAAACAGTTCGAGCGGCCTCATTTTCGTGGCCTTCCGCGAGCAGTTGCCCACGTCGAAAGTATGCGGGAACGTGATCGGGAAATCGGACGTTCATTTCGGAAAGCCGTTCCAAGCCAGCCGCTCGATCACCCTCTTTAGCCAACTCCAAAGCGAGGGCGTAATGCAGGAATGAGTCATCCGGTTCGGATGCGAGCATTTCTTGGAGTTGCTCACGGCGTGATCGGTGCATGGCGGAGGCTTTTCAACAGTTGAGACGGATGAGTTTGATTTGTCGCTTTCTGCCGAAACAGAAGGGACATGACATCGGACTTTGTTCGAGCAGTGTCCAAAACATTTGTGACGCTGTTCAAACTTAAGTCAAGCTTTATCGGTTGAGTTAGAACAACACAACTCAAACGCAATTTCGCGTTCCAAATACCCTAGGCTTTCAATCGGTCGGGTTGGGTGGTCTGTGCGCGATCGCGGGTTCTGCTTTCAGCGTGAGACGGGACTTCGTCGATGTCAAGCCCCGTGGAGAGATGAGGGATCGTACTCTGAGACCGTTTCGGTGGTTTGGTTGTCCGATCCCAACGAGTATCCCAAAGTTCAATTTCTTGAATTGAGCGGTGAGAGGCTTGTCATCTCAGGAATGTAGCTCACGCAAAGTCCGTACGCACCTTGATCAAACCCAAGCGGCCCATGAGTAGACCTTTCCAATGACACATTGGTTTCCATTCCTGACTGCTCGGAGTGCACTGATCCTCTTGACGGGAGCAGTCGCTCTCGAAGCGGGCGATCGCCGGACACCCTTAACGCAGGCTGCAGCGCGGGCCATTCCCTCTGTGGGCAATATCCACACGGAGAAGTCGGCCAATCCTCAAAACAATGTGTTTGCGTCCGAGAAAGGTCGCAAGATCAACGGCATGGGGACAGGCGTCGTCATTGACGAACGTGGCTATATGATAACCAACCACCACGTCGTGGCGGACGTGGACACCATTCGCGTTGAATTCGCCGACAAGAGCAGTTACTTGGCTCGAAGAATCAACGTTGATCGCGATCATGATTTGGCGATCATCAAGATCGAAGGTTCAAAACAGTTCAAAGTCATTCCATACGGCACCTCCTCTGATCTGATGGTCTGTGAACCCGTGATTGCGATTGGTAATCCATTCGGATACGAAGGATCTGCGACGGTGGGATACATCAGCGCACTCGGTCGTGATGTCGAAGCCAACGAGACTCAGTTCTATAAAAATCTGATTCAAACGGATGCGGCCATCAATCCTGGCAACAGTGGAGGGCCGCTGGTCAATATTGATGGCGAAGTGATTGGCATCAATGTGGCAATCCGGGCCAACGCTCAAAAGATAGGTTTTGCGATTCCGATCGATGACGTTCGGAAGATTGTTGAACGGTTGATCAGCATCGAACATCTGGAAAAGACCTATCACGGGTTGATTCCCAAGAATGTCAGTAATGCCACTTCGCGGATGCTCCTCGTAGATGGGACTCATCCGGACAGTCCAGCCGCCACCGCGGGTCTGAAGGCTGGGGACGTAATCCTGCATGCGGGTGATGTGGATATCGCGGACGGGGCGGACTGGGAACGATCTCTGTTGGGACATCATGTCGGCGATAAAGTCGAAGTCACCGTTCGCCGCAGCGACAAATTGGAAAAAATAACGTTGGTTCTTGGCGAATACACCGGCGGCCGCGTGGTTTCGCATTCGGAACCTCTGAGCGTACGACCGGTCGTCAAAAGCGACAGTGTCGCCGACGAAAAATATTGGTCGCAGTTGGGACTGAAATTCGTCGCTCTTCCGGATAGCCAAAAAAGCGTTGTCGGGCCCAAATATCGAGGTGGACTGCGAGTGACAGATGTTCGCACCGACGGACCGTCGGCTAACAACGGAATCGTCAAGGGTGATATTCTGGTTGGTTTGGATAAGTGGGAGACGGTCTTGCCAGACAACATCGACTGGATTCTGCGTCAACCGCATGCACAGATCACAGACGGCCCGGTCTCCATGAAATTTTTTGTGATTCGCGGTACGGAAACGCGGTACGGCTATTTGTCTGTCGCTGCCGCTGCTCCTCCTCGAATTGCAATCGACAATCGTTAAACGCGTCATCTGAGTTTGGACGAGTTGCGATCTGAAATCTTTTTCACCCGAGTATCATTCCGATGATGCCCGGGTGTTTTTGTTTGTTGTACACTCCGGCGTACGCGTTGGTATCCGGTGCCGAGCATCGACATCACGACGGGGCCGGATTCATGGAACTCTCACCGTCAGGACTGCTCACCGTGGATCGTCCCGAGTTCGAACTTATCGACTGGATTCGTCGCCAAGTCATTGACCGTGATCCAGTGACACTTGGCATCGGTGACGATGCTGCAGCCATCAAGTCCTCTTCAGGAGGCGAACTGCTCGTGGCCACAGATATGCTTGCGGAAGGCGTTCACTTTGCCTTTCCTCCAGCAACTCCCCAACTGGTGGGCCGAAAGGGACTGGCGGTCAATCTCAGTGACATTGCCGCGATGGGAGGGCGGGCGACGGCCGCATTCGTCTCGATCGTGCTGCCGATGGATCGAGGTGTCGAGTTTGCTAAGCAGCTTCACACAGGTTTGCTAGAACTAGCAAACGAATACGATGTGGTCTTGGCGGGTGGCGACACGAACAGTTGGCGAGGCCCGCTCGTCGTAAGTGTCACTGTGGTCGGAGAACCCCTGGGCTCACGTCCGATAACCCGCCGGGGGGCAAAACCCGGCGACGCTCTGTTCGTCACGGGCTCACTCGGCGGAAGTATTACAGGACGACATCTCACGTTTGTGCCGAGGCTGCGTGAAGTGAAACGGTTGCTGGAGATGGTTGAGATTCATGCCATGCTCGACATCAGTGATGGCTTGGCGGCCGATCTGCACCATCTGTTGGATCAAAGCGGCGTCGGTGCCGTTCTTGAGACCCACCGACTTCCGATCAGCAACGCTGCTCAGGAACAAGCAACAGCAGAACGTTCGGCCTTGCTGCGTGCGTTCAGTGACGGTGAGGATTTCGAACTCTTGTTTGCCGTTTCTCCCAGTGATGCGCAGCGTCTCGAATCCTGTTGGGAGGATGTCACACCCGTCACAAGAATTGGAAGCATCACTGCGGAGACCGGCTGTTTCGTGACCGAAAATCACCGGTATTTCACGCGTCTGGAGCCCCTCGGCTGGACGCATCGGCTGTAATGGAAACGTCGTTTGGCATAGCGTTCCCCAAGAGAGATGGGGGGACTGGTGGCCCCTTTGTGTGTCTGACGAGCTCAAATGGAATAACCGCGTCAGTCCTTTCCTCCCTGAATCATGGCGATTCGTCGAACATTTTGACCCTTGGGGGTCTTGACTCGAGAGTCGAGTGAAAGGACTTTCCTGTGGGGCCTCACACCGGTTATCACGGTCTGTTTGGTCTTGGCGCTCCGGCATGATGGGAACGGACATTGTCCTGTCGACAGGATGCTTCGTTCGAGTCTGCTGCGTTGTGACAGAAGTGAGACGGTCCTTGGTGTCATTCTGGAACGCGGCGACGTTGACGATGGATGCGGATTTTGTGTTGCAAGGCCAATGGATGGTCTTGGTTGGTCTGGAGGGAGGGTGAGGGCTCCATCGAAGATCGGCTCGGGCGTCCCCAGCACTGGCCTTAGGACGGCGTCTGGTCACTCCAGTCGCATGGTGATTCGCGTTCAGGAGCAATAGGCCTGTGGTTCTGCTCTTTTTTCCGGTCATCGTTCCCATGGCGAGGACGCAACGCGAGTCACCATCTACGGTGTTGACCCCCTTCTGATTTGCAACGCTTCTGAGCGGCACAGGCTCATGAATCGAGACGAGCACCAGTCGGCTTATTGACTCCCTGCTTCGGCCACCTCAAAAACCAATAGGCAGCATCGGGAACAGGGCTTGGCTTAGATTTCCAGCGACCCTCCTTGCACGGATCGAACGATCGCTCTGTGGATCACGACTGCGACCACCTCGACCAACACGGCTCGAATCCGCGGCAAGACAGGCTCCGATTCGTCTGTTGGGGCAACGTGCTCGTGGATTGTACAGACCATCCTTGCCTCGGGCGAACCCGATCTTTGAGGTCGGGATACTGATTTCATTCCGAGCTGTTTTTCCGGTCTGTTTTGATGCACAAAAAAAGACCGAGGGAAGCCGATCCTTGATCACTGACCCGGCCGTGATCGTTCGACAGGAAAGTCATTGCCCGGTGTCCAAGCCTCGCCCAGATCAAAGTCGCAGAATGTCGCGGTGCTTTTGAGAAACAGCAGCGATGTTCTTGGAATGCGTTCTTGCCCCCTCGATCCGACGGACAGAACTGTTTCAGATGTGCCGTTTGAGACCCAAAAATCGCATCCAACGGCGTTCGGATGCTGAGCCATTCTCGACCGTGATACTGTTCATATCGTCAATAGACGTCAGCCCGAGGCGTTTGAGCTGATGATGAATGGATTCCCGATCGGTCTCTAATTGGACACGTTCTCGCGACAGTCTGGCGCGTTCGAGTGACATTTCAACTTCCGCAAGGCGGAAGGGATCTTCCAACGCGTTGGCCGACGGATTCACACGGGCACTTTGCTCTTCGGACATTTCCACAATATCCTGCCCGTTTTTCGGCAGCGAAACCGCCCGCCGTGATCTCAACATCCGCGTCAATTTGATGATATAAACGTCCCGGTCAACACAGGCCCGTTTTAATTCGTCCCGTGTGGCCAAATCCAATCCGATCGGTAGTGGAGCTGTCACGCTCATCAAATCGAAGTCTGCCTCACCATCGGCTGTCTCGTGAGTGCAGGTTTCTACCGGAACGACGCTCAGAGGTCGATCTGTCTGACCCTCACCCAACAGCTCCCGTTTCATTGTTTCCCAAGTCGATCCAGCATTCCCCGTATTCGAACACGTGAGTTGTCCGGTTTCCGTGGTTGAGGAACGGCTGGTTTCATTGGAACAATAGGACTTTGATTCGGCGGTCAACGAAACTATCGAACTGACGGAAAGCGTTCGAGACCGGCCCTCCAACAGTGATCGCATTTCGGACAACTCCGTTTCAATCCGACCGAAAATGTTCGATGTCTGAAGCGTTTCCCAGTGATCAACGACTCGCTGCAGGTCACTCATCACCTGCTGGTGATCTTCAGAAAGTCCGGCTGACTTCACCGTCGCTAAGCTCCGATCTCGTTCGTGTCCGCTCCGTTGCATGCGGTCCATCTGATCGACGACGTGCTCGAGTTGAACGACCAACGCAGAAATGAGTTCGTCCTTTCCCTCCAACTGTCGATGCATTTCCGCCAGCTCAAATGTCCGATTTCCTTCAAGTGCGTTGGGCACCGAATACAGATCCTTCTCGTGTGTGTTGCTGCTGTTGGTTGGCGAATCATCGGCGAAGATGGCTTCACAGACCAACTCCGTTTGCAAACTAATCGCATTGTGATCCTGTGCTGCATTGCCTCGAAAATCATCGATCACAAGGGCTTCCTCAACGGTTGTTGATTGGTTGAACATAAAAATCCGAACGCCTCCTTCGATCAACAGGCAAGCGGCCTGCAGCCGTGGCGTTGCCTACAGAACGGTCTCGTCGAACGCGGTAATGCCACGGGGTCATGAATTCAATAATGAAGAGCACATTGTCGAGCAGCGTTCACGCAAAACTCTGTCCATGTCACAAAGCGGATTGATCCGAAGCCTGATTGAAGTGAACAAAACGCTCCGATCGCGGGTAAGTATAGCTCAGGATTGGGGAATCTCCTGGGGAGCAACACGCAGCCGCATGACTACCGCTCGAGGCGAATGCGGCAGACAGCGAATATGCCGATGGTAGTCATTGTGCGGGCGGTCCTTGTGCGGGCAGTCATTGTGCGGGCAGTCATTGTGTTGGCAGTCATTGTGTTGGCAGTCATTGTGTTGGCAGTCATTGTGTTGGCAGTCATTGTGTTGGCAATTCAGACGGCCTGTCGCGGCGGCTTCTGCGGGGCAGGTCTTTTTGGCACAGACGATGAAAACACGAGAGCACGTAAGGCGGGCCAACAGTTCTTTTCGCAGGAATTCGAAAACAAACCTGTCGGAAGAGGTATCAGCCCTCCAGTCGGAACAATCTCTTCAGGGCATTGATCAAACCATGAGGGGTTCCTTCGCGTGACTCGTTCCGAAGAATTTCGAGCGGAGGGTGGAGCAGCTTATTGACGATTCGTTCTACTGTTCTTTCGATCGCTTCCCGGTCTTTGGTCAGCCAATGCGTCTGTTTTACAAAGAGCCGATCGAGTTCATCCCTGCTGATTTGGTGCCAATCCTGCATTAATTGAGAGACGACATCGCCGCTTGCACGACGATGGAACTCCGCCGTGAAATTGGCAATTTCCTCGGAGATGATCCGCCTCGCATTTTCAATTTCCAAGCCTCGAGCCCGTCGATTGTCATCACAGGTCTGCCGCAAGCAATCGATGTCATACAGAAAAACCCCCTCGAGTTCTCCGACCGACGGCTCAAAATCTCGCGGTGCTCCGAGGTCAAGAATAAAGGCCGTACGCCCATTCGTTGCGGAACGGGCCTTCCGAAATCGGGCGGCGTCAACGAGAGGTCGTTCCGCACCTGTTGTACTCACGATCACATCGGCTTTGGCAAGCCAGAGGTCAAGATCTGACCACGGTTCAGCATGGCCGCCCCATTTCTCGGCCAGTCGCTCGGCTCGTTCCAGACTGCGATTGATAACGACGACACGCCGAGCCCCCTCATCTTTGAGATATCGCAACGTTTCTTCGGCCATCTCTCCAGCACCAATAGTGAGCACTAATTTGTCGGAAAAATTATCGAAGATGCTTTTGGCAAAGTCTCCGACCGCAACACTGGCAATGGAAACTCGGCCCTCGGACAGTCTTGTTTCGGAGCGGACTCGCGCTGACACTCGAATGGCGCTTTGGAACAGGGAATGGATGAGCGGCCCGCAGGCCGCATGCTCCTCGGCCATGCGATAGGCCTCCTTCACCTGATTCACGATTTGTGGTTCGCCGAGAACCATGCTGTTCAACGAGGAAACGACCTCAAACAAATGACTAACGGCTTCTGTTCCCGAGCTGGCACTGATCTCGCCGATGAAATCGTCTAGGGCGATGTCGTGAAATTCGGACAGAAATTGTGTGAGTAACTGCTGAGTTTTTTCCGCGTCCTCGCTGGAATGTGCGAGATACAACTCCACGCGATTACATGTTGAAAGGATAACGACTTCGGATTCAGGAAATCGACGCCGCAGATCGCTGTACCCGCTCGTCAACTGTTCGCGAGTCGCAAAAGCAAGACGTTCACGAACAGCCAGAGATGTTGTTTGATGAGTACAGTAAAGGACGATCAAATTCACGCAGAGTCTCGATTCATCATTCGGGCAAATGCTGGGGAGAAATCCTCATTCTGACACAGGGCTATTTTTCGTTGTGGTCGACGGCAGCCATGGCCTTGTCGCGGGCCACTCGACTTGTGCAAACCGTCTTGATCGGCCTGCCGATCAAGACCTCCTGGGAATGAAATTGTGACAGAAGCGTCTGCTCCAATAAATTTTCAACGGCCGTTGGAATTGCTGTGACGAGGCGCACGTGTCATGTCGGCTCCGTGCAATGAGGGCATCTGCAGTGTCTCCGTCAAGACTTGCAGGCCCACTAGCATGAAGAGCAGAAACCCGCAGGACCAGACCGTCAACCCGGCCACCTGCCGACCGGGGGTCCGTTGTTGCGACAACAACCATGCCAGCAGGCCACTCATCAAAAACCACATCCCGCTTCCACCCAGCACAACCGGATCCGTCCACGTCGGTGCGGCATCGTGATTTGCAAATACCGTCAAACCGATGCCCGTGGCGACTCCAAACGTCAACAGCGGTACGGAGATGAGAATCGACCATCGGTTGAAGCGTTCTAAGCATTCGAGACTCGGTAAAGTCAGTCCACTTCCCAGCGTCTGCCGATGTTTGAGTCTCCGATGCTGCCACAGATAAAGCAGGCTGAGAACAAAGGCGAGCAAAATTGACGCGGTTCCAAAAACAAGCATGGAGGCGTGGAGCATCTTCCAACCGCGATGAAAATCGAGGACATGACTGGGGGATGATGTCACAAAACGCGAGGCGATGATCAGTATCAACACGGTTGGCCAGACGACGAGTCCCGTTGCAATCTTGGAATCGAGTAACGAAACAAAGAGATGCGTCAGGACTGCGAGCCATGCCAGAACCAGTAGCCAGTCGTGCGCAGAACTAAGAAGGGGTGGTTGCTGGGCCTGACTGGAACGCAACAACAGGTAGATCGTCTGGGCCACGAGTCCCGCAACACCAAACGACAGAGAAATCCACCGGCTCCAGATGGACCTTGAACGCAATCGAAAGATGTCGTACCCCAACGCCACCAAATAGCTGGCAAAAAAACAAAAAAGATTGACGTTGGGCATTTCAGACACTCCTCGGGACAACTTCACCCAGCTACCAAGCACGCGATTTTATCCGTGCTTCAATCAGTCGATCGCCATCAAACCTGGCAATATCCCTCAAACTGAGTGCGGATCCGATCACGTTATCTGGCTTCTGATTCCAGACCGTAATCCGTGATCTTTTTGTGCAGAGTATTTCGATTGATTCCTAGTCTTAACGCTGCTTTCGTCTGCGTTCCCTGACATGTTCTGAGGACTTGTAAGATTAATTCTCGTTCCACAAGTGAAACGATTCGCTGGTGAACGTCTTCAGACTCCTCGCCAGATTCCATGATTCCGAGTGTCACGAATTCGCTGCAGGTTGTCGAGAGACCACCAAACTTCGAACGACCCAAGCGGATCGGAGCCAGGCCGCGAACATGGGGTGGGAACAGCGACAGCGTCAGCACATCATCGGTGCATAGAACGGTCGCCCGCTCCATGTAGTTCTGAAGTTCACGTACATTGCCAGGCCAAGAATAAGCCTGCAGCATAGAGATCAAGTCGGACGCGATCTTGGGTGCCGCGCGGTTGTTGTTCGTGGCATATTTTTTGGCGAAAAATTCAACCAGATCCGGAATGTCCTCCGGTCGCATGTGCAACGCGGGAAGGTAAATCGGGATGACGTTGAGTCGGTAGTATAAATCCTCACGAAACGTGCCGGCATCAATCTCGTCTAACAGGTCGCGGTTCGTCGCGGCAACGATTCGACAATCGACACGAATTGTCTTCGTGTCGCCAACACGCTCGAACTCCTGTTCTTGCAGCACACGCAACAGCTTGACCTGCAAAATATAGCTCATGGAGTTGATCTCATCGAGAAATATCGTTCCCCCATGTGCCGCTTCGAATCGGCCGGTCCTACTTTCGTTGGCACTCGTAAACGCACCCCTGACATGACCAAACAATTCACTTTCCAGCAGGCTTTCACTCAGTGCCCCGCAGTTGACCCGTATGAACGGACCGGTGGCTCGCGGACTGAGTTCATGCAAAGCCCGAGCGACGAGTTCCTTGCCGGTTCCGGTTTCACCCAACAGAAGTACTGTCGCCGTCGTTGACGCAATTTGCCGTGTCAAACGATAGACCTGCTGCATCGCAGGTCCGCTGCCTATCATGCCGTTTAAGATCAAATCGGGCGATCGAACGGAGGTCGTCGAATGCGGTTCGTTCATGCTGTTGCCATTCCCTGATGATATCTCGAGCCTATTCTCTCCCTGCATTATGATTATCACGAGTGCCGTCATTACAGGCAATCGTTCGCGGAGTGATCCCCGAAAAACGATCGGTTTCTGTAATCCCCTGATCCATCGTGAAACTCAACGACGCAAAGTGCCTATTTATCAGGCATCGCGTGTGATTTTCAATAAAGAGGCTGGATATCCAGTGTAACGCGACGACCTACCACAAGCTGACGTTTGTGGATCGTGTGTCGAAGTTTTCTCGTGCCAATCGATGACCTTCGATCTGCGCCGGTTTAGAAAACATGCCTGCGTTACTGGAAACCACTGAAGTTCTGTTCCTTGTTGAACGAGTGCGCAGGACTGATGTGCATTCGACAACACAGAAAAGCCCCCCGTGAAAACGGGGGGGAAACGGGCAGGCTGTTAGGCGACGCGAACGAGTGGAACGGTGTTTCGGCCAATGACCCTGTCTTGATGTCCATTATTTTGCTGTTGAAACAGGCGTTTTAGCCCTTCGTCCAGCATTGGCATAGAGACTTCTAAGGCACGTCGGATCTTGCGGGTTTGTAGTGATGTCTCGCCACATCCGAATCCGATCGCAGGTTCCACCAATGACTCCATTTTCGATGTTTTCGGAATCGGGAGATTGAATTGCCGTGCCAAACGGCTCGCGAATTGAAGCGGGTTGACTCGTTCAGCACCGCAGGCGTGATAGATGCCACTCAAACCATTGGCCCATGCGGCAACGATGATGCCGACGAGATCCGAGGCCAGAATCGGCGTCGCATGCCGTATACAATCTAGATGCGTGTCTCCGCATCGCTCTAAGCTAGTCATCAATGATTCGATCCAACCGGGCCGGCCGCCCGGCTGCCAGCCAAAGGCATTGGTCCTGAGAATCAAAGCATTAGGACATTCTCGCAGTGCCGTTTCTTCGATGTTTCGGACCGTTAATCCGGATGTGCTCGAGCAAAGGCTGTGGCCGTTCTCTGAATGGAACATCCACGGGCCAGTAAAACTTGCGTCCGAGGAGATCAAGGTGAATTGAGAACCGACCTGGCTGGCAGCGGCGATCCAAGATTTCACTTGCTCCAGATCCGACTCGTCCACTGAAGCCTCTTCGCCCCAGCATGAGCGTGAGGTGTTACCACAAAATACAACTCGGTCGGGATTCACTCGCTCAATTAACTGACGCACCGTTTCAGGAGTCGAGGGAATCCGAGATTCCAGATTGATTCCTGTAATTTGAATCGACTCTTTCAGACTGATGCCTGTCACGAGTGAATTTTCGGAAAACCCTGCGGCAAGGTTTCCCCCAACGACAGTTTCGATACCAGCTACAAGAACCTTGTCCACGCGATGCCTCCCTGCTCGGGCGTGCCAAGAAAACGTCATTTACGCACACTCGCCAATCTCCACGGCGAATGGACGGGGAGTATAGAATTGAGATGATATTGAGCCAACCCCAGTTGTGGCTCGCGCAGACACAGGCCCACATTCGGGGGTTGCGACCGAGATCATCACGCGTGACGTTGCCGTGTCCACTTGCCGATTTTCTCGTGAGGCGGAATCTGGAGTGGGCGTTCTCCGAGATGGAATTGGCTCGCACGGTGTCGCATGAACCGTGTTCATCGATATCTTCCCAACAGCGGCCCCGGTACGACACTCGCCTTGCCCCCGACTCTGAATCTGGCCGATGGAGATATGCCATTCCGGCTCACCTCGGATCCGTTAAGGGAAGATGTTCCACCAAAGTCCGTCGGACAAATGACCGGTGTGTCGGCGATCGTTTTTTCACAGGCCGCCAATCGGCGGATCCAACGGCAAACCGATTCTCAGAATAATGACGTCCGAAATTCCGGGTGGGGGGGGGCAGATCCGACATCGCTGCCAGAATTCTGAAGCGGCATCAATCGACGTCGCATGGAATGAGACGTCCTCGGGGAAGCCGGAGTATGCCGCATTCTCGGCATGCGAAAAGGATCGACTCCCGAGGAACTTTGGTTGTCGGCGGTCTCATTCAAAGCAACGACAATCTCCGGCCCAGGTCGTGACCCGCGAAACAGAAATTCGTAGGGCGCCACTCGAGTCGGCGGGACTCGACGGTTGGACAGCAGGGCTCAACCGCTCGAAGATAATCCGAGAGATCGATCCAACTTCGTGCCGACGATGCCTGGTTCCGATGTGAACGCTGCGTTCCGAACGACCGAAGTTACGTGAGGTCTTGAGGGCAATCCAGAGAGGCACGGTGTCCTGTGCGAACCACAGGCATTGAGCGTCTGTTTGTCCCTGTCCTCGTGGGATCTGATGGAAATCCATTGCGGAGGATTGTCGTTCAAAGGACGCTGGGCAGCCGTTCACTCCATCGCGGAGACTGCCAAAATCGCCAACGCGAGGTTGGTTCATGACGTGGGCGAGTGGTATTCCACAAAGCCGCTCGCGAGTGTTCTCAACCGTCGTTGTTGTGGTCATACAACGCGTCATCGAGAACTAACGTTGCTGTGATTCATTGACATAAAACCTGCGTTTGGATTGTTCTTTCGAATCCATTTTTTAACCGTTTTTTACAATAAAGAACCCCTTATCGCGTTCCCGAACAGTCGTTGTTCGTTTATAGTGAGAATTCTGCATCAGATCCTGTTTTGCCCTGTGTAACCTGTACGGCTACGTATTGGATCGTCGATTTGACGAGAATCATTGGAGGAGATTGCCATCGCCAAGAACCAAAACACCTACGCCAAGCGTCAACGAGAACAGGAAAAGCGTCAACGGGCGGACGAAAAACGAACAAAACGCGACAAGAAAAAGGACGGGGAAGACATCGAGCCCACCTCCGTTCAACTCCCCTTCCCCGCGGTTGATCGTTCCCCATAACACCGGTTATACGTTAGTAACAATCGACACCGAGTACCGTCCGTGATCGATACTCAATCGTGATGCTGATGATAATGAAACACGTTGTAATCCGCTTCTGGCAACTCAATCGATGATCAAACGCCGTTTGGAACAACTGTTCCTGTTGGTGGAATGACAAGAAAACGGTCGACGGTTGGAGGATCGAGAGCGGACATGGGTCTCTGAATCCTTGAAGATCCAACAGAAGCTACGCAATTGGGGAACGGAGTGGATCCTGTTGTCGGCGAGTCCTTTAGCAGCCGACGGTGATCAAATTTGCCGAATTGGAGTCTGCATTGAGTCGGCCCTCAACAGGGTTTGAAATCCCCTTGAGACACGGGTTGTTTGTCGAGGTGAGTCGGCGTCGGCAACCGTGTGTGAGACGCTGGGCGCCCGTTCCTCACCGAGTCTCCAAAAATCGTGTGGGTGAATTCGGCGAAACGATTTTGAGTGTTGCCGCAAGACAACAGCCTCAATGTTTCGACGTGAGATCGAAGTTGCGACGCGGTTGAGAATCTGTTGAAACCTGTCGTTGGAGCTTATTGTGGTCTCTTCACGGCTTCGGACCCGCACAACGCTTCGACTGCCTATTACGCTAAGCGTCGTTTTGATGACGCTGAACGTGTTGCTGATGGTGTATTGGATTGTACTTTTGGCGCAAGCCGCACCGTGGGGGGCATTGATCGTTGGCGTCGCATTATTTGCGTTGATTCTTGTTGGTCTGTCATTCTATCTTTTTTTGATGATCAAAGAGGTTCGCCTGAATCAGCGTCAGGCGAACTTTGTGGATAGCGTGACACACGAGCTAAAGTCGCCGATCGCATCGCTGAAACTCTATTTGCAAACACTGGAAATGCGTCCGGTCTCCGATGAGCAGCGTGGCAAATTTTATCGAGTCATGGATCAGGAACTCGAGCGACTGGATCACCTGATCACACAGTTACTCGAGGTCGGTCGGATCGATGCCATCGGCGAACAGTCGGATCCGGAAAGTATTTTTATTGACTCAATGCTTCGGCGATGTGGTCAGGCGGCCTGTGCCCATCATCAGCGGGACGAGGTGGAGACGCTCGACTATGATATTCATCCCGCTGTGCTCGAGGCACGCCCACTCGTCGTGGAAACGGTCTTTCGAAATCTGTTGGACAATGCCATTAAATACGCTGGAGATCCGCCGCGGATCGGAGTCACCGTCCGTGTGACGGATCGCGGGCGCGTCGTGACTCGAATTTCCGACAATGGACAGGGGGTTCCCCCCGAGTTGCGAAAACAAATTTTCGGAATGTTTTTTCGGGCCGGAAGTGAATTAACGCGGCGACAAAAGGGGACGGGGTTAGGTCTTTACATTGTGAATACCCTCGTTCGCCAAATGAAAGGGCGCGTCAGTGTCCATGAACAACTCGGTCAGCCTGGCAGCGTCTTCGAAGTCGATTTGCCAGGAAAGCGAGCAAAAGAGGAACGACAGGAAAAGAACAATGCCCAGGAATCTCACGCGGCGTACGTCGCTGACAATTCTCACAAGACCCATGCCGAGTGATTATCCATAACCAGTATCCCGGCGAATTACTATGCGTATTCTGATTGTTGAAGACGAAGAAGCACTTGCCAGTGGATTGAAATTCAACTTTGAGCAGGAGGGATACGATGTCCTTCTCGCGGGCGACGGCCCCACCGCACTCCACTTGTTTCAGTCGGAAACGGTGAATTTGGTGATTCTCGATCTGATGCTACCGGGGATGAGCGGTTACGAGATTTGCAAGGCGGTACGCCTCGTCGATCGATTGGTTCCGATCCTCGTTCTCAGTGCGAGAACTCTGAGTGAGGACAAGATGCACGCCTTCGATTGCGGGGCGGATCAATATATCACCAAGCCCTTTGCGCTTCCCGAACTGCTCAACCGCATTCGCAATCTGCTGGAGCGGCACAAAACTCTGGTCAATGCGACACAGGGAACGAGCGATCCCGCCAGCGTTGTCGAAAAATTCGACTACGAGCATTTTCGACTCGATCCGCAATCGTTCGAAGTTGTTGTTGGTGACCGTCGCCAAAGCCTGACGACTCAGGAAATGCAACTTCTAAGATACTTTATTGCACACCAGGGCGACGTGCTCCCCAGGCATCAAATTTTGGAGGACGTGTGGGACCAGAATGCCGATGTCACCACGCGTACGATCGATAATTTTGTCCTCCGTTTGCGTAAGCTCATCGAACCGGATCCCGCTCGGCCGAGGTATATCCTGTCGGTTCGAGGCACCGGCTACCGATTCATCAATGGTGAAGAAGCGACGACAACGCAAAAAACGGCTTGGAGACGAAACTAACAGTCGCGGCGTGTTCTCCGACTTTCAGGACGAACTCAGAATCACCGCGAACCGACAGGCAGACTATCCGCGTCTGGGGATCAACCGGATCCACAGGGGCGGTCCGAGGACAATCATGCCGACCACGACGGCCGTCATCACCAAAAGTAAGACCGCTCCGGCAGCGACATCCTTGGCAATTCTTGCTCTTTCGTGCCACTCTGGAGAGAGCAGATCGACAATCGCTTCCGTAGCGGTATTGATGGTTTCTCCGGCACAGACGGCACCGATGGTTAGTACCAAGATCGCCCAGCGTATCGGATCAATTTTCAGCCAAATGGCCAAGGAAAAGACACCCACAGCCGCAGTCAAATGAAACCGGGCATTGCGTTGTGTCAGAAAGGTGTAGACGATGCCTGCCCAAGCATGAGTCACGCTACGCCAAAATCCGGGTTGCTTCATGGCAAACTTTTTTTACTTGGGAATCGGGGATGTCTTCAAGGCCGATCTTTCGACGCCGGATTGTAGCATGCTTTTCACAACAGTCGGTCGCAATCCGTTTTCTGTGGCTCCTGACAAGAAGGCGTGTATTAACAAACACCGACGAATCCCCCAAGGCCGCCAGATCACTCAACATCACCGACGGTTAAAAAAAATGGGCAAGAGGCCTCTGCGTCACGCGGCCGAGCGACACGGTGGGAATGGTTTGAATAATCCGGCCATGATTTGAATAATCTGAGGTTTCCGTTTTTCATCGATCCTGAGGTCGATCCGACGTCACGTTGATCTGCAACGGGCTGAGACATTCATTCTGAGGTTGGCAAATGGGTTCTGATGGTTCTGACAAATTCACTCGCCGCACGATTTTGAAGACGGGTGCCGGGGCCGCCATTGCTGGTCCTCTGGCACAGCATCACGCGCAGGCTTCCTCCACGGACGAGAACCCCAGTCGTCAATCCAATTATGTTGCCCTGGGCATCCGACCGATGATCAATGCGACAGGAAACGTGACCGTGTTTGGCGGTTCCGTCATGCCTGCCGAGGTCGTTGCGGCATGGATCGATGCCTCAAAGGATTTCGTCAATATTCTCGATCTGCACAATAAGGTGGGGCAACGTATTGCGGGCCTGATTGGTGTCGAGGCGGCGTTGGTCACAACCGGAGCGGCGGGAGCAATGCTGTTGGCAACCGCCGCAGTCGTCACACTTCCAGATCTCTCACGCATTCCCCGGCTCCCCGACACCAGAGGTCTGCGGAACGAAGTCATTCTTCAGAAGTCTCATCATTCTGGCTACGACAGCCAGTTAAGAGCGATTGGAACAACGCTGATCGATGTCGAGACGGTCGCTGATATTGATCGCGTGGTGGGGCCGAATTCCGCACTAATGTTCTTCATGAATGCCACAGACGGCACAATCACTCGAGCGGACTGGATCGCCGCGGCCCGTCGTCACCAGATTCCGACACTGCTTGATGCCTCCGCGGATATCCCTCCGGTGGAGAGATTGTCCGAATACAACCGCATGGGATTTGATCTGGTTGCCATCAGTGGCGGAAAGGCAATACGAGGCCCCAATGACACGGGTTTGCTCTTGGGAAGAAAGGATCTGATTGAAACCGCCAAGCTGAATGCCAATCCATACGCTCCCACGATTGGGAGAATGATGAAAGTCGGAAAAGAAGACATGATGGCCTTGCTGGCTGCAATTGATCGTTTCGTGACCCTTGATCACCAAGCCGAATGGCACGAAATGGAGCGTCGAATCACGGTCATCGAACAAGCCCTGCAACATGTTTCGACCGTCGAATTCGAACGCATCGTCCCTGTCACCTCCAACCATCAACCACATGTCATTGTGAGTTGGAACGAAACGCGAATCAAGATCACACCGCAGGAAGTGACGGCCGCATTGGCTGCGAGCGACCCGGCAATCTTGCTGGGACGTGTTGCCGGCACGGGCAGCAAGGGAATCCTCATCGCTGTCCATTGTTTGCATCTCGGCGAAGAAAAAATTATTGCCGATCGGCTGAACGCGATTTTGGAAAAGGCCGAGTCCTAATTTCTCTGCCAGAGCGTTTCAGGGAATCGCTCGTTCTCAAACGACTTCTTGAAACGCCGGAGCTAAGCGAGTACCGCTCACAAGAGAAAACGCTCTGTTGACACCGGTTGGTTGAATCCGCCTGTTCCTGATAGACTCCGCTCTTCAAAAGGAACTCGTGTCACATTCTGCGGTGTCTGTCTTGCCGATGGACTGTTGTTCTTTTGAGTCCTGATCGTCACTAATCTCATGACCGGTGATTTGCTGTTTAAATGACCGCCCATTCGTTGATTTCCGATTTTTGAAGGGTTGAAGAATGGCCAAGTCCGAGGTTCGTCGAGAAGATCTCAAGCCCGGGGAAGTGCTGTGCCAATATTGTACGGCAAGATGCTGCCGCTATTTCGCATTGCCGATCGATAAGCCGAAGACATGGCAGGACTTTGATCACATGCGTTGGTACATCATGCACGGGCGGACATCCATTTTTGTGGACGAAGATGTTTGGTACCTTTGCGTTCACGGAGACTGTCGCCACTTGCAAGAGGACAACATGTGTGGGATCTACCAGACTCGTCCGGAGATTTGTCGGGATTATTCGACGGATAACTGTGAGTATGGAAATAACGGCTGTTACGATAAATTTTTTGAAGCGCCCGAGCAACTCTGGGAATACGCGGAAGCGATTCTTCCTCCAAAACCACAGCCGAAAAAGAAACGCGGCGAAATGAATCTGCCGAGCCTACCGATACTCAACTGAGCCTCCCTGAACGGAACGATTTCCGTCTCGATCCGTTTTAATCTTTAACGAGAGACCACCGATCTATCGTGACTCAACCCTTGATAACGCCTCGGACCCTCAAAGGCTTCCGTGACTATCTTCCCGAAACCATGCTCGTCCGCGAGCGACTGATGGACATCTCTCGTCGCGTGTTTCGCAGTTACGGCTTTAGTCCCATCGATACTCCGGCTTTGGAATATGCTGAGATTTTGACGGGAAAAGGGGGCGAAGAATCCGACAAACAACTCTTTCAATTTAAAGACGGCGGCAATCGCGACGTCGCGATGCGGTTCGACCTGACCGTACCACTCGCTCGCTTTACCGCACAACATCTTGCCGAAATCGGCACTCCCTTCAAACGCTATCACATCGCCCCCGTCTGGCGTGGCGAAAACACGCAACGAGGCCGCTATCGCGAGTTCGTGCAATGTGATTTTGATACCATCGGCACCGAAGCCAATGGGTCGGACGTCGAAACATTATTGGTCATTCACGATTTAATGGTTGCTCTCGGATTTGAACGGTTCACCATTCGCGTCAACAATCGACTGGTATTGAACGGAGTGCTTGACAGGCTCGGCCTTGTCGACAAAACGGTCGCCGTGCTTCGTTCTCTCGATAAGCTGGAAAAAATTGGCGTTGAGTCTGTCGTGGCCGAGATGGTGGAACGAATCGGCGTCACCGAAACACAGGCCCGGCAAGTCTTGGACATTGCCAATCCAAACATCACGCTGGATGAACTCACGCCATGGCTCGAGGGGAACGAAATTGGCCTCGCAGGAATCCATCGGCTGCAGGAGCTGTTTTCCGCTTCGAAAACGGCTGGTATTCCGCCGGAGCGTGTGAAACTCGATGTTTCTATCGCACGCGGCCTCGACTATTACACCGGAACAATTTTTGAAACATTTCTCTCCGACTTGCCGACAATCGGTAGCGTCTGTTCGGGTGGACGCTACGACAATTTGGCGGGTCTGTTCACCAAGCAACCGTTGCCGGGAGTTGGTGCAAGCCTTGGCCTCGATCGATTACTGACCGCGATGGAAGAGTTGAATCTGATTGGCTCCCAGGCCACTCCCGCTCCCGTCCTCGTGACACAGTTTGATTCAACCCGTCTGGGCGACTACCTTCGCATTGGCCGTCTGCTCCGCACGGAAGGGATTCCTGCTGAGGTTTATCCTGAAGCCACCAAACTGGGCAAACAACTAAAATACGCGGATCGCAAAGGTTTTCGGGTTGCCCTCATCGCCGGATCGGATGAGTTCGCCAAGGGAGTCTGGCAAATTAAGGATCTTTCCTCCGGTCAAAGCACCGCTGTCGAAGAGGCCCGATTAGCCCGGACAATCCTCGAAATCCTTCAACAGAGCGACTAACTCTTCTGCCGTATGGCCTTTTGAGTGCCTCTGATCGTGGCAGATGCGGATTGCCCTGGTTCCTTCAATGATGTCGTCGCCATCGTTTTGACACGCAAATTCCTCGGGCGTTGTTTCAAGGGCTTACCGTGGAGCATGTCGCATTGTGGTACGGTCAAGCCAGCCCGATCTGCAAAATCGCCGCCAGCAGTTGCCGCTGTTCCGCATCGAAACGGTGCAGAAACGGCAGAAAAACGGTGTCAATCATACGCCAGAACGGCTCGGAATGTAAATTTCCGATCACCGGTGACAGGACAGACTTTCATGGCTGAGATGGAAGGGATCACGGTGAGCGGATAGGGCACGTTCGGAAATTTGTAGAGATCACGCGTGACGCCGGATTCGTGGTCCCAGATCGAGCCCACCTTCAGCGGAGTCGATTGATCCCGCGACCATCCTAAATAAACGAACTTCTTCGACACGGGGTCGAACGCTGTCCATTGATCCATCATTCTGCCCCCGCCGAAATTCACCATATATTTCACGGTCTTCGTTCCCTGACGGCTCGTGACCTCGTAGGCCATTCCGGCAAAGCTGGAATCGGCGAACAGAACCAGCAACAAAAACGTGAGCGTGTATCGCATGATCGGAATTGACCTGAGAAAAAAGGATCGGTTCGAATTCACTGCTTCAAATTTTTTGTTCTCGTAAAACATCTTTACGGACGGTGTCGATGGATCGAGACGGCGGTCAAGACAAATCTCGCACTGGATCGCGTTTCACTGAAAGCAGGACGATAGGCCGATGTGTTGTGACGACGAGGTCCCCTCAAACCGCAGTTGTCGATGCGTTTTTCGGCGACAGCGCGAACAGGGCCTAAAACACGTGCTCACGGTCGTCCGGGGGAGTTGGACGGCTTCGGCATGTCCGCGACGGTCGATGTCGATTGCGGGCCATCGTCAAAGCCAATCTGCTCGCCGCAGCGTGCCGATTGAGAATTTCCGAACTCCCTCGAATGTTCCATGTGATCGAGAGAGGCAGGACACCGATCATCGTCAGGACCCGTCACGAAGAGCGGGATTTCGTAGCGCAAATCTCGCACTTGCCAGAGAACCCGCGCGGCGACCCTTCCTTCTCTGAGATGCTGAAGTCCTGAGCCAAAATACGGATCCGATCAGAGGCAGCAGCGTTCAAAAGGCGATAAGATCGATTTCGTCATTCGGAGATCAAAAAATATCGGCCGAGGAAACTCGAGCATCCCTGCAAAACAAGTTTTGCCACGCCAAAACTTGTTGACATGGCAAAAAACCATGTCGCTGACGCTACGAGTGACACTCAGGCCACGACATAAAGCATCTCGGCTGCAGAATCTCGATCATGCGAGAAGTGCTTCGACGACGTCGCCGGTCGGGACTAAACGATAAGGACGGTTCGAGAGATCGTGGACCTCTCTGTCGTGACGCAGGCCAAGACAATGGTAGATCGTGGAGATGATGTCGCCGGGAATGAGTGGATCGGATGCGGGGAAGGCACCGATCTTATCGCTGCTGCCATAGATCTTTCCCTGCGCGAAACCGCCACCGAGCAGCATCAAACTGTAGCAGTAATTCCAGTGATCTCGACCTGCATTAGCCGCGTTGATTTTGGGTGTTCGTCCGAAGTCACCGAAGACGGCGACGATCGTGCGTTCGAGTAACCCACGAGTTTCCAAATCGGCCAACAAGCTTGAGCAGGCCGCATCGAGTTGCGGCAGCAGTGTCCCCTTGAGCGTCTTGAAGTTGCTGCCGTGAGTATCCCACGTCGCGTTCGCATCCGGAGCCCATGACAATGTGACCATACGCGTTCCTGCTTCGATCAAGCGCCGAGCCAACAGCGTGCTCTGTCCGTAAATGTTTCGTCCGTAGGAGTCGCGGACCGAGTCCGGTTCGTCTGACAAACGAAAGGCACGCTGTGTGTTATCCGAAGTGAGCAATTGCAACGCGCGCTCTTGAAGGCCTGTCATGCCGTCCGCGATGGTCACTCCCGATCGCTGAGCCAGTTGCCGATCGACTTCCTGAAAGAGAGCCCGTCGCAGCGCCAGCCGTTCGGTGGAGACATCGGCCAGCAGCGTCAATTCTGGAATGGAAAAATCCGGCGAGTTCGGATCGCGCAGCACAAACAACGGGTCTTTCGCTCGCCCCAATATTCCGGCAAAGAAGCCTGGTTGTGGCGGACCGCCAGCCCCTTCGGCAGTGATATACGGCAAATGGACTTGAGGTACGATCGCTCGTGCTGGCGGACGGACCATCGACAACACGCAACCGGGTGAGGGGTAATCGGTCGGCATTGCCCCGCCGCCAATCTCGCCTCGGTCATGACCCGTCATCGCCGCATAGACGGCAGACGCATGAGCATTATTTACTCCGTGGTGCATCGACCGCACAACAGTCGCTTGGTGCATGTGCCTCGCTAGTTTCGGCATCTGATCACTGACTTGATATCCTGGCAGCGACGTCGCGATCGGTTGAAACTCACCCCGAATACCGTCTGCCGCATCCGGCTTCATATCCCACATATCCAGATGGCTGGGGCCTCCATTTAAAAACAACACGATGCAATGGTCGGCTCGCGGACTGCGGCTTCCTTGCCCCACAGATGCTTGACGAGTCTCTCCCAACCCCGCAGCCTGCTCCGCCGCAAGCAACTTCGTCAGCGACAGGCCCATCAATCCCAAACCACCGACCTGCAATAAGTGCCGGCGGGATAAGTCCGCCAACGATGGAGTCAGACCACTTAAATTTTGGACGAGGTTAATCACTGGGAGCCCCTGTTTGGCGATGTTCGACTCGGTTAGCATAGACTGTCGATCAACATCTTGGCACACATCCTTTCGGAATTGCGTCGGCTTTCGTTTTTTTGTGACCTGTTCTCTGAGACGTGGTAGGTCTCGATCGGCTGCGTTACTCTGGGAAATGGATGCGATAGCAAGCAGCATTCCTCTGAGAACATTGGCCGACTGACACGACGGCCAACGTGCTCCAGAGCCGATTGCTTCCAAGGCGAGGCGTCGTTCTGCGGGGTTCCACAGCGACAGATTGAGTCCCGTCGCTGTGTTACTGGCCTCGTGGCGAAGGCATCGCAAATGGTTTCAAACACAGCGTATTACTCACCAAGACGTCGCCGAGCCATCCTGCCTGCGAAGATTCGGGAGAACCTTTCCCTAAAGCCTCACCGCAAATCGAAACCGATCACGCGACGCGCGTGCCTTTTGCTGCGTCTCTCTGCTACCAAGCCGCTAGCCCTGAGCGTCCGGCAGTGGAATGACATACTCAACTTTCAGCCGCAAATTGTCCCGACGGCCATGAAACAGCTCGGATGGATCGTTAGGAATTTGTTGACTCATCCAAAATCGGATGAATACAACTCGTCTGAAGGAGTTCGTATTGGTCAACTCGAGTCCCGTCGTCTTGTGTCGGACGTGCATTGTTCTATTTTGTGTGGTCGTACAGCGGGAGTCGTGTGCCGACCTGTGGCGTGTTGCTGCCGCGTCAGAAGGTGCGTCACCAAGCATCCTACGCGGCCAAGATTTGAACCCTGGCGCGCGAAATTTGGAACGGTTCAGCGCGCTCCAAGAGTCCGAATTGCCGCTCGCGGAAAGGCAGATTGAATTAGCAATCTGCCTTTGACATCGCTAGAAACAAATGAGACGATTAAAGCACCGTTCACTTGACCTCTGGATAAAGACCTAGGGCGCGTCCCATGCAGCAAAAATTGTGCGGTTCACTGGATCACGCGATCAGTCGCCGCGCGTTCTTAGGCGCCGGCGCCGGTACCTTGATCGGCGGAACAGCTGGCTTGGGCGTGTTGGGAAGTTCCGCCTTCGCCGACCAACTCACCAAGACAGAAAAACGCGTCATTCTGGTATTCCTGAGTGGTGGGGCCAGCCAATTCGAAACGTGGGATCCGAAACCGGGTCGGCCGACAGGCGGACCGTTTCTCGCGATTCCAACGTCCGTGCCCGGCATAGGAATCTCGGAACTCATGCCCTTGATGGCTCAACGGATTCACAAATACACCGCCATCATCCGCTCGATCAGCACGGCCAATAACGCCCATGATGGGCGCAGCTTGCGTGATCTGCTGTCTGGCGAGCGGAAAGATACGGGCAATCTCGACGTCCCCTCATTGGGTTCGATGCTCGCTCGGGAACTTGTGAACCCCGCGAGTGATCTGCCGGAAAACATCGCTTTTTATTCCGCCTACGTTGGCTTGACGTTGAATAACCAAAGCGACTTTGCCGGTTTCCTCGGCGCCCGTTACGAACCCATCAATGTTCTCAGTCGCCTTTCTCCTGAATCGATTCAAATTCCCGCGTCGCTGACCCGCCAAGAGGACCAGCAGAGAAATGCATTGCGGACGCTGCTGAGTCAGCGGTTCCTCGCCGAACGGCAACGCGACGTGACCCCATCCAGCTACCACGCGGCGTTCGGCAAAGTGAGGAACCTGGGCGCCAACGAAAATCTATTCGACATTTCGAAGGAGCCGGCAGCCATTCGGCAACGTTACGGGAATTCGCTCTTCGCCCAGCAAGCCATTGTCGCTCGGCGGTTAGTCGAGGCTGGAGCCCCGTTCGTTCGACTGAACCGCGGTTGGTGGGACAGCCATGGCGAGAACTTCGACATCCATGCGGCCTTGGTTCCCGATCTGGACAAAGTGATGTCCGCGTTGTTGGACGACCTCGATGACCGAGGGTTACTGCAGCATACGCTCGTGATCACTTTTGCCGAGATGGGGCGGACACCCACCATCAACAACATGCGCGGCCGCGACCATTGGGGAAAATGTTGGAGTGCCGCACTGTCCGGCTGTGGCATCCAGAGAGGGGTCGTTTACGGAAAAACCAATGCCGATGGGACGGATGTAGCCGAAAACCCCGTCAGTGCCGCTCAATTCTTTGCTACGGTCTTGAACGCATTGGGAATCGATCATCAAAAACCGTACACCGCACCCGATGGGCGTCCGGTGCCCCTGACGCCATACGATACCGAGCCGATCAAAGGGGTGCTGGCGTGAAGTGGTCGGGACACTCCGTGTGCCAGTCGTCATCTAAAATTTAAGCACAGCGACCTGAAATTGTTGAGGAAAAACCGTCATGGAGACGTCGGATCCGAACCGTATCCAACAGGCCCAAAAGATTGAGGTCGCCAGCGATCTATTGAGCCTGGCCCGTCTGCCGGGCACCGAGCAACTTTGGATCGGCTCGTCGGATTCCAATCTGTATGTCGTCGATCTCGCTCACGACAAACCGCAACTCGAACCGTTGGAGGGTCACGCGAGCTACGTCAGCGGTGTGATCGTCGTCGAAACGGCCATGGTTTCTGCTGGATGGGATCGCAAGCTGATCTGGTGGGACCGCGAAAGCCGGCAGAAGATGCGCACGGTTGACGCCCATCAACGCGGGATTCGTCAGCTTGCGGTCAGCATTGACGGCAAACGATTGGCAACCGTTTCCGACGATATGTCCTGCAAGTTGTGGGACGCAAATTCCGGCCAATTGGTTCGTGAGTTGCGTGGGCACGCGGAAATCGTGCCACGTTACGAATATCCAAACAAGCTGTTTGCGTGCGCATTTACGCCCGATGGCAAATTCATTGCAGCCGCCGACGAATTATGCCAGGTTATCGTTTGGGAGACGCAAACCGGGAAGGAAATGATGCGCATCGACGCGGCTGGCTTCTTTACGCACGACTGGGATCGCAATAACCATCCCTGGGGCGGTCTACGTTCCCTGGCCTTTGCGCCCGCAGGAAACCGCTTGGCTCTGGGCGGCATGAAAAATCAGGATGTGGCCACCATTCAAGGGAACGGACTGGTGCAGATCTTTGATTGGCAAGCGGGCAAGCCGTTGCACGAATTGAAGGCCGGCGAGAACTTGCAATTTGAGAGCCTCTGCTTTCATCCGCAGGGCAACTGGTTGATGGCGGCATCGGGTGGCGGCAGCAAATCACGGCTCATCTTGATGAATCCCCAAGATGGGACTCTGATCAAGGAAATTGATTCGCAAATGCCAATCTTCGGCGTGTCTCTCAGCGATTCCGCCGACAAGGTTTATACCGTCGGTCGGCGCCAGATCGTCGTCTGGAAGTTGTAGAGGCAACAGTTCATAGATCGCCGATGGGATCGAAAGAAAGACAACATGGCTCGCGGCTATTTCAATTCTCGGTGTCTGCGTTTGGCCACACTGTTGGTCGTGAACACTGTCGCCAGTACGTTGCCGGCCAATGAACGTCTGCCCCCGAATCTCAGTGTTGCAGAGGCGATCGATTACGACATCTCGGCCCGGCTCGATAAAGAAGGCATTTCACCCGCACCACCGGCAGACGATTCGACACTCGTACGCCGGTTAGTACTCGACTTGGCGGGTCGTATCCCCATCGCCGACGAGGCGCAGTCATATGTCGAATCGCAGGACGCGGAAAAACGCCAGAAACTGATTCAACGACTGATCGCGTCCCCAGACTGCGTTCGGCACTCCGCAGCGGAGTTTGAAGTTTTGTTGAAAGGCTATAGTGAGCAATCGCCCAGCGTGCACGCTTACCTACTGACCGCGTTTCAGGAGAATCGCACTTGGGATAACATGTTTCAGCATCTCATGGGAGAGTCCCCCGACCAACCGACGGCTGTCAATTTCGTCTTAGGGCGGCTCAGCGATCAAGACGCCTTAGTCCGCGATGTGAGTTCAATATTTCTGGGCATGAACATCGAGTGCGCTCGTTGCCACGATCACCCCTACGTAGATGGCATTTCACAGGAATACTATTACGGCATGCGGTCTTTCTTTAGTCGCTGCCACGACTTTCAAGGCCAGCTTCACGAACGCCAATTTGGGGTTTTGCAATTTCGCCCCTTGGACGGAGAAGAACGCGCGGCTCGCTTGATCTTTCTCACCGGCCAGGTCGTCGAAGAAAATCTTCCTACGTCCGACGAGCAACAGAAGATGATCGATGAGGAAAACAAACAACTCGGTGCACTGAACGAAACATTCAAGGAAAAGAAGGTGTTTCCGCCTCGCCCGGCCTTCAGCCGGAAAGCCAAATTTGTCGAGGCCGCTCTTGGAGCAGAAACGCGGCAACGGATGGCGGCGTCCATCGTCAATCGCCTGTGGTATCGCTTTTTTGGCCACGGCTTGGTCATGCCCGTCGATCAAATACACGCTCAAAATCCGGCCAGTCATCCCGAATTATTGAATTGGCTGGCCCGTGACTTGATGGACCATGGTTTCGACCTGCGCCGCACAACCCAAGGAATCGTCAGCAGCCAGACATACGCGCGCAGCAGCCGCTGGTCCGACGCAATACCACCGGCAGCGAATCTGTTTGCCGTGGCTCGCGTGCGACCGCTATCGCCGTTGCAGTATAGCCGGTCGCTGCGATTGGTCAGTGACTTGCCTGACTGGCCGGCGGAGCAAACCAGCGAACAATACGCGCAGCGCGTGGAGCAACTGGAAACGGTGTCTCGTGAGCACTACGAAAAACATCTCCGGCCGTTGAAACCGGGAGACCAGGTCGGTATCACCGAAGTGCTCAAGTTCAGCAACGATGAGGGAATTCTGAATTCCCTCGGAGAAAACTTGATAACCTCGCTCGCAAAAAAAAACGAACGCCGAGATCAGATTCTGACCGCCAGTTGGGTCATCTATTCCCGCGCCCCCAGCGCGGAAGAAGTGGTAGCAATCGAAGAATTACTCAACACGCCGCCGGAAGATCCGGAGTCCGTCAAATGGGCGCTACAACAGCGGGACGAGATCCAAAATGCCCGATCCCGTGTTGCTACCATCGAGCAGGACATCCAACAAATCGAATTGACCGCACGCCAGCAAGCCCAACGCCGGGTACTGGCTAGAACAAGTGACTACCTTGCCGCAGTCGCGCAGAGAACGCACAGCAAAGTGGACGCCGACTTCCAGAAATTCGCAGCAGCGCATGATCTCAAACCGGAAATACTCCAACGCTGGTACAGACTGACCGAAGCAAACCTGACCGAACTCGCGAACCTGCGCTTACTCGATAGCAAGCTGGACGCGATCAATGGAAACAAGCTGCTATTGGGCTGGGGCAGCGACACGACACCGTGGCTCGGAGTCAATTCGCATGATCAGCCAGCCACTGCCGGTTTTGTCGTTCCGCCTCACGCGTTGGCCATGCATCCTGCAGCCGAGCAGCAGATTGCCCTCGGCTGGCAGAGTCCGCTTCTAGGTCGAGTGCGGATCAGTTTTCGTGTCTCCGCCGGCCATCCCGAGGGGAGCAACGGCGTGGACTGGACGCTCGTCCATCGTCATCCATTAGGCGAGACCCGTCTGAGCGAAGGGTTTGTAAAGCAGGGAGAATCGTTTCCGGACGAAGAGACCCCAACCATCGTGACTGAACGGGATGTCCGGCCAGGTGAATTCGTTTTGCTGGTCATTGCTGCGCACGAGCACCAGCACGCATGCGATACAACAATCTGCGATCTGACGATTACCGAGATCGAAGAGCAACATCGCACATGGAAAGCGGTCGAACAATTGCAGAATCGGATTCATCTGGGCAATCCGTTGGCCGACACCTTGGGAAATCCCTCTGTATGGCATTTTTACACGCGGAGCGACGACAACAAAACGGCGGCGGTCGCGTTGATTTCACCGGCGTCGCCGTTGGGTCAGTGGATCGACATGTTGCACGGCAAGAACGATTCGAAAGCGTTGATCCAGCTCGCCATTTCCACTCAGCAACGCTTGCTGACAGAAGCCGATTCGCCTGTTGACGCATCGGCCGTCGACCAGAAATTGTGCGTGAATCGACACTCGTCAGCAAGTTCCCTTTTCGCAGACATCAAGCTCGACTCCCCGCTTGACGAGAAAGCGAAATCAGAAATCGCCGCATTGGCAGCCGCGTTAGATGTGGTTCGCCCCGTTGCCGCCAAGCCGTTACCGATCGGAATCGAGGAGCGTCAGCAAAAATCGCTGCGGCAACTCGTCTGGGCCATGCTGATGAGCCCAGAGTTCCGCTTTAACCATTAATTGAAGCTCACGACGGTCGACACGGTGACCATCCCCTCATCTCGCCTCAGTCCGCTGCTTCTTTTCTGCTGCACGCCGCAGCCTCTGGGACGTTGCCCACAACGGTCCCCGCCGAAGTTAGCAAACGATTCGGCGCGGGGTGGACCTGCGTGTTGGGGCAAACCCCTACTTTAGCCGTCCCGGCTGCGGGGGACGCGAAAACAATTTCCTAGCGGACGGTCTCCACGTCTGATATCACATGGCAGACGCCGCAGCGAACGGCGGTGGGCGTCATCAGTGCGCCCTCTGGCTGCCGTCGCCGAACTTGGGTGGTTACGATTTCACCGGATTAGAAACCAGAGAATGAGATCAATGCTGAGAAAAATAGTGGTTTGTGGTGTCTTAATCCTCGGTTTGGTTTTGACCGATACGTCGGCGCTTGGCGGCGATGAGGTGCTTCACTGGAATGCCTTGCTGTTGAACTCCGTCGCTGAGGAAATGACTCCGCCTCCGGTTGCGTCGCGCAAGATGGCGATGACTCACATTGCCATCTATGACGCGGTGAATTCGATCGTCAAGGACCACGAGCCGTACCTGTTCTTCATGCCCGCGTTGGCCGATTTGCCGCAGGATGCCGCGATTGCGGCAGCCGCGCACGCGACGTTGATCGCGATTTTTCCGCAGTTCCAAGAGATCTACGACATGGAATTGACCGACACATTGAGCCGAATCCCGAATGGTCCGGATAAGGATGCGGCCGTGTTGCTGGGGCAGGCTGCGGCAACTGCGATTCTTGCTGAGCGAGCCAGTGATCCGAATGGGACAGCGGCCCCCGGAAATCCGCCCGCATTAAGACCCGGCGTTTGGAAACCGACACCAAAAGCATTCGCCTCCTATGCGTTGCCCGGCTGGGCGGAGATACCCCCTTTTGCCATGCGCGTTCCGTACCAGTTTCGTAGGTCCGGGCCGCCTCGGCTGCAATCGGAAAAGTACACTCGAGACTTCAATCGAGTGAAGAGTATCGGACGCAAGGTCTCAACGACGCGGACCGCCGATCAGACGGAGATTGCGCTGTTCTGGGCCGACGGCCCTGGGACGTCCACGCCTCCTGGCCACTGGAACAAAATCGCTCAAGGAGTCGCCACCCAACGGGACCTGTCCTCTGCCGAGAACGCTCGATTGTTCGCTCTGCTGAACATCACGCTGGCGGATGCCGCCATCGTCGCGTGGGATATGAAATTCGAATACTACCTGTGGCGACCGATCACCGCCATCCGCGAGGCCGATCTGGACAGCAACCCCAAGACCAAGCAAGAAAAAGATTGGGAACCGTTAATTCCTACACCACCGTTCGCCAGTTATGTCAGCGGCCATAGTACTTTCAGTGGTAGCGCGGCGACTTTGTTGAAACGTTTCTTTGGAACCGACAAGGTCTCCTTGATCGTGGAATCAGACGGTCTGCCCGGAGTGGTGCGGTCTTTTCCTCGCTTCAGCGCCGCGGCTGCCGAAGCAGGCCTCAGCCGCATCTACGGCGGAATTCATTACGACTTCGACGACAAGGATGGTCAGCAGGCAGGGGAAAACTTGGCCAATTACGTGTTTTCCCGATTATTGAGGCCTGATCGAATCGGTTTTGTATCGCCAGTTGACTGAGCGGCACGCTGATCTTGCACGCTCATCCTAGGGGCTCCGGAGTGGGATGGTCATGAAACTAGGATAAGAACTCTGGCTAGGCCACAGATTGCGGCAAACATATTGCAGCACCAGGATCCGAACGAGCCGTTGAGAGCGAGCGGCAGCGTCGGCTTTTAACAAAGGGATGCCTCACGCACCCGTCATCGCGGCGTGTGGATCGTTCTACGGCAAAAGACCCTCACAACTCCGCTTGGATCGTGAATGGCAATTTCTGACTATCAACCCATCCTGTTCCCACTGTTACGGCACACCTCTGATGGGGAGATCCACATCGCCCGAGAACCGAAAGACACTTTTGCCGATTACCTTGGCATCACACCCGAAGAAACACTTCGGATTGCGGCCACACGTATCCGCGATGACCTTGCGGCAAAGTTGTGAGATTAAATCAAAAAGACGTCCCCATTATGACTTTGCACAACGGATTCTTGACCGAATAGCGAAAATAGAATTGAATCAAGACAACAGGACCCTCCTCAGACAATTCGGGGCATGATGCCGTTCGCGATTCCTCGCGGTGGTCGCGTGGACAACCGTCCACGCGACAACCGCTCAAACAGCGGCAAGATTTGGTCGAAAGACTGTCGCCCAACGATGTCCTACGTCAGTCAACCGCGTGTTGGTGGCGGGTGACTGAGCGGAGTGCGCATCAGCCGCAGTCTCCGCTCCCTCAGTATGACTCGTCAGCACCGATCCGCCCCGCATCTTTCGTGAATTCTGAGTGTCGCGAGGTACACAGATAATGCATACCACACCCTGCGCAAAAAGGGTGCCACGCCTGTGCGGAAAATGGCGGTCCAAGCACCTCAGTGCCGAGCCGTATTGTACCTGTCTCAATCCTGTTCGGCACCGTTGCTCGGAAGCATCTAGAATTCGAGCAGCGATATGTTCCGGCCGATGAACGATGGTTTCCGGACGTGCTGATTTTCGGCACTGCGTTCCGGTGACTCGTCTGCGACGATGCTGCGCGTCAGTTTGCCGTTTTTTTCCGCAACCGAGGCGTGGGCAACTGTGCCTCTGCCTGTTTCTTCGGACGGCCATTGCCTTACGAATGTGCCGGCGATCGGGCGAGCCCTTGTCGCAGTGACGGCGGCCTGTTAACGGACGTCACTACAATTTGCGGGCCAGTACGGCCGGGAATATTCGCTGCGCGTCGTACTGCACGCAGAGTACCTCAAAGCCTGCAATCGCGAGTTGCTCCCGCGTCAGCATCTCCGACCGAGTGCACTGCCATTTCACCGGCACCACCGGCCCGAAGAGAAACCTCTGCCGTTCGAGGTCGCCGGCGTGATGCGGTTGCCAAGTTTCCGGAGGGGTGATGAAACTCGTGACCAAGTGCCCGCCGGCCGCGAGAGCTGATGCGAAGCTCTTGTAGAGGTCGACGCACTTACTGTCATCTTCGACGTAGATGTTGAGCCCGTTGCTGGTGATCAGGTCCCAGCGACTTGCCGAGTCGAGGTGCCAAGCATCCCGCTGTTCAAACGTCACTGCGTCCTGCAGCTTGCACCGCGCGGCGTTGGCTCGGGCGAGCGTCAACGATTCGGCGTCGAGATCGACGCCGGTCAGCCGCATGCCGTTGATGCCCGAGTCATCACCTGAAAGCAGGTCGTCCATCAGCCCGCAGGGGATCGAGGCGCACGCCGTTCCGGATGTCATGAACGGTTGTGTCAGAGACCGGAAGATGCGGAAACGCTCCTGTGTCGCCAAGAATGCGGGGCAACGGTCGAGCAGCCAACGCTCGAGTTCGCCCATGGCCGCGCCGTCACTGCCCAACCCCGTCTTTCTCCCTTGGTCAGGATGCAGGACGACGTAGGACGTCCAATACCCGTTGAGCCCGAGGTTCTTGAGTAAGAATGCACCAAGCTCGAAAGTACGCAGTTGCTCACGGACACGCTGCACTTCCGGGCTTAAGCCACCGTCAACCCCAGAAGCAAGATCGGCCAAGTCGTGGCCATGTGACAGGATTCTCATCGTTCCCCCACTGTATCAAGTGCCGGCGTCGGTTTCCAAGTAGGCGAAGACCTGCCGCTGCCTTGTTTTCAAGATGTTGTGTTCCCACTCGAGATCCAAAAGGACTCTTGATCTGGTCATTGGGCGTGTCGACAATTCGCTGTGGGTGATCCTCTCCACGGATGCCCCGACACCCAAAAATGTAACAGAGGCGGGACACTCTTGTACACACGGTGGGGGTGGGCGATCGGTCCGTCAACGGGGGATGGCCGGCCAAACCGTTTCACCAGCCGTTTGGCAACTCACACAACAGCAAACGTTCGTGGCTCATGACAGTCTGTATTGGTGGTTGGGGCTCATACTAAATTTGGGAAGCGAGCTGATCCAGAAAACGACTCAGGGAGCGTTGAAGGATGCGGGGCTGGCGGCCTCAGAAATCGACGACGTCTATTGAGGCCATGACAATAACGGGCTGCGTGTTCAGGATTTCCGATCGTCACTGGTGCATTCAGCAGAGGAGGTGTTTCATTACGCACTTCGCATTCTTTGACGAGCCCAAGGCCAGAATCCCTCACCTCGAAATAGCCATCTAGGACCTCGAGAGTCTGCTCGATTGATTTGAATACGATGCTCCCCGTGGTCTCGATATCGGCAGCATGTCTGCAGCCCACGCCCGCCACGCGTCTGAACATCTGCCGAGAATTGGGACTACCGCTCGACTCGTGCTGAGCGTCAGCCGGCTGTCGATACAAAACGGATTCGATGTGTTCGCCGCGGCGACAGCTGGTATTGTGGTCGGGTGTCCAGAAGCGGTTGTCATGATCGCGGGCAGAGGAACGCCAATCTCTCGAAACGCATGCCCATTGCCCGGGGCTCGGTCAGCGATTTCGGTGCGCGGACATCGCTAGGACGTTACCCGTCTCATGGCGACGAGCGACGTGAGTGGCATTGCCGAGATCGTGCGTCGCGACCAGTGCAGAGTTTTTGTGCCGATGGAGGATGTCCCCCCTGTCGCGAGGCGTGTTGCGGCTGCTGCAAGACCCCTTGCTACGGGTCGCGATGAGCAACGCGGCGGCGAGCACAGCCGGATAATTTCCCGAACAACAAATGCTAGAGAGCACCTTGGCGGGATTGCAAAGGTTCACAAAATCCGCTTTCTCTCACGGATAACTTATCAAGAGATTCGATAAAGTACGCACGGACTACGTGTGCCACAGGTCACCCGTAGTCAGTGCGCCGTCGAGCAGCACTTGCGTCGCCGCGCCCTCCAGCGACTCGGTTAGATCGCCCCGAATGCGGCTCAGTTGCAGATCGCGCAGTCCCAGGATCGCGACCAACTGCCGTTCGGTCGCCTGCCACTTCGCGTCCGCATTTTCGAGGCCCACCTCCGCCTTTTCGAGTTCGATCTCGAGCAACAGCGTATCGCTGCGCGTCCCCTCACCCGCCTCCTGCAATCGAAAAGCGGCTTGATGGGACTTCCCCGCGATGTCGACCCGTTGCGTCAGTACCTCCCTGCGCCGCCAGCATGACGAAGTAGCCTTGTCGCACAGCCGTGAGCAACTCGAAACGAGTCCGCACGTAACGGAACTCCACCTGAGCGACCTCACGACAGACAGCCGCTTGATCGCGTAGCAGTTTCCGTTTCGTCACGATCTCTTGGCTGAGGGCCGCGAAGTACTGACTCTCATCTCCCGCCAATTGCGTCGCACCGCCTGAGGCGGCCGGATTAGGGTAAAGGCCCGCCTGATACGCCTTGCCGCGCATCGACTCGACCTCAGCGGCGGGCCTGTCGCAGTTGCGGGACTGCTCCACTCGGCGAGTGCCACGAGTTCTTCGAGCGTGGTTCCGGGAGCGGCCTCAACCGCCGCAGCGGTTGGCGTAGGAGGCGGTTCTTCGGCGCGGATCGCCGTTTCACAGACAAACTGTGCACACAGCAATCCCGCACCGGTCACTATTCCGTGTACGATCGTCCGCGTCTTCATCGTGCCCAACCTTCCGTGTGGGGCGTGTTGCCGGATTGGCCTCCGTTGCCGCACCAGCGTTGCTGTCCGTCCGACTGGTTTTTTTGGCTACTCCGTTACGACTGACACAGTCCGACCCGCGTCCCCAGCCGTTCGCGGCAGGACCGTCACTGCTTGCCAGTCCATGAGCGTCCTAACCCGTTTTGTACATAGCTCATGGAGAGAACGCGGTACCGCACACCAATCCGAAGCGTCAACGAGGGCGTCGTGACGGTTCGCCCTCGCTGACGCTTCGGGTTGGTGTGCAATCGTGAATCATCCGAGCCACAGCAGACAGCCATGACTGATCTTTACGCAAACGCCCACCTGAACTAGTGTTCGATCTGTTTTGATACTCACATGGTCTTCGATGAGACATTCTTGGTGAGCCGGGTGGCGTCAGCCCTTGGACTCTTCACGAGTGGAGTCCGGGGGCTGAC
>CAMCMU010000033.1 GCA_945876035.1 Schlesneria paludicola DSM 18645 | reverse complement strand
GTTTTTTATTGCCTGATCGCGACTGCCGTGATTCTGTTGAGGCGAATTTACCCTAGCAGAATCCACTGGCTTGCGCTGCATCCGTTTCGCCGCCTCCACCGCAAACATCGGTTCGAGTCCAAACAGCAACGCATGCAAGCTGACTCGGACTGAGTTGCCGCCGCTTGATGTTGACGCTGACGACGAAAGCAATCGGGTCGTCTCCGTCGTATTCGATGAACGATGGCTCGATCCTCCACGAGCAGTCCCAGTTATTCAATACGGTCAACGCCGATCTTGACGAAAATAAACCCGTCATCCGATGTTTCGACAAATCATCCCACTAACCCCAGTCAGTGAAGGTCAACGAACCATGTCTCGACGCGGAACGGGTGAAGGCACAGTGTTTCAAAGAGGTGATGGTCGATGGGTTGGCAGAATATCCTTGGGACTCGATGCACAGGGGCGGCGACGTCAATCGACCGTCTACGCACTCACGCAGGCTGACATCAACGCAAAGCTGGATGATCTGAAGCAGAAGCGGAAGACTCACGCCAAATCTCTGTCCATGACCGACACACTCGCAGCGTACCTATCGCGGTGGATCTCAAATGACGTGATGGTCAACAGCAGCGGGAAGACTCTTGTGGAATATGAGTCTGCTGTGAAGCTGCACATCGCCCCCTAGATCGGTCACATCAAATTAGCCAAGCTGAACGGTGAGCAGCTTGGCTAATGGCAGGCACTACTAAAACGTGACAAGAGGTCAGTAAATACACGACTTCGATCAATACGAGTCCTCCGTAATGCGTTGAACAAGGCAGTCAGGCTGCGGATCATTCCATTCAATCCGATGGCAGCAGTGGACAAGCCGAAAGTTGTACGCAAGACAGTCTCCCCACTAGAACCGGATCAATGCCATGATCTGTTCGCGGCAAGTGAATCGCATCGGATCGGTGACATCGTCATTCTGGCGGCAATGACGGGACTACGGAAAGGAGAATTGTTTGCCTTGCAGTGGAATGCGGTCAATTTGGATGAATGCGTTTTGGTTGTCCGGAAGACGCTACAGGAACTGCACGGAGTATCCGTCAAGGAGAATCGAGGACGGACACTCAAGGAACCAAAAACAGCAGCAGGGAGGCGGGTGATACCCTTGGGCAAGGGTGCAGTCGAAGCCTTGAGGAATCGTCTGGCGAAAGCCGAGGCCGAGGGCTTCGATACCCAGCAGGTCGAGACAGTCTTCCCCAATATCCGAGGTGGGTTCCTGCTGGGGTTAAACCTTGACAGGAATGTTTGGCATCCAATCCGTCATGCTGCCGGAATCCCCGCCTCATTGGTGTTTCACGATCTCCGTCACACTCAGGCAAGTTTGATGTTGGCTGCTGGCGTTGATCTGAAGGTGATCCAAAAACGTCTAGGACACCGCGACTTTGCGACGACCGCGAACACCTATTCGCATCTGCTGGCGAATGCACAGACGGACGCAGTCGATAAGCTGGAAACCATGATGCGTTAACAAGCACCGAAACGAAGTAAACGCGTCGCGTGAATACATTCGCTGAGTACACAAAAAACGTCACAAACCATTCGGCATCATTTATAATCAATAAAACAAGGGGTTTTATTAAGTACACCCCGCTGGGCTCGAACCAGCAACCTTCGGTTTCGTAGACCGATGCTCTATCCAATTGAGCTAGGGGTGCAGATCTTTTCGCGTGTTCTCTGGCAGCAAAAAGGATTCGGTCGATCGATGAACGGGGTTCCCAGATCCAGCAAACAAATTTTCCACTTCTGGTCTGCCGACTTTCAACAAGCTCTGCAAAATTCCAATAGGCTGGCAATTGCATGTCGCGCCCATTCAGAATTGGATCATTACAAAACGGCATTGCCGATGCAAGGGAACTGGAAAGCGTTGGCGGTCAATTCCTTTATTAATTTGAGTGATGCCAGACCCGCGATTTTCGCGGAGGCCGCTAGAAGCGGACCGCCTGTTGAAAAGGGGATTGCACTCGTTCGATCGCGCATGTTTCCTCGGCCGCGGCCGGCGGTTTTGCCACCTGAGCCGTTGGGGCCAAGCCCGTTGTGGAAAGCGGAGCTTGTCTTGCGTGATCTGAGCGTTTTCGGACAGGCGATGCTCTTCGAATTGTGATTGAAGGGCGGCCTTCGCGGGGTTCTCCGTCGGGATTGGAGTGGGGACTGACAAGACGGAAAGCCGCGGAATCTTCTCTTCCCGATCGGGCATCGAGGTCTCTTCCGACGATCACGAACAGAACCGCCGCCATTTTCTCGGACGCGTTGCAAAGGCGCCATCGACTGCGGGCCACGAACACCAATGCGGACAAAGACCACGATCAAGAAATCTGTACGCGTTGGTGTTCGTTACGAAGTCCGCTGATTCACAGACTCAGTCAGCGAGACGTACGGAACGGTCCGGCGGGTAGATTTTCGGCATTCATCAGGTTGGGTTCGGCGAGTTGATCCCAAGCGAATCGGGCGGCGGACGGCTCGGCGATCGTCTCGTTCGACACCACGACCGAGTTGCCCTGAATGACGGCGGTCGCCTCGACGAAGTCACCGTCCTTGCCGGCAATTGTGAACCACGATAGCGGTTTGTCGTCGCGAGATTTCAATCCGCCCCCGACATGATCGAACTCGATGCGGATCTTATGACCCTCGACCGTCATCGATTTGTAGAGCGGCCCTGAATAGACCCGTCCTTGTTGGCCGTAGGTCTTCGCGAGGGCCCACAACGCGAGACGTTTACCGACATCCTGCTTATTTTTCGGGTGGATGTCGTCGAGGTCAGTGATGTCGGTCGTGATGGCCATACCGGTGTTTTTCATGGCGAGTATTTTTGTCTGAGCCTCCCAAATCTGCGGTAAAAGGTGTTGCGGATCGGTCGCCGGTGGCTTGACATACTTCCACGGAGCGATCTGCACGAACAGGAATGGAAAATCACCTTGTCCCCAGACTGTTCGCCAGCCGTTGATCAACGCCTGCATGCGGGATTCATAAGCCACTCCCTGACCTCGGTTCGATTCACCTTGATACCACAAGGCGCCACGAATTCCGAACGGGACAAGGCCATGGATCATGCCGTTGTACAGATGCATCGGAGAACCGGGGCCGGGTTTGACTCCTTCCGGCTTGGCCTGCTCGGTCGTCACCTGCTCGGCAATTGGCTTGAGCGATTCGACCGACTGGAAACCGACGATTGGCGTCCATGGTTCGATGGGCGTCCCGCCCCATGAGGTGTTGATCAGTCCGACAGGCACGTTCAACTCGGTGTGAATCTGCCGTCCGAAAAAGTACGCCACGGCGGAGAAGTTGCCGATTGTCGCCGGCGAGCACTCCGACCAATTGCGATCGAGAACGACGTTGTCCTGCGTCATGACCGAGGCAACTTTCTTGACATGGAACAGGCGGATGTTTGGATATTTCGCCGCGGCAATCTCGTCTTCCGGATTGGCGGACTTCGCCACCGGCCATTCCATATTCGATTGACCCGACGCCACCCAGACTTCGCCAATGAGGATATCTTTCAGCGTAATCTCGTTCTTGCCCCTGATCAGCAGTTCGTGAGGCCCACCCGCCGTCATCTCCTTGAGTTTGACGGACCACTTGCCATCCACACCGGCTTTCGTCGAGGCCTTATTGTCGCCGAGAGAGACCGTTACGTCCTCACCTGCGTCGGCCGTGCCCCAGATCGGCAGCGGTATTTTTTGTTGCAAGACCATGTGGCTTGCAATGATCTTCGGCAACGCAACGTCGGCGTGCGAGAGACTGCACACGCCGAGCAGGCCGACGACAGCCACGACTAACTTCGACCAAGATCCGACACGTCGCATGATGCTTCCTCGGAAGAGTGCTGTGCGGTCGCCGGACTTAGCAACACGTCACAGGGATAGTGTTAAGGTGGTGAAGTCTCAACGTCAACACAACCCCGCAGGATAGTTAGAGAGACTGTTGTGCGATCCAAGTTGGCACCCGGATCGCTGCTTCGAGGACTTTTAAAAATTCGGCGCCCGCCAACAGAATCTGCTGGTCGTCGGCGTTCTCGTCTCCATTTTAATCCGTGACGAACGGTCGACGTGACGGCCCGACGATAGACTCGAAAAATGCGGTTGTGTCCCGGGGGGCCATTCAGGGTGTCCAGGATCCGAAAGAGCTTATCGTTCGTGCCCCGCCTCGGGCGGATCCAAAAATAGTTTTGAGCCGTGTTCATCAACCCCCGGTCAACTCAACCGGTTCGCCGCGTTGCTGTTGAAGCTGACGGGCAGTCTCGGGATCAACGTAGTCACTATGACAGGAGGCCTTGGCTTCTGCTTCAGCGGTCATTGTTTTCTTCGTTTTGGCTGCGAGACGATGGATTTCATCGGGGCTAAGGACACCGCGTTTGCTGAGGATGTCTTGCTGCTCGGAGGTCAGGGCGGCAGAGACTTTGGCCGTCTCCCATTGGTAGTTTGGGTCCTTGCCAGAAGTGAATTCGACGATTTCCTTGCTGATGCGGACACTGCACCAGTCGTGGCCACACATGGCGCAGAAGTCGGTATCGACATCGAGGTCTTCGTCGTGATAGGCCCGAGCCGTATCGGGATCGAAGCTGAGGTCGAAATGCTTTTGCCAGTTAAGGGCCGCTCGAGCTTTGGTCAGTTCGTCGTCACGATCTCGCGAGCCGGGGATGCCCAGTGCGACATCGGCCGCGTGGGCCGCGATCTTGTAGGCGATGCAGCCCTGTTTCACATCATCTTTTTTGGGGAGGCCGAGGTGTTCTTTGGGCGTCACGTAACAGAGCATCGCCGCGCCATGATAACCCGCGGCCGTCGCTCCGATACAGCTGGTGATGTGGTCGTAGCCCGGGAAGATGTCCGTCACGAGCGGGCCGAGGACGTAAAACGGTGCCCCGTGACAGAGCCGCCGCTGGAGCTTCATGTTGAACTCAATCTGATCGAACGGAACATGTCCCGGCCCTTCGACCATGACTTGGACGCCCTTGCGCCAAGCACGCTCAGTCAGTTCGCCGAGAGTCACAAGCTCGGCCAACTGCGCCTGATCTGTGGCATCGGCAAGGCCACCCGGGCGGAGTCCATCGCCGATGGAGAACGTCACATCGTACTGACGCATGACATCGCAGATCGACTCCCAGTGCTCGGACATCGGATTTTGCTTGCTGTGGACCAGCATCCACTTGGCGAGCAATGAGCCGCCGCGGCTGACGATACCAATCAGTCGCTTCTGAATGTAGGGCAGATGCTCACGCTGAACGCCGGCATGAATCGTGAAATAGTCCACGCCTTGTGCGGCCTGCTCCTTCAACGATGCGAGGATGATCTCGGGCGAAAGCTGTTCGATGCGGCGGCCAATGATCATGGAGTAGATCGGCACGGTCCCGATCGGCACGGTGCTGTTGCGGATGATCGCTTGGCGGCAGGCGTCGAGGTCGCCACCGGTTGAGAGGTCCATCACGGTGTCGGCACCCCACCGCTCGGCCCACTTCAGCTTGTCGACCTCTTCATCGGTGCTGGAGGAGATCGGCGAGGCTCCCATGTTGGCATTGATCTTCGTCTTCGAGGCTCGACCGATTGCCATCGGGTCCAGCTGATAACCCAGATGCACCGTGTTGGCTGGAATCACCATCCGTCCTGCGGCGACTTCGTCTCGCACCTGCTCGGGTGTGAGATGCGGTTCTCGTTCGGCAACGCGAGCCATCTGCGGAGTGATCAGACCGAGTCGAGCGGACTCAAGCTGCGTGATCGGCGTGAATCCTATTCCGCGTTCGTCGAGCGTCACGTGACGCGTCGATCCGTCCGACTGCTGGAATTCGCGGCACAGTGACAGTGTGTTCCCCGCTGACGAAACGCTTTTGACCGCGTGTGGCGGTTCCACCCACGTGTGCCAGCCGTCAGGTAGGAAATCCCAAGCGGTTTTTTCGGACGGTGTGGGCATTCCTGGCGTGTCAGGCGAGGAGTACGTCAATGCTCCAGCCGGACCGGGTTGGATACACGGCCGATTGGCAAAGCTTCCTGGCGTGGTTCCCTGAGCGGTCGAAGAGGGGTTTTGCCCCAGAGGTGGAAGTTGATACGAGCGATCAGTCATCATATCCAGCAAATCCTTCATACGGCGGAGGGCCTGTATTTCAGTCTAAAGGCTTTTTCTTGTTCGACAAATCAAAGTCATTCACACATTCGAGATGGCTTCTTGGCGATGTGTGACATGGTAGTCCTCTCGGGCGGACATTTCCAAGCGAGTGCCGGATCGGTGTCATGCCAAAAAGCTCTTGATCCGAGAGATAGGCACGGAAAATAAAGCGTCTCACGGTGATTGGCAGGCGATTGCCGTGACCGTACGTGTCGCCGAAATACAGCGGGAATACCTGTCGTCCGAGGTCTCTTGCCGCCGCTGTCATTGGGACGGTAGGGCGAATTTCAAAAAACGAAGTTGTTGCGAGGTCGGATCCCTCGAGCCTCTGAAACCGGCATTTCTGGAAGATCCTCTGACCGTTCAGTGGGGTGCATCAGTCGGTTTCGGTGGGTCTTGCGATCTCACCCGCGATCAGCGAGAGATGGGCGGCTTGTCCGGGATCGGTGTTGGGGAAGTCGATTCTGGAATGTGTTCCCCGACTTTCCTTTCGAGCAGACGCAGCAAGTATCATGAGTCTTGCAACAAGCAGCATGTTCTGCAACTCCCATCCTTGAGTCGTGTTGAATTCACGAGTGCCGACGTACCGGTCCCAGAATTCAATGCGGTGCAAGGCGGATTCCAATCCGGCCGCGTCTCTTTCAATGCCAACACTGCGCCACATTTCACTGTTGAGAGAATTGAGCAAATCATCAAGGTTCAGGTTGGCATCGGCAGAGGGTGAAGCATGCCGTTCGGACTCCAACGGGAGCGCGGTAAATCGATCCCCTTCTTCCAAGGCGGCTGCAGAGGCATTGCGACCCGCTCGCAGACCAAACACAAGCCCTTCGAGAAGACTGTTACTGGCCAGGCGATTGGCACCGTGCAAACCGCTGGAGGCGACTTCTCCCGCCGCCCAGAGTCGCGGTAGAGTGGATCGAGCTTCCTCATCGACCGTGACTCCCCCGATCATGTAGTGCGCCCCCGGTCGCACGGGAATCAGGTCGCGTGTCAAATCGAGTCCAAATCCGGCACAGACTTGGCCGATGTGCGGAAATCGTTCTTGGATCAGCGTCTTATCGAGGTGAGTCACGTCCAAGTAGACACAGTGATGACGAGTCTTCTCCATTTGTCGCGTGATGGCACGACTGACGATATCGCGTGGGGCCAGTTCGGCGGCAGGATCGTAATCCGGCATGAATCGATGACCTTGACAGTCTTTTAAGAGCCCTCCCTCACCCCGAACGGCTTCGGAAATTAAATGTCTGGAGGAACCTGCGATGTAAAGAACGGTTGGATGAAACTGCATAAACTCCATATCGCGCAGTTCACAGCCTGCGCGAAAGGCCATCGCTTGCCCGTCGGCGGTCGCGATGTCCGGATTTGTCGTTTCGCGGAACATACGGCCCGCCCCACCGGTAGCGAGAATCGTCTGCTTGGCCCAAATGAAGGTCTTGCCGTGTTCGAGATTCCAAACGAGTGCGCCTCGGCATTGTTGCTCATGTGTCAGCAGATCAAGAGTAAACGTCTTTTCCCAGACGCCGAGGTGTGGCTCGCGACGCACGCGTTCGATCATCGCACGCATAACCTCTTTCCCGGTTGCATCGCCCAACGCATGGACCACACGGCGGTGGCTGTGTCCTCCTTCTTGTGTCAACGCGATCTCACCGTCGGCTTGATCGAATACGGTCCCGATTGTGATCAGCTCTCGAATCCGAGTGGGAGCTTCCCGCACCACGGTTTCGACAATCTGTTGATGGCACAGCCCCTTACCCGCCGAAATTGTGTCAGCAACATGATTTGCAAAGTTGTCGAAGGGGTCAAAAACTCCTGCGATTCCACCTTGAGCGTAGGCGCTGTTGGATTGACTGATCACATCCTTGGTCGCCAACACGACCTGCAGTCGGGGATCGACCGCCAGAGCCGCTCGTATTCCGGTGATACCCGCCCCAATAATCAGAACATCCGTAAACAAATGCGGGACTCGTTTCGGGTTGAACGAAACGAGATATCGCCGTTTCGGGATGACCTGGAACATGGAGATCGAGGAGCCTGTCATTTCAACTCCAACTCGCTGCATACACGAGAACCCATTTCCGCCGTGCTGAGGCAAGCCCCGCCATTGGCCAGGTCGGCCGTTCGATAACCTTTTTCCAAGACGGCGTCCACAGCGTGCTCAATCGCGGTGGCTTCTTGATCTAAGCCGAGCGAATATCGCAACAGCATGGAACAGGCCAAAATCGTCGCCAAAGGGTTGGCGATCCCCTGACCAACAATGTCCGGGGCCGACCCATGAATGGGTTCATACAGTCCTGGTCCCGACGATCCAATGGATGCCGACGGAAGCATTCCCATGGAACCCGGAAGCATCGAACCTTCATCGGTCAAGATGTCACCGAAGAGGTTCTCTGTCACAACGACATCAAAACTTCGTGGCTTGGAAATCAAATGCATCGCCATCGCATCGACGAGAACGTTTTCGTGTTGGACATCGGGAAACTCGACCTGCATCACACGTTCGAACGTCTTTCGCCAAAGTCGTGAGACTTCCAGAACGTTCGCCTTATCCACCGAGGTGACCTTGTTCCTGCGTTTGCGAGCGGCATGGCCGGCAAGCCGCACGATCCGTTCGATCTCGTGGGTACTGTAGATCATCGTGTTGAAGGCCGTTTCCGCCTCGGGAGCTCCCTCCTTGCCGGACGGTCCAAAGTAGATCCCGCCAGTCAGTTCCCGAAAAAAAAGAATGTCGGTTCCTTGGATGATTTCCTGTTTGAGAGGCGACGCATGAACTAGGTGCTTGGAAACAGAAATCGGCCTGAGATTGGCGAACAATCCCAACTCTTTTCGAATTTTGAGAAGTCCAGATTCGGGACGGGTTTTTGCGTTCGGGTTGTCCCATTTCGGACCCCCGACAGCCCCGAGCAACACGGCATCAGACGATTTGCATGCCGCGAGCGTCTCTGCGGGCAATGGATCGCCGCACTGGTCAATGGCACATCCCCCAATGGGAAACGTTCGAAACTGAAAGGAATGTCCGAAACGCTTGGCGATGGCCACGAGCACACGCTCCCCCTGCGCCACGACCTCAGGACCAATCCCATCTCCAGGAAGCAAGACAATCTGCGATGGCACTGCAATTCACCTTATTCTAATAGTCAACGTTTTTTCAGAACCTCTGGTCATCCTAGGGGAGGAACCGATGGGATGGCAAGTTTGTGGGTCGATCTAAGGTCAACAAATCCCCTGAGTCCCTCGCGTGCGTTCCCCTTGATCAAGAAGATGGCGAACGCAGTAGAGTCCTCCACCTGGCGATGTCCCTGTCTAGAAACTCGACCGCGAAACCTGTCTGGAAACTCGATCGCGAAAACAGAGCGGCTGTCATCAGCCCGAATGATCGACGCCCGTCTCGGAAAGGGGATATGCGGCGGCCCCCTCAGCCCGTGTCAGAAAATGAACTTGAGGCCCCCCCTTTCGCCCCGCGCGGTTGCCGTGGGCACGGCGATGCCGTAGATCATCCGAGCACGAGCCAAGGCCGCAAACTCCACAGGATTGTGAGATTCGAAGCGTCGCCTTCGCGTAAGGGTTTGTTGGGCGACAAAAAGAGCAGAAATCCGTTACCTGCGATTGCGTGGCGGCAAACTGATTCGTTACATCATGCAAGCAGGGTACGAACACTTTTGGCAAAAAAGATTGTGATGATGTAAATTTGATGAAAGAACCTCGGGACGGAATACTTTTGGGAATGGTGCTGGTGGTCTCGTTGATTCTGGCTGCCATTTTACCGCCCGCGGATGATGAACTTTATTACTGGTGTTGGGCCAAGGATCTGCAGTTCAGCTATTACGATCATCCGCCCATGGTGGCCTATCTGATTCGCGCATCGACCGAGATTTTTGGCGACACCGTTTTTGGATTGCGCGTGCCTGCGTGTTTGGCTAATGCATTCTTGTTGTGGATCATCCGGCGATTGTCTCGAACTCCAACGCTCCTGCCGTGGATTGTTTGTACTCCGTTATTCACTCTGGGGTCCGTGATCGTGACTCCGGATGCACCGTTGCTGATGTTTTGGGCTGCGTATCTCTGGTGGCTAGTTGAGATCCATTGCAGCCTGCCCCGCCACCCCGCGGGAGCAAGGTCGAAGCGATCCGAGCCGTCATTTGGCCTCCCTTGGAGTCGCTGGATTCTCGGAGGCGTCCTGTTGGGAGCCGGCATTCTTTCGAAGTACACGATGGCTTTGGCCGTTCCCGCAGGATTTGCAAGTTTTCTTTTGCTGCGCTTGAACTGGCGAAAATGGTTGCCCGGTTATCTGTTGCACGGACTGGTCGCCTTTGTCGTTGCTTCTCCCATTCTGATTTACAACATTCAAAACAATTTCACCCCGTTGATCTTTCAATGGCAGCACTCGATGGGTGGAACTCCCGAAAACAACAGGCACTTTTTTGAATTCGCCGGTGCCCAAATATTGTTATTCGGGACTTTACCATTTTTCCTCCTGCCGTGGGTTCTGTGGAACTTCCGACGATTGGCGAAGGTCCCGCGATTGCGGGTCTGTTGTTGCCTGTATGCGATTCCGTGGTCCTTTTTTCTGCTGAAGGCGACCAATTCGCACGTGGAAGCGAATTGGGCCCTTGTGAGTTTCATCGCCTTTTGGCCATTGGCATCCGTATGGTACGACGCCGTCAGCAAGTCGACGTTTTGGCGATGGTCGATGCGATCCGCATTCATTCCATCGATTGTCAGTGTGCTTCTGCTCACGCTGCATCTGCTGCACCCGCTGCCGATCATTCCGACCCAAGGAGATCGAATTTACCTTCAATTTTCGAAGGTGACTGTCGCCCGGGAGATCTCAGAGACGATCCGCATCCGCGGCGAAAATTTGCCAGTCTATGCACCCACATACCAATGGACGTCGCTGCTTCGATTTCAGGGATTGAACACGAGACAAATTGAGGGATTAACCCGGCCAAGTCATTTCACGCAGCCTCCCAGACATCTAGACCAAGAAACGCAAGCCTATGTTGTTGCCGAAAATCGGCTTCCGGAAAAATTCGCATCCGGGTTCGCCATTCCCGAGTTGATTCAGGATTATCCCCTTGTTGTACGTGGAACGTCCGAAAGGACGGTACACCTGTTTTTATACACCAAGCAACCGCCTCATATTTCTGAAGACGACACCGGCGTCGAGTGATTCTCGGATGGAGCCAGACCGGCTCCGAAAAGAGAAAGATCAGACAAGGAGATCGCTAAAACCGGTCTCCGTCCGAATTGGTACGAACGACATCACCGGAGACACACAAAAACGCGCTGCCAATCAGGCAACTTTGCTCAAACGTCAATGCTCACAGCTAGAACCAGCAATTCGTCTGCTGCCTGGGGTAGAATGAAAATCGCAGTCGTCGCTAGATTGCGGCAAAGATTTTGAAGCTCCTCTGTGCTATATTGAACGCAAAGTTTTCGGCTGGGCGTTGGTTGAAGCAGCGGGTTTAGGTGCCGGATGTTACAGAGTCTGGCGGACGGTATGTCAATGAGGGAGGTAATGCGATGAGTACTTTTGTGCCGTTGAAAGTTCAGATTCAAACGGGAGTGACAATCGTTGAATTTGGCCAAGAACAGCGACAGCTTGACGAACTCCACTTGGAAAAAATAGGTCGTCAATTGATTACTCTTGCTCAATCGGCGAGTCCCCCACGATTAGTCCTCGACATGGCGTTAACTGAATTTTTCGGGTCGTCCTTTATTGAGATTCTGCTGCTTGTCTGGAAGGCGATTGAATCCCGTCCGGATGGAAAATTTGCGATCAGTGGTTTGCAACCGTATTGCCGAGAAGTCTTGGAAGTCACTCATCTGGATCGACTGTGGCCACTTCCCAACACGCGTGCCGAGGCCATTACGACGGTCAATGCCTAATCGCTCACCGGTCGATCCGCTGTGTTGATCGCGTGATTTCGCTTGAGTCCGATTATTCCCCGTCATCGCAACTCAGAGAGAACGACTGGACCTCGGTGTTGCACCCCCATCAGACAATCAGAGGGCTTCGCGAGACGCGTTTTTTGAGGGGGCTTTGTGGGTCCGGATGGCAGGACTGTGCGGCAATTGTCAATAGATGAGCGTCCGTTAAGGGAGCCCGCAGCAGATCAAATGTGGTCTTGTATTTCAGCAGACGCCACAAGTTGGATGCTGACAAACGTGTCTCCATAAGGACACCTACCAAGGCCTCTCCGACGACCGTCAGCGCGTTTTTAACGAGCGATTCGGTGCATCAAAGGCGACCGTGTTGTTGATGATTCTTCTGTTGGCGAAAGCCAACAAGTCTCAGCGGAGCTTAGGAATCACTCTGCCAATGGCAATGTGATCATTTGGCCTCGAGTCGCACTTTGAGCAACAGCTTCAGTGAACTCCATGTACATCACCCCGGAGTCGAAGTCCGTTCTTTTGACCCGTTCTTCACCGCGAATGGCTCCGACAAATTCGGCCTCAACACGCCATCCGCCGCGTGTTTCCGAGGGGATATTCAGCGTACGAAACGTCTTTTCACCGGCCCGCGCGACAAAGACGTGATCTTGTTCGCCAAAGGTCACTTTGATGGTTCCTAGTGATCCATACAATTGAACTTGTTTGCCAAGTCCTGCGATCGCCACACCGCTACAGTGGTAGATTCCGCACGCTCCACCCGCATATTGAGTCAAGGCCTGAACGCTGTCGGGAACGCTGACACGTAATTGGCCGTCGCCGTGGGGATTTGGACGTGATGGTTCGAAGACGCACGTTTGCGAAGTGACTCGAACCGGTTGCGGGATCCATCGCGAGACCGTTTCGTGCAGCATACCCAGTGACAACATGTTGACACCACTGATGACGGAATCCTGTCGCCAGTGTAGAAACGCCGAATAATCAAAAAACTGATCATCGACGCCAAATACGACGACCTCACGCAAGTCACCGAGGTAATCATGACGCAACATTCGCGAAACTTCAGCGTCGCACTCTAATCCCAACGGACTGGGAACCAGCATGGCGATTAGTTCGGGATGAGCACGAGCGGACTGTCGCATTTGCCGAGATTCGGACACGTTGCGAGCCATTCTTGCTTCGCATAACACGTGCTTGCCTGCGGCCAACGCGGCACAGGTCAATTCGCAATGCAGGTTTGGCCATGTGCCAATGACTACGGCGTCGATCTCGTCGTCTGCCAGTAATGCCTTCCAATCGGTGTATTGTCGGGGAATTTCGAAGTTGCGTGCGACGAGAGCGGTCGATTCTGCAGAGCTATTCACAACTCCGAGAAGCTCAACATCCGGAATCATTCGCATGCCGGGAATGTGCCGTTTCCGAGTATTCTCACCGGCTCCAATAAATCCTACTCGCAAGACTCGGTTTGTCACTCGACACTACTTTCTTAAGAATTCACTAAGGACGACGTCGAAATAATAGAGACGCTTTGAAAATCGGCAAACATCAAATGGGCACAAATCTAAATTTGATTGCCACAAACGGCCATGTCTCCTACGATTTTGGTCAATTTAGTCTCATGGGTCCAGTTTTCAAGAGTCAAATCCGTTTTTGAAGAGTCACGACACAGACAACAGATGACGATTTTAAGGCCGGTTCAACAGTCATCGCCAAGAGTCGCACAGCCGTCTCGGGAGCGGATTTTCCGGACGATCTTAACGCGGATGAATGGACAGAGGCTCAAGGCGGATGAATGGACAGAGGGCGGCAACTCTCGCCGCCTTCTGTTCACAACCGGCGCCGGACCTTCAATCGGTGATCTGTGTCGGCTGTGATTTTGGATTCCGTGCGTTCCGTTGCTGGTGGCGGGCGTTGTTCGATGAGGCTCTGAACATCGTGGAACCGCAATTCTTTCGGGTGGATCGTTTTTGAAAACCGGCGAGAGCCGGTCGAAGATTTCCTGATCGTTGAAGAGAACATGTCTGACGAAGGAATATCGCCGCCCGCTGCTGAGGACCACATCGGGCAACCGTTCCGAATCAGCGGATGAGCCGAATCTCGTGTTTTGGCAGCCGAGCGGACCGCGGGTTACTTGACGTTCGTGTCCGGATTGCGAATATGGCAACCGAAATCAGACGGTCCCCACTTCCACTGGAGTACTCGTACGTGTCAAGAACCGATGACTTATCTTCAGAATTGTCGCAGCTGCTGCGACACGTGGCATTACTGGGTTCTTGCAGCAATGTGCTCGGATGGGATGAGCAAACATATATGCCCAAGGGGGGGGCTCTGTTTCGATCGGATCAGCTCGGTCTTCTGGCCGGGTTAACTCATGAAGCCGCGACCTCACCTCGGCTCGGCGAACTTCTCGGTGAGCTCGAGTCGGATCCTAGTCTGGGTGCCCCGGATTCTGACAGAGTCGTCAACGTTCGTGAGGCGCGACGATCCTTTGACCGATCGACGAAGCTTCCGCGGCGACTCGTTGAAGAACTGTCACGAACGACGACTCTGGCTCAACAGGCTTGGGTGCAGGCTCGAGACGATTCGGATTTTGCCAGCTTTCTTCCGTGGCTTGATAAACTCGTCCGCTTGAAGCGTGAAGAGGCTCAAGCGATTGGATACGGGGATGGTGTCCCCTATGACGCTTTGCTGGACGAATTCGAACCCGGAGCCACAACCGCAGAAATTCGGCAGGTCTTTGCCCCGCTCCGTGAGGAATTAGTAAAACTGGTGACTGCGATCGGTCATTCCCCCAGACGGCCCAAAACTGAGATTCTCACTCGACACTATCCGAAAACGTCTCAAATCATTCTTGCGGAGGCTGCCTCTCGGTGTCTGGGATTCGATTTTGAACGAGGGCGCATTGATGCCTCTGCCCATCCGTTTTGCAGCGGATTTGGACCCGGTGATTGCCGATTGACGACGCGTTATCACGACCACCATTTTCCCTCTGCATTCTTCGGTGTGCTTCACGAATCGGGACATGGAATCTACGAACAGGGATTAAACTCCGCCGAATTCGGCACGGGACTCGGTCAAGCCGCGTCTCTGGGAATTCACGAATCTCAATCCCGGCTTTGGGAAAACCTCGTGGGACGCAGCCGAGCTTTCTGGGACTACATGTACCCCACGGCCCAGCAGGCGTTTCCCGTGGCATTAGGTCACGTTGGGATTGAAGAGTTTTGCTTCGCAATCAACGATGTGCGCGCGTCATTGATTCGCGTGGAATCGGACGAGGTGACGTACAATCTCCATATCATGCTGAGGTTCGAGATCGAGCAACTTTTGATCTCGGGGGATCTGAATCCGGTCGATGTTCCCGGTGTTTGGAATGAAAAATTTTTACAGGACTTTGGGGTGATGGTTCCCAATGATTCGCAGGGCTGCTTGCAAGATATTCATTGGAGCGCTGGATTATTTGGCTATTTTCCAACCTATGCCCTCGGCAATATGTATGCGGCACAATTCTTCAGCGCTGCCCGACGAGATCTTGGCAATATCGAAGAACAGTTTGCCGAGGGACATTTCAAACCACTGAGGAACTGGCTCAACGAAAAAATTCACACTCAGGGCAAACGCTATCCGGCAAGAAGATTAGTCGAGGTTGTGACCGGACAGACTCTGTCTCATCAACCATTGATGGATCACTTGAACCACAGATTCGGAGAGCTGTACGGTCTGTCATAAATCTGCCCCAGGGGACGTTGTCTGGTCCAGAGAACTCGGCATTTCTCTGGACGATCCACAAGCGTCTCGTCAAAGTAGCCCTGTCTCAGCGAATTCTTGAATGGTGGCTGGTTGTCCTCTGAGCGAGTTTCGGTGAATTTGCGGATCAACTTCCGATGAGCAGGGACTCCACATGAATGCGATGTCTCGGATCAAGAAAATCACGCGAAGGGCGCTCAGTAGTGGGCCACTGACGGTCGTCGCGTGCCTGATCCTCATCATCCTCGGCTTCAACGCTGCCGCTCAATTACTCGGAGAACAGAAAGAGCCCGTCGCAGGGTATCGTGTTGTTGCCCAATACCCCCACGACACAAAAGCCTTCACTCAGGGACTGGTTTTTATGGAGGGCAAATTGTTCGAGGGAACGGGAAAAAAGGGGGAGTCTACTCTTCGCCGGATTGAACTGACATCGGGGCAAATTGAACAAGTCGTGGCACTCGATCCAACGTACTTTGGTGAGGGAATTGCAGGGCTTGACGGTAAGATTTATCAATTAACGTGGCAAAATCGTGTGGCTCTGGTTTACGAACAACGGTCCTTCCTCCCGCTCGCCACGTTTCGATATTCTGGTGAGGGGTGGGGCTTAACGCATGATGGAAAGCAGCTGATTCTCAGCGATGGGACCTCGACGCTACGGATTATTGATCCGAAGACGTTTGAAGTCACGAAGCGACTAAAGGTTCGGTCTCAACAGGGGCCTGTTGACAAACTGAATGAGCTGGAATACTGCAACGGTGAAATTCTTGCCAATATTTGGTATTCCGAAAAAATCGTTCGCATTGCGCCTGAGACTGGAGAGGTCCTGGGCTGGATCGATCTCACCGGCCTCTATCCGGTTCGAGAGCGATCCAGCCGTGAAAATGTTCTCAATGGAATCGCCTACGATGAATCCCGCCAGCGACTGTTTGTAACGGGCAAGAATTGGCCCTCTGTGTACGAAATCGAACTGACACCACAACGCCGCGCGCAGTGACATGGATGGCGAATCGTCCGGCTCGAAGACAATCAAAATGCTTTCGTCAACGGTGGGATTCAACGGCGACTTCTCTACGTTGAAGATTACTCGGCAGTGTCTGCGTGACAGGGCAAACACGGGAGGCCTCTTTCTCAATTGTGGCTTCATTTTCGTTCCCGCAGCACAAGCCGTAACTGCAGCAGCAGTGCGCGGTGTTGCTGTCATTGTGGGAACCAGTCGATTGTCATCTTAGCGGCGATCGATCTTGTGATTTCGCTCATAAACCGGACTCGCACCCAGAGAATGATCCTGCTAAGTTTGCCTCGCTTGAGTTCAAAACTTTTGCGGAAACCCTGTCGAGTGCCTACTACGCCCCCTTCCCCCGTTCCCTCTTCGGTTGCCCAAGTGGTTGATTCCAGTCCGCCAGTGGTAGCCAAGTCTGCACCGACGACGCCAAATGCCCATTCGTTGCTATGCATTTGGCATGGAGCAAGTCTTGGTCTGTGGCTGCGATTACTGGCGAGTCGACCGCCCATGGATTGGTCGCATTGGCTGCGCATTGCATCAGTCTCCGTTGTCAGCCCACTCAATTCCCTCAGCAATCTGCTGGAATCGGTCGTTTTCGGCCGGAAAATTGCCGCACAAAAGATCGAACATGCACCAGTCTTTATCCTCGGACATTGGCGCAGCGGTACCACATTGCTGCATAACCTGATGACGCTCGATCCAAAATTTACGTACCCCAATCTGTTTCAAGTGATGGCCCCCAATAACTTTCTTCTGACCGAATCGTGGGTCACCAAGCTGACGCGATGGACTCTGCCAAAAACCCGGCCGATGGACAATATGGCCACAGACTGGCAGCTTCCCCAAGAGGACGAAATGGCGTTGTTGATTATGACCTTGTACTCACCCTATTTGATGCTAGCACATCAAAAGGACCGTTCCGCATATCGTCGTTTTTTTGATTTGACCGAGTTGAGTCCGAACGAAATGAAGACGTGGAAGGCGGCGTTTCTGTACTTCCTCAAAAAGCTGACATTGCGCAACAATAAGCCCATCGTGCTCAAGTCGCCTTCGCATACCTTTCGCATTCCGTTGCTCTTGGAAATGTTCCCCAACGCGAAGTTTGTCTACATCTATCGAGATCCCTACGCCGTCTTCAATTCAGGCGTGCATTTAAGACGGACCCTGTTTTTTGAAAATGGCCTTGGGCAGCCCTATTTCGACACACTCGAAGAAGATGTTTTAAACGTTTACTCAAAATGCTTCGAGACGTACGAGACCACAAAACACCTGATTCCGCCAAGCCACCTTCATGAAATTCGTTTCGAAGACTTCGAAGCGGATCCGCTCGGACAAATGCGGCAACTCTACGAGACACTCCAGTTCGACAGTTGGCCGTTGTTGGAGCCACAGATCCAAGCGCAACTTCCCCAGCTCACAGGATACAAGAAAAATAAATTTCAAATGAATGAAGCGCTCATGCGTCGTGTTTACGAGGCTTGCAAGTCGTCTTTTGATCTTTATGGCTATTCGAGTCGATTGCCCGAAGAGCCTGCGGAATCGTCCTTATAGGCAGAAACGTTTGCCATTTCAGGTGTCCTCGAATGCGTGGATCTCGGCAAAACTTGCGAATAGCTATCACGCTGAATGAACGCGCAACACCAGGATTTACCGACGTTCTGGCGGATCAGTGTTGTCCGCGTCGATTGGCGAAATCCGAGTGACGTCTCGCCAGGAAATGGCATCAGACGAGACCGGCCCGCCAAATTGTCTGACCCGACGGACGCGGGTTTGGCAGAGTGCGTTATTCTGGTGCCCAGTCGGACGGGGACTCGACGAGACCAGACTTCCGTGTGACGGTGGACAGGATGCATCCGCAGGTCCCACCCGGCAGCGGCCAACGCTTGAAGTTTATTCCTGACCGCCAAGACCACTTTGACGGGGAAGTGCGCATTGACATTGTTGGCCTGCCGGCGGGATTTGCGGCGGCGTCGCCCGTCGTTATTGCGGCAGGGCATATCGAAGCGACCCGCGTCATTCGCTCCTCGCGCCTCGCTCCTCGCTCCTCGCTCCCGAACCCAAACAGGAGGATTGGCTGCAGGTCGCCGTGTTGGCCAGCACTAGTGTCAACGGCGAACTTGTGACAAAGACGGTCGGTCACTTGTGCGAAATCAAACGGTTACAGCCCGCTACTGTGAGAATCAGGCTCGTCCCGGACGATCTGAAAAGCCTCTCTGCGCACGGGGGACTTGTGATCCTATGGCGATCGATGATCACAGCAAAGGGAACTGGGGAACGCAACGGTTTTGGCGGAGTCATCAAGGTCGATGTAAACAACCTGCCCCATGGTGTGATCGTCGAGAATCTTGGTTTGTCCGGGCTTCTGATTCGGGCCAAAGAGGCCAAACGGTAAATCTTTCTGACCTCTCGTTCGGGGTTGGAGTCTTCATCCTGCTGGATTTGCGCCGTGGCGAATACGGACGGAAATCAAGCGTCATCCGAAATCGCGTTCCACGTCAAGTCGCGGAGAGATGTCGCCATCAAATCGTGGGTGAAGTCGCTTTAATGGTTCGTTACGTGCGTCAGCCTGATACAGGATTCGCCGCAACTCAATCCGCTGGAGCACATGTGGCATGACCTGCGCGGTCAGGAGTGATGCAACCGCCGATGACCTGTTCGATGTCGCGGCCCCCTAACGCAACACATGCCTTGGCCGCATCGGATTCGCACCGTCTGCCGCGCAGCCTTGGAGGAAACGCGTGGATTATTCAGGGGATTGGTTTGAGCCCAACTAAGATGGCCAGACCGGAGGCTTTTCTCGGCGTCTTCACCGCATTCCGGACTCGAGGGACAGACGTGACTCTCACCCCGCCTTTGGATCGGAATGATTCTCTTTGCTCCAGCGTGTTTGATGTTGGCTCTGCTGGCGTTGTTGAAAAACACCAACCATCAGAATTTCAAAAATACGGCTGTATTCGAGTAAGGCGACCGAATACTGCCGGTCGTTCATTGCCTGTTTCACAGCTGGAAAGATCCTCTCATAGTCGTCCCACGGAATCGACCATCCCTGATTTAACGCCGTCTGATGCAGTTCTGATTCCAGTTTCACCAGATATTGAATGAATTGCGCCGTGACCTTGGCCGGCGAAATTCGCGTGGGTTGTGACGTCGATACGATTGGTAAATTGGGAGTACGGTCCTGCTTCCTCTTGTCGTGATGCCTGAACGAGGTTCGAAGCATCCAGAAAATTCCTGCGAAGGTGGAACCGGCGAGCAGGCTCCAAGCGAAGGTGGGTTGCTGTGCGACAAACGCAGCCACGGACAATCCACCAACAATACCGGCCGACAAAAGGCCATAAGTTGCGATTTTGAGCCCAGTCTCACCGCGGTCTTCCACGCCATCGGAATCGGCGACGGCAGTATCGGTAGCCGGTTCACCGACGGATGTCACAATCACCGTAATGTTGTCCGCGCCACCTCGCAAGTTGGCAAGATTGACCAATAAACGAGACGCTTCCACGGGAGATAAATGACCAGCAATGATGCCGATTTCGGTATCGCTGAGTTGGCCGCTGAGCCCGTCGGAACAGAGGATAAACACGTCGCTAGGAAGGACGGGAAAGGGGCCGAGAATATCGACCTGCACCACGGCTTCTGGTCCGAGCGAGCGGGTGATGATATTGCGGGGGCAAAATTGCTCGGCATCCCGCTGACTCATGTTCCGCTGTTCCATCGTCTCCCAGATCAGACTGTGATCTCGCGACAACTGTTCAATGTGACGCTGGCGAATTCGATAAACTCTGCTGTCACCGACGTTTCCAACAATCGCTCCCTGTGAGCACAGCAGCAACGTGGTACAGGTTGTCCCCATGTGCAAAAAATCGTGATTCTCGGTTCCGCGTTTATGGATCGCAGTATTCGCGTGTTCAATGGAGGCTCGCAAGGCTTCGGCTGGGGCTAGTTGCCTGAGTTTATCAAGCGTGTGTGGTACAGTATCGACGGCAATTTTGCTCGCCAATTCTCCGACGGCGTGCCCCCCCATGCCGTCCGCAACGACGAAGAGATGCCCCCGTTGATTCCACGTCTCCCGATCCGGGCACAAGTGGACGGCGCAGGCGTCCTCGTTGTTCTGCCGACGGAATCCAATGTCGCTCAGTGCGGCATAGCGAATTTTTTGTTCCCAATGCATCGAGACCTCAGGAAGCGAATATCATGGACCGTTCGAGATCACCACAGTGAGAAGGGTTCGCCAAGGACTCCGGCATCTTGATGCGTCAATTCAAGCTGCATCGCCGTTTGACGAAGACATTTGCCACGCAGAGAGTACTGTTATCGTAGCCGCTGATATCGTACGGCCATAGCCGAACGGAAAAATATCACAGGACACCGCCTTCCATTCAACAAATTTTCGACTTCACCAATTTACAAAATACACTCTCGAAAATTATCCTGAGGTGTTCCATATTTGGCGATTCTGATTGTTGACCTTCATTCCCATGTTGACGCATCGAAACATTCCACCGCAGGGATCACATGACCGGTAACCGACCACTAACGACTTCGTTGATACGACCGATTCGCTTGGCGGTATTGATTTCGGGTGGGGGCACGACGCTTGTCAATCTCATGGACAAGATCCGATCCGGTTCGTTGACGGCAGAGATTCCGATGGTGATTGCGAGTCGATCCGATTGCGTTGGAATCCAGCGTGCGAAAGAATTGAACGTGCATTGTGAAGTGGTTCAACGACGATTGTTTTCTGGAGTCAACGACTTCAGCCGGCATATTTTCAATCGGTGTCGTGAAGTCCAAGTCGATCTGGTGATCTGCGGTGGCTTTCTGTCGCTGCTTCATATCCCTGACGATTATGTGAGTCGTGTGATCAACATTCATCCAAGCCTGATTCCGTCATTTTGTGGAAAGGGACTTTACGGGCACCATGTTCATGAAGCCGTTCTGAAACGGGGCACGAAGGTGAGTGGATGCACCGTGCACTTCGTTGACAATGAGTACGACCACGGTCCGATTATTCTTCAACGCGTCGTTGGCGTCGAGGACGATGACACGCCTGATTCACTGGCGGCGCGCGTCTTCGAAGCAGAATGTGAAGCCTTTCCAGAAGCGATCAGGCTGTTTGCGTCAGGACGATTAGAGTTGCACCAAGGCCGCGTCCGAAGAGCCCACGCAGCGGCTCAGGGGATTGTCCTCGATCGTTGATGCCTGCTCAATAAAGAGACGATGATTGTGGCTCTATTCGGGGGAGGATGTCACCGAGTCCGGGTTGCCGCATTTCGAAACGTTGCGTGCCCCCAGTCCGACGATTCGATCCACGACCTCTTTCGTGGCGGAAGGTCGGGCACAGCGGCGAGCTGCGACAGTCATCGCCGCACGCCGTGCGTCGTTGCTAAACAGATCTTGCAGGAGTGTCGCCAACTGTGCGGCGGTCTGCTCCGGAGAAGAAAGATGCTCCAAACAAATGGCCGCGCCGTGAGCCACGTACGCTTGTGCGTTCGCTGACTGATGATTGTCCGTCGCATGCGGGTACGGCAGCAGGATCATAGGCAGACCGCAGCAGGCCAGTTCGGCGAGGGTTGTTGCCCCCGCGCGCGAAATCACTAGCGAGACCGCTTGATACCGCGCCATCATGTCTTCAAAAAACGATTCGACAACGGCATTGATGGACAGGGCCTCATAAGAACGACGAACCGCCTCAAGCTGACGCGGTCCCGTTTGGTGAATCACACTCCAGGGGAACCGTGATTCACCGAGCAACGGCATTGCGGCGAGGACCGCATCGTTCAACGAATCGGCACCCTGACTTCCTCCGAGCACCAAGATCTGATGTGAGCACGGCAACGACGTCGAATGTTTCGGAACATAGTCGGTAATTTCTCGACGCAGTGGATTTCCGGTAATTGCCACGTTGGCGGATTTGGGCAATCGTTCTTTGGTCTCATCAAACGACGCACAAATCATGTCGGCCGAACGGGACAGCCAACGCGTGGCGCGGCCAGGAATCAGATTTTGTTCGAGGAGCACGACGGGGATGCCGCGACGGGATGCAGCCCAGACCAAGGGGGCACTAGCGTACCCCCCCAAACCGACCACGGCACGCGGTTGCTCTGCATGCAGCAAGCGACGAGCGGCGATCCAAGCGGATCCGTTTCGAGTCACGAATTTCAGGGGATTTCGAATCAACTCTCGGAGTGGCTCGACAGACAGTGGCCGATGGTGAAAGGGGTGACGTGCAAGAATCGTCCGTTCCAGTTCACGTTCGCATCCGGCGAACACGATACGCGAGTCCGGTTCACGGCGTTGGATTTCCTCCGCGATGGCCACACCGGGAAACAGATGCCCGCCGGTGCCGCCTCCGGCGAAAAGGTATGTAGCGGGGTGGGGCATTCTTGATGGAACTTCAAAGGTGGCTGGGGCCGTTCAAGTCCCGCGATCGGCGTTTCGCATCGTCTTACAACGTGGGTCACGGGACAAACTATAGACAATTCCGAGGGCGAGCAAGCTGGCAATGAGATTGCTACCGCCTGCGCTAATAAAGGGGTGAGAAATCCCTTTCGGTGGGACCATCGCCGTTACGACGGCAACATTCAGAATCGCCTGTCCAAACAGTTGCGTCAACAATGTAAAACTCACGACAAACGCAAAGCTTCGCGGCTTGAGGTGGCTCAGCATCCGCAGTCCGGTCAGGTACAGAGCACACCATAACGTCATCAGTCCAAGTGTGCCGACTAAGCCGAGTTCCTCACCGATAACCGCGAAGACGAAGTCGGTATTGGCCTCCGGCAGAAAACTCAATTTTTGCCAGCCTTTGCCCAGTCCGACTCCGAACAGGCCGCCAGATCCTAATGAGACCAAGGACTGTTTCAGTTGATAGGGAGCGGATTCAAAGTCGGCCCAGGTTTCGAAAAATCCGACAATGCGCTGGCGTTGATAAGGCTTCATGATCAGCAATGACGTGAATGCCGGAATCGCAATCAACCCGCTAATCACAAAATTTCTCAACGGCCATCCGCCGGCAAACAGGGTCAACGCTGCTCCGGCAACCAAAAACAGAGCGGTCCCCAAATCCGGCTCAATCAGAACCAACGGGACGATGAGTGCCACTGCAATCAAAAAGGGAACCGTTCCTGAAATCCATTTTGACAACCGCGATCGATTCCTGTCTAAGAGCCAGCACAACATCAGGGGTAATGCAATTTTGGCGATTTCCGAGGGTTGGGCTGTCAGGGGTGAAAAGCGAATCCAACGTTGTGCGCCCTTCACACGCACGCCAATTCCAGGGACAAGCACCAAAATCAGCAATGCCACAGAAGCCGCGAAGAACCACGGAGCAGCCGATTTCCAAAAGTCAGGCGTCTGCGCACCGGCGATTACAGCCACGAGCAAACCGAGACTGAGAAAAATCAGGTGCCGGGAAAGGTACACCCGTTCAAATTCCGTGGGCCACGATGTGACGCTGGAACTGTAGACCATCAGGAGACCAAAACCGACCAACATCATCGCCAGCGACAAGAACAAATGTCTGTAAAAGTCGGTCGCGGCGGTCAGGTCATCGTGGGAACTCTGAGTCATGCACGCCCCATCGGCAATGTCGTGGCGACACTTGGGGCCAAGTTGGGGGAATCCCGGCAAGAGTTGCGAAACAGAGTCACCCAGACAGATCGTGGCGAAGAAATCGCGCATTTCCCGTTTTGCTTGGTGGGTCAATCCGAAACGGCAGAAAATACGCTCATCGTCGTCTGCGTTGTGCGCTACTCGTCATGGTGTTTGGAGAAGCCCGCGTTGTGATTCGTTTAGTTGTCGCATGGGCTCGAGCGTGTTAGCTTCTGGACTCTGCCCGAGTTGGCGTGAGGTCACTTCGTTTTCGAGAGTTGACAAACAATGGTGTGTGATGGTGAAAGCGACCCTTCACCGGGACCTTATCACAAGTAGCAACGTGTTTTTTATCGGGCGAGTGAAATTCTAAAGAGGCCGAGAATGGTTAATTTGTTGGCAAAAATCACGGTCTCGCTGTTGTGTTGCGTCTCGAGGCTGCAGGCAGACGTTTTCCAAATGGGTGAAGGCCTTCAAAGTTTAGAAACAATTAAGATTGGTGATGCAGGAAACCTTGCTGACAAAACGGGTTATGGGGGTGTCGCCTATCCATTTCGATTGTCCAAATATGAAGTCACGGTGGCGCAGTACGTTGAATTTTTGAATGCCAAAGCCAAGTCTGATCCTTATGGGTTGTATGATGACAACGTGCTGGAATCCAGCTGGGGATTCAAGCTGGATCGGATGGGTGCGGACGGTACGTTTTCCTACAGCGTCGAACCCGAGTATGCCAATCGCCCCATCGTGAAGGTCTCGTTCTGGGATGCGTGTCGTTTTGCAAACTGGCTGCACAATGGCCAAGGAGACGGCGATACGGAAACCGGAGCGTACACCCTGGGCGGGACAACGGACGCGGATGACGGAAACATCCATCGAAACTCCGGAGCCGAGTGGTTCTTACCGAGTGAAAACGAGTGGTACAAGGCAGCCTACTACGATGCTTCCAAACTGAACGGTGCGGGGTATTGGAGCTTTCCCACCGGTTCTGATCTCGCGCCTGATCGCGACAACCAGGGTTCGAATTCGGCAAACAACAACACGGGAATACTGCTTTCCCCGGTCACAACCGTCGTGGGCGCGTTTGCAAATTCCAGCAGCCGCTACGGTACGTTTGACCAAGGGGGAAACGTTCTCGAATGGACTGAGAGTCTCGAATGGGCAGAGAATCAATGGAACCGATCTCAACGGGGAGGATCGTTTCTTTTCGGCCCCGAAGACGGATCAGGCGGTTCGCGTACGCTGTCGGCATCAAAGTCTTCCGAGCGGACTGTCGGATTTCGAGTGGCCGCCGGATTCGTCGATGAACAGGGCAAACGTTCAATTGCCGCTGGAGATCAGCGCCGGCCGGTCGTCGTCGTCAAGAAGGACCTTTGGGCTCGACCGAGTGAGTTGCGGAAAAAAAAACTGATTGGAACGGGGCAGGGGTCATTGCACCAAGTGACGCCAGCCTTTCTTGCCGATCATCCCGACTTCTGTTCCACCTTTCCCTTCGATGGCCTCGGGGTTATTGCACCACTGGACGCAGACTGGCGTAAACAGAATGGCTTGGTCGGCGGAGGGACGTGCGAAACACTGGATCAATTGGCGTGGAGCACAATGAAAGTTCCCGACTCAGCCGTCAAACAGGTTGTCGATGATTTGAAACGAGTGTCTTGGGGGCACGTGACAGACAATTTTTTGTGGTATCGACTGGAGCGTGGCCATGTCGAAGACACCGATTTGGGAGCAGACTTCACCAACGATACCGAATGGTCCGCGGTGGAACATAATGCCGCACTCTCGGCCCGTATCTGCCGCGAAGCAAACCTGAAAGGATTCTTACTCGATACAGAACAATACGGCCGGTACGTTGCCGGTCCGGAATCCCTCAAGCTGGCGCCGAACGAATATGGAAAAATGGCGTATCCGATGGGTAAAGACTCACCGGAGTTGGTTCGGCAAAGAGGTCGACAATGGATCAAGGCGGTACAAGCCGAGTTTCCCCAAATCACGATTGTGATTTTCTTTGCTTGGTCTCCGGATCTGTATCAACCTGAGTTTCTTGCGGGCATCAAGCCCTTTTTGGATGGTGTTTTAGAGGGCATTGAAGAACCCGGCCGATTGGTTCACGCCTATGAAAACACGTTCTACTATGGCAAGGCACCGGGTAGCCTTGGCATTAAAGAGGGATTTTCTGGGGGCCGCGACAAATACCAGTCAGCTCGGGATTCAATCAAGAAGTGGGGGATTCTGAGCAGTGCGCCTGAAAAATTTCGGAAGTTTGTCGGTGTTGGTATGGCCGCTTGGGTAGAAAGTGATCCTTGGGATTTGTGGAGTGGCTGGCCATCCGGTAGCGAGTTCACGGGATGGTCCAACGTCCCCCTGTCTTTGGCTTACAGCGATGAATATGTTTGGGTCTGGTCCGAGCACAGCAACTATCAACACAGCCACCTTCTCAACGTCCATGGTGCTGATCCGGATGGTAGTCCCTCACAATCGTCTGGAATTGAACCAGGATTCAATCCATTTCTCGCATCACTCAGCAATCAAACTTTTAACACAGGTCGCGAACCCACTGCCGCGGTGAGCGAGGATTTTTCGACGGACCCCTTGCTCAACGGGTGGTATTTCGACTTTGACATGTTGGATGTCGGCCGAAGAGTTCAGCCGTTACATGCCGGCTTAACGTTTGACAGAGCCTCGGTACCGTATACTTGGTCGTCGCGAGATCGTTGTGTTCAGGTGATTGGGAATTGGATGACCGGATCGGCTGGCGATGTTGTGGCTCGACAGGGCCAACAGCGTCGTCGTTATGTTCATCCGCTGATTCCTCTGTCTCAAGAGGATATCTTCCATGCAGAGTTCGATTTTCGGGTGGAGACCTTCAGTGCGGATCCTTCGAACCCGATTCTGCTGGGGTTGTTTCACAGCGATGAACTGGTGACCAGAAACTCACTGGCCCTGCGCATGGACGATCCCCGCACGGCCGAAGTGACGCTGACCGGTGAGGCCGATCCCCTGCGTCTGCCACTCGCGCTTGGCGCGGGAATGAAGCCTCAGACGAACTACCGTATGACGTTTGATTTTGATGGATTTCGCCACCACCTGCGGGTCACGATTGTTGATCTGGCGAATCCATCCTTGGTCGTGGCAACGGCGACGGCAGTTGTTCCATCGGACTTTGGACAACTCAAACTCGATGAAGCAGGAATCGCGCAGTGGGATGCCGGTGAAACGTCAACCCCGTTGGAGCAGGCGTATCGGTATCGTCTGCAGCGAGTGGCCATCGACCGTGAGCCGCAGCGGTGGGTCAGTCCAAGCGAGCTCCGAACAAAGAAGGTCATCGGTGCCGGTCAATATACGGTTGTCAATCTGAACGAAAATGACGCGCCCACCCCCCGTTTTTTAGCCGAGCATCCCGAATACATGGCAAACCATCCGTTTGACGGTGTTGCGATTCCTGTTCCCTTAGACCGCGAATGGTGTAGAGAGAACGGGTTGCTCAGCGATCACTTTGCTGTCCATGAAATGGCAATGACCACCTTGCCTATTCCCTTTTCCAGTCTGGAGGGTGCGGTTCAGGATCTTCAGCGGGTTTCGTGGGGGCACGTGACGGACAATTTTCTGTGGTACTCGGTGAAAGACGGAAGCCGCGGTGGCGACAACGATCAGCGTTATTCGGTCGATCCCGATAGTTCTGCTGACTGGAAAATCGTCTCCCAAAATGCGGCAACTCTTGCCCGCTTCTGTCGTGAATCGCGTCTCCAAGGTTTCATCATGGACACGGAGATGTACACCAAATACGACAGCGGGGAGCTTTATCCATTTGGGAAAGGAACACCGGACGTCTGGCGGGAACGGGGAGAGCACTGGATTCGGGCAATTCAAGCGGAATTTCCGGACATCAAAATCCTCTTGTTCTTTTCCTGGGGACCGGAGCGAGAAGCTTGGCCAGGCTACCAAAATCTGACGCACTTTATGAATGGCATTTTGGAGGGGATCCAGATGCCCGCACGTTTGATTCATGGTTGGGAGTCGACATTCTGGTTTGGCGGGAGACGCAACCTGCCGAGTGGACCGTATCAGTATCCCGGTGACCGTCATGCGTATGCGAACACGCGTCATGACATCAAGCGTCAGTGGAGGAATTGGAGCGACAATCCCGCCAAGTATGATCAATTTGTGGAAGCGGGAATGGCCGCTTGGGTGGAGAGTGATCCTTACAATCTTTACCCCGGTCAACCGTCCGGATATCGCAGCGAACTTCCGTGGTCGAATCTGCCGAATACTCTGGCCTATAGTGATGAATATGTCTGGGTCTGGTGTCAGCAATCGCATTATGCAAAAACCCGTGATGTGCTGAACCCATTTCTGGCCTCGATTGCCAACCAAACCTTTAATACCGGCCGGGAAGAGGTGGAGTCTCTGAGCGATGACTTTTCTTCGGATCCCCTGCAACGCGGGTGGTATTTTGATTTCAATATGCTGGATATTGGACGAGACAAGCACCCGGATTTTCTGCCGGTGATGAGTCCTGAAACCGTTGCCTACACATGGTCCCCCGACAATCACTCGTTGCGAGTTCAGGGGAATTGGTGGACAGGGTCGAGTGGACAAACGGTGGCGCAGTTGGGGCGTCAGCGGCGTCGTTTCGTTCATCCCATTCGACCGCTCAACGACCACGATTCCTTCCGGGCGGAGTTCGACTTTAACGTGCAGAGTTTCGGTTCTGATCCCACGAACCCGATTGTCTTAGGATTGTTTCATCGCGATGAATTTGTGAACAGCCAGTCGGTAACATTTCAGATCAGCGGCCCGCAGTCCGCGCGAGTCACCGCTGCTGGTAATCAACTCTCTACGTTTCACGATTTGTCCCTGAACGAAAAAATGCTAACGGCCGGTTGCCAATATCGCATCGCGATCGACTGTGATGGTCTGCGTGGAAGCCTCCATTTCGAGCTCAGCGATTTGACAAATTCTTCCGTCGCTGCGACGGGTGATCTGTTGCTACCGAAAAGTCTGGGAACATTCCAATGCAACGAATTTGGGGTGGCCCAGTGGGACATGAGTCCCACATCCACTCCCCCAGAAAAGGCCTACACGCTGGGGGTTGATCGCGTCTCTCTCAGCAGAAAATAAAGATCGCTGCTGACTTTCAAAGTGAAAGCACCGCCGTTTCCTGTTTCACGGCGTCCCTCAAACGTTGTTGAACGTCCCTCAAAAGTTGTTGAAAACGTCCCGAAATTTGAAAGGTCCATGCAATGTGGTCGTCTGATATTTCCGTGCGTCGAGAAGCCGATCGCCGACGGACTTTTGCCATCATTGCGCATCCCGATGCTGGAAAAACGACACTGACCGAAAAACTGCTGTTATACGGTGGTCAACTAGCGGTGGCTGGTATGGTTCGAGGACGAAAGAATAACCGCGCGGCAACCTCCGATTGGATGGAACTGGAACGTCAGCGAGGAATTTCGATTACTTCGACGGTGCTGACCTTCGAGTATCGTGGACATCTCATCAATTTATTGGATACCCCGGGACATCAGGACTTCAGTGAAGACACCTACCGAACTCTGTACGCCGCCGATTGCGCAGTGATGGTTCTCGATTTTGCCAAGGGTATTGAGGCTCAGACAGAAAAGCTGTTTCGTGTCTGTGCGCTTCGGAAGATTCCCGTGCTGACGTTTGTCAATAAGGTGGATCGAATGGGCCGTAATCCGTTCGAGTTGTTGGATGAGATTGAGTCCAAGTTCGACATGGAAACGGTCCCCTTCAACTGGCCCATCGGTTCCGGCCGTAATTTTTCCGGATTGTACGACCGGAGAGCCGATGCGGCTCACCTCTTCGACGGAGCTCAAGATGGCGACCGCGTTGTTCCGTTTCGAACAGTCTCGCTCGATCGACTCACTGAGCATGACGTGGGGCCTCCACATTTGGACGAACTGCGTTCCGGATTAGAGCTACTTGCCGGTGCTGGCGGGACGTTTTGCAGGGAGGATTATCTCGCCGGTCTGCAAACCCCCGTGTTTTTCGGGAGTGCTCTGCGAAACATCGGACTCGAAAACTTTCTCGACCACTTTTTACAGATCAGTCCTCCTCCTGTCGCGCGGCTGAGTGATCGAGGCTTAATCCCCATCGATCGCCCGGAGTTTTCTGGATTTGTCTTTAAAATTCAGGCTAATCTCGATCCGCGTCATCGCGACCGAGTGGCGTTCCTGCGAGTCTGTTCTGGGCGCTTCGAACGGGATTCTACGGTCAGTCATGCCGGAACCGGCAAGCGGGTCAATGTCAGCCGCTGTCATCGCGCCTTTGCGACCGAACGTGAAACCATTGATGTTGCTTTCCCCGGTGACATTCTTGGTCTTGTCAATCCCGGTCGATTGCAATTGGGAGACACCTTATGCACTGGTACAGCCGTTCAGTATGAGCGTCTTCCTCAGTTTCCACCCGAGCACTTTGCTGTGTTTCGTTGCAGCGAAACACAGCGTCGAAAACAGTTCGCGGCGGGTATCCAGCAGCTTTCCGAGGAAGGGGCGGTCCAGGTTTTTTATGCGTCAGCCAGTCAACTGGCCGAGCCCATTTTGGCCGCCATCGGCGAGTTGCAGTTTGACGTTGTCAAATTTCGACTGGAAAACGAATACAACACAAAAGTGAATGTTCAGCGGCTTCCCTATACTGTGGCGCGCTGGATCGATGCTCCTGGTGTCGATCCGAAAACCTTCAGATTTGAGCGGGAATCCAGTATCGTGTTCGATTCATTGATGCAGCCGGTCGTGCTCTTCGAATCGGAATGGGCTTGTAATTTTTATGGGCGTCAAAATCCGGCAATCCAATTGCGAAGCGTGAATCACGCCACAAATTTCTACGACTCTCGGCAACTGTTTGAGCCCGAAAGTTGATAACGATGTTGTGGAATGATCACCCTCGCGCCCGCCTTGCCGGAGGCCTTTGTCCAACACGGGGTCTGAGAATCCACAATGGGTGGATCTGTCGTGACACTCCCTACCGTTGCGTTTTTTTCTGAGTGAGGATTGATTGCTAATGGCCGTGTTGATGCAGCTCAAGAAGGCACACAAAAGTTATGGTGAACAAGTCTTGTTGGAGGGTGCCGAAGCCACCTTTTCTGAGGATGTGAAGGTCGGATTCATCGGCCGAAATGGAGCGGGAAAGAGCACTCTTCTCCGAATTCTTTTGGGTGAAGAAGATCTCGATCATGGTGAAATTATCCGTCACCCCGAGTTGCAGATCGGCTATCTGCGGCAACATGATCCTTTCCTGCCGCAGGAGACGGCTCACGACTTTTTGATCCGTGATAGCGGACAACCCGAATGGAAGTGTGGAGAAGTGGCGGGGCAGTTTGAGTTGAAGGGCGACTACCTTAACGGTCCGGTCTCGCGTCTGTCTGGCGGGTGGCAGACACGCGTTAAATTGGCGGCCTTATTACTGCATGAACCCAACCTGTTGCTGCTGGATGAACCGACCAACTTTCTGGATTTGCGAACACAAATCTTGTTGGAGCACTTCCTGCGGAATTTTCAGCAGGCATGCCTGATCGTTTCACATGACCGGGCGTTTCTCGCAGCGACGTGTAGCCATACACTTGATTTGGCACGCGGAAAACTCACGATGTATCCCGGTAAAATTGATGCGTTTCTCGTCTATCAGCGAGAACAGCAACAGCATCTGGTTCGTTCGAATGCGGCGATCATGGCCAAACGTCGCGATTTGGAAGAATTCATTGCGAAGAACAAAGCCCGCGCGAGTACCGCGACGCAAGCACGCTCCAAGACGAAACAACTGGAACGTCTGGAGTTGTCCGAGATTGATATCGATGAACCGACGGCTTGTATCAGGGCTCCTCTCGTTGAAGCTCGTCAGGGCCCCGCCTTTCGCTGCAGTGATCTGGACATCGGTTATCCTGAACGGAAGATCGCGACAGGGATCACGTTGGAAATAGATCATGGTTCGCGCGCGGCAATCGTCGGCGATAACGGACAAGGGAAAACAACGTTTTTAAGAACCGTTGTGAATTCACTGTCTGCGCTTTCCGGAAATGTGAAATGGGGACACGGATGTCAGATCGGCACGTACGCCCAGCACGTCTATACAAGCTTGCCTGAGAATCAGACGGTCTTGGAATATCTCGAAATCAACGCCGCTCGAAATACAAAGCCGCAGACGATTCTCGACATCGCGGGAGCGATGTTATTCCGAGGAAGTCATGTGCAAAAAAAGATCGGCGTCCTGTCAGGCGGAGAGCGCGCGCGCGTCTGCCTTGCCGGTCTTTTACTCAGTCAATACAACGTTCTGGTTCTTGATGAACCTGGCAACCACCTAGATGTCGATACGGTGGAGGCTCTCGCCACGGCATTGATCAATTACAAGGGAACGGTTGTCTTCACCACCCATGATCGCCACTTCATGAAGCGTGTTGCAACGTGTGTCATTGAGGTTCGTGACGGGCGAGTCGTCAACTATGGCGGAGGCTACGATGCCTATCTCTACGCAGTCAACAAAGAAATCGATGATGGCGAACGAGAACAGACAACACGGATGAGCAAGGCGCCCGCCATTGTTCCAAAATCCACGGCAGCAGTTGGTTCGAGCCGTCGAGATGTTCGAACCATCCGAAAAGAAATTGCGACCATCGAAAAAACAATCAGTCGACTTGACGATCAGAAGAAGAAAGCCAGTGTTGAGTTGTTGGCAACGTCGGATGCCAGCGAAGCCATGCGACTACACAATGAAGTTCAAGCCGTAACAACGCAACTCCAAGAGGCCGAAGAACGCTGGTGTCAGTTGCAGGCCGAGTCTGAGAATGCGTAATCGGCAACGGGACTGTCCTGGCGTTCGCACTGCGCCACGAAGATTTCAAACGGCGGTTCAGACGGGCTTCGGATCCGTTTGGAGTGGTGTCTGTTTGTGTCGCCGACTTACTGTCGACGAACAAGTTTTTGAAAACGAAAGCCTTTGACTTCGGCAACAATAAGATTTCCGTCTCCGTCCGTGGCGAGCATGTGAGGAACTTGAAACTGCCCAGGATCCGTTCCTTCGCCACCCCAAGATCCGACGATTTGGCCATGTTCGTTCAGCTGCAAAATTTTGTTACCAGGGCCATCCGCGACAAATAAGTTGCCTTTGGGGTCATAGGCCATCCCCAATGCCGTGATTCCATTCCATATCTCCAGAACGTTTCCCGTTCTATCAAAGACTTGGATACGCCTATTCCCACTGTCGCCGACGAGGATTCGCTCGCGCGCATCGACAAGAATAGAATGTGGAATCTTCAACTGACCTCGACAGTCGCCGGGCTCACCCCACGTTCGCAGCAATCTGCCATCGACAGCAAACGCCTTGATCCGACTGTTCTCATAGCCGTCAGAAACATAGATCTCACCGGAGGCACTGAAAGCCACATCCGTCGGCTTGTTGAATTGGTCCGGTCCATCGCCAGCTGATCCCGGCTGGCCCAGAAGCAGCAGCGGTTCGCCCAACGCAGTGAATTGTCGTACCACGTGCTGTCCAACATCGGTAATCCAAATGTGATCGTGTTGATCGACACGCAGACCGTGAGGGCCTTTGATCGTGTCGTCACCCCAGGCACGAAGGAACTTCCCGTTTTTGTCGAGGCAGATGACGGGACTTCTTCCGCGATGTAATAAATAGATGTTTCCCATGCGATCGACACCGCCTGCAGAGCAAGCCCCCAGCCGAATCCTTTCGGGAATCTGAAAACCCCCGGGTTGTGCTACAAAATCCAGCTTTTCGACAGCCACAAGCGTTGACGGCAGAAGCAAAAAAATCACGAGGAACAGAATCGATGCCATCCCCTGGGAGGTCGACGAAACCTCGGTCAACCACTGTCGTCCAGAGGCCACACACGCGTTTGTCCCGAACATGCCGGCATCCGCGAATTGGAAAGCCGACAGACTCCGCCACAGGTTTCTAACTGGTCTCACGTCGTGGTCCTCTTGTGTCTTGAAGTTTTTCTTCGAATGTTTCGAGTCATACATTCGCAACTGTCGACTCTCGTGGCGGCCCGTGTGATCGCACAGGACCTGAGGAAAGGGTTGTCGTGTGTTGCATCGTTGCGAAGGCACGCCAAATTTTCAATACGACATTGACAGCGAGACGGTGCCGGTTGCGGCGGTTCGCCAGACAACAACCATTTTTGACGAATGACCGCCGGCTATCTCCGCGACGAGTGACGGACATACGACTCGAGGAAAACAGATCATTTTTCTGTGCTCTGTTGTGGCTGTGCTTCCTTCGGTGTTTTTGAACCTCGGCCAACAATCAGCTTTTGGAAATCAGGATCTTCTCGAATGACGGCGAAATCCGGGTCTTCAGCCATCCAATCGAATTCGCGAAATCCTTGGTGAACGGACAGTTTCAAATCGGCCAAAGATTTGCCTCGGTACTCATCACGTCGGAGTTGCTGGTTTTGAGCGTCCGGATGCTGATCCAGATACTCGCAGGCACGACTGTAAACACACGCGACGTTGTAACAGTAGAGCCCGTCCTTCGTGTCTTTGAATTTTTCACGGTGGTCCTCGACCACTTTAATACCGTCTTCAAGTTTGCCCTGGGCAACGCGTGCCAGTCCCAGTCCGGTGATGATTTCGCTGTCATCGTCCAGCATCAGTTCAAGGGCCTTTTCAAAGTTGGTGGCGGTCTCGTCCCAGTTTTCCTGTTGCAACCTAACCTTGCCCCGCACGGCGTACGCCTCTCCAAGATAGGGATCAACCTGAATTGCGGCGTCGCAGAATTCCAAGGCCTCAGCCTGAAGATTCGCCTGACCCTTGAGATCGTTTTTTTCGGGGGGACTTTGTAACCGCTGGAGAGCCATTAAAACAAATTGAAGACCGGGCGAACGCTGACGCATTTGTACGAGAGCATTTGTCGAATGCTTTCCTTTAATTTGGTCTTGAGAATCCTTGGCCTGCAACAACGCTTTTCTTGCCGTGAGTGTGCCGAAACTGGCAAGTGCATTGGCAATGTTCGGAATCAGATTCCCGGCCGATTGTTTGTTCAATGCTTCGATCAAAAGTTTTTCACCATCCGGATGGCCTTCCTGCATCAGAGCATTTGCGGCAGTGGAAACGAGCGAAATATCGCTGCTCAGCAGTGCGGCACCTGCATAGTCATGAAATTTCGGATGTCGAAACTGTTTCAGTCCGTTCAAGACAGTCATTTGGTCTTGGAGTGGGAGTGACGGATATTTTTCCGCCAGCGTTTCGATGACTGCGGAGTCGCCAATCTGAATCAATAATTTGAGAACGCCCATGCGATTGTTCGACTTCGAATCTAAGTAGCCGAGTAACAAAGGTAAGGCTCGCGGGTCCTTGGTTTTGATAAGTAATCGGCACATCGTGCCATCCGGAGCGCCGACCTTCAATTGATTCAGCGTGTAGTCTATCGCCAACGCCTCACTTCGGTCGTCGATTCGTTCCGCGAGTGTTCGAAATGAAAAATCTTTGACCGAGTTTTCGTCGCTCTTCAGTCCCGCTTCCAAAATATCAATCAGCCGAGGATGCCCTACTTGGGTCAGAGCTTTCAGGGCTTCTAAACGCATGGAAGCGTGGGAATCGGCTGCGAATTCGTAAAGTGTTTCTGACCAAATCGGTCGAGGATATTTTGCCAGAACTTTTGCGATTTGCTTTTTGGAATCCGGAGCCTCGTTCTTGAGTAGTTCCAGCAACGCTTCGTGCGCGGCGCCGAAGCGCGATCCTGCGAGGCTTTCCATGGCTGTTGTGGAGAGCGGATCGGCATTGCATTTTACGTAAAAGACCAACCTCTGCACGGCCTCCGACTCTCCAAAATGGCTGAGAGTTTGCAACGCAGCCCGTTGAATTTCCGGGTTTCCCTCCTCAATCCACCGAAATATTTGGGGGAGATGTTCGGTGTCGAGCCGACCTCCGCCATAGGACAACGCCGCCGCACGTGACAGGGGGTGCCCATCGCGAATTTCGGCGAGTAATTCATCACGTGGCATGGCGAGATAGACGGATCTCAACGACGCTCCCACGGCGTCCGCATCGGAAAGATGCAATTGAGGAGGCACATGTTTTCTGGCAGAGCCGTCATCCTCCGAGGGTGTTTCGTTTTTGTGAAATTTCACCAGATGAAACTCGCGAATGCCTGCCGGAATTGCTGGAAACAGATCATTCCCGGGACGAGGCTGACCACGAGTCGCCGCAGACATCTCGAGCCAGTCCAAAATGTTGTGATCCGGTTGCGGTGCCTCTGAATTCCAACGCAATACCAGTCGCGTGATCTTTTGAGCCGCCAGGTTTTCGAACTCGTCACACAATGACTGACTGTTGACAGTCGTCATTAGGCCGCAAATTGTCAGCAATGCCACAGATCCTCGCGGCCCGATTCTTTCGGATTGTAGGCCCAGAATAGCGCGCTGCTGGTCGTTCACGTTCAACTCCATGTGGGTGTCTCCAAATGACAAATGGAGCTTGCATTGGGGAACGGTTGTTCCGGCGGAAAGCTTGGAGTAGACGATCCAAAATGACGCCTGTCCTTTTGCCGGAACGGTTCGATTCTGGACGGGCTGCATGGAATTCAGGGCATAAGACTGCCGTGACACTTGGAACGAGAATTGGGCTACAGATTTGGGAATTTCTTCAAGGGCTAGGGATTCACCATCAATTTCCGCCACGATCCGCTGGCGCGTCAGCGTGATCGGTTTGGCCGTGGTATTCGCAATCGTCAGATGGATCGCCAAATAACGAGTCGGCCCATTTTGTGTGGGAACGATTCCGACATGTGCCATATCAACGAAGAATAGGCATTGGCCATCGGTGGTCGAAGTCGGTCTCCCCACGACTTGATTGCTCTTCAGTCGTTCGACCTCAGCCTCCAGGTTTCTGATTTTTTCGACGAGTGTTTTGAGAGCTGCTGCAGAATCCGAGGACGTGTTTTGTTCGCCACTGGAAACGCCACCTTTCGGACTCGAAAGCGGCTCCGCCGTGTCGCTTTGAGTGACCAGTACCCGCAAAATTTGTGCTGCGGGAGAGGCGGCCGCGAATGCCTCAGAAATCATTAAAAGGAAGATCAGACATCCGGTGACTGGAACGGAATAGGTCATGGCGATTCCTGAAAAGAACAGACGCCCATTGTTTGTCGGTCTCGCAGACAATTCACGCAGCGGATTCAGTGACAGACACAAGGTAGCCATCTTAGTCAACGAGGTGAAGTTCGATTCCGGTCGAGTTTTTTTCATGGCCGGTAAGAGTCGGGTTCTATCGTCCGCTGCGGCGGGTGACTCCCCCTCGCTCCGATCAGACGATTGAGGTATCGTGCAAAGCCGTCGTCAGGCCGTTGGTGCAGAGTGACTCTGACTTTGGATGGCGTTCAGCAAAGCGGAATTGCTGCTCAACTTGGATAAGACTATTCCTGAACTTAGAGAGATGGTCTCCACGATGTCTACGGGATGAGACATATGAAACACAGACATGACCTGCGCCCGTGGGTACTGCTGACACACGAAGCGAAGTTGGACGGCGCGTGTCGCCGTCCAAGGGTCCGAGTCAAAAACGATAACCTTTGGTTGAATTCCGGGTTCACTCGTCGCCGGGGAAAAAACGGTGTGATTTGCTGAGGACAAAAGCTCTGCAAGGAACTCTCGATACGCACTGTCGGGCGTGTCGATCAACACCACCGACCGGGAGTTTTGTGGTGAACTCCCGGAGTAATCTGCCAGAAAAATTTCTTCACGCGATGCTGACGGCGGCAGCGATCCATTGTGGAATTCATCACGGCTGATGTTTTCACTGTGCAAGATATTCCACTCGCGCTCGACTCGGGCGATGGAGTGACGCAGCGGGACCCTGACGGCCATGGGCCACTGATTTCGATTTCGTCCGTCCGACTCACACCACACGCCATATGCCACCACCAAACGGGCAAGCGGTACAAACGAAAACAGCGATGCGATTTCAATTCCCGAAAATTCATCGGATTCGCTTTGGACAACGACCACCATGTCGGGAATCCAGTTCGTCCGTAAAGAATCGGCCAATGCCGTCGGTAAACACGAAAACTGCCGGAGTGCGATCGGACTGAATGTGCCACAGATCCAATCGGCCAATGGTTTGGCTTCCGATCGATCGACGCGGCCGATGAGCAGTATTTTTAAAATCATCTGTCGAATTTTCAGATCAAAACCGCAGACGGTTGCTGGAATGAACGGCTGTTTTCCTCGTTCTTGGCCCGGTGCTGATTTTTAGAGGGTGACCGATGGAATCTCAAGAATCATCGATCTGAATTCGAAGGTCTCGCAAAAAAACGCCCGTTTTGGAATCGTTGACCGCCATTAATTCGGAAAGAAAAATCCGCGGGTTGCTCCGTAATCACTGTGCACGAGATCAACGCAAAGTTCCTGAGCAAGGAGTGACCGATCATTCGTGCAAGTTGTTCAGAAGTCACGTGCAAGTTGTTCAGAATTCAAACGTGTGCGAGTTTGCGGTCTCGATCAGACTTTGGGTGGACTTGTCGTTGAGGCGGATCAACCGACCGGACCCCGCGAGTCAACTCCTTAATCTCCGTATGACTGGCCTGAAACGCATCACGAAGTACCTCCGCCGCGGCTTGCGGATGAGTCGTGTCTCCACAGGTAAAAACGTCCGCGGCAGCGTATCCATGCTCAGGCCAAGTATGAATTGAGAGGTGCGATTCGGACAACACCGCCACTCCCGTAATACCCTGTGGGCTAAAGGAGTGGACGAAGAGATTTAACAGTGTTGCATTGGCTGCTCGTACAGCATCGAGCATCGCGGCCTTCACGCGGTCTGCGTCGTTGATGGCATCGTTACACCCCCACAACTCAACAATCACATGCCGTCCCAAGTGGTCCATCAAAACCCTCAACTTCTACCATGCAAGAGGAATGTACCATGCTAGAGGCATGCCGGAGGTCCTCAAAAAAGACAGTCCCAAGATCACAGGCACAAACGAGCCTGGCCGTCTGAAGCATGTTTATGCCCTGTTTTTTCACTGACGTCAGTCGATTGTTTCTCTTTGATCACGTGAAGCAACAACAAGTCTGCTCGGTTGAAACGTGTTTCAACCCGGAATCCGATTTGTGCAAAAAATCCAGCCTCAAACAGAATTCCGTGGAGTTGATGTTTATTGCGTCTAGTCATCTCGAGAGTCCACAACAACCGAAGCGAGTCGTGCATCATCACAAAACGAAGGGGCAGGGTCAATCATTGAGCAGAGGCCTGTGCAAATTTAAAGCACGTTAGACGACGGAAATGTATTTCCGCGGCGAGAAAACCGGATCACGGTGGATCCGTACCACCCGGATGCCACGGATGACAGCGGCAAATTCGCAGAACCCCCTTGGTGGCCCCACGCACGGCACCGTATTTGTTGACCGCCTGTATGAAATAATTGCTGCACGAGGGTTCAAATCGACAATGGCGTCCGATCATCGGCCCAATGAACAATTGGTAAAAACGCGCGCCGACAACCAGTGTGAGGCGGGGAATTTGCACAATCCAGCGTAGCGGGTTGATCATCAATCGGCCTGAGGCATCGTGCGTCGATTCAGTTGTTTGAGCACCCTGCGGGCTAGGTGTTTCAATGAGGATCGAAATCCGGACAGTGACATCTGTTCCGCGGGCAAGGGAATGACGAGCAGATCGATCCCGTTTGAAAAGCTGGCCTGCTCCAATCGAAACGCTTCCCGGAGCAATCGCTTCAACCGATTGCGCGCGACCGCGTTTCCATGGCGTTTGGAAACACTCACCCCAAGGCGGCAGACTCCTAAACCGTTATGCGCTAAGAACACGAGCAACACACCATCCGCGGCCTTGCATTTTTGCAAATAAACACGCTCAAAATCGTTTTTTTTGCGGAGATGTGCTGACTTGGGAAAGGAGGCCACAGACATCACGGATTCTCCGTCGAGGGCGGCACGCTTGCTACCTGTCGGTCGGTCGGTGGTTGTTGTTCAGGCAATGACGAATGATCAATACGAGGTTTCGACGGTTTCAGAAACCAAAACGAATTGTTCAGGGCCGTCGACGTCGGATCGGCTTGACGTAGCACTCGCCGCAGGTACCCGGCCCAAACAATCGTCATGGCGGTCAGGGACATCCCCACGAGGATAATCGCCGCAATTCCTGCAACGGCCACCAACGCTTTCTGTTTCTTGTTCAACGCCTGATGCGGTTTTCCCTGCAAGGCATCGACGAGCGGTTCCTTTTGCGACACCGCGACAGCGGATCTCGTCGCCGATTGTTCGGCAGACAGAGACACTTTCGATGCGGAGATCCCTCCCAGAATGAGGGCGACCAAGAGTATCTGCCGAGGGGACATCTCTTTTCCCTATCGAATGGCGGTGGTTGGATCGCGGTACCTAAGAGGCTGGCCAAACTCCGACGCGCGGCGATGCCTCTCGTTCGGCCAGTTGTTTGTAGAGAATTTTATCGTCCTCACCGATTTCCTTGGGAACAACAATTTTGACGATCACAATCTGGTCGCCTGTTTGTTGCGTTTGCGCATCGAGAATTCCCTTGCCTCGCAATCGTAACTTAACACCGCTGGAGGTTCCGGGAGGGATTTTCAAGACGACCAATCCTTCCAGAAGAGTCGGAACCTCGACTTTTGTGCCTAAAACCGCTTCCGAAGGAGTGATGGGGACATCGATCAGAAGATTTGAACCTTCTCGACGAAAGTAGGCGTGCGTCTGAACTTCAATGGTGAGATATAAATCCCCGGGTGACCCCTCGCCGGACGAGGGTAACCCCTGCCCCGTCAAGCGGACCACTTGTCCAGAAATGACACCTGATGAGACTTTGACGGACAACACGTCTGTCGTGCCACCGCGATCGAGAGACACATCGACAGAGCCACCTTGGACGGCTGTTTGAAAAGACACTTCGATCGTTGCTCGAAGATCTTCCCCACGCGTGGCAGTCCGTTTCCCTTTTCGACCTCCACCACTGGACGCGGCACCACCAAAAAAACTGCTGAAATCAACTCCCTGACCGAAGAGATCTCCCAAATCAACCGACCCCGCTCCGCTGAAGCCGGCATTGCCGCCAAAAGGGGGGCGACCCGATCCAGATCGCCCGGCCTGTGAAAAATCAGAACCGAACCGGTCGTACTGCTGACGTTTCGTGGCGTCATTCAACACGTCATACGCTTGCTGTATTTGTTTAAACCGTTCCGCCGCCGCCAGATCATTGGGCTTGGCATCAGGGTGGTTTTGGCGAGCCAGTTTGCGATAGGCCTTTCTCAGTTCGTCAGCAGACGCACTTTTGGAGACGCCCAATGTTTTATAATAATCGAGTTCAGGCATACAGGAGGGATGATTTCGAGAGAGTGTGAAGTGCGACAGTGTCCGAAAAGGATTCTATGGATGGCCGACGCACGCGACAAGCCGAGGCGAAGCGACTGCGCCCGTTCTAAACGAGCAGAGGTATTATATTGAGTGCGATAGAGACGTCTTCGCAATTCAATAATCTCACGGGTCTCGCCGGAATTTCGGGACTTTGAGAGACCGGAAGACACGCGAGACGGAGACGCTGTTCCGGAACTCGACATCGGGTCGTCAACGTTTGGGTATTGGTGAGAGGGGGGCGATCACGGATTTTCGAGATGTGGTACCGGACTTGTCGTTGACACACAACTCGATCAGTGCTGCGTTCTGAAGGCGAACCGAGCGGTCGCGAATTCGTTCCTTTTATGGAAGTCTATCCGGCAGGGTTGAGGGCCGAGTGCTGTTTCCGTGGCTCGGTTTGCGTGTCGCGTCCGGCTTCGAGCGGAGCACTTCGTCACGCAATTCGCCAAATTCTGCCGGCACCGCTGCAGGCTTGGATTCCCGCCAACGGCGTTCTTCCGGTGTGCAAATCGCCTGATGTCCGTCAGCACGTCGTCACAGAAATTGATCAACCGCGGACATTGATCAAGGATCAACGTTGTGCAGAAAAAGTAGGCTGGTTAGAGAACGCCAGTCGCCAGTCGAACCTCTTCGTGACGATGCTCGACGGCTTTGGCGTGGTTGCGCAATTCTTCGGGAACTCAGCAGGGACGTGGGGTCAAGTCTGACGAAAGCCTCGGCAAGAGCGGTCCCTGCGTGGTTCGAATTGGCGATTGTAAGTTCCTGGATTGAGCGATAGCATCCTTCGTCGAGCCATCGATACGTCTCAGAGTAACGAACGATTCGAAGAGAACAAACGAATGCTGACGCTGCTCGATGCTAACCGCCGTTACAACCGCCGTGAAATGTTGCGAGTTGGCGCGTTTGGGGCGGGGGCGTTTGGAGTCGTGAACGGCTTCACCAACAAGGCTTTTGCCGCGTCGAATGGCCTGCCGATGACAGACAAGTCTGTCATCCTGCTCTTCCTGCACGGTGGGCCGAGTCAGATCGAGACCTTCGATCCCAAGATGACAGCGCCGGTCGGAATCCGGAGTGTCACGGGTGAGATTCAAACCGCGATCCCCGGCGTAACGTTTGGCTCGTCGTTTCCGCAGTTGGCTCAGCGAGCGGATCGTTTGAGCATCGTTCGGTCGTTCACGTCAGGGGATGCCAATCACGACATCAAGCCGGTCGTCTGCAAAGACACCTCGGGTGCGAATGTCGGTTCACTTTATGCGAGAGTGGCTGGCGCGAATCGGGCCGTGTCGGGGATGCCCACGAACGCGATGCTCTTCCCGCAATCCGTCGATTCGACAACGGGACCGGCGATCACGCTCTTCGGCAAGTTTGAATCGACCGGGCCGCTTGGCAGCGGCTTTGCTCCGTTCGTGCCCGGTGCGGGCGGCGACCTGCAAAAAAACTTGGAACTGCGAGTCCCCGTGGATCGGCTCGGTGATCGACGGACGTTGTTGTCGGAACTCGATCGGCAGCGATACAAGCTGGATGAGCGAGGCCGTTTGGAAAGCGTGGACCCTCTGCATGAGCAGGCTTTCGGCACGCTGCTCGGTGGCATCGCAGGGGCGTTCGATTTGTCGAAGGAAGACCCCGCGACGGTTGCCTTGTACGACACGGCACCGCTGGTCCGGCCAGATCAGATCAATAGGAAGTGGGCTAACTACAACCACTACGTCGATAATGCGAAGACCCTTGGCAAACTGCTTCTGTTGGCGCGGCGACTGTGCGAGGCGGGTTGCGGCTTCGTAACTGTGACGACGAGTTTCGTGTGGGACATGCACGCCGACGTGAACAATGCGACAGTCGAAGAAGGGATGCGGTACATGGGTCCGCCGCTCGATCATGCGGTCTCTGCGTTCCTCGACGACGTCGCCTTACGCGGATTGAGCGACAAGATCATGCTCGTCGCCACAGGTGAAATGGGTCGCACGCCGCGTGTGAACAAAGACGGGGGCCGCGATCACTGGGGAAATCTCACCCCACTGCTCCTGTCGGGTGGAGGGATCCAGCTGGGTCAAGTCATCGGCCAATCAACCCGTGACGCGGGGGAACCCTCTTCGGAACCGATCCGCATCAAACACCTCGTGGCGACGATGCTACAACGCCTTGTCGATCCGAGCTTACTCCGTCTCAATCCAAGCATTCCTCGAGAAATCCTTGCCGCTGTCGCCGCCGAGCCGATCATGGGACTGTGAGACGATCTTAGGACGACAATCTGGCGATGGTGCTGTTGTCGCCGCCCAGTGGTGTCAGGGGTCCCCTGAAGTCCGATCACACGGACGGTTTCTTGAGACAGGGGTTTCTTCGTCACGACTCGCCAGACGGATTTCGATTGGATTTCAACGAACGCGTCGATACCAGCGAATTGGGGATCAGTGTGATTCCGTGACGTCAAGCACAAAAGGCGTCATGCGATGCTCTCGTCGTACACCGCCATCCTGTGACTTTACCCCTCGCAGGCCGCCGTTGACACGGACCTCGGGGTTGATCGCCAAGTCTGCCAAACCCTGCTGGCTGTGCCGAGTCTTCCGCCACGTTCGGTACGTCACAACCGCTGGATATTGACGGGGGTTTGTCGGAAATTCGAGGGGAGGAATTTTTGATTTCAAGATGCGGTCAGCCGTCGCTAAAACTCGGCCCATGAAATGAACGCAGTTCGCGAGGATGCGCCGCGAGAGACGGACTCCGCAAGAGCGACGAGAGCGGTTCTCAGAAACGGGATGTCAGTGCTGACGAACTCTGCGTAGAAAATAGATTGCGGCCAATCCAACGACCCCATTGGCGATCCAGACGGCCCAAGCGGGGTTGATTGATCCGGTTTTTGACAGATTCACCAACATCATCGAAATCGGATAGTACACAATCAGGATCGGAACGAAACAGAATAAAAAACTCGTCAGGAACTGATTGCGAGCCATCAGGATTGCAAACGGGCTTCCTAAACAGACGAAGAACAAACAACTCACGGCCATGGCAAATCGGTTGTGTTGTTCCGTTTGCAATCGCCAAATCATCTCGGCACGGAACCGCTCATCGTTTTTATAGGACTGAAACGTATCCGAATGAAATCGATCAAAATTGCCCGTGCACAGAACAAACGCCGCTTCCATGGCTTGCGACTGACGTAGTCTTTCTTGCTCGCCGAGGGCCTTGGCAATCTCCTTTTGAATGTCTTCCACGGGGAGTTCTCCCGGACGCACCTTTTGCCTCGTCCCGTTCAGCGGGAATGGAATTCGGTCGTATTCCAGATAACCGGAATTTTGGTTCCCCGGTAGACTTGTATGGGCCCCCCAGAGTTCAACCCAGCCTTGACGCCGCGACAAATCAAAAATCAGTCGGGCCTCTCGCGCATAGACTGTAAAGGCGTTGCCTCCTTTCAGAGCATAGCGAATCACGGGTTCGATCAGAGTCCGTTCACGAACTCCGGTGACTGTAATCGTGAAGCCTCGATCATTGTCACGAACGCTGAATGAGCTTTGGGTCTTGAGCCGATTGAGAAAAATATCCTCGATTGCCAATGTCACGATTTGTTCGATGTTACGGCAGGCCCACGGAATGACTTGGTCACTGAACAACAGCACCGCAACGCTCATCATGGCACTGAGAAAAACAGAAGGCCACATCAAACTCAAGACGCTAACTCCAGCAGCCTTTGCCGCGATAATTTCGTTGTCCCCAGACATCCTCCCATAAACAACACAAACGGTCAGTAGTAACGTCGCCGGAATCGTATAGGGCAGGAGGCTCGGAACAATGAAAGGGAGAATTTGAAAAATTTGCCAATGGCCGAGACCATGCTCGCGCGCTTGGCCAAAGGCTCCCACAAACACCAGCAGAGATGTGGAGACCGTGACGAGAATTCCGAAAACTCGGAACAGTTCGCTCAAGACGTATCGTTCGAGCAATCGCATGCGTTTCACGCCATCGGCAGTTGAGTTGTCGTGTTTACTGTTTCGGTGCTGTCGGCCAAGCAATACACGTCGTTGCATGCTCCGGCAACAGACAACGAGTCACCCCACTCATACGGGGTGACACATTCCAGCCGATTGAAGGCCGAATGCAAAATATCACGTTACATGACCGACCTCAGCTCATCTGCAGACGAACCGAGGCATGCTATAGGTCAAACTGATGAAAAAGGTCAAGGTGGCTTCAAAATCACCGACATGTGTAGGGTGTTAGTCAATCGCCATGCGGCCGCAACTTTCCACACTCGTAAGTCATTTGCGGCGGCCGAGAACGCGGCGTTGGGGGAGTTTGTCAATCGGAATCAGCGTCCCTCGGTCAGATGGGCGTTCCCTTGGTGAGATGTTATTGTTCGGAAGAATCTGGCAGCAATGTTTCCCGAGAAGCCACGCGGAAAAGGTGGTTTAGAGACGGACAGCAGACTCCCATGAACGACATATTCTCGTTGGCTCGTTTCTGCCTCGTTGCCTGTCTGCTCTGCCTGACGCTTGCGGCAGCGGCAACAACCCTTTCCGCGGATGAGACCGCCCACGAAGGATCAACGAACGGCAGACAGAATGCATGTCTCCGCTCGAGTACCGATGCGGGGAAAACGTCGAGTCAACCACTCAAAATTCTAAAGTCGGAGCAACTGCGCCCAGTCGCATGGCTCGGAACGCCCAACGGACACATTGTGGCACCCTGCCGAATGAATCTCCCGCTGTGTCAGAATGACGAGACTCTCGATCACCACAACGGGCTGAGAATCTCGATTTCTAGTGACGACGGCCGGACGTGGTCACCCGTCACCACTCAGCATCGCTTGGGCCGGCATCATCCCTCGTTGACCTTGCTGCCAAGTCGAGAGATCGTGATGAGGTGTCTCGTAAGAACGGGGGACATCGACTCTGCAGAGAGATTCCCGCAACTCGGAATCAAAGCAGTCATCAGCCGCGATCACGGTCAGGCCTGGGATCTGGAACATCGGTCTCTGTTGCATCATGGGGACGGTCACCGCCAGGGGCCGGCACAGTGGTGGAGCCGTTGCCAAGCGACATCGACGGTGCAGCTGCCGGATGGTGATTTATTGACGGCTTTCGGAATGGTGTATGGTTCGTCGCCGAACGCTCATGCGTTGCTGTCACCACGAGAAGTCGGGCTTGTTCCTAGGAGAACCGATGACGTGATTGTTGCGAGCGAACGGCAGATTCCCGATACGGTACCTGATCCGGATCTCCGCAATGTGTTCGATCCCAACACCGCCGCGAAAATGATTGAAGTGCATCCTGTCTATCGCGAACAGGATGGCATGATTGGTGTTGAATACCGGTCGGGCCACGCCATCGTGGGTCGTTCTTCCGATCAGGCACCGGCAGGAGTCGAACTGCTGCTACCCGGAGCGGAGAGCATCCCCGTTCAGTTCCCTTCCAAGACGGATCGAGACGGAGTGGTCGTCTTGGGCCCAGCCACAGTCGGAGACTTAACGCTTCGACTGATCATCCGTCAAAAGAATCCTTCGCTCGTGGAACGGACTCTGGAAGTCACCGCAAGGACATCACAAAAATTTTCTGCAACGTTTACCCTAGAGCCGACTCAGGACGGCGAGTACGCCTCATTTTCTAACTCGGAAAGTCGTCGAATTATTTACGAAACGGGAGTACGCGAACGCAAGAACCAATCATTTCCTGTGGCCATGCTGCGAACCAGCGATCGGGTTTTCGGCATCATCGCCGACTCACCCGGGCTTTGGGAAAACCGCTGCCAAGTGTTGTTGGATCCGTCGCAGCAACGACTGGCCGTCATGACGGGCAATGGGGGCGATCCCTTTAAGATGATTATTAAGCCGCCGGAGGATGCTCGGGACACGTATCAATATGACATGGATGGGTGGCAATCGTTGTCCGCCGGAGAGACGCGTCGTTTTACAACGTGGGTCTTCGCCAGTCCGGCTCGAAATCACTACGACGCGCAAGTTGCGTTCCAACTGGCGGTGGCGAATGCCAAGGGCTGGAACGCGTCCGCCTTGGAGGCCATCTTGCGTAATACGTCTTTGTACCTGCTTCGTCGGAACCTGATGAAGGACGAAAACGATCAACCACGCGATGGCAAGTATATCTTCATTTCAGGAATGACCTATGGTTGGAAGCAATGGGTCAGCACTGGAATCTACTCGGCACTGGGGCTGAATGATCCGGAAAAAATGGTGGAGGCATACCGCGCCGTCTTTTGGAACCGAATAGATTATGAAGACAACGCGCAGTACTACCTGATCTGGGCCGTCTTGACGCAACGAGCCGGAGGGACGATCAACGACGCTCTGGTTCGGCGGGCGTACGACTTTATTCGCGAACACGAGCAGGACGGATTTTATATTCCCCCACCGCTGCGGGGTGCGCCGCATCCTCTGGGTTGGAAAACCTATATGGACGTCTTGCACTACGACGATGATGATTGCCCTGCCAGTAACCAAGGATTTCATTGCGGGGCATTGATGGCCGCGAAAGAACTGGGACTCCCCGTCACGGAAGACGAGATTCAGCAAGCGATCGCCGCTTATCAACGCCTGTTTAACGTGAAGTTGGGCTTCATGCCCACCAGCCTGAAACAGTCAGACACTCTCGGTCAGGACACGCTGTATGGTGCGACGCTGACCTACGCCGTCTTCGGTCGAAAGGTACTCACGGACGAACAGGTCCTGACGCACTATCGAACATCGGAGACGGTCAAGTCGCAGTATGGGCTGCGTGTGATCTCCACCGCTGACGGTTCACTGTTGCCAGGACACAACGGAGCTTACTGTTATGGAGGCTCGTGGTTTTTCTGCGATTCTGGGAACTATTTGCTGGCCGGCGCACAGGGATTGCCTGCTGACGAGGTCGACGCTCGCCTCATTGAGCGAATTCAATTGGAACTCATCAAAAGTCCAGCGTTTCATGAGGATATCAACACGGTCACCGGCGATCCGCATGGCAATACGCCTTATGCAGACTATTCGGTCTACACGTGGCTCCGTCGGGAATTCCGGCGCCGACTCAATCAATCAGAGCCGGACCGGGTGGGAGCGGCCGTTGATCAAATGCTGGGTGTTGTTCGAGACAACGGCACCCTGAGACTGGCTCCCCAATAGAACAACGAGACTGCAGTCGCCCGAAACGGTCCCTCTCAAACGGCAGAGTGGCCCGGCTGAACCACAGGGGGAGATCGTGAAAAGAGGCCTGTCACGGTGTCCTATCGGTGAGACAGAACACGATCCCCGTTGCGGATCAAAGGTGAGTTAATCGGTGGATTGGTATGAGACGTTGCTTGCTCTTGCCACTCGCGTTTGAGTTTGTGACAGACTTTCCCTTATGCTTGGGGGTTGGATAGCGCGCTTCACGGATTCGTCGTGGGGTTTGCTGAACAACGAGGACAGCCTGTGCAGGCGACAGAGACTCATTTTGAAGAGAAATGATTTCGCCACGCATCAAACCGGATTTGTGTTCCTGTGAGCAGATTCTCCCGAAGAACGGATGTCGGTCGGGTTTCTTCAGAGGGGGCGCATTCACACGAGTTGTCTCATGTTTCCACGTATTCTCAGGTCTAACCGGAATCCATGTCCTGCACAGGAATGCCATAACAGGGCACGTCACCGGCATGCGTTCAGGTCGATCCGGATTCCTGCTGAACGGATCCGGAAAAGAAGTTGCCGCCGGGCAGCGTTGTCCAGCGGGTCAGATGTCCGATTCCGTTCCAATAATTCACTCGAGGGAGCAGCAGAGATGCCAGATTTTGAAGGGTCACCGATTCCGGTGGCATCGACCAGCGTGAACTCCTCCGGTGCGACGGCCATTGGTCTGAAGTTCAAGGAATCGGCTCAAATGGTTGCTGGCCTCCGTGCTCAAAAATCATCTCATCCGAAAATCCAAAGCTATTGTCCGCATGCCGCTTTCGTCGCCGGTCCACATGGTGAACAACTGGCCAAACAATTGAACCAGATTCTGCCTCAGCTCAAGGACTCGGTCCTGACGCGTTCGCAGCATATCGATGAGAGCATCCGCCAAGTCCCCCATTTGAAGCAGGTTGTCTTGGCGGGTGCCGGGCTTGATATGCGTTCGATTCGCCATGCCGCAGATCTTCCCGAGGTCACATTTTTTGAGGTGGACTTGCCGGAGATGATTGCCGAGCGTGAGCGAGTCACCAAGATGCTTCCGCAAGACTTCAGTGATCGCCGCGTCTTGCTGAACGCCGATTTTAATGTCGATGATCTGGATCAGGTGATTGGAAAACATCCACGGTTTGATCGGACTCTTCCGACGATCGTCATTTTTGAAGGCTGTTCGATGTATTTTTTAGAAGCTCACAACCAACGAATCTTCCGTTCCTTGTTGAAACTGATTCAAAACCCTCTGAGCTGTGTCTGGGCCGACTTTGTCAGCAACGCTATTGTGACGGGACAGGCCAATCATCAGCAGGTCACAAAATTTCTGGAGGGAATGAAGTCGCTTGGTGAAACCTTTATCTTTGGGATCGATGAGCCCGCGAACTGGCTCGGCGCACTGGGCTACCGTTCTGTGGAAACGATCTCTGCCGGAGAATACCTGAATTCCAGCGATGCTGTGCTGAATGCCTATCTGTTTTCCGTTGCCAAACGGTGAACTGGGCTTGGTAATTGTCGATCCAGTCCCCAAGACGATGTTCTTGCAGAGCAGGCTTGATTGGTATTATCCGCCACAACTTTCCGTCGACGCGAATTGAGATCGGTCTCTCGTGATACAGAGTTTTGCAACGATTGACCGACTCCGGCTGACTCCGCGCGCCCCTCGGCGACGTGTGCCCGTCACTGTCTCTCAGGTGGAAAGAGACAGCCTCTCAGGTGGAAAGAGACAGCGACGGTTCACAGATCGGCTCGAGGTTCACGCATAACGGATCGCAGAACGCGACATTTCTCGGTCGCTGCAACAGTTCTTTAACGCTCAAACAGTTGCAGGGTTGCCGCCCCATTCGACTTAGAAAGCCGAATGGTGTCAAACTCGATGCCTTGGGTGGCGATCATCGTGCGCCGCTTGAGTCTGATTCACACAGACCACGGTCGGGCAATGCCGACAGACGAAAGCATGGGCCGCGAGAGCTTAGCCGGTGCGGCGTTGGATCAACCGTAAACGCACATCGAAAAACTAACAGTCACGAGACCGGCTGGCAGAAACTCAATGGGCGCAATCGGTCACCAATCTCCTCCGCCGGCGTCGCACGATCAAACGTTTTCTTCTGATCCTCCATAAAACAGGAGCGGATGGGGATCGTCCCTAGGAACGGAGTCATTGTTGTCGGTATCATGCCTGCCGAAGCTTGTACCGGTTTTGTTTTTATGTGGGACGATGTGGTTGAGGAATGGAACGGTCAAACGAATTGCGAAACGAAACCAACAATTCCAGTACAGAAGCATTCAATCTCCTGTGGTATCGGCCTCTCCGCTCGAGATCACGCTTATGAGACGGAATACCTTAGCTTAACTCGGAACGGGTTGGACAGGGGATCACGCAGATCATGAACATTTTTCGCTACCGCCGTCCTTCCTGGAAAACCATTCTGGGAATTACCAAGGCCACGAAGCAGATCAAGAAAGATCTGGGGATCACGGCACTACTCAAACCGTTCCGCTGGTGGACCAATCAGAAACGAAAGATCAAAAGGTACGTCGGATACGAATCGGACGCAGGTCGGCTGATTCGGAATGGACTGCCGACCCCAGGTGGCTGCCTGCTTGTCTTGATCGGTGGTGTGATGCTGATCGGATGCGGCGTGGCGTGGCTGGTGGTGGTGTGATGCCCCGACTTGCTCCGTGATGAAGACCCTAAACAACGAGCAGGCGGCAGCAGCGAGTTTACGATCATCGCCCATGTTATAAACGGCCGGCGTGAAACTGTGCCGCCTGGCGGGGAGTGGCGAGCGGTTGAATGGTGCAACGCCCAAATGCTCAGTTGTTGACTCCACAATCGCCTGGAAGGCCGTCATGATGGTCGGTTTCCGAGTAAAAAATCCGGAAAAGACAAGTGACGCGGGTGCCCAGCGACATGGAAATCTGGTTGGAAGTGCGCTGTCGCGTTTTGACGGGTGAAGTGAATCAACGGGCGGCTTGTCGGGAATATGAAATTCACTGGCAAACGCTCGAAAAAATCCGCAGTCATTCTGAGCCGCCGGGGTATCAGAAAACGAAACCACGATCGACGATTTCGGCTGTTTCGCAGGCACTTTCAGGCCATCCTGTCGCCAGATCCGCTCCACTCGCTTGTCGTGCACCCACCAGCGTCGCCTTCGTCCTGATACCGTCGCCAGATGCGCGTGCTCTGCCGATAGCTCACCCCCATCAGTCCGCTCGCCGCAATCAGCGTCACCTCCTTCTGAGCTGCGTCTGCCATGATCTTCAATTTCTCACGTTCGCTTTCACTCATCTGCAAAGTCTCCCTGTAGGGTAGGGTTGCGGCCGCAACCCTACCCTACAGGGAGACTTTCTTATCGAGTTACCAAGGGGGCATTCTCCTCAGGGAGTTCCGACAGAAGCGCGTTTTTTACGGTTGCGAAACACGAAAAAAACGGGTTACAGTGAAGGCACCCACGCCAACAAACAACCTCAGAAATAAAAAGGTCTCGGAATTATGAAACACAAAACATTCGTTTTAATGATGACCTTGATGCTCGCCATGGCGAGTTTCTCCCTGACCACCACCAGCCTGGCCCAGAATAAGGAACCATCCGCACAGGATCCGGCAAAACAACTGACCACCATCACGCACCTGATGGATTCCATCCCCGACATCATTTTTTACAAGGATCTGAACGGCGTTTACCGGGGCGGCAACAAATCGTGGGCTCGGTTGGCCGGCAAACCGCTGGACCAGCTTACCGGCAAGACGGATCTGGATCTGTTTCCCAAGGAGCTCGGCAAATTGTTCCAAGCGAAAGATCAGGAGATGCTCGCGTCCCGCCAGACCCGGCGAAATGAAGAATGGGTGATTTACCCGGATGGCCGGCGTGCGTTGATGGACACCTTGAAGACGCCATGGCTGGACGAGAGCGGCAAAGTGCTCGGCGTGCTCGGCATCTGCCGCGAAATCACGCCCAGTCCGGCTGCTGAAAAGGAAGTCTTGGCCGCCAATGACCAGTTCTATGCGGCGGCCAACACGCTGTTTACCGGCGAACTCGCGCCGATGAACGCGATTTGGTCGCACGCGAATGACGTCACCTACATGGGGCCGGTCGGCGGATTTCAGGTGGGCTGGGACGCGGTGCGCAAGGATTGGGAGGCGCAGGCCGCGATGAAACTCGGCGGCAAAGTGGTAGCCTCGGAAGTGCGGGTCACGGCTGGCCGGGACCTTGCCGTGGTCAGTGACACCGAGAACGGTGAGAACCTTAACGTCAAG
>CAMCMU010000032.1 GCA_945876035.1 Schlesneria paludicola DSM 18645 | reverse complement strand
AAAACGTGAGTTCCGCACCCCCGGCGAGCCACTGTAAAGTGACGTAAGTGCATGAAAAAAGCCAACTTGCGACGAATCGCAAGCTGGCTCAATGTGGAGGCGAGGGGAATTGAACCCCTGTCCTGTGATACCTCAGAATGAGCTTCTACGTGTGTAGTCCGCTGATTGATGTCGTCACGGTCGGCTCAACGAACGAAGCCGACTCGCAACCAGTGTCCCACAAGTCTCACTCCAGGCGTAGGTCACATTGACCTGGAGCCAGCCGGTATTTGCGTGTGACTTTCGGACTCCAACGGCAAGGATTCCTAAATCACGGCCACACTAGGCAGCCAAGGTCAACGGCCGATTGGCAGTTGTGTTTTGATCGGCTTTTTACGTGGCCAGCTGATCAACCACGACACGCCACCCAAACCTATAGCAATCCAGTCGAATCCGGTCGCCCCCGTTTGGTTCAGTCGAGGAAGCTCTTCCCAGACCGGACATAATCATAACGTCAGTCCGATGAAGAACAAAGGCCGTTTTGATGGTCATGAGCGGCAGTTGACATCTCGGATGATCAGAACTCCTCATGCGCGTTCTGCCAATTGCTCCGATTTGCGACCGATTGAGCCGTACGTTATCGTCGTCGCTGTGGATCAGCCGTGTGAGTTTGTTGCCGAGCGACCCGCCGGAATTTTGGCGTGAGGTGACCAAATTGTTGGAGACGCGAGGCTGCTTCCCGAAAATTGAGTCGACAAACGGATCTTAAAAGAGGAGAAGTCAACGTGATCAATCGGGGCGTTTTTTCACAATTCTCGTGGCGAATCTCGTTCACTTTGCGCTCCCTGATTCTTCTGGCGTGGGCGATGTTTAATTTTCATGTCGTGACCGCTGACGAAGCAAGGATCGTCATCGAGGAGTGTTCACTATTTGATTCGAATCAGGGGCGGATGATTCCGCGTCAGACCGTCGTTGTGAGAGGGGATCGGATTGAATCGGTTTCCGCCAGCGACAGTGTGCGAGCGATTCCTCACGCTGCGATCCGGATTGATGGGCGAGGCAAATATTTGCTGCCAGGACTAATTGATGCACATGTCCACGTGATCCATGTGCTCGACTTTGCTCACGTTACGGCAGATGAGATCCTGCCGCTGTATCTTGCTGCGGGAGTGACGTCGGTCCGAAGTGCCGGTGATGAAATCGTTGCCGCGACGCTGGTGTCACGATATGCCGAAACTCATGCGGAGAGGTGTCCCAGAGTCTTCACCTGCAGCCCGCTGATCGATGCTGATCCACCCATCCATCGTGACATCGGCCGCGCCGTGACTGACCCCGGACAGGTGCCAGCGATTCTCGAGGATCTCCTCGATTGGAAAGTCAGAACGCTCAAGATCTATGCCGGGACACAACGAGATGTCGGGCGTGCCGTGATTGAAGAAGGCCATCGGCGCGGGATGATCGTCACAGCGCATCTTGGCCGGTACTCTGCGCAAGATGCCGTGGCCGATGGCATCGATTGTCTGGAACACATCGTGTCCGTTTCTAACTACGTGATTCCAGAAGACATGCCCAGAACACCCGGATTTCGCGGGAGGATAGATTTTGACAATCCGGTTTGCAGGTCGCTCGTGAAGCAACTCGCCGAGCGACACGTCTATGTCGATCCAACGTTGTCTGTCTATCGACAGATGATCCTGCTACCCGACATCCCCGAGGTACGTGATTCACCGGACAATCAACGAGTCCCACAGCGGCTCCGCGATTTCTGGCCAATCTACCTGCGTCGAGCGGGGTGTCCGCAGGACGACTCGTTAGAAGAACGCCGCCGTGAATTTGCCAAGCTTCAAGAGTTGACCGGAATTCTTCATCATGCGGGTATCCCGATCCTTGTCGGAACGGATTCACCGGAGCCACAGGTTCCACCGGGCTATTCGATGCATACGGAAATGGAGTTGCTCGTAGGCTCTGGGATTCCGCCGGCGTCCGTCTTGCAGGCGGCCACGCTGCACAACGCCAGAGTCTTGCAAGAGGAATCCAGATTAGGAACGATTGCTCCCGAGAAACTGGCCGATCTGATCCTGCTGACCCATAATCCACTGGAGAACATCCGCAATACGCGGTCCATTGAAATCGTTGTGCGGGGCGGAAAAATCTGCCGCCCTGCAGATCTCCTGAAGTACGTTTCCCCGTAAATTTGACGCGATTTTAGGGAGATTGGAATGGGCGGACACCGAGGGCATGGCGGTGCCTAGCGTAAACAGAAACTAGAATCGAGTCCTTGTTTTTGGAGAGGACTCCTGCCCTCTTGAGACGAGGGCAATGGATGCTGTCGCTGGATCGATACGCGTTTCGACCGCCGTGTCGTGACCCTCGTTGAGCGGTTTAGCGAGCGAGAAGTTTTTGAAATTCATTCCAGGGTCTGGCGTTGGCGATATCACGTTTTGTCAGCCCGGCGCGGCGTGCTTGGTCCACACCGTACGTCAAGTCATCAAGTCCGCTCGTCGAGTGCGCATCGGTATCGATCACGATTGGGATGCCGAGCGAACTGGCGGCTGCAGCCTGAATATCGTTCAGATCGAGACGCGAGGGACAAGAATTGATTTCCAACATCACTCCGTGTTCGGCGGCGGCTTGGAGAAAAGTTTTGTAATCAATGTCGGCAGGCGGGCGACTTCCAATCAGTCGCCCCGAGGGATGGCCGATCGCATCGACATGCGGGTTACGAATCGCGTTCAGCAACCGAGTCATGATCTTCTCACGCGGTTGTTTCAAACCATAGTGTAGGACCGCGATCACCCAGTCGGCTTCGCTCAGGACCTGATCATCGAGATCGAGTGTGGCATCTTCAAGGATGTCACACTCGATTCCACGCAGAATCTCAATCCCCGAAATCTCACCACGCACACGATCGATGTCTCGCCAGTGTTGACGCAAACGAGCGGCGTCCAATCCATTCGCTATTGTGACCCGTTTTGAATGATCGGTGATAGCGATGTACTTCAGTCCTCGCGCCTTCGCGGCTTCTGCCATTTCTCGAATTGTCGCTGCACCGTCCGTGGCGGTGGTATGCATGTGAAGGTCGCCTTGAATATCTTCTAACTCAATCAGACGCGGCAGAGATCCCGCTTCGGCCCACTCGATCTCGCCTCTGTTCTCTCGAAGTTCCGGTGGAATAAATGGCAGGCCGACAGCCTCGTAAACCTCTTCCTCCGTCCGACCTGCGAGATAGTCATCGCCGCGATAAACTCCATATTCGTTGAGCTTTAATCCCCGTTCCTGAGCACGTCGCCGAATGACAATGTTATGTTCCTTGGAACCCGTGAAGTATTGCATCGCCGCGCCGTACGATTCGGCAGCAACAACCCGCAGGTCCAGCTCGATTCCGCTTCGAAGTCGCACACGCTGCTTGGTCTCCCCGCGGGAGATCACGTTTTCGACAAGAGGATGAGCGGCCAAGAGATCCATGGCCTCCGTCGAGTCCGCTGACACCGCCAGCAGGTCTAAGTCGCCACACGTTTCTTGGCGACGACGACAACTCCCTGCCACAGACACCTGCGACACCGTGGGAAGTTGTTTTAGGTCGTGTACGATCGCTTCGGCAGAGTCGCGGGCGATGGAGATCAACATGCGTCGCCCGACTTCTTCGGCATGTGCGATACCGTCCAAAATCGTCTGCGCGGTTTTTTTCCCAAATCCCTTGAGATCGGCAACGCGGCCGGCGATGCAAGCGGATTTCAGATCAGCGAGCGTTGCCAGACCAAGTTCATGGAAAAGAGCCGCCACTTTTTTCGGACCGAGTCCGGCGATGCGAAGCATTTGAAGTACGCCCGCGGGAACCTGCGACCGCAATTCAACCAACTGTGGTAGAGAACCGGTTTCGACGATCGTGCGAACCTTCTGGGCCAGATCTTGGCCGATGCCCTCGAACTCCGTCAGGCTGCGGCCAGTCGTGGCCACGACATCGGCTGCGGATTCCGAGAGATTTTCAAGAGTCCGACTCGCATTTCGATAGGCTCGGACTCGAAACGAATTCGCCCCTTGAATCTCCAAGAGATCGGCAAGTTCTTCGAACAGGGAAGCGATGTGTTGATTGAGCATCTGGCTACGGTCCTGCAGATGGAATGTCGATCTCCTGAAACACCAAGACGGCCTCGAGATCATACACCGTTTGCTGAAACCCGTGGCCTTGCCCGATGTCTCTTTTTTGCTATCATCCCGCCGCGGTTTGCCAAATCTCAACGAGAGCTCGCGATGTCGGAGTTGCAAGCACGAGATTTTTCTAACGCGTTCTGCGCCGCCGTAGCTCAGTTGGTAGAGCAATGCTTTCGTAAAGCATAGGTCGTCAGTTCGAGTCTGACCGGCGGCTTCTCGCAACGCCCAATCCAGTAATGGTTTGAGGTGTTTTTTGTCCCGCATTCTTGGTTTTTGGCTCACGAGAGGCAAACTCTTCGGATCAGTTCAGGCCGTGTTCTGGTCAATAGTTCGTTGAGCATTAATTGCGGCTTCGTCCTGCATCCCGTCCACGAGGTGAAAGATCGGTATCCAGAGTCAGTTTGCATGATGAGTGTTCAAGCCGTTCTTGAACGATTTTGATGTTTGTCCCAGCCATCAGCAGCAACGATGCCGCGGTGTGTCGCAGATCGGTTTTTAGACCCGCCACGCGACGGCGCGTTTTTCAGGGATCCACCATCGGCCGTGGAAAGGGCCATCACCCCCGCCGCCGAAAATTTTCTAAGCATCATGCGTCGTTGGAGGAGATAGGGGTGCGTGATTTGGATCGGTGCCCCTGTCTCTCCACTGCTAAAATCGTTTCCTCGGACAATCGGTGAAATTTGCCTCTGCTGTAGACGTCTGGCCGCTTGCTGTTTCCCTGAATGAAGCTGTTGTGCGAATGTTGGACAGATCGTTCCGTTCATCAGATGAGGTATAGCGGGGGATCGTGTCGGGGACAAAACGAACGATTGGTTGCGGTCGCTGCGGACACTCATCAGAGGATGTACCAAGGTCGGTCAAGTATTTTTTTCCAGTCCCTGTTTCGGAGGACACTGCGGCTAGAGCCAATCGCTCGATTGTGGCCGCGGACAGTCTCGAGTCATCATGGACGGACGAAGAAGAGGGGCGTAGTCATGAACCGTATTTATTTCGAGATCTTCGTCTTGATTGTCACGGCTGTGCCGCCATTGCCGTCCGTCACCGCACAGCGTCCCGATCGCACAGAACTCGAACTGGCTTTGCGACCATTGCAATCGCGAATGATGACGCTGCAAAAAGAGGGACGCGTGCCCGCTGATGAGTGGGCCGATGCGCAGATCTTTCTCAAAGCGGCGGTCTGGGCGATCGATCTTGAGCCGGAACTCGATGCGCAAAAAACGGCGATGGTCCAGCAGGCGATTCGACGGGCGAGCCAGCGGATTGAGGCACTTGAATCCGGCAGCCGGCCATGGAGCACACGGCGGGGTCGGCTCATCCGTGGATTCGTTTCCTCCGTCGATGGTTCGACGCAGCCCTTCGGACTTGTCGTCCCCGCCATGTACGATCCGCGTCAACCGATCCGACTGGATGTCGTCCTGCACGGCAGTCATGGTGGCCGGGCCAGCGGAATCGGAGACTTACTGTACATCCGCCAATTCGATCAAGGTGATGAGACGGAGACCGGTCCGAGCGCCAACTACATCGAAGTCCATCCGATGGGGCGACTCGGGGAAAATGCATATCGCTTTGAGGGCGAAACGGATATCGATGAAGCGATCGAAGCGGTTTGCCGTAACTATTCCATCGATCGGACTCGGGTCGTTTTGCGTGGTAGTTCGCTGGGCGGAGTCGGCACATGGCAGGTGGGGCTGAAGCGTCCGGATCGATTTGTGGCGCTCGGTCCCACGGCGGGACCGGTCGACACGGTGGAATTCGCGAATTCTCCGTGGCCTCATTTTATTCGGCTTGACCCACTGACATCATGGCAGAAGAAGATGCTCCACCTCGTGGATGCCATCGACTATACGGGCAATGCGAGAATGGTGCCGGTGGTCGCTGCGATGGGTGATCAGGATCACTATTTTAGTTCGCATCTGCTGATTCAGAAAGCATTCGAGACCGAGGGGATTCCTTTCGTCGAAGTGGTGGATATCGGCGGGGGACATGGAGTGAAAGCCAGCGTGCTGGAAGAGCAGTTGCGTCTGATTGGCCAGCATGCAGCGCGCGGTCTCGACGCGACACCGGAACAGATTCGGTTCGTCACGTGGACGCTCAGGTATAGTCGCTGTCATTGGGTCGAAATTTTGGGTCTTGCGGAACATTATCAGCGCGCGGAACTCGATGCCCGCATCACCACGGACAGTTCGATCGTCGTTGCGGAGCCGCAAAATATCACGCGTTTTTGTCTCCGGCCTCCGGCCCTTCCAGGCAGAGTTCCGATCACACGAGTGATTCTCGGGGGAACAACGATCATCCTGCCCCCGCGAACGACGATCGAAACCACGGGCATCGTGTTGGAACGCGCGGCCGGTCACTGGCGGTACCAGGGAACTCGGGCGGAGGTCGTTCTGAGTGGCAAGCGTCCCGGGCTGCAGGGGCCGATTGACGACGCATTCGCCACTCGGTTTCTGTGTGTCCGCGGCACAGGGACGCCATGGAACCCGGTGGTCAACGCGTGGGCCGAGGCGAATCTGCAGCGATTCGAACAGGAATGGCGGCGTCATTACCGCGGTGATCTGCCGATCAAGAACGATACGGAGGTGACCGCAGACGATCTTCATCGCTGCAACCTGATCCTCTTTGGTGATCCTGGCAGCAATCGCTGGATCGGTGAGATCGCCCCCATGCTACCGCTCCGTTGGAACGCCGAAGAGTGTCAGCTTGGCAACCAGAATTATTCAGCGGCCGATCACGGACTGCAGCTCATTTCGCCCAATCCGCTACCCGCAGCCACGGGACGTTACGTCGTTTTTAATAGTGGTCATACCTGGCATGAACGGGAACTTCGATTTAGCTACATGGTCTTTCCTCGACGGGGTGACTGGGCGGTGATCCAGGTGAATGAGCCGAATCCGGAACTCGATGTGGGGACGGTGGCCGAAACGCTGGTGACTTCGGGCTTCTTTGACGAGACATGGAACGTGATCGACTCCCAGGTCGGAGACTGAGAGTACCCGAGAAATCGGGATAGGCCCGCGCGCCGGCGCGAGTGATCACTGATGGCAGATGACGCAGTCTGTTCGAGAACCGGTTGTCAGAGTGGAGGCTCGACCGTGGTGTCACTCACGATTACAGCGGCGGACACCTTTTGTTCTTCCGCCGCCTTTCGGACTCAGGATTCATCCGCTTCTGATTGGGCTGCAGACCACTGCGGATTGACGGATTTAACGGCCATGGCGGACGAAGATGCAGGGGACGGCGCGGGACTAGCCGGTGGAGACGTTGAGAGAGAAGAGGTGGACAAGTTCCGACGCTCGAGTGTCATGGCCTTCAATTCTTCGTTCAAGATTTGGATCAGTGCGAACAGGCAAGACGCCACGATTGGCCCGATGAAGATGCCCCACAGGCCCATGACATGAAGTGCGCCGATGACGCTGATGAAGGCCAGTAAGGGATGCAGGTCCGCGTTGCTTTTCAGCACATACATTTTCACGCCGTTATCGAGCATCGCCACGACAGCCAGCCCCCAGACACCCAGTGCAAGGGCGACTGGCCAGTGACCGGTCAAAGCCAGCCATACGGCACACGGCCCCCAAACCAGCCAGCCACCAGCCAGCGGTATTAGCGAGGCAATCGAGCTGAGGATCAAGAAGAACCAAAAGTCCCCGAGCCCGCAGAACCACAGTGCGAGTGCAATGGCAACTCCCTGGGCAAACGCCGCCAGAAATGTGGCTGTGACAACGGCACGAACGACACCCGCAAAACGTTGAGCCAGTCGGCGTTGATAATCCACCGGCAGTGGAATGAGTTCCTCACCGGTCGCGAGGATCGCTGGCCCGTCGGCAAGAAAGTAGTACAACGCGGCTACGAAGATGCAGCCTCCGACGACGAGTGATACGAAGATCTCGACCGTCGACGAAGCCAGTTTGAAGGTCTTTTCACCGAGTTGCATGGCCAACGTTTGAAGTTCTGCAGTGAATCGAACTTGCCACGCCGCGATCGTCTGTTCGGAAAAGTCGCTCGCTAGGAACGGTCGCAATCGCTCAAGACTGGGGACGACAACCCGCTGCCACAACAAGTCGAAACCCTTTCGCCAGTCGCCATCCCACTGCCGGTCAGCCAAATTGTAGAACTCAATCGTACCGATGAATGTGCCGATGACGAGCGGTACAACGACCGCAACGGCGAACGCCGTCGTGGTCAATGCTGCCGCCCATGCACTCCGCCCGCCAAGCTTCCGCAGGAAGTACAGGTGGACCGGTTGGCACAGGACCGACAAGATCGCAGCGAGAAACAGCGGCAGCAGAAACGGCGCAATGACCTGATAGAATGTGCTGCCCAGAAGGCCGATCAGCACCAATAACACGGTCAGTGAAATGAAACGATTCATTGGAACAGCCCACGCCGAAGTGGATCATCAGTCTTAGTTTTTGAGCCGAATTGACGAGAATTTTTTGGCGATTTCGGTGAAGAACTTCATCTCATAGGATCTTCAGCGTGGCCAGAGAATTGACGGAATGCAAGGGGAGATGGGCACTTTTATTAATCCGCCCGTCCGCAAGTTCCTGCGACGTCTGACCGCCAATCACACGATTCGAGGGACTGCCCAAGACCAACGTCGGCAAGAGTCAACCTCTCCGTGACTTCCGATGTCGCAGCCGTCGACAACGACACAACCATGAATCCGGCGTTTCAGTGTTTGATCGAATTGGAGATCCGGATTCTCCCTGACATGCCCTGCCGCAGGTCGACTGCAGTCTCACGTTCCTCCAAGTCGCGATTCGGATCCCACTCGATGAGACACCGCACACGGACATTCTGAATGCGATTTCACAATTCAGACTCCGCAACAAATTTGTGTTCGAGCGAGAACGACTGAACGCACGTTCCAGCCCCCCAATGATCGTTACGGTGAACCAGTCGATCTCGGATTGTCGTCATTGTGACTGCTCGGCTGTTCCGCAGAAACGTTACCACCGTTCCATGAAGCATGACAAAAAAGAATAGATAAAACATTGTAAAAACACAGTTTTCGGACGTTGCAACTGGTCGCGCGTTGTCAGACAACGTTTCTCAACCCGGCCTCGATGTCACGGAAAACACCATGGTGCATGCGTGGTGGAGCCGTTGGCCAGATGTTCTCAAGCCGCTGTCGTTTCGGTCGATTCTGGTCAGTGGCTTCGGCGAGGAACGGATACTCGCAGCAGATCCGACAGGCTGATCCCGAGAGTCGCCTCGGAGAATTCGTGAATCGGCGAGGTGATCTCGGACCCAACCTGGCGACTTTGTTTTAGGAGACGGACGTGGGCCAGTGCAAAGCCTTGATTTACGCGCAATCCGAGATATAACTACTTTCGATCATGAGACTGAGGAGAGGTGGCTGAGTGGCCGAAAGCACCGTTTTGCTAAAGCGGCGTGGGGGTCAAACTCCACCGCGGGTTCGAATCCCGCCCTCTCCGTTGAAACCGTCAAGAAAACGGCTGTTTTCTTGACGGTTTATTTATTTTCAAAGGATCCCACGCGGCACGGAAAACACCATGGCCTGCCGGGAATCGGTGGAACGTGGGGGCATGATGTTTGAAGAAACGTTTGGAACAGAGGAACAGGCTTCCGCCAACGCTCTGATCGAATTGGCCTTAATGGAAGACCTTTCTTCCGTCGGGGACCTGACCAGTTTGGCTCTCATTCAAGCGGAGGCACGAGGGTCCGTTCAGGTCGTCGCCCGGAGTGCCGGGATCTTGTCCGGGACTCCGATTGGACGGATGGTTTTCGCCCGACTTGATCCGGCCGTGCGATGGGAGTCCCATCGCAGTGATGGAGACCGATTGCGGATTGGCGATCCTGTGGCAACGGTTTCCGGACCTCTCCGCTCATTGTTGACCGGAGAAAGAACGATGCTCAATTTCATGACGGCTCTCAGCGGAGTGGCCACACTGACCCGCCGGTTTATTGATGCGGTGATGGGAACGGAGGCGGACGTGCTCGATACCCGAAAGACGCATCCGGGATGGCGACGTCTGGAAAAATATGCGGTTCGATGTGGAGGTGGGACGAACCATCGTATGGGTCTCTACGACGGAGTACTCATCAAGGATAATCATCTGGCCGCATGGACGGACTCTGGCAGCATTGCCTCGGCTGTTGAATGCACTCGGCGTCGAAGTCCTCCCGCAACGTCGATTGAGGTTGAAGTCGATACCCTCGACCAGTTGCGTGATGCGCTCCGTGGCAATCCAAATATTGTCTTGCTCGACAACATGTCGCTCGTCACGCTGCGTCAGGCGGTGGAACTTCGCGACAGTCTTGCACCGGGTGTTCGCCTAGAAGCCTCCGGAGGGGTCACTCTGGAGAGCATTGCATTGATCGCCGCCACGGGTGTTGAACGGATCAGCGTTGGCTGTCTGACGCATTCGGCACCGGCACTGGATCTCGCGTTTGATTGGATGGGGCGGGTCATTGAATGAGCCAATTCCGGCGGCAGTCGTCGGCCAAGTGAGATTTCAGGGATTCGTCTGTCTCTGGGCAATCGTTCCTCAGGCCAACGGGAGTCGACCGGAATGTCAATATGGTACGATTGATTGGATTCTTCTGTTCGATGACGCGTACCTAGAACGGTGTCTGACAACCGGCATATGGTGATGATGCCAAAAACCGGCATAAGGAAACCAGGTCATTCAATGCTTTGACGATGCAAAAAAATTGAATTGGTCTCTTTTTGGGCATCGATCGTGCCGTCTTGTTTTGGCAATGATTTCGTGCTTCGTGAAAGACAAGAACGTGGTTTTTAGGCACATGCGATGTCGCGGACATCGATGGTAATCAGGAGAGGGATTTCCTTGATGAGATGACCGCAGCGACCCTTGAGTTTTCGTTTGATACGGCAGTGGTTGTCTCCGATCGACTCCGGTCAGAATGTTCGAATGTCCACGGTTGATATTGAGGCGAGGTGATCGATGTCTATGTTTTCTTGGATCTTGACCGATGTCGACGCTGGTGTGCATCGAGACAGTGGGGAACTGCACCCCAGTGCCGAATTGGTCTTGGCGGGCGCATCGAATTGGTCGGTCCATTGGAAGACGCTCCGTGGCGGACTCTCGGACGGAGTCGAGGTGATTGAACTTAACAACGGAAGCTTATCGCTGTCGGTTTTGCCGACGCGCGGGATGGGGATCTGGAAGGGGCGTTTTCATGAACTGCCACTGGAATGGAAGTCCCCCGTCGAGCGGCCCGTTCATCCCCACTACGTCAACCTGCAGGACCGAGGGGGCCTCGGTTGGTTGCACGGATTCAACGAACTGTTGTGCCGCTGTGGGATCGCATTTTCGGGGCCTCCCGGTGTTGACGGCAGGGAATCGCTGACGATGCATGGCCGGATTGCGAATCTTCCTGCCCACCGGTTGGAATTGCGGATCGATACCGATGGAGCGGGTTCCCTCGAATTGATCGGGACAGTGGATGAATGTTCGATGTTCGGACCACGATGGAGGATGACATCGACATTGAGGATGGTCGCCGGTTCCAACGCTTGTGAGATTATCGACGAGTTGACCAATCTTGGCGGGCAATCGGCAGAGCTGTCTTATCTTTACCACATCAATATCGGCCGTCCTTTTCTCGAACCCTGTGCGACATATGCCGTGCCTTGTCGCGAAATCGCGCCGAGAGACGACCGCGCTGCGGCGGGGATCGATGCCTGCTATGTCTACGGTGCGCCGGTCGCAGGTTTCGCAGAACAGGTGTATTATCATGCTCCTCTTGGAGATAGCGACGGTTGGTCGGTTGCGGTGCTGGCGAATGCGGACAACAACGCGGCGATTGCCGTACACTTTCACGCCAAGCAGCTACCGTCATTTACGGTCTGGAAAAATACGGTTGCCGAGGTTGATGGCTACGTCACGGGGCTTGAGCCCGGAGTCAATTTTCCAAACTTCCGCGCGTTCGAACGACAACATGGCCGTCTGCCGTTGATCAAACCCGGGCAAACCTATCGCTGCGAACTGGCATTAGAAGTGGCCGATACCTCGCTGGCTGTGCGGCAAATGCATGAACGAGTCAAACGACTGCAAGGTTCGACAGAACCGGCCATCCACCGCAGGCCCCTCGCTCGATTGTCACCGGCAGGCGAACGATAAACGGTGTCTTGGTGGTGGACGCCTGTGTGCCTGCTTCTTACCTGTGTGCCTGCTTTTCAGTCGTGAGAGCCAAATCACTTCCGCTGCGGCAACCAACGGGGATGATCGGCGCCGAGAGTGTCTTTCCCCTGCGTGATGGGTCGAGGGTTCTTTCCATCGGAGTCCATGACCCATAGCGTCGGTGCGTTTCCAGTCGCTGCTCGACAAAAGACAATATGCCTGCCATCGGGCGATTCGCTGGCGCGAAAATCCCAGACGGGTGGATTGCCCGGTGTGAGCACCGTGACCGATCCATCGTTGGGATTCAGGCGACAGATCTCCGTGCCACCGCGAGCGGACTCTGGCTTGTAATCACGGTTGAAGTGATCCACATCAGGCCTTCCAACTTGGTACTCCCAAGGAACTTTGGCTCCGCTCGTTCGGCGAGGAAAAAGAATGTCGCCATCTCGTGTCCAGACGGCAACATTGGAGCCGCCTCCTCGATTCTGGGGATTGCCATAGCTCGCTGCAAACCACATCGCCTGACCGGTCGTCAGGACACGATGTCCACTTCCATCAACGCGACCGATGCAGACATCGGCCCAGTCATGGCCCGGATCCTGCCCAGAAAGGCAGTCCAAATACACAATCGATTGGCCATCAGGTGACCAATGAGGCCCAAAATAAAGATGGTCCGGATGAGCCGCAATGCGGACGCGGTTCATCCCTTCGAGATCGCTGGTCCAGATCTGGTATCCCTCAGGGCTGGCCAGATGAAACGCCACCCGCTGACCGTCCGGACTGAGACTCAAACCATACGGCAAGCCTTCTCCAGCACGAGTGAATTCGCGGGCGTCTGATCCATCCAGACGCACACTGAAAATCTGTCCCACACCGTGTCGAACGACCTGAACCAGAAGCCGATCATCGAGAAGCAATAAGGCCGGCGTCACGAACGGCGCCAGTCGCTCTTTGTGGCAAATTTCCTCCAGCGTTCCACGATCCAGATCATATTTCCAAAGGTGAGTCGGCGTCTGCGTGTAGAACTCTGCAAACGATCGTCCCGGGCCGTCACGGCGAGGCTCCATGCTCAAGACGACGACACGTTGTCCATCCGAAAAAAAAGGCCCGGGCTGCCATGTGGCCTGGCCGGGAGATTCAAAGTCCAAGTATCGCAGATCGCTGCCATCGACGTTGACCAAGGCCGTCTGACCCTGAGACACAAAAAATAATCGCGAGGGTTTGGCATCCTTCAGGACGTTATCCTCCCCGCGCAACACGGGACAGCCGAAGGCAAACATGGCCGCGATCACCATCGACGAAAACCCGCTTCGGGTAAGAATCGGGCGCCGTTGCTTCATACGAGAATCAGGGTGGTATTGAGGTTTTACAACGGGGACGTGGAAACAGCCGGAATGACAGATGACTGACCATTTGCGAGACAGAGTTTCAGTGGTGCTGACGGGAGGAATCGTGTTGTGCCCTGTGAAATCTGCACAGACGGTCACGCCCTGGGTATTAGTGACCGACCTCAAACATTTCAGGTGTCTCGCAGTAGGTTTGTCGATTGGATGTTTCCGGAGGGGGTCTTCAGAAGTGATCGCGAATCCTGATCACAATCCCACAGCATCCCGTGTTACGGGACTCGATCGAATCGATTCTGGCTCGGCTGATTCGTGAGTATCTCTGCCACGGAGGTAAACATCAAGAGTCATTCGTGGGGCCACATCGGAGAACCAACTTAGTGATCTCGGGCGGGCAGCCATATCGGATTGGCTCGCGCCCGCTGATGCCTCGCGACACGTGAAGCAGCGTCGGCTTCAGCCAGAACTCGCCAGCAGAAAAGCGAACACCGTACCGACTGGGTGAATACACCGGCCCAAGAAGAGGTAGTCGAATCTGACCGCCATGAGTGTGCCCAGACAACATGACGTCAATCCGTTGCTCTCGCGCCCAATGAATGTTGTCGGGCGTGTGACTGAGCAGAATCCGAAAAGCATCGTCCGCAATGGAACTCAAGTCGGGATGTTTCCCCATCCAGGGAGTCTCATCACCACAAAGGACCACAGATGTTGAAGCATGCTTGGGAAGCATCAGGCATCGCGACGCAAGATCGATCCAGCCACAGCCATTCAGCGTCTGCCTGATCGAAGACGCATCGAGATACCAGTCGTGATTGCCGAGGATGAAATATTGCCCCAACGGAGCATTCAACTGGCCGAGTGTCGCCGAAATCCAATCCAGTCGTTCCATGTCATCGAGCAAGTCACCGGTGAAGACGAACAAGTCGGGCTTCAACGCTGCGGCCTGTTCGCAAACCGCAGCGAAGTAGGCGAGGTTCGCCGCACCACGAAAGTGGAAATCGCTGAGCTGTACCAGTGACAGGCCGTTCCAATCCCTCGGTAATCTGGGGACTTGGAATATTTTCGTCTTCACGTCAATCGTAAACTGCTCGTTCCCAGGCAGGAGCGCGACTCGAGTCATGGGACCGCTACCGATGAAGATCCGCTGCCACGAGGGACCGTATCTTCGTTTGAGATCGATGAATTGTGATTCGTTATCGATCAGGCAACTCGGCGCAGTCGTCCGTTGGAAGTCGATCGCCGCCCAGACCAATAGAGTAAAACCGAAGACGCCCGATATCAGAACCGGCCAATAAAAAAAGGGGACCAACTGCCACTGCCGGTCTAGCACGAGTCTCAACGGACAGCCGCCTGGTCCGTAGGCCAGCAACAGCGGAAACCCCAAAATCAGCGAAAAGTTGATGCTGTGCAGCGTAATGATGATGCGTTTGGTCAGTCGATGGCCAAAAAACCAATTGACCGTGACGATTGAAAGTTTGGCGAACCCTACGGACAGCAGAGCGATAAAGAGGGGCAGCCAAAGCACGAACAGAACACCTTAAAATAAAAATCGGACCATCGAGGATGGACCGATTTTTAGAGTTCGTGTTGCAGAACTGGAACCGCAAAAAGTAGGTTCGCCCCAGTGTTGCCGTCAGCAACAAACACCGAGAACGGAGGGTCTTGGACCGAAATCGAAGAGATCATCAATTCTACTTGGCAGACTTAGCCAACTCGGCTTCGATGGCCGCGATCACTTCGGGTGCATCGGGTAGTGTCTTCGTTGGAAACCGTGCGATGAGTTCGCCGTTGCGACCGATGAGAAACTTTTCAAAGTTCCATTTGACATCTCCGGCTGGATTGGAGCTTGCCGTCAACGTCTTGTACAGCGGGGCCGCATTTGTGCCGTTGACATCGATCTTGGCGAACATGTCAAACGAAACGTCGTATTTCGTCTTGCAAAATTTGGCGATCTCGGCTTCGGTCCCGGGTTCTTGAGCACCAAATTGATTGCAGGGGAAGCCGAGAACAACGAGTCCCTTGTCCTTGTACTTATCGTTCAGTCCTTCGAGTTGTTGGTACTGCGGAGTCGCACCACAACGTGTCGCCACGTTGACGACGAGCAATACTTTGCCGCGGTACTTAGAGAGTTCGATTTCCTCACCCTTAATCGACTTCATTGTTTGATTCAGCACGGGAGACACACTTTCTGCAGCGGAGACTAAATCGAGGGTCATGGAAAAAACGATTCCAAGAGTCAAACAGGCAGACAAAATTTTCATGGCGAATGTTCCGAGCGAGATTGACGCAGGGTGAAAATGGCTGTTCTCCCACAGCGGGAGACAAACCTCGATCGCTTCGCCCGAATTGTATCAGTCCGCTGCGGGATGACCAGTGTCTCCCGTCATTGAGTGCCTCCGCTTGGGACACTCACCCGAATCGTCGACAGAAATCTTAAGAACCGCCGTTGCGGATTTCGCGGAGGTTTTTGAAACGTCCCTTTCGTTTCTAGAAAAGTTCTGATAACAATCACAGCGAAACGTCCCAGCAAACGCGCATGGCAGGGCCTTGACACAGTGATCAGCCACTGTTGAATCACTTGAGTCGCCGCCGTGTTCGTGGATCTAAAGATCGGTTCAGCCAAGGAAGGGCGACAGTTTGCGGTCTCGTCTGTGGTCATTAATCCTCAGAGAACTCCCGTATCCCATCCGACAGATCGGAATGGAAATCGCCCTTATTCTGCGTTGGTTGGATTTTTCGGCGACGGGAATCCTCTCCAGCCTGCGCCGCTCGCCAGGTTGGTATTTTGTCACGCTGGCCGGATCGCTTACGCTGCTGCTGACGGCGTTGTTGTTCTTCCCCGAAATTGCCGCTCACGATCCGACTCTCCCCGAACTGGCGGACGATGGCGCTCCCACGGCTTGGGTCACACGTTCAAGCCTCGAAGCCGCTGGCGACTGGTCAACCCAGGATCGTTGGCGAGTGGCACACCTGTTTGTGGATCACCGCCCGGCACAGCGTCGGAGTCCGGTGGCTCGACTTGATAGCCATCTTGCTCAAGAACCGGTCGACGAGATTGCTGGGAAGGCCACGGATCGTCTTGCTGACCGTCGCGGGAGATCAACACGTTCTCGCTTCAGCGATCAGTCCCTCGGATCGGCGCCTTTGACGACGATCGTCGCACCTGAAGTGAGACTGGAATTGAATGTGCCCGGTCGAGCTTCTCAGTCGCGAAGGCTTGTCTCCGACGACTTTGGGCGGGAACCAAAAATTCAAATCGAGGCAGAGACGTTTGCTCGGTATCGCACTCGCAGTTCACGGCTGTTGGTGCAAGGCGAGTGGGCTTTGGCTCCTGATTGCAACAACACGGATCAGCGTCCGCGCCGCGCCGTAACGCGACGTCTGATTCCTGTCCCCGAGCGTGAAATGGCGGAGCCGCCTTCGGCGGAGCCGGCGGATCAACAGGCGAGGCGACCGTCGCAGGGACATCCAGATCTCGCCTTTGAGTTGGAGTTATTGCGCAGTTTTCTGCCGCCCGTCGGCGAGTTTCCGGCGGATGCGAAGTCGAGTTCCGTGAGCGTTCATAGCGCATTTCCCGATTTCTCGGGGCAGACGACAAAAACGCCCTCTTCGACACGCAGCCTGGATCGTTGGATCGGATCGACCCGGCCTCGTGACCATCAACCGATGCCCGAGGCCTATGTCACGCGCGTTCAGTCGGCTTTCGATAGCGTTGACCTGCCGGTAGCTGGCGTTTTCGATGGTGTTGATTCCGACCCGGGATCGTTCTCCGAAGTCATCTTGCAACTCGAATTGCGCCCGCCGCGCACCGCCATCGCGGGACGCCTTCACGAATCGTTCCTGCAGATTCGCAATGACGGACCGAACCCCGTGCCTCTTGTACAGGTTTATGAGTCGTTACGCGAATTACAAACGGTGATGGATGTGAATCCCGCTGCCAAAATCGAAGGTGATTCCCTCGAACGCGTGATCCGCGGATTGCCCGAGGGTCAGGACAAACGATTGGCCGTGACCTTTTTACCGGAAACCGAGGGGAGGCAAGTCCACCGGGCGAGGGTGACCATGCACACCGCTGTACAGGCGAGCACGGATGTGGTCGCTTCCGAAAGGGATGCGGTTGATGAACCACCGCGTGAAGTGAAACCGCAAGCGATTGCAGAACCGCTTGCGGAACGTCAACCGTCGGTGGCCTGTGATATCGAACATGCTGATCGAGTGACGGTCGATCAGAATGTGGAGTTGAAAATTACGGTGACCAATACGGGAGACACGTCGTTGAATGACGTTCGCATTCTGGTGCTCGTGCCGAGTGAGCTGAAACATCGTCATGGATCCGAGGTGGAATACCTTGTTGGCCGGATGGAAAAACGCGTCTCACATCAATGCGTTTTGAATCTTCAAGGTCGATCTCCAGGCCAAGCCGTGAACCAAATTCGTGTCGTCACACAGGAGTCTGTTGAGTCCCGTTGTCGGGCAGCAATGACCGTTGCACAGGCCAGCCCCCATTCGCCGACTCCCCGAGTCACGAACGCTCCTTCGCCTCCGCAACCCGGTGTACCGCCACAACCCGCTGCTCCCGTTGCAGAATGCTGTTGCGTCAGCGAACCGGTGGCATTCACCTGGAATCCGTGATTCACCCATTGAATCGGCATCAAACTGCAGCCAGAGCGCGGTCGATTCGAGTCAAACAACGTTCGCGTCCAAGGATGGCGAGTGCGTCGAACACTCCGACACCCTGCGCCCGGCCTGTGGTGGCGACCCGCAGTGCATGTATGATTTGCCCGATCAGGATCCCCTTTGCTTCGACGAAATGATGAACCAAATCATCCAGAGTCGATGCATCAAAGGGCTCGATCTTCGCCAATTCGTCGCGCATTTGCCGAAGAAGAAGAGAGGATTCCACCGCACCGCGAATCCGCTGTTCAAACGCCTTTTCTTCAAAGACCAACGCGGTGTCTGTCACAAAGAATTCCCGGTAGTCGAGGATGTCACTGAAAACCTTCAGACGCTCTTTCATGGCCGTCACGATCCGGCCGATATGGGCTCTGACGTCAGCGTCGACGTCATTTTTTAAGAGTCCCGCCCGTTTCAGAAACGGCAGGCAACCTTCAATTTTTTCGTCGAGAGGCAACTGATTCATCCAATTCTGTTGATAACTCAACAGTTTTTCGGGATCAAATCCGGCGGGTGCCTTGACGATCCGATCGAGCGTGAAATGTTGGATTACGGTGTCGAGTGACAAAATTTCGGTCTTGTCGTCCAGTGACCATCCCAGTCGTGACAACCCGTTGAGTATTCCGGCGGGCAAATATCCAAGTCGCTCATAGTATTCGACCATCACCGGATGCAGAGTCTTCGAATCACCGAGTCCCAACTGTGGGAATACCGCGTCGGCGCGGTCAAACAGTTTCTTGAGCTGTGGAGTGTTCCGCAACTTCTCGACATCGCGTTTGCTGAGTTTTTTTGTTGAGCCAGGTGCCGTGATAAACGGAATATGAGCGAAGACAGGTAGGTGATTTCCCAAGGCATGGTGCAGCATCGCTTGGACCGCGGTATTCGTCAAATGCTCTTCGGCACGGATGACATGCGTGATCTGCATCTGAAAGTCATCGACCACGGTGGCGAAATTATAAAGAACGGAACCATTGCTGCGCATAATGACGGGATCTGGAATCAAAGCACCGTTCCATTCGATGTGTCCGCGCACGGCGTCATCGACGGCGATGATCGTATCGCGTGGAACAAGAAATCTGACGACATACGGCCGCCCTTGCTCCTCGAATTGTTGGCTTTGTTCGACGGTTAATTCCAAGGATCTTCGAATGTTGAGATACGGTTGTTTGACGGCTTCAGCTTCCGCCCGATCCAACGCAATTTGATCCGGAGTATCGTAGTCTCGATATGCTTTTCCCTCAGCGATCAGCCGATTGACGGCCTGTTGATAAAGAGGGGTTCGCTGCGACTGATAGTACGGCCCGAATGCTCCTCCGACCTCGGGGCCTTCGTCCCAATCGAGGCCCAGCCAGCGAAAGGCTCGAAAAATGGGTGCCAACGCCGCGTCGATGTTGCGCTGCTGATCCGTATCATCAATCCGCAGAATGAATTTGCCGTTGTTGTGCCTGGCCCACAACCACACGAACAAGGCCGTGCGCATCCCGCCGATATGCATATAACCGGTTGGACTGGGAGCGAAACGAGTTCGGACAGGGACAGACATGATCTCACCTTAGAAGGGCAGTCAGTGGAAGCAGCAGATGATATCTTGGGGGGATCATGAGATGAAGTCGCTGCCATGACCGACCGTGTTTGCAATGGCGAGTTGCGGAGTTTTGTCGTCGAGCGGATGGTTTGCAGCGAGTTCCGCTTGTGCTAAGGTGGGTGGAGTTGCGAAGCCCTCCGTTTCGAGGTCTTGATCGTTCCTTAAGGTGCCGAGTCATGTCTGATCCTCTGGTCATATCACCTTCTTCCGCTGCTGAATCACCCCGCGTCCAGCCTCGTCGTTCATTTCTGGCTGCCGCTGCCGGAGCGATGGTACTGGCCACGACCGAAGCCGCGGCGCGGGATTTTGGGCCCACCGCTTCACCAGTGCGCTACCCTGATCCCGATATCGTGACTCTCGACCCACGGTTTAAAAAATATGCGATCGGCAATACGCCAATTCAGCGGCTGTATCACAGCCCGAACATGATGTGGGCGGAAGGCCCGGCGTGGAATGGTGTCGGGCGGTATCTGCTTTGGTCCGACATTCCCAACAATGTGCAGATGCGTTGGCTGGAAGAGGACGGTCACGTGAGCACGTTCCGGAACCCCGCAGGCAACAGCAATGGCAATACATTCGATTTTCAGGGCCGTCAGATTTCATTCGAGCACGAAAAACGCCGCGTCGTCCGGTACGAGCAGAATGGCTCTGTGACGGTCCTCGCCGAGAGCTACGCGGGGAAGTCACTCAACGCCCCCAACGACGGTGCTGTCCACCCGAATGGTGACATCTGGTTTACCGATCCCGGCTACGGTGGCCTGATGGATTATGAGGGGACCAAGGCGAGGGGAGACTCGCCGCAGCCGTATCAAAAAGAAGCGGTCTACCGCATCGACGGCAAGACGTTGCAGATTGAGAAGGTGACCGACGAGATCTTTAAGCCGAATGGACTTTGTTTCTCACCCGATTACCAGAAACTGTACGTCGCCGACACGGGAGCCTCGCACTATCCAGACGCGCCGAAGAACATCAAAGTCTGGGACATCGTTGATGAACAGAAACTAGTCCACGGCCGAGAATTTGCTTCGATGAAATTGGAAATGCCTGACGGAAACGGGAATCTGGTCACGAAGGCAGGTTTGGCGGATGGCATCCGGTGCGATGTCGATGGTAATCTCTGGGCTGGTGCCGGCTGGGTCGGTGACGGTTACGACGGCGTTCACGTTTTCGAACCGAAGGAGGGCGTCCGCATCGGCCAGATTCGCCTGCCTGAGATTTGCAGTAATGTCTGCTTCGGCGGTTTGAGACGAAACCGTCTGTTCATGACCGGAAGCACTTCACTGTACGCAGTCTTTGTTGAGACTCAGGGGGCACACATCACCTGAACCGAAGGACTCTGGCAAGCCACGGGTGATACCACAATCAGCAATAGCGAGGCCGCTCACCGAGGCGGTCTTGCTTTCTTGAAAATCCTGAAGAAATAGGTGGCGGCCAGCGGATCCTTAGGCGTCAACGCCCGAGCGACTTCCGAATGGCTTCGACCGCCGCAGACGCTCGGAAGTCGATGATCTGACGACCCCATGCGGCAGTTTTGTCAACCGGCCCAAGATCAATTCCATTGATCCGAAATTTTCCGGCTGCGATTCGCTCGTCAGTGCGGATCGAATGCGGATCGATAGACAGCATGACGGCACTCATCCCGAAGTCGTCGTGCAGCCCCTCACTCACCTCTTTGATCCCACGCTCCTCGACGAATTTTGTGACCTTGGGGTAGTTAAAGTAGTCCGCAATATAGTGGACACGAGTGACGTCGGCCGACCATTGAGCATTTAATCGCTCGGCGACTTTTTGCATTCCGGACTGGTTGCCACCACTGTCACCGATCAACACGAGGTGTTTGAAGCCGGTCACATGAAAGGAGGTGCAAATGTCTGTCACAAGTCGCTCAAATGTCTCCTCGCTCAGACTGATCGATCCGGGATACTTCATGTGCAACGACGGCGGGGAGAAATCCCCCTCTGGCACAAACGGAATGATGGGAGCAATCACCGTGTTTCCGAGTTTTCGAGCGATCGCTTCGGTCGTCGCCCGAAGCACGATATTGTGTTTCCCCGTCACCAGATAAGGGCCGTTCTGCTCGACACCACCGCTGGCAATCAGAATCGTGTCGATTCCCTGTTCCATCAAATCCCGGATTTCCATCCACGTCAGTTCTTCGGTGAACAGCGACTGGCGAGCAGCGATGGGACGAGGAGCCTTCGGATCGGGGGCCATCGGGTCGGGAGTCACGATCGATGATCTGGACAACAGAACGACGGCGCAGGCCACAAAAACACGCAGCAACATAGATTCTCTTTCCAAGAGGAGACTTCGTGAGACACGGAAAGATGCCACTCCGACAGGCACGACGTGACGTGCCGCGATCTCCGAATGATCAGGTATAAAACAAACGACCGGTCGATTCCACTGACGCGGTCACCTGTACTCACGAATGTGGATGCTATGGCCCGCGGATTGTCGCAAGGAAACAGCAGAAAGAGATTCGTATGGATTGACTGAAACCGAATTGACAGAGGTCTCGAATTTATGGGGCGATTCGTTGCAGGTTCGCATTGAATTTCAACTCAATATCGGACAACCGCCCCGACAGGATCATGCGACCGTTGAGACCATCGTAGTCGGCTGTGAGCAATCGGTCGTCCGGAAAATTGTCGCCACGGCCGATCGTTTCGCCAGTCGATCCATCCAGAACTTCCACAGTCAGGCTCCGTAAATTCGAGTTTTGGCGGTTTTTGACCAAGCGGACAGTAACCAAGAACGGAAGATGACTTCCCGGAAATTGGAGGACGGTGCGCGGGGACAACGAACGCTTCCACAGAAGTCGACTGGTGATTCCATCAAACGCGTACAGATCCCCATGCACGGTGACACCTGGTAGCAGTGAATCGACCAAGGCCTGGCCGCCGTTGAAAGCTTTTGGCGTCGTGACGTTTCTCCTGAGATTGATGTAGTATCGGCGATGATCAGCAAACAGAGACACGTCTGCTCGATCTGACAACTCGACAGGATCCAGAGAGGCATCGAGTTTTTTCTGGCACTTCAAGACATCGTAGACTTTGATCGAACAGCGGTTTGATTCCTTCGCGTTGACGCTGAAGATTCCGAGATGTCCATCACCGAGTGAAAACAATTGAGTCTGCTCGCCGATCGGCTCACAGATTTCGGGAAGGTCTTTTAAGAGATCATAAATCTGCAATTGAAAGCCTTCCTGCGTATTGCCGATTCCCACAACATGTCTTCCCAGCGTCAACGACGGTTGACCAGACTCAAAACCGAGCTTCGCAGACTTCAAAATGCGACCGGTTGCCGTTTCAAAAACATCGAATGAGCTGCGGTCAGGACTCTGCACGGCCAATGCCAAGTGATCGCCAACGACCTCAAGCCCGAGGGGGGCCGGATGATTGGTCTGCTGAACGTCTGTCGCCAGTATGCGTTGCCACAGCAACTCGCCATCCATGGGATCGATGACGTACAGTCGATTTCTCCAAAGAAATGATGCGAAATGAGGTCCGCTAGGACCGGGAATCGGGGGACTCTGACGATTCTTGAGATCGGCAGGGAATTGATTCCACACGGGCAGGCCATCGGCCAGTTGCAATGTGGAAACTCCAATCGCGCCGCCTGGGGAGCCGAGTCCGATGAGGTGTCCCATGGCGGAAAGGTTTCGGTTGTTTGGCCACGCATGCACCGTCGGTAGGCGAATAGTACCGCGAGGAAGCCTTGTGCATCGATCATAGACGATCAGACTCTGTTGATCGTCTGTGCCGTGCTGGGGGGGATTCAGTAGAAAATCGCAGGGCTGATTGGTAAACATTCTCAACGGACGAGCTGCGTCGCCACTCCCCTCCAGAGAGAACCTCTCGGCGCGGGGTGCCGAACTGTTTGCTAAGCCGGGATCAATGACAATGTTGGTATGCGACGGAGTGCAAGCGATATCGACTCGGTCGATGTTCCAACGGGGACTGTGTGAGCGTTGCCATGCCTGCTGCGCAGGAAGATTGGGAGAGCGACCGGCGACAAATTGGGCCCCGGTCGATCCTTCGTTGAACGTGGTGCTCGCATATTCCGTGGCCAGAGATTCTAGTTGTGCCGCCGCTTCGTTGAGGAATCCCGCCCGCTCCCAAAGTTCCGACAACCTTGCGGCAGCCTCGGCCGCTCGAGAGGCATTGTCCGACATCCGGTTCCGCAACCACAAGATCTCGGCCGATTGTGACTCGCCAGTCGTTTCCAATTTCAGGGCGAGTTGGGCGCGGATCGGTTCTGCGAAGGACAGGTCATCATAGGCTCGGACAAGTCGGCGTAGTTCGTCCAGATCAGAGACCCCCGCTCCTTGTGTCTGGTCTGTGCGTCGGTCTTCGATCACTTGACGAAGATCTTCCGCAGGAGTCTTTAACAGACGATTCCATACCGCCGGCGAAAATGACCAGAGGTTGTCTCCCGCGGGCGAGATCGTCGCGGGGGACGGTAATTGATAGACCTGTTCGATCAGGTCCACCCGTGATCGAATGTCGGCACTGTTTGAGAGATGCTGAAACCGCGACGCAAGAAGCTGAAACCGCTCATCGGGTGAGTCAATCAATAATTCGAGATGATCAAAGTCCTGAAGTGACGGGGAATCAAGAGCGTTCAGTTTGGCCAGCAATAACCGCTTTAGATGATGCCGCGCATCAGTCCGCTGCGATTCCGTCAATGGGCATGTCAAACACGCAAGTAACTTTTGCTCCGCAGGGATCACTTGACCACGTGCCAAATCGACTTTTGCTTGGAGGAGTTTTCTTTCCCCCTCAGTCCGATGGACAGCCGCCGAGGAATCGAGTTCGGTAGTGACATTGTCCGATTGACCAAAGGCCATGAGGCCTCGATGACTTAAAGAGAAAATCCGTTTTCCATCGCCAATCAAATTTCCCAACGGCAGGGATTCTGTCCGCAGAATGCTGCCGACCTCTCGACCATCCGCCACATCGAGTAACGACAATCGCCCGTTCGCCAAGGGCAACAGATACTGATTTCCAAGATTCAAACCCCGTCCCGCCACAGGGCCCGTTGACGTCGTCCAGACATCGGTTCCGTCGTCTAGCGACAGGCATCGGCAATCGAGCATTCCAACAACCAGAACTCTGCCTTGAATGATGTTTCCAACAGACTCTCCCTGTCGCTGCGGTCTCGACCATAACGGCTTGCCAGTCATCAGGTCTAAGCACTGAATTTGCTTGGCACGAGGGCAAAGAAAAATAATCCGCTTGCCGGAAATTGCGATGTTTGATGCAAACGTATCATGCCCCAGAGATTCCGATTGAATCATTCTTTTGGGGCGATGTCTCAGTGCGAACGGGTCCTGCTGCCGAACCGTGTGGATGTCGTCCGCCAACGACGCCCACAGAAGTCGTCTGCGGACCAAATCGACGGCGACGATCAAGCCGGTCCCCGTCGGAATGACCGCAATCCCTTGGGAACAGCCAATCACACTTGCAGTGAAATCACTGTGTGGGTCGGCGAGCTCGTCGCGATCCAACAGACACACCGGCTGGCTCCAATTCAGCGATCCGGAACTTGGATCCAAAGCCGTCAGATGAATTTCGTTCGCGTGTTCAGTGACGCTCAGCAATTCCGTTGCACACGGTAGCGGTGGCCCCAGAAATTTGACGTGTGATGTCGCTGTGGTCCTTGGTAAGATGTTCGACGCAAGGCCATCCCCGATCCAGGCAACTCGACTTTCAGCGTCTGCGGGTTGATCGATATAGAGTGCCATCATTCGATTGTAAAAACGCGACAATTTTGAGGCGTGTTCCGTTTCGACCAGCAGTGAATGAGCCTGAAGCGGATTCGATGGCTCAATGGGATTCGAGACTACATAGAGGAATCGCCCGTCGGAAGAGAGCATTCCTTCGACAGAATTTTCAAAGCAGGCCTCGAGTCTCAGTTTTTTTGAACCGGCGCGATCCGGAATCAGATGCGCTGTTTGTTCCTGATCGCGAGGACCGTCCTGCCGGTCACCTGCGGCATCACAGGAGTAGGCCCACACGAATTGCCCATTCAAAGCATTCACGGCCCGTAATTCTTGAAAATATCGGTAGTAAACCGTGTTGCGAACCAGAATTGGAAATAGAGCAGTCCGCGTTGGCAGATCCAAGTCTCTCTGTCGATTTTCCAAATTTGCGATCAGAGGCTCATTGGCCCCAGAATCTCCGAACGACCGCGATGATCGCACCCAAATTGGAGACGTTAACGGAGCACTTCCGTCGATTGCCGCATTTCGAGTTTGATTCCCTCCTGGCAACATCCAGCCGTAGCGGAATAGAGAATTTTCGGGTGTCGGCTGCTGTTCCCCGAGGACGTGGTGTCGTTTGGGCGTGGAGTGATCCGGAAAGGAATCCAAATTCTTGGAGTACGTTCCACGATGTGCGGCGGTTGAGGGGGATGCTTCGGACCGCGAACGCAAACTGAGCGACAGTCGTTTTGAATGGCCGGCGTGATGCCTCAGGTGATTGATCAGCGAAGCGGCCAGATCGTTTTCGCCTTCATCGAGCCACTGAACGATCAATAATTCTGCGGCGTGGTAACCGGCATCCGTCAAAAAGAATCTCTGAAGGATTGACAGGAGAGCCTGACGGTTACCGTCCGACTTCGCCTTCAAAAAGAGAGATTCTGCTTGGGCTCCGTAACGAAGTCGATAATATTCTAAGGGACCCGATTCCAAAATTTGTTCGGCTTGAGATTTGGCAGAGATGAGACCTTCGTCCGTCTTGTAAAAACTGTCGTAGGGTCGCTCGAGAACCCATTGTAAGAGGGTCACGCCCTCCGCCGTGGAACCTGACTTCAATTGATCCAGAGCCTGTGTCAGTGCTGTCAAGAGAGATCGATCGCGATAGCATTGATTCCATGCGTCGGGGGAGGCGAGCGATTCTTCGGCAAACACACAACGAGGATTGAAGAACAATGCCAGACCGGCAACAACGATCAGCCACTTGATGTTCCAACGGGGAAACAACAGAGTCCCCGCAGTCGGCCTGAGGTCCTTCTGAGAAGACGGAATTCCTCTCGGACGTCGGTGGGGGTGTTGCTCTTGCCGAGATCGCAAAACGGCTAAAAAGAAAGCCCTTCTTGTCACAAAAGATGCGACAAGAAGGGCTGGTGTGTCGTCAACGGATTTGAGATTCAACGCGCGTTGTCTTGGCGTGGTCTCACCCTTTTCGCAACAGTTTTGCAATCGACTGACCTGGTCCATGATCGAGACAATCACTGGAGTGCCATAACGCTACGCCCGCAGCGTAACGCGCGGCCATCATCAAAACCTTTTCGGAGGTTCCCGGTTTTGCGTTTGTTGGACTTGTCGGTTTGATTCCCAAGGCCTCAAAATCAATTTCTTCAAATTCGTCAGCCTGGTCTGCGGAATATTCTTCATCACGGCTCTCATTAACGTATTCCGTCTCATCCAAATCTGCGTCATCAACGTCGCAGTCAAACGACATTTACTACCTCTCAAAAATTAAGGGACTCAAAATCAAGAAACACAGAAGCCACCACAACCAATGTAGACCAAAAACTGAGCTGAACTGCAGAACAAACAAAGCGAACCGGAGACACCATGCGTGCCATGACCGAGATTGTCAAACTTCTGTGCTACGGAGAACAACTGCCAGGAGGGATCAAACAGTGGAGCTCTGCTATTCTCGACGGAAATTCATAAATGTCAACAACATTATTTTGAAAACAGTCGTCATTATTTTGAAAACAGACTTTTTGTGGCGATTGCCAAACTGGGTAAATCGTGCGCCCGCCGGACTCCAATATGGCCCCGACTGGCCAGCTCAAGCCGCAGCGGTGTATCTCTGAGGACGTGTTCCAGGGCCAAGGCCAATGCGTGGCAATCACCCGGCTCAACGAGCAGACCTCCGCCGGTGGAGTGAATCAGTTCTGGGAAGGCGCCGTGTCGCGGCAGAACAACCGGAATTCCGTTGGCCCACGCTTCAAGGACGTAGAGTCCTTTCGGTTCCCGATACGTCGTTGGCACGCTAAAAACATCCAGCGATTTCAGGAAATTGATCTTTTCCGACTTGGAATCAGGGCTGCCGATGTACTCAAAAGACTCGCCTAGGGGAGCGGCGAGCCGACAAATATCGCGGTAATAGGTTTCATGCTCTTGCCCCAGATAGCCGCCAGCTTTCAAGCGAACGTTGGGTATCCGCTGTCGCAAGCGGATGACGGCCTCCACTAATTGATGGAGGCCCTTTTCATGGCAAATCCGTGCAAAGTAGCCGACCGTGGGGGGATTGCCCACGGTCGGCTTTGGAAATCCCTCGTGGTGTGAACAATCAATTGCCAGCGGCAACTGATGAAATTTGGCTGCCGGCTGACAAAAATAGTCTGCCATGTAGTCTCGGTTGTACGCACTGTGAGTCAGAAACCCATCGAAATCCGACATCCGTTGACGCAGCAGGTCGATGACTTGTGTCCGATAGGGCTCGATCAAGCGGTCCAAAAAAAGGTCATCGCCCTGCAAGACGCAATACGCCCGACCCGGAAAGGCTTTCTTCAGTATTCTCAGCGGAGGACTGAGCATTGCGTTGCTGAAAACGACCACGTCTGGCCGAAGTTGATGCACATGGTTGACCAACTCTTCGCCGGCACGTCGATGAGGTCCTTGGTCTCCCTGCAGCATGGAAAGTGTCATCGAACCCAACCGTGCGGCATCGTGGCCGCTCGCTCCGCGAATGACTCGGCGAATCAGGCTCGGCGAATCTAACCAACTCGTCAGAGATCGCGGTACTCGTTGCCACCACTGGAATCGATCGTTCAGATAACAATTGATGCCGCCGAAAAAAATTGGCGATGACGACTGATCCGGTTCATCGACGCGAATCGGGGTGTACAATGGCAGCAGGCTGACATCTACGCCGGCCTCGCGAAGACCCTTTGACCAAGAATTGTCGTGCATGCACGACCCGCAAAACATGCCCGCGCCACCAGCGGTGATGATCGTGATGTGCATACAACGCGACGTCCAGTCTCACTCGTCAGTCTCGGGAGCGATTCACGGGGTTACCTCATCGGAATGGTCGAGGGAATCCTTATCGACAGGATATCTGACAACACATCAAGATTAAACATCAAACGGAAGGTGCGAGTTTTTCAGCGAAGGTGTGTCAGGCAGGCTGAGCACAGAGATTTTCAGGGAGCGGAATGATGTGGGCCAGATGTGGACTCAATAAGAGGGTCACTTGTCCGGAATGTGTCGGCTGGAAACCGGTCTCTTGATCAGGATCCCTACTCGGGAAAACGATTTATTAACCGGCAGGCGAAGCCCTGGCCAATCTTGGGCCCGCAGGACTTGGGCCCGCTGTGAGGCCCTCAACAATGCTTGCACGCGTGACGTTCGGCCGATCCTGAAAGACCAGTGCTTATCGGGTCACAGGTCCGACACCCCTCCTTCAAAAAAGAGCTCTCTTTTTCAATAAAATGTTGCGAAGCACGCTCTCGCGGGTCCCGGAATCGAAGACATTACCTTTGATAGCGATAGAGAAGAGACATCGGGGATGGGGCAAGCAGGAATGACAAGACGGGAAAAACAGAGCATTTTTTGAGGAATGGCGAATCGTGATTTTACTCCCCCTATTCTGATTTTCACTCGGTATGTTCTCCCGAGAAGAAATCTCCCAGCCTTGTCAGGCTGGGTTCGAGATGCCGGTACCCGTCTCCTGACGCCTGTCATGCCTGCTGGTGAGGCTCCATAAACCGTTTTTTATGTGCATTGGCGTTGAAGTTTGGAGCTCATTTGTGTTGTATGAACGAAATCTCGGTTTTTGAAATCCCTGAACAAAAAGAATGTTGTACGAGACTTAAACCGAAATCAGCGGACTTTTGGACGTGGTGAGTGGGATCTCTGTTTCAAGCCGAATGGAACCATAGAATGTTAGATTGTTCTGACGAGAGTGCTGTTGACGAACCCGAGGGTTCATCTGTGTGCGGCGACTCATCTGTGTGCGGCGACTCATCTGTGAAACGGCCTGCCCCCCTGCCCGATCCCACTGTGATTAAGATTTACCAGACGGGTGAATTGACAGTCGTTGGATTCGGTGGCAAAGACGTTCCGGATGAGGTCTGCATCGCGGCATACCGGGAGCAGTTGTTGGACTTGATCGCGGAGCACGGTACGAAGGTCTTGGCATTTGATCTCACGGGAGTGCTACTCGTGCCCAGCGGCATGTTGGGTGTCCTGACAACGCTTCGGCAGCGTGTCGATCGACTGGAGATTTATAATCCCTCTGCAGACGTTCGCGAAGTCTTGCGACTCACGAAGCTCGAACGATTGTTCGACATTAAGGAAATTTCACTCTGACAATCAGCGGGGCATGTACCTCTACCCCACGGAACTCAGGCGCGTTCGTCATGCCCACGATCGTCCTTGCGACATTGAACGCCAAGTATCCCCACTGTGCCTTCGGCCTGCGTTATTTGCTGGCCAACATGGGTGAATTACAACGCGAGACGATTCTGCTCGAATTCGGTATTAATCAGCCAACGCTGGAGATTCTGGATGCGATTCTTGATCAGCGTCCACGAATCATTGGACTCGGTATTTACATTTGGAATGTGACGGAGACAACACGATTGGTTGCCGATCTCAAACGGATCGCGCCAGACGTGATTGTTGTTCTCGGTGGCCCCGAAGTGAGTTACGAGATCGAGGAGCAAGAAATTACTCGGCTTGCCGATTACGTGATCACCGGCGAAGCGGATCTTGAGTTTAGAAAACTGTGCCACATGCTTCTGGAGCGATCGCCGGATTCGGAGGCCCACCATCAGCGTGTTCTGCATGCCCCGGTCCCGAACCTCAGTGAGCTGAGGTTGCCTTACGTGCTCTACTCGGAGGAAGACATTTCGCAGCGTGTGATTTACGTGGAAGCCTCCCGAGGGTGTCCCTTCACATGTGAGTTCTGTCTCTCCGCACTCGATATCCCGGTTCGACAGTTCCCCCTTGACGAATTCCTTGAACAAATGGAATCGTTGCTGAATCGAGGGGCGAAACAGTTCAAGTTTGTCGATCGCACGTTTAATCTCAATATTCGGGTCAGTCGCTCCATTTTGAGTTTCTTTTTGGATCGACTACGCCCGGGTTTGTTTCTGCACTTTGAATTGATCCCTGATCGACTGCCGGATTCACTGAAGGACCTGATTGCCCAGTTCCCCGACGGGATGCTGCAATTTGAGGTCGGGATCCAGACATTCAACAATGATGTCTCAGAACTCATTAATCGTCATCAGGAGAATTTGCTTGTCGAACAAAATTTGCGATGGCTCCGCAAAAAAACAGGGGTTCACATTCATGCGGACTTGATCGTGGGACTTCCGGGGGAATCTCTCGAGAGCTTCGCGGCAGGATTCGACCGGTTGGTGAAACTCGAGCCACAAGAGATTCAGGTCGGGATTCTCAAGCGGTTGCGAGGCACTCCTATCGTCCGTCATGACGCGGATTGGGAAATGGTCTATAGCCCGCATCCGCCGTACGAAATCCTGCAAAATAAATTGCTAAAATTTTCCACAGTCCAAGAACTGCGCCGTTTGGCAAAGTACTGGGATACGATTGCTAATAGTGGCAATTTTATCGAGACCACTGAACTGATCCTGTCGCGTAGGCGGCGAATCCCCCGCCGAGAATCGGCGGACGCAATCGCCGATCCTGGCGATGATCCATCTCGCGACCCACAATTCGAGACGATCGGCAGTCCCCATTCAAACGCGATGGTCGATGGGGCTGCGTCTCCCTTTGCCGAGTTTCGTAGCCTTTGCACGTGGCTTTTCAACCGTGATGGCCGATCTCATGGCATCGCCCTCAGCCGAATGGTGGAACTTCTGCATGAGTACTTGACCCAGGACTGCGCCAGAGATGCAGAGGACGTTGCAGCGGCATTATGGCGTGATTATCAGCGAAGTGGCCGCAGCGACAAGCCGCCTTGCCTGTTGACGTATTTGAACGCCAATGAGACTGAAATAAAACGAGCGAGTCGCCGGATTCATGCCGGCGCGAAACGGCAGAGCCGTCACCACCGGTCGCCCCCAGAGTGATCAACGGCCACGGCATCGAGCCGCCGAACTCGATAAAAATTCGGTTTGGCCGCGGTGAATCCGGGAAGATATTCTCTGTGCGTGACCGGCCGATTGATCGCTGAGCCGATTCTGTTTGGAAATCTCGCAAACAGAATCTCAGCGATCGCTCGAAGACCGAAGCGTTTTTTTGCAGCAGTGTTCGGCGGCGTTAGGTGATGTCTTTTCTCTGGCGTCAGTCATCACGCCAAGGCGGAATGGCTTTGCGGTATTCACAGGAATCCGCAAGGATGATTGAGAAGACCTGTCGCGGGCCGAATGACGCAACGTAGACGAGTTCTCTGAAGGATCCGGACAGTGACAATGGACAATGGTTTTAGAAACGCGTCAGAAATCAACCGCCGTCGCTTTCTGTCTGTCGGCACACGGGGCATTGGCGGATTGGCTGTTGGCGGATTAGCCATCGGCGGATTGACGCTTGCCGATGTCCTTCGGCAACGCGCATGCGCCGAAACCCAGTCCCGGCGTCCCAAGTCCGTGATCATGATTTTTCTGAGTGGTGGTCCTTCGCACCTCGACATGTATGACATGAAGCCGATGGCACCGGTGGAGTATCGCGGCGAATTTCAGCCGATTCACACAAATGTGCCGGGAATTGAACTGTGTGAATTGATGCCGATGCAGGCGCAAATTGCCGATAAGTTCGCAATTCTGCGCGGAGCGCAGCTCGCCCATCAACATACGGCAAACATGTTTTATAGTGGATTCCCGTGGGAAGCTTCCTCGCGTGTTCCTGGGGAGGCACGGCGCCCTGCCGTCGGTTCTGTCATCAGCCGCCTGCGCCCCGGCATGAAAGACGTTCCACCCTATGTGAGCATTGACAATAATTTTGAATGGGAGCGTGCCTATTACCTCGGCGCGGAACACGAACCACTGCGAGTTGGCAAAGCCGGTGATCGCGAAGCTGTTGATAATTTGGAACGCCATCGAGACGTGCCAGCATCGAGACTCACAGACCGACAAAATCTGTTGCAGGACTTCGATCGTGTCCGACGGGAATTGGAACTGGGGGAATCCGCGATTGGGGTCGATCGTTTCCAACAGCGCGCGATGGACATCGTGACCTCCTCGCGGACTCGGGAGGCTTTCGACCTCGATCAGGAACCAAAAATGGCGCGTGAGCGATATGGTGAGGCTACGTTGACCGGCCAACTTTCCCCCGGCGTCTCTTTCCTCCTTGCCCGTCGGTTGATCGAAGCCGGGGTGTCTGTTGTGACCGTCAGTATGCGCAACTTTGACACACACAGAAACAACTTCCAGAAGATGCGTCAGTTGCTTCCCGTACTGGATAGAGCACTCCATGCCTTAGTGATGGATCTGTCGGAGCGTGGCCTTCTGGATGACGTCGCAATCGTGATGGGGGGAGAGTTTGGACGAACTCCGCGGATCGGAGATGCCACACCCGACGGCCGAGGCCATTGGCCTGAAGCGGGCTTTCTGTGTCTGGCTGGCGGTGGTCTCCGGACCGGCCAAGTCATCGGCGCAACGGATTCCCGAGGTGAATCCGTGATTGGTCGTCCGATTAACTTCAAAAACGTGTTGGCGACGGTCTACCACGTTCTCGGAATTGATACCGCAACGACATTTTTGGATTACAATGCTCGCCCACAGGTCCTCTTAGATGACCGAGACGTGATCCGTGGACTTTTCTAATTCCGTTTCCGGTCCGGCAAGATCTTGGATGTCAAAGTTTCCTACGGAGTTCGTGCTTCATCAAGTCCTGATGCACGAATGACAGCGGGTTGCGACACGGCAGAACGAGACTCTTGTTGCGTCCCCGTTGCCACAGCAAGGTGTCTGGCTCATCTCACCTCCCGGAATCTGTTCGCTGTCGCTTCGGTCCAGCGGCGAGGACCGTTATAAACCGTCCGTATTGATATTGAGAGGGGATCAACTGTGGTGGGACCTGCAAAGAAAGGACGACTTTTGTTATGTCTGCCCGCATCATTGATGGCAAACTCATCGCCGCCTCGATTCGAGAACGTCTGAGAGATACGGTCGCTGCGTTCACACAAACGACGGGTGTGACTCCGAAACTCGCCGCCGTACTGGTCGGTGAGGATCCTGCAAGCCAAGTCTATGTTCGAAACAAAGAGCAGGCCTGTACGAAAGCCGGAATTCTCAGTGAGGTACATCGCCTCGACGAGGCGACAACGCAGGCCGATTTGCTTCGATTCGTCGCCCGTCTGAACAACGATCCCTCGGTGCATGGGATCCTAGTGCAACTCCCTTTGCCAAAACATATTCATCAGATAACGGTTCTGGATGCGATCCATCCCCTAAAGGATGTCGATTGCTTTCACCCCGAAAACGTGGGACTGCTGTTTCAGAATAGGCCGCGATTCCTTCCCTGCACGCCGCAGGGGATCCAAGTTTTAATTCGCGAATCGGGAACAGCGGTGAACGGCGCGCACGTCGTTGTTCTCGGACGCAGCGAAATTGTTGGCAAGCCGGTGGGCATCATGCTGCTTCAGAAAGGTGAGACAGCAAACGCAACCGTCACCATCTGCCATCGCGGCACACGCAATTTGCCGGAGGTCACTCGATCCGCGGACATCCTCATTGCGGCGATCGGCAGGCCCGAATTCGTCACGCAAGACATGGTCAGGAAAGATGCCGTAGTCATTGATGTCGGAATCAACCGACAGAATAACAAACTTGTGGGAGATGTTGCCTTCGAGTCTGTGTCGCAGATCGCCTCCGCCATCACTCCCGTCCCCGGAGGTGTCGGTCCGATGACAATCGCGATGCTCTTGGAAAATACCCTCTCAGCAGCCAGATTGGCACTGAAAAACACGTAACCCGCGGGACGTACTTCTGGAACAGAAACAGCGTGCCTAGGTGATCCAAGGACTTAAAAAAAGTCGTCTTGGGAGGAGAGTTGGCGATGGTTTGGCAGAGACGTTCAGAAGCGTTTAGGAGAGGTATTCCGCGGCCAGTCAAAGGAGCATCCTCGGATTTTCCGAGTCTCCCTGTGATTGAATGCCGGGTGGTGAACAACTCTCAAACGGCCTGTAATCAAGAGCCTGGGCGTGTTGAAAAATTACGTTTGGATCTGAACTCGGCAACCCTTTTTTGAATCAGAATCACGGTACATCGGACTTGAGTGAATGCAGTGCGTTTTGTGCATCAATCCGAATTCGAGGCTCAGGATGAGTTTGCATTAATACGGTCACCAGTTCGCGAAACTCCGTCTTGTCCCGGATTTCTAAACTTGGACCAAGGCCTGCAATGGCCTTCAGTGTATTTTTCAGAACAGTGAAAGACTCGACGGACGGAGCATCGGAGAGCCCCTGCATTTCTGTTAGAGCCCGCTTGAAAACAGCGAGACCCGCCTTCGATCCGTTTCGCGAAAGCGCCACCGCGGCATTGAGTTGGGTCATCCAATCCTCGTTTTCCAGCAGGACCAACAATTGCTGATCTGCCTGAGAGGACTGGAACAATCCCAGAGCGAACGCTGCCGCTTGTTTGAGGATCGGCTCTTGCTCCGTTGACATGGAAACAAGAGCATTGACTAACTCCGGCGCGTCCAATGGGTGCTGCTGCTCGTAAGCCCGACCGGCGATGAAGGCGATGGAAGCCGCCGCACTTTTGCGAACTTCAATGTCACGAGTCGGTTCCAGAGCGCACTTCAGGGCCTCCAGTATTTTTGATGGAGATCCGTCACGCGGATCCAATGTGGCAGAATTCGCGGATGACGATGTCTGAAAAGAGTCGGAACGATCACGAGAACTCGCATTTGTCTCAGGAGCATCAAGCAGCCCGAGGGCTCTCGTTAAATACAATTGGATCGCCACGGTCTCGTTGGTTCTGGAACCACTCTTAAAATCCTGCAACAGTTGGTTGGAAAGCCCGTTACCAATTTCGAGATTATGCGACAAGTGCAGTCCGCTGTCTCCTAATCGTCGATCTTGGTCAAGAACTTGCGCCAGACCGTACATCGCGCGATTGCGAATATGAGTGTTGGGACTTTGCAGTTCGAGCGCCAATTTTCGCCAATCATGATCGCCGGCTGCAATCCGACCAAACAGGGCCCACACGGCGACAACGGCTAAGACGATCAAGCCTGGTACGACAAAGAGTTGAACGATGAATCCTGCCGACGGCGGTTGAACCGGCGGCAAATCGTCGAACAACTCGGAGTCGTGCTGCAGAGAAGCGGAATTCGAATCAAAGGAGTCGGGCATCTGTTGAACCAATTTGCATTTCGAGCGAACAAGCCATCGGAACCCTCTGCCGGGACAACTCGTCAGCAGGGAGTCGGATTATAGGCTCAAGTGCAAATGATTTCAGCGGACTTTTCAACGAGATTGGCCGCCGAACGCCAATTCAACGAGGAAATTTCAGTCTCCACGCGATCGAAGCAACTGAAATTTTAGGCTGCAACGGGAGTCGTGACCGGAATCGGCTGAGACATTACCCCCATTTCCGTCGCGAGGATTTCTGACACGAGAGCGGCATAGTCCATCGCCCCAGAACTCTTGGGGGCGTAGTCGAAGATCGATTGCCCAAAACTCGGTGATTCGGCCAGCTTGATGTTTCGTCGGATCCGGCTGTCAAAAATTTTCGCGTTCTTCCAAGGAGCCTGCGGATCACTTTGCTCCAAAAAACGGATCAGGTCATCTGTGATATCTGCCGCAAGTCGGGTGGCGGTTTCATACAGACAGAGAATAATCCCGCTGACCTTCAAGTCGCGGTTGAGTCGTCTCTTGACGAGGGCTGTCGTCTCAAACAGCTTTGACATTCCCTGCAACGCAAGAAAGTGGGGCTGTAAGGGAATGAAGACCTCCTTGGCCGTGGTCAAGGCGTTAATTGTTAAGACGCCCAGAGATGGCGGGCAATCCATCACAATGTAATCGAAGGGGTGTTGCTGAATCAGTCTTTCGACGGCACCCCGGAGAATCAGCTCGCGTCCGGGAGTGTCCACCAACTCCACTTCCGTCGCTGCCAGATCGAGGTCCGAGGGAACGACCCATAAATGATCGGCCGCCAGTTGTTTCACTTCAGCAAGTGTCTTCGTGCCGGACAGAACGTCGTAAATTGTTGGCGTTTGTCCAAACGCATCGACGCCCAAATGCAGCGATGAATGACCCTGCGGGTCAAGATCGATCAGGCAGACACGGCGCCCTTGTTTGGCGAGGCCTGCGGCCAGATTCACACTGGTCGTCGTTTTCCCGACACCGCCTTTTTGATTCATGACGCAGATACTGCGCATTGGACTTCCTTTTCCAAAGTCGACCATCGCCCACACGGTTCAAAAATGGGCGGATCCGCGACCGACCGGAATCTATCCGAACCGGTCATTCCAAGAAAGACGAGTTGTCTCCGACCCCGCGATTTGCTCCCCCACACGCTTCGAAACAGACCGCGTTCGGGCGGTTCCTACTTGACCGGGTGGAGTTGATCTACTTGCCTAGCCCATTCCCGACCAATCCGTTTAAAAATGTCCCGTTCAGTAACGGCGCGGGCCCTGAGACCATTCCGGATCGGTTCGATCGACAATTGACACTCTGCTGGGGGTTCAGAGGGAGAGCCGGTCGCCGAGTCAATCTCGGGTAACGTCCCGACCAACGGCAGTTTTCCTAAGACCACCCGACTTTGCAAGAGAGTGTCGTCTCGTCGGTCCTGCGCCGTCCCAGCGACCGCATCGATCGCCTGCTGCAAATGCATTCGCAGGGAGGAGGGATCGCCAACCGCCAGCCACATCGTTTGCGGAGCCTGACCAATCAACACTTCCGCACGAGGGCCGAGAAATTGGCTCAGCAGCGGGGGCGGTTTGTAAGCGACGATCTGGCGAATGACGACGTCGCGGTGAACCGCTGGAGTTTCGTTCGACACCACGCCTTGGCCCGACTTTTCCAACTGTACCAAGAGTTGCGGAATCGTTCCGGTCAGTATTGCCACTTCAGGTCCGTAAAGGCCCGCAATCAAAGTGGCCTCCGCCCAGCTGTTGCCAACGAGCTGAACGCCGCCGTTAAGCCGCAGGCTAGGCGGAGGTTCTTTCAGCAGACGAGAACGATTTTGAAACAACGACTGAAGAGGCCAATTGAAAGCGACTCCAAGCATGGCCGGCGACTGAACAAGCGACGAGAATTGGTGCTTTTTGAGGACGACTTGATTGAGCTCGCTGGCCATCGTCGTTCCCGGCTCCCCCAGCACGATCAGTTCCAAGGAGATCTGGCGTTTTTCGGCATCAATGCGACAACCGATGGTCAGCCTGCGGACATCGAGGATGACGCGGTTGGCCAGTGTCAACACGGCGACGCCGAACGTCCGGCGTATCGTCGCCGTTTCGATCGTCTCGCGATCTTGAGGCTGCAACCAGGGTTCGATCTGAGTCTTCAGATTCTCGATCCAACGCTCTTTCGCAAGACGCGGCATCTGTCGCATGTCAAGATTGAAAACTAAATCGTATTTGGCCTGAAGCGACTCCGTCATTTGATCCGGTGATTCCCGGAGAGCTTGCATTGCCGTAGGATCATCGCCAAGCAAAGCATATCCGGATCGGAGCAAGACGTGATAGGGACTCCCGGGGCGATCAATCTCAAATCGATCGTGCGCCACCCGGCGAAATTCAACGACATCAAATGTTGCGGTCTTCATCAACTCGTCGATCTGTGCAACCGGCAAGAAGACCGTGGCGATTGGTTCCGTATCGCTCCAAGTCCACAGGATTCCCAATGGACGTTTCCGATCGATTCCACCAAACGAACGAAAATTTCCCAGACGTTCCTCAAGTGACTCGGCCAAATCCGGACGGTCCACCGAGTCGTACACCAAATCACAAGCGGCCAGAACACGCCCCAAACTCGAAATCCAGAGAGCGGCCCATGGGCGACCTGCTAAGGACGGATCGACGACGTTTGGAGCCTCTTCGGATGGTGCGGCACACAGTTGTTGCGCGGCACACAGTGACCAAAACAGGGCGAATGGGAGTCCCCAGCGGATGCTCCATCGTCGAGACGCCCAGCGATCAATAGTCATAGCCGTTGTACACCGCATCGGTTTTCCGCCAACGGCCTCGGGCCGATTCCGCCAAAGATCGACACCCCACAGGCCGCCACAGTGTCCGTAACCAAGAACGATTTTGTAAAGAACAGACCGTATTCGTGGCAACGTGTGTCATCCTCCAGAGGCTTCATCGAAGTCGATTACGGAATACTAGTGATGTTCCGTTTCGCGCTTCCCTCCGCCGGCAGAGTGCTCGAAGTCATCACGAGAGTATCGGTATCAGCACCGCCATCAAGAGTGAAAGTGGTAAAGCGACTAAGAGTCAAAACCACGCTGTCATTTCCGGGACCCATACGAATATTGGTTGCCGAAGAATCAAGGCCGATTAATGAAAGCGAGTCGTCACCCGCATTCAAGTCCACCGTCAGGACTAAGCTGCCGACATGAGATACGCTGAATGATGCGGAATTATTGACTTGCGTCGAGGCGGATCCTGCGACCGTAATTTTTGAGTTTTTGTAGGTCACCGTCACAGTGTTGTGACCACCATCCCCGACCAGTGTCAGTGTGCGCTTCGCCTTGACATACGACGCCGTGATTTTGGAAGCGACAGGTGGTGTGCCATAAGGATAACTCCCGGTCATCTGGTACTGCCCGAGACTGCCATAATCGGTATAGCCTTTGGCCAACGGATCGCCATTTCCAGTCCCTTCAATCTTCAAGTAGTACGTACCGGCCTCGATTGAGGAATTGATCGAGGCGGAGAGATCCGATGCAGAGTTGCTGGCGACCACAAGGAGTCCTTGCGAATTATACAGTTCGAGATTGATGTCGAGCATCGTTGTCACGGGACCGCCGGTGGCACTTAAATTCACACTTCCTTTTCTCGTGGTCAATCGGAACCAGTCAGAATCCGTCGGCGTTTCAATGACACCGTTTTGAGCGACATTGAAAGTACTCGAAACCAGCGTCCCCGCTAAGGCGGTTGATACGTCTTTTGTGTTCCCGAAATCGTCTGCTCGGAAGCCGAACCCATTGGTTTTGAGATTCGTAATAATTTTCAGGTCATCTTCGTGGTTATTCGCTCCGGCATACTCGCCTTGACTCCACTGCACAAGATTTTTGTAATAGCCCACGCCCATTTGAGGTGCCCATCCCGTGGCATCCGTCCCGTGTCCTAAATAATAAGCCTCGCTTTGACCCGACAAGTCGCGACCATCATGACTCAGCCCAAGCGTATGCCCCGTCTCGTGAACAGCCGCGTCTGCGAGAACCTTGGCATCATGATATCTCGATGTGGAATAGACGAAACAGGGTGTGTCTGTCGCGTAGTTGAAGCTATTTAAATAAGCGACGCCTCCCGCTCCCGGAGCGGGATCCGGGGTCGATTTTCCGAAGACGACTCGTATCCCCCATTTCGTATCGCTTCCGCCGGAGTTCATCAATTGATCTGACGTAGGAGCCTGAGTCGTGACGTCCACGTCAAATGGCGAATAGTGTTCTGACACGCGTTGCCAAATCTCTTGGATCAGGGCGAATTCGCTGTCTGAAAATTCGGGAGCGTCATCGATCGTCAAGGACGCCGTGGTGATGCTCGTCACATCGGGGTTGGGATCGGTATTCCAACGAGTTCCCGTTGTAGTGTGTCCATCAAAGTCCAAGTAGATGATTTTGGTTGCCGACGAGCGACTATGCAGCTGAAATGTGCTGGAGATTGGAGCCGCAGCGGCGACCGCAGCGGCTCGTGGCGAGAACAGCACTTTGCTGCGCTGATACCGCTCCTGATCGGCTAACGGGATTGCGCAGGTTCCCGGCAAACATCGGAATTCCGCCAAGTGATGGCGGCAAATCGTCGAAACGCAAGGCGACGCCGTTAATAATGCAGATTTTGACTGTGGACGTTTCGCCATCTCGTCCGGACACATCGCAGGCAAAAAACAAGCCAGGCAAAGGGCCACCGCGAGATATGAAGATCGATGTTCCTTCCAGTCCCGTGCGCATTGGCTACGCAGGACGCGAGACAATCGAAAAAAACGGTGAATCATGTCGCTCGTCCACGGAGTTCGAGAAGATCGGCCTGAAAGAGCGTCCGGATGTCTTTTCTGGATCAGCGTCGGTTGCCGCACACTTAGGACTGGTCCAAGAACACGATCGTGTTGATCAGCCGGAACGCGCTAGCGGCCGGTTCAGTTGGAGACGTACAAACCGGACGCTAGCGCGTTCCGGCTGATTTCAGACACATCACGGTGTCGTTCTTGGACAGGTTCTTAGGTTTTTTTTGAACGCGTGAATCGTTCCGCTGACCCGACATCGGAAGTCGATGTCGGGTGTTCAAAAACAAGCAACGAATCCGTACAAAAGGGCACAGTTGCACGTCCATTATCGACGAAGATTAGGGCCCGTCTGAAGGGTAAGAGCGGAACTCCGGCAAATGTTGCCGATGTTCCTCGCCACGTTGGGCCTGGGGCATTAGCGTCTGTTGTGACGCCGCTGCTGAAGAGGCGAAGTTTACTGCCGGTGCAGGCTTTCTCGCGTGCCTGCCCTCGGCATCCGATTCAGAACTCTCGGCATCCGATTCAGAACAGGGAGGCTGATTTCGGGGGTGAGTCGTCCTTGTCGTTCGTATCGATGTGACCCCGATTTTCGGTCACGTTTTCAGAGCCGTTCAACCGAGTGGGGTCCTTGAGGAACTCCGAATTGGAGAGATCAGGCGTGTTGGATTGAGTCAACGTTTCAATCTTCTGTTCCGCGGATTCGAGGATCCCATGGCAGACACGCAGCAGGCCTACTCCTCGCTCGAATCGAGCCAACGATGCCTCCAAACCGGGGGCGCCATTTTCCAATTCCAAGACGATGGACTGAAGTTCGACAAGCGATTCTTCAAATGATCCACCGGAGGCGGGTGCCGGTTCGGCAGGTTTGCGTTTCGCCATGGTTCGGTTCTCGACGTGTTCCAATGTTAGGGTACGCAATGGTTCATTAGAACGTACACGAACGGCCTGTTGAAGAACAGTGTTTGGGGGCGTCAACGATTGTCGTTTGCATTCCTGATCCGGTGGTCCACCGCGGCACGTCTTCGGAACCACAGGTCCAAACCACTTCAACCGCTACGATGCAGGGCCAATCTGCGAGTTTTTCAAGGGCGGTTCAGCGAGATTGGCTCCACCGTGACGAGTCTGCGCCACCCGGTTTTTGCAGGTGCCAATGTCGCGAGGACGCGTCGCCGTGGCGACTGTCGCACTCAGCTCCTCGCCATCCCTGTGGAACACCGATTGGCTTGATCGCCAGCGGCACAACGAAAAAAACGACCACTGGGCCGTGAGTCAGAAGACGGTCACTTCTTGATCACGGCCCAGCCAGAATGGGGTCGCGTCCACGATCTCTTTTTTCAACAGGCGACTCGGGGACGGAGTGGACCGCAGTCGCTTAGTTGCCGCCGGGTGCAACGTTCTCGGAAGATAAGTCTTCGGGCACAAGGTTGAAGTCAAATTTATTTGACTTCCCCCCGATGACATCGGCGTTTAATTCCGACGTGCTGAAATGTTGGTACTTCTGTGGGAGCAAATTTTTGGGGGGTACCATAGGTGGTGGTGTCGGGGGTGTGACGTCCTCTTCAGAGGCTTTGGAGGTCGCTTCAACCAAAGCCTGAAGTTCCGCGTCGCTCATGCGGGGTGCCGCCTGCCACTTATCGATCATCACGCGGTGGTTTTCGATGAGGGCACCATCCTTACCAGAGGTTGAAATACGGTATTCGCCTTTGCTGTTCGTGACTCCCAATCCAACCATGTTCGTACCACCTGACTGCCCCATAAAACGGACGCTTGCCCCCTCGATCGGAGCACCGTTGAACATCACGACACCCGACGCAGGTGCAATCTTTGGCCCGGTGGGCGGGAAACAGCCCACGAGTAGCAGACTCACGCTCAACAACGTTAACGTTAATACGGATCGACGCAGAATCATCGTTCAACTCCTAACTCAAAAGATAAGAACTATAAACCCAGCGTAAGAAAATTCGTCGCCGCCAAACCACGCCGCGCATATATTCCTCGACGGCTATTTCCAAGAGCCACAAACCTCCACACATCATCTCGTAAAGCATATCGTGTACAGCATCGATGTCCGATGACCACCCGAGATGTCGAGAACGACCAACAGTTGAGTGGATAAAATAGATCCAGAACAAGCCCTCGATAAACATCAACGAAACGAGGGCCACTGTGCCCTGATCCGAGACGGACAACAGAATTCAGAGTGTCGTATTCAGAGTGTAGTATTATGTTCGGTGAACGAATTCACAACGGTCGCAGCAGAGATACCGAATTTTCCCCGACCCGCCCCCCCTTGATGCCGTTTAGTTGATGCAATCGGGGGACAGTCTCGGTATCTTCTTGATAATCACTACTTATTTATGACTATTTCGTTTGCTTTCCGTATGGATGTGGTTCGCCAAGGTGATTGTGTCGCCGTGTTAACTTTCGCGATGTCTCCCTCTTCCGAAAAAATAAGTGGCCAGTGACAAAACAGTGGTACGCTCGATCAGCCGTTGGGCGAATCTTGGATGGACTCTGTCACCGGATAAGGACTCTAGCGCCACATTCTTAGGGCAATTGATTGATGCAAAATAGTCGTCACGTTTTCAACGCAGTCGCTCCGCTGGGTCGTCGTCGAATTCTCCAATTAGCGGGGGGCACCGCCGGACTGAATCTCGCCGGACTGAATCTCGCCGGATTGTGGCGAGCTCAATCGCTACAAGCGGAATCGGCGACGTCGCTCAGTCGTTCGACGTCACCGATCAAAGCCTGCATTATTGTTTTTTATTATGGCGGCCCGAGTCATCTCGATACGTATGATATGAAGCCTGATTCGCCCTCCGAAGTGCGTGGCGAGTTTCAGTCGATCCCGTCGTCGGTCTCCGGCCTGTTTGTCAGTGAACATTTGCCGAAGATGTCTCGCGTGATGCATAAAGTTGCCTTGATCCGCAGTATGAGCCACAAAAACGGGTTGCATGATTCCGCATCCATAGAGGCCTTAACAGGACGCCCATCGCCGAACGGTGATCGTGAAGAGTTTGCCGTAATCAATCAGTTCTACCCCTGTTATGGGGCTTCGCTGAATTATCTCTGGCAGGATCAAAAGATCGAAATCCCTCACGCGGCCTTACCATTCGTATTTCACAACGTGACCGATACGCCGTGCCAAGGAGGTGGATTTCTAGGACCAAAATTTGATCCGTTACTCATCTCTCTCGACGTTGAATCCAAAAGTTATCGGGCGGGGGCGTTGGCGATTCATCACGGTCACACGGGGTCGATGATTCGCGAACGTCGCCAGCTGTTGAAGACTCTCGAACGCGTGGCGCTTTCGGAGACGTTGGATTCCCAAGGTGACCAATGGAAGATGTTTTGCGATAAGGCATTTCAGCTCCTCGGTTCGGAAACCTTACAGCGGGCTCTCGATCTCTCGAACGAGTCGCCTCTCGTCCGCGAGCGATACGGATATGATCCAGAACCCGTGCATGGCGACGGCAACGGCACTCAAAGGGCATTCGGCAGACACATGCGGGGGCAGAATCTGCTCCTCGCGCGCAGAATGGTCGAGGCGGGAGTTCCGTTTGTGAACGTTTACGATTTTCGCCAACAGGGCCAAAATTGGGACACCCATGACAATAACTTCAGCCGGCACAAAAATGATCTCTTACCGCTTGCCGACCAAAGTCTCAGTGCGTTGATCGACGATCTCGACGATCGCGGTTTGTTGGAGTCGACGCTGGTGGTCGCGATGGGAGAGTTTGGCCGAACACCGACCATCAACAAAAATGGTGGACGAGATCACTGGCCCCACTGTTACACGGTTCTTCTCGCTGGGGGCGGCATCCGTGGCGGCACGGTGTATGGGTCGAGTGATCGAATCGGTGCCTATCCCGCCACCGATCCGGTGACAACAGCGGACCTTGCCGCAACGATTTTTTGGCGTTTCGGCATCGATTCTGCCACAGAATTGCGTGATCTGACGGGACGGCCGCATCGGCTATCCGACGGTCAGCCGGTACGCGATTTGTTCACATGAGCAAAAATAAAGAGCCGGTCAAAGCGAAAAAAGTTGCACCAGACGAACGCTTCCGTGTGAGTGTGTTTGAAAAGCACGAAACAGACGCTCAAGGAAGACTCGGGGTTCCACGGCGTTTGCCGATTGTGGGCCAGAGTTCCAATTTTTGAAGCCAATTGGCCACCCTCGTTCCTGCAGCTTGAAAAAATGGCATCTCTGTTGCTTGAAAAATGGGTGCTGATCGCCAACATAGTATTGCCTTGCGGCGTCAGCAGGAATCCCGGCTAAGCCTCCAAACGCTCAAGGTGTTCGTTCAGCGGCGGATTTACCACAGAGGCACCGTTCTTGACGAAATGACCGTGGCTGAGCAGGTGACACCCTTCTGCTGTCCGTACGACACACGAGGGACCAACGACGTTCGGGGTGCTTCACGTTCGCTGTCAACGCGTTGAGCGATGGGAGCGAGAGCCGAGCCCGTTTCGCAGAGTGATGGTGATTTGGCGAGGGAAATGATGATCAATTTGGCACTTATTCCCGTAGCAGGTTGGGGTACGCGAATGCTACCGGCAACAAAATCGCAGCCCAAGGAAATGCTGCCGATTGGCCGCAAGCCCGTTGTGCAGTTCGTCGTTGAAGAACTGGTGCAATCGGGTATCCGTCGTCTCTTATTCATCACGGGGCAAGGGAAAACCTCCATCGAAAACCACTTCGATCTGGATGCGTCTTTGGTTGCTTACTTGCGTGACACCGGTCGTGAGGAGCAGCTTCGGGATCTTCAATTCGCACGCCAAGACGTGGAATATTTCTATACTCGACAGCGACAGCAACTGGGGTTGGGTCATGCGGTGCTGTGCGGTCAGGCCATGATTGGGCAACAGCCTTTTGTTGTCGCACTGGGTGACTCGATCATCGGCCTTCACGCTCAGTCGCAGAATGTGTCTCGGATGACAGCCATTTTTGAAAGCGAGAAGGCGGATGTCGTCTTGGCATTCGATGACGTGTCGCCACAGGAAGTCGTTCACTTCGGGATTGCTCTTCCCAAGGGAACTCCGGGGGATATTTTTGAAGTGGCGGACCTGATCGAGAAACCGAGTGTGAACGAGGCACCGAGTACGTTGGCGGCTGCGGGGCGATACGTCTTCAGTCCGGCGATTTTTGAGGCTCTCGCAAAAACGCAACCGGGACGAGGAGGCGAGATTCAACTGACGGATGCGATTCGCCTGCTGCTCAACGACGGACGGAAGGTTCTCGGAGTCCGGCTGACGCCACAAGAAAAGCGGTTCGATATCGGCAACTTTGAGAGCTACTTTCAAGCGTTTTTTGAGTTTGCGTTGCACGATCCACAGCACGGCCCCGCTCTGCGAGACCACGTCCAAAAATTATTGGACTCGTTCTCGTCATCTCCGTGAGGGAGAGACAGACCCGTTCCAAGCCGTGGGGTCTGAATCGTCGGGCATGATTGTGCTCGGCAGAGTTTCTCTGCGTGGACATCAAACAGATTTGGTGATGCCGCGCCTGTGGGAGTCGAGGCCCTGCGCAGCAGACGTTCGACCTCCGTTTGATGCCGCCGGCGAGAGGCCGTTGGCCTGTGGGTTACCGCTCGATCGGCAGACCCGCCTCTTTCCATTCTCGAAACCCGCCGTCCATGCTCACGATGTTGCTGTACCCCATTTTCTGCAAGTTGTCGGCCGCGAGCGCGGAACGGAAACCGCCTCCACAGTACAACACGACCTCTGATGCGGGGTTCGGAACGAGGGATTCGATATCTCGCTCAATAATGCCCTTGCCGAGCGACGTCGACCGAGGAAGATGTCCGGCGGCGAATTCGCTTTCCTCTCGAACATCAATCAACACGAACGGTTCTCCTGTAGAGATCCGGTCGCGAACATCGTTGACGGTGCATTCACGAATGTTGATCCGGATGGCGTCGACGAGTTGTAAGAACCGTGGAGCATGCTGAGCCATGATTTTTTCCTGCATGAGGGGGGAAATCGGAGTCACGGCCGCCGTATCAGGGCTGAATCCGCATCACGACATCATTCTGCTTGAAGCGCACTTTGGGAGTCGCTGCGTACTTGTCCTCCGTTGAACGGTAGCCCGCCACGCAAACGACAAGCGTTCCGAAGTCCTGCTGTTCCAAGCCAAGAACGTGATCATACTTGGCGGGTTCAATCCCCTCCATGGGACAGGTATCAATGCCGAGCATCGCTGCTGTTGCCATAAACTGGCCTAAGGCGATGTAGGCCTGCAGGTTCGCCCAATGCTTCAAATTCATGGTCCCATTCAGTAACCCACTGACGATTCCCCGGCGAAATCCCGCGAGTGATTCCAGCGAGACACCGCGAACTTCCGAGATCCGCGTCAGGTGCCGGTCAATGTCCGCCTCCGACAGATTTCTCAGTGTGGCAAATACGACGACATGCGATGCGTCGACCACCTGCTTCTGCCCCCACGAAATCGGGAGCAGTTTAGCCTTCACGGCCGGGTCCGTCACGACAATAAATTTCCAGGGTTGAAGTCCAAAGGATGACGGTGTCAGGATCAGGCTTTGCTCCAGCGTCAACCAGTCTTCCTCGGAAATCGACTGCTGGACATCGAATTTTTTGGCCGCATATCGCCACTCCAACTGACGCAGTACGGTTTCGTTGCGGATCGGCTTCATGAGACACCATCGTTTCTGACGAGGACCAAGACGGAGCGGACACTGTTTTCAAATGCGATTGACGGTCGGAAGCATAGACTTGCGACAGTCGTCTGACCACCCGCTCGGCACCGAACTCCGGCCGGATTCGCGTTTTTTGATTTCAGGATCAGAAGGATTGTTGAAGACGAATCCTTCTGGAAAATGTGAACTGTTTTTCGGCGGGTGATGACGCGCAGTTTGCGAGGGCGATGCGACGCAGATACTATGCTCTTGTGATTCATGTAAAGGCGATCTCTCCTGATGAATGCAGTGTCTTTATGAGGTGAGGTGTGTTCATGTCCGCTGTTGCTATAAAATCTTTTGGAAATCCTGGTTGCGAACGCCAATCGATGGCATCAAGCCATGTCTGGTGTGGTGTTGTGGCTTGGCTCATGCTGGCGTGCGTCCTACCGTCTCCTGCAATTGCCGATAGCGGACTGGACGATTACAACGTGGCTGTCGGCCTGTACAAACAACGCCGCTGGAAACCGGCTGCCGAACAGTTTCAAGTCTTTTTGAAAACATACAAAAAGCATGAGAAGACTCCGCTGGCGAAGCTGTATCTCGGATTGACTCGGATCAGCCTCGAGGAGTTCACATCGGCTCGTGACATACTGCGGTTGTTCGTCAACGAGAATCCTCAAAACGTCAATGTCGCGCAGGCCCGTTATCGGATCGCGGAGTGCAGTTACCTGCTCAACGAACTTGCCACAGCACGCACAGAGTTTGATTCCTATCTGCGAACCTTTCCGCGTGATCCATTTCAGGACCATGCCTTGCCGTATCTTGCGGATGTCCAGTTGAGGCTCAACGATCCGACGTCCGCATTGGCCACATTTCAAAAAGCGATGGCCGATTTTCCCGACGGTCCGCTCGTTGAAGATGCCAAGTTTGGAGTGGCTCGGTCACTCGAGTCTCTCAAACGCGTGGACCAAGCCGAAGAAAAATTCCGCGAATTAGCAGCCAACGTAGACAGCCCGCGGGCGGCAGATGCGGTGTTTCATCTGGCGGCCATCGCCTTCGATCGCCAAGAATACCCCCAAGCCGCAGCATTATACATCGACTTGACGCAGAAATTTCCAGACTCCCGCTTGGTCTCCGCGTCGCACCTCAATGCCGGATATGCGTTCTATCATTCCAGCCAATTCGTTCCGGCGATTGCGCAGTTTGAATCGGCTGCAAACCAGAAGACTCAGCGGGTGATTGCCGGATTATGGAGGGGACTCAGTTTGAAGGCTCTGGGGAAGACGGCAGAAGCCGTGGACGTTTTCAAGCAGTCCGCTGCACTCGTGACGGATGACGCAGCAGAGGGGGAACTCCTCCGTTTTCAGCAGGCGTTCTGTGAGCGTCAACTAGGGTATACCGCCGAAGCCAGGCAGGGATTTGAGGCCGTTCTCAGTCGCTGGCCGCAGGGTGACTATGCAGACGACAGCCTGCATGCCCTCGCAGAACTGGCGATCGATGCGGGTGAGCTGACGACGGCCCATCAACGGCTCGACCGATTTTCTAAAGACTATCCCCAGAGCGATTTGAAATTGCGCGTGCAATTGCTGTCCGGGCGATTGGAACTGGCGGACGCCGCGGTGGCGTTGCGGGAACAAAAAGCCGTGGAGCATGTCTCCTCACATTACGAGGCCGCCGCTGAACGATTCGAATCGGTGATCAAGGAAACCGCGGTGGCGAAGATGAAAAACCAGGCGATTTACTACTTGGCATTCGTTAGGCAGCTTCAAGGCCGGCATGCACTCGCTATCGAACTGATTTCACCTCTGGCACAGCAAGCTCAAGCGGACGGTGCCGAGTCGGAGTGGGGCGATGCCCTGATTCTGCAGGCGGAGAGTCTGTTTTTGGAAAACAAGATGGAGGCAGCGGATGGTGCCGTGGCCACATACTTGGATCTGTTTCCTCAGGGTCGCAAGGCCGCTGGTGCACTTTCCATCCAGTCGGTTCAGGCCGCGCGGCGTCAGAACTTGGCGGCGGCCGATGCCGCTCTCCAGCGGCTTAACGAAGACTTTGCTGTGGATCATCCGATACGGATCTCGACCACGCAGCAACTCTGTGACTTGGCAGACGCCAGCAAGGATTGGGTTCGATCGGCTCGTTTATACTCCCAGCTGATTTCGCTCACGAAAGACACCGATCGTCAAGCGTATGCCATTCGCGGATTGGCTGTTTCGCAGAGGCACCAAAAACAGGACTTGGAAGCGGCGGCAACGTTTGCCAGAGTCAGGACGAATTTTCCGGATCACAGGATTGCTGTCGAGTGCGAGTATTATCGTGCTGAATCCCTGAAAGATGCCGGTGAAACCGATGCCGCCATTGCTGCGTTCGAGGGACTCCTGAAGCAGGTTTCGACGGAAACACCAGCCTCACCGAGCGTAGAAGAACAGGCACCGTGGCTCTATTCCTATCGAGCAGGACTTCAAGCGGCCCGACTCCACCGTCAAGCCAAACGCGTCCTCGCTGCGGATGCGGCCTACCAAGACTTGCTGACGCGATTTCCAAAACCACAGAAGTTGGACCAAGTGCTCGATGAATGGGCGGTCCTCAATTACGAAGCCCAAAAGTACGAACGAGCCGACGAAATTTTCCGGCGACTCGTTCAGGAAATGCCGTCGAGCGAACTCGCCGACAACGCACAGCTCAGCCTCGCTGAAAGCGAACTGATCGCCAGCCGACTCGACGCCGCACGCCAAATTTTTCAGGGATTGCTTGTCTCGGACAAGAGCGATCAGGAAGTGAAGGAGAGATCACTGTACCAACTGATCGTGCTGGCGGTGGATCAAGGACGTTGGGTCGATGTCCGCATCCTCGATGAAACGCTCCGGAGTCAATTTTTAATGAGTCCCTACCGTTGGTATGCGGACTACAGCGTGGCGGAATCGATTCTCGCCAACGACAAAACGAACGCACAGGAATTGAGCTTGGCGACCGAACGCTTGACCGCAATCTGTGGTCAGAGAGACAACCCCACGGTCAGCGGCTTGCCGTGGTTCGATCGCGCATGGGTTCTGCTTTCGGAAGTCCAGTTTCGGCAGAAGCAGTATGAGGCACTGGCACAGACAGTCGAAGATCTGCGTCAACGTTCTGCCAAGTCTGCGTTTTTGTATCAGGCCGAGGAAGTCCTCGGACGCGGATACAAACAACAGGCCCCCCCACAATGGGAAAAAGCAAGATTGGCTTTTGAACGGGTTATCGCCGATCCGGTGGCTTTTCGAACGGAGACAGCTGCCAAATCGCAATTCCTGATCGGTGAAACCTATTTTTTGCAGGAGGAATGGCCGAAGGCATTCATCGCCTACCAAAAAGTCTATAGCAATTACGACTTTCCCGAATGGCAGGCGGCGGCGTTGTTGCAATCCGGGGCGTGCGATGAGCATCAACAAGACTGGAAAGCGGCGGCAGCAACATATCATCTCCTGCTTGAGCGGTTCGTCGACTCGAAGTCCGTTTTGAAGGCCAAACAGCGACTGGCTGCCATCGAAGGCAAGAAATGAAAATTGGTTAAAGATAAAGACGCCGCGCAGGTCACCAAACGACAATGTCATGGCAACTTAGCAACACCACGGAGAGCAGTCTGTCATGCAACTCGCGTTGATTTGTGACGATCCGTTGATCCTTTCGTGGCTCGATGCGTTGCAGGGTGACTGCGGACATGACGTTGTCCTCGCCGTTGTTCTCACGCCTTCGGCGGCGGCTGTTTTGAGGGGCCGGACGGGGATTCAACTCACGAACCGTTGGGAGGATCTGTTGCTTGCGCGTCAGATCGATGCGGTCATCGTCGGTGGTCGCGACCCGGAGGTGTTGAACGCCGCCAAACAACTCGCGACGGCCGGTCAACCGATGCTGTTTCTGCCGAATCCCATGCAGGGATCGACGTTCCTGTATGAGTTGAATCTGATTCGCGACGAAAACAGGGTGAAACTCTGTCCGGCCATGACGCATCGTCGTGACAAGGCCATGATCAGGCTTCGCCAACTGATCGACACGCGTGCTCTGGGAACGACTCGGCAACTTCAGTTTGAGCGGAAAGTTTTTGTCGAATCGACGGCGACAAAGTTGTCGCAAGAAACGGTCGATGCGGCACTCCTTGGCGATCTCGATGTGCTTCGTTGGTTGGGGGGCAACTACGATCAAGTCGCCGCGATACGGACCGGCGCCGCCGAGGGCGCCGTCTGCATGCAGATGGTCACTCTTGGCGGCCGAGGCCTTGCGGAGGCGACGTGGCATATTCAATCAACCGACTCCACGGAAGTCTGTCGATTGACCATCCATTCCGACACCGGGCGGACCGTGATCGAGCGGGCTTCTGAAACGAGCGAATGGATTCTCACCGCAGTGACGGGTGAAACAACCGTGGGAAGTCGAGCGACCGCTGTGCGGCAATTGCTCGATGAATTTGGCGAGTCATTGGCCAGCGACATAGTCCCGATTGAATGGTCAGACCTGGTCCAGGTTTTCGAGACGCTTGATGCGACTCAACGGTCGGTCAATCGTCGTCGGACAATCGAACTTCACTTTGAACCGATGTCAGAACGCTCAACTTTCAAAACCCAGATGACGGCCATGGGATGCGGAGTTTTGGTGGCAACATTGTTTTTGATGTTGATCTATCTTGCCATCGCTAGCTTGGTTCCATTGCCAAACGTGGCCCCCCCTGCAGCAATCCCCGGTCGTTTTCCGGTCGCCACACAAGGGCTGCCAGTTGACGAGGGATTCGTGCGCATGGCACTCCATGTGGCCCGCGTGCTGGTTTTCGCTCCCTTGGCGATCTTCCTATCGCTCCAGTTGCTCTATCCGTTGACTCGGCCCGCTCGCGCCAACAAGACCCCCGAAAAATGTTCTGATACGGAGAGATCGCAAAATGCCTGACATCGCGGGCGGCAGGCTGAATGACCGTATTGTTTGAGAGATTCGAATTCGGTGAAATTAATAATCATCTTGCCGAGTCTGATCCATAATCATAGAGTGAGAGAGAGCATCCGTATGACGGGAATGATAACCCTCGTCACGTAAACTCTGTTGTGTTGGGTGCGAAACGAACTCAATAACCGTCTCACGGACTGGCAGGTGTGACAGTGGCGTTGACTGATCCAGACGACAGTCTGTTGAAACGATGCTTACAACGCGAGCCGGATGCGTGGAAGGAGTTCGTCGATCGATTTGCAGGAGTTTTCCTGCAAGTCATTCGACACACGGCACAGACTCGCAGTGTTCCATTGACTATTGATGATGCCGATGACTTGGCGGCCGATGTCTTTCTGTCGATTATCGCGGGTAATTTCGAGGTCCTTCGCCGATTTCGCGGAGAGAGTTCCCTCGTGACTTATTTGACGGTCATCGCTCGACGCATGGTCGTTCATGAAATGACTCGGAGACGAATGGCAGAGGCCATGGGGCATGTCCGAACACACGGCACGACCCTTGATCGAGTCGGCGCCAGTGAGTTCGACAGTACAATGAGAATTATGAATCGCGACTTAGTGCAACGGATGCTGGGGACACTTGCAGAGCCAGAAGCGACAATTGTACGGATGTTCCATTTACATGGTTGGTCATACCGCGAGATCAGTACTCGACTCGGCGTGACCGAAAATTCGATTGGTCCAACCTTGACTCGAGCCCGTGAAAAATTGCGTCATAGTGCGTTGAGTG
>CAMCMU010000031.1 GCA_945876035.1 Schlesneria paludicola DSM 18645 | reverse complement strand
CACACCACCCCAAGCCGCGTACCCCAGTCATTCTCTTCTGACGGATCGCCGTAAAAAATCTGCCAATTCTCTGAAAGGTTTTTGGGACGGTTGCGGTAGATACTCACAGATCCCGTTTGTGAATTTTACGAAGGATTTGCCGCCCATGATCGCCAGCATTGATCTGCCCGAGAGGGTTACCGATGTGGGTGAGTCTGTTGACGGAATGGCTGATGTCGCTGTCGATATCCTGCAACCAACTCTCCGAGGTCCGCGTCAGAGACGGTGGCTGAAACGCTATCCGCATGTGCAACAGCACGACCAAACAGACTGTGCGGCTGCCTGTCTTTCGATGATCACCTCGTTCTATGGGCATCCCGTCGGTGTGGCACGGCTGCGTGATCTGGCCAACGTCGATGCCAACGGGGCGACGCTCTGGTCGGTGGCTCGTGCCGCTGAATCACTCGGCTTTCATGCGCGCGGTCTGCGTCTGGAGTTTGACGATCTGAAGCATTTGCAATTGCCGGCCGTGGTGCACTGGGAGGGGATGCACTACATCGTGCTCTACGAAGTCCGCCGGAACGCGGTGATCGTGGCCGATCCAGGTTTGGGTCAACGAACCCTTTCCAGAGCCGAGTTTCTGAAAGGCTGGACGGGACTGGTCTTGGAACTGGTCCCAGAAAAAGAACTCACGCAGCAGAAGCCCGATACGTCATCGCTGCGACGTTTCAGGCCCATCATTACGCCGTATTGGACCATGCTGCTGGAGGTGCTGATGGCCTCACTGATTCTCAGCGTGCTGGGGTTAGGCGTGCCGTTGTTCACGCAGATGATCGTCGACCGAGTGTTGGTCCATCGTTCGATCGGCTTGCTGAACATGTTACTGATCGGAATGTTGATTCTGAGCGTCTTTCAGGCACTCATGCAGACGGTTCGACAGGGGTTGCTGGTGCATCTGTCGACTCGGTGCGATGCCCGGATGATGAGTGACTTTTTCCGACATGTGTTTCAGCTTCCGCAACGCTTCTTTGATCTGCGTCGCGTTGGAGATATTACGTCGCGTGTGGCCGAGAACGCCAAGATTCGGGCGGCGATGGCCGGTACGATTCCGGGTGTTGTCCTCGATACCGTGCTGGCGACTACGTACCTCGCACTGCTGGCGTACTACAACATTCCGTTGACGCTGGCAGTGCTGGCGATTCTGCCGATCTTTATTGTGATGATGCTGATCTTCGCGCCCCTGTACCGCCGCAATCAAAAGGAACATTTCCAAAAGCAGTGTGAAGCCTCGACGTTCGTCATCGAAAGCATCACCGGCATCAGTACCGTCAAGTCTTTGGCCGCCGAGCCGCAGGTCCGTTGGAAGCTCGAATCGCTATTCATCGATGCGATGCTCGTCGGCCGACGCAACGCGCACTTGGCGATGATTCATTCCGGACTGGCGACCATCGTTCATACGGGCGGTACAGTGTTCCTGCTGTGGTATGGATCGCAGCAGGTTCTTGCCAATGCCATGACAACGGGGCAGCTTCTGGGGTTCTTTACAATCGCAGGGAACGTGATCGGACCAATTTTGGGACTGGTCGCCGCCTGGCAAAGTTTGCAGGAAGTCCACAACGCCATTGAGCGTCTGAATGATGTCTTCGAATCGGAAGCCGAACAATCCGCCGACCAGCACCTACTGCGGCCGCGGCGGTTGGCCGGGCATGTTCGACTCGAAGAGGTGAGTTACAGCTACACGGGTGACGACGATCAGCTCGCCTTAGAAGAGGTTTCGCTCGAGATTCTGCCAGGCGAAACGGTGGCCATCGTGGGACCATCCGGTTCGGGCAAGTCGACGTTGATGAAGCTGATTCAGGGTCTGTATCTGCCGAATCACGGGCGGATTACGGTGGACGGTCATGACCTACGGACGATCCAGCACGCGGCTTTGCGTCGTCGGATTGGCGCCCTGCCCCAAGAAGTGTTTTTGTTTTCAGGGACGATTCACGACAACATCGCCCTGACGGACCCCGATGTCCCGATGTCCCGCGTGATTGATGTTGCCAAGCTCGCTGGTGCGCACGAGTTCATCTGTAACACAGGACTGGGATACGAAACGAAAGTCGGTGAGCGTGGTCAGTCACTCTCCGGCGGTCAGCGACAACGTATCGCTCTTGCCCGCGCTCTGTTACATGACCCGGACATTCTTTTGCTGGATGAGCCAACGTCGGCACTGGACGGAAGGGCCGAACGCACGATTCAACGCAACCTCTCGACCGCGTATGAAACCAAGACGGTCCTGATTATTGCTCATCGCCTCTCGACCGTTCGCGATGCCGACCGAATCCTCGTGATGGACAAGGGGCGGATCATCGATCAAGGAACGCACAACGAACTCCTGAAACGCGGGGGACTGTATGCCGAACTGGTCGGCCAGCAGTTGTCCGAATGAAGACAGACCCCCAACGATGACCTCTGGCAACAGGCAGTCAGACGACACGGATATTATCTTAACCCTGACCCAAAGGTTTCATCATGCTGACTCTTCCGCACTCGTCTCCGTTGCAGACACGCCCACTGAATCAACTCCTGCCGGGGCCGGGGATCCTGTTATCGCGCGGGTTAGTCTATCTGGTGCTGGCCTTGCTGACCTCGACCGTGGGCTGGGCCGCTTGGACACGCGTGGATGTGGTGGTTGAGGCGCGTGGCCGGATCATTGTTCAGGACGAACTCGTTCCGATCACGGCACACGAGGCAGCACTGGTCGTGGACGTGGCGGTGGAGATTGGCCAACACGTGTCGGCCGGCGATCTGTTGCTGGAACTGGACTCGTTCGTGCATCGTAATGAAGCAGAAAAGGTCATCGCTGAAATCAACGTTTTGAAGGCCCAAGCCCAACGCTCACGCGACAGTGCAGCGGAGATTACCAACCTCCAGCAGTCGCTCGTGACGGAGATTGACGCGATGACTCAGGTTGTCGAGTTGTCGAAGAATCAGCGTGAGCGAACCCGAAAGTTGCTGGCCAAAGCGGTGGTCACACAGAGCCAAATGGATGAGCAAGAGCAGCAGCATTTGGAATTACAGGGCCGTCAAGCCCGGATGGCAGGCGAATTGAATCGTTCCCGTCACGATGCGGCAGAACGTTGGCGGCAGGCGACGGACGCCGATGAGCGTGTCAAGATTTCGGAAGTCCTTTTGGCACAGTTGATTGAGCTCACGCAACGTGCATCGTTGCGTGCACCTGTGGCCGGAACCGTGACCCAACTTGCCGTGCTGCACCCTGGAAGCGTCCTCAATCCGGCGACCACGGCCGTGACGTTGCAGCCGGACGGTCAGCCCCTCCGCGCCTGTATCGAGATCCCCAATGCGTCCATGAGACGACTGCGTCCGCAGCTCACCGCACGACTCGAACTCGATGCCTTTCCCCATGCGGATTTCGGATATCTGCGGGGGACTCTGTTGGAAATCGATCCGGACGCGACCGCCGATGGAAACTTTCGAGCGTGGTTGTCGATAGATGCGGATGAGTTGATGAAATCGCAACTGACGTCTCAGGTCAAATCCGGAATGCAATTGCAGGCACAAATCGTGGTTGAAGAACGGGATCTGCTCAGTTTTCTGCTGAAGCCGCTCGATCGCCTCGGCGAACCGATCGCGGTGGCCGAGTAGCGTCAGGCTGGCAAAGAGACTGAAAACGTGTCGCCGGTTTTTCAGGTTTCAGTGCCGCTGACGATCGGCCGCGGCAGACTCCGGGACGAGTGATCTGCGTCTGGTCGTCTCGCCACGTGACGCGCTACGTGGCGAACCCGTTTTCTGACGTCCAAGCGGAGTCCGATGTCCCCCGTCTCGATCCGTTATTTCGGAGTCACGACCTGACCGCTCAAGGGCGAAACGAATTGCTCCCCGTTGTCGGTCTTGAGACGCTCTCGTGCCGAGGTTCGCAGGACGGCTGCCCCAGTCTGTGGCTTGATCCCGAGAAGATGTCGTCGCCGATCTGACATAGTAGAACGTTCCGCTGTGTGTTCTTGTTCCCGCCGGTTTGGCAGCGAAAAACGCCCTGCGGATTGTTGAACCCGGCCGAAAGTGTCGTTAGCCGGGACAGCAGTCATTGGCCATGGAAGTCATCGCGTCGCAGATGCGATCGTGGGGAATTCTGCTGATGTCTTGGCTTTGCTATGGGGGTGTTTTCTCCCGGAGTAGCCAGCGGAGATGCGTCACAGACTCGGAATCGCTGTTTTCTTGGTGATGTTGGAAGCGACCTTTTTCGGCGTCGTCTTGACTTCCGTGTTTTCCGTCGTCGTGGAATAGCACGCCGCGGAACAGACGACTGTGGAGACGGGGCCGTCACTGTCCGGGACTGCCTGACGTGGCTCGAGGTCACCGGCCGGGATTGCCAGCGATTCAGAACCTGCCGGCCCTCGCCCAGCCAGTTCCTTTTCAGCAGGGGCCTGCGGTTCGGCTGTCGGAAAACAACCATGCGTGATTTCTATCTCTTCGCTATCATTCGAGGCCATGACCCGTCTCCAACTCCGTGGCTTCGCGATTGCAGGAGGACACCGTGAACGAACTGTCTCGAAATACCCGCTGGCTTGGGATCTGTATTGTCTTGTTCGCCATCGGTTGTGGGGCCAACCCCCTGCCGTCGTCGAATGGAAAGACGACGGTCGTGGAACCGGTTTCAGACAATCCCAATCCAACGCGCGCGGCCGAATCCGTCTCGATACCGGATTCGGAAATGGAAGTCACGTCGGCGGATGCGATCAACAACGATTCGGCACTCGCGTCTGTGACAAGAACGTTGAAGGCAATCGAAGCGGGTGATCTTGCTGCCGCTTACGAATTCCTCCCGTTCTCCTATCAGCAGGATGTTGATGGCTTAATTCATGAATTTGCGACGACGATGGATCCGACCGTTTGGACCACGATGTTTGACATCCTTGCCAAGTCCGCCCAAGTCCTAGGGACCAAGAAAGAGTTCCTTTGGAGTCTCGATCTCTTTCAGGACAAGTCCGAGTGGGATCCTCTGAAAGACCACTGGGATGATTGTGTTGCGGTGCTTCGCCAGTTTGCGACAGGACCCTGCAGTGACATCACGTTGTTGACGCAATCAAACGCAAAATCACTCTTATCGGCCTCGGGATCGTCGATCGTGCCAATGCTGGATGCCATGGGCTTGGGGATCAGCGCGGATCTTTCGCGACAATTTTCTGGAATTTCAGTGAAACAAATCCGAGTCTCTGAATCCGAACAGGTTCTGGGATTCGACAGAGCCAATGACGAGCATCCACTGGAGATCAGTTACACGAAACACCACGGTCACTGGCTTCCCACGAGCTTGATCGAACACTGGCAGACAGGAATCACAGCCGATCGGGCGTGGCTGGCGACGCTGCCGGAGTTGATTACCCATTCGAAACCTCGAATTCTCGATATTTTGGGGAATGCAGAGGCAATTCTGGATCAACTCTTAGCGGCCCCCAATCGGGAAGAGTTTCAACAGGCCGCCGGTCCAGCCATTCTAAGTCTGGCTCTGGCATGGACGCAGGTTGAAGCCCTATCAGAACGCCCTCTGCTCGCCGCCTCAACCGGCCGGAGAGGGACCGTGACAATCAACCGAGAATTGTCGGAAAGCGAACTATCAAAACTTGTAGAGCAGATACTCCGGCCGCTCCAGGCATCTGGAAACGACTACACCCTGCTGGCAAACGATGGCCGTACGGTTTGCCGCCTGACGTCCATTTCGAACATCGAGTTTCTGAAGATGCGTTTTGCGGAATTTTTCCAAATTCCGGTTGAGGGGATTCAAGTGGACGAAGCGACAGGTGCCATAAAGATCGAGTTGCCGCGGTAGATTGCCAGCCTTCGAGACGCGTTGTTTCGTCGGTGTTGTCCGTCTGTGGTCAACGAGTCAGAGAAAATCATTGTTGGCGACTCCTTGGCCTTTTAGAGAGGTGTTTCTGGGAGCGGAAGGCGGGTGTGGTGCACAATGCTCATCGTTTTCCAGCGTCCGCTCTGGAAGCGACGTTGAAAGACGAACCCCAACACGATGACGTAGATCGAGCACCAGACCCAACTCCAAAACAGGTTCGGTCCATAAATTTTCCAAGTCAAATAGGTGGGCAAGACCAGCAGCCCCCAAGCACAGGAAAATGTCGCCAGCATGGAAAATGTCGTATCCCCCGCAGCTCGTACGGCAGAACCAAATACGATGACCATGGCATCGAAGAACGAGTAGAGCGCCACGAAGCGTAATAACACGACCACGACACGGCGAATCTCGCTGAAGTGTTCACCATCGGCGCGGAGGGCATACGGTGCCAACAGTAATTGGGGTGCGAGAACATAGACTCCACCGCACAGAAGCATGCCTCCCCCGGCCAGTACAAACGCTTTCCGAACCGACATTTCTGCGATATCCGGGCGTCCTTCTCCAATCCTCTGCCCCACCAATGTGGACACGGCAACTCCGAGTCCGAGGACGGGTGTAAACGCTAAGTTGTTCAAATTGAAGGCAATGTTCGTCGCGGCCAACTCATGTTTGCCAATCCAACCGACGATCATGATGAACGCCGTAAACCCGGCTACGTCGACAAACATTTGTAAACCGCTGGGCCCTCCAAACCGTAGCAGTTCGCCCATCAGACGGCGGTCGAATCTCCAGTGATTCCAAAAGCCATAGGTCACCCGTGCCTCGGAACGCATGAGCAGCGCGAGATAACAGACCGTGGCGAAGCCATTGGCCACGTTGGTGGCAATCGCCGCCCCGCACATTCCAAGCTCCGGAAACGGTCCCCACCCAAAAATGAAAATCGGATCCAAAACGGCATTGACGACGACGCTCGTCGCATTCACCGCGAGGACAATCCCGGCGCGTCCACGCCCACTGAAAAAGCAGCAGAGTGCCGCGGGTAACAACGCAAACACCGCTCCCCAAGAGAGCGATACAAAATACTCGGTTTCTAGTGTTCGAATGCTTGCCTCGTGTCCCACGAGATCGAATAGCGGTCCGGCAAGGAGTGCAAATGGGATCAGAGCGAAGCCGAAAGCCAAGGCCACGTAGATCGCGTGCCAGATCGCCGCTGCCACTCTGCCCGGTTGTTTCGCTCCGTCGTACTGCGCCACAAACGCGTTGGTATAGGAGACAATTCCCAATGGCAAACTGAGAAACGACCAGAACAAAATTCCGGCCGGTAATGCCGCCGCCACGGCTTCCTTCGAGTGCCATGTCATGAAGATGCGATCGACAACGTGCATCAGAGACTGGGTGCTCGAACTGAGAACCAGGGGTACGGCGATGGCCAAGAGTTCGCGATACCCACCGACAGTCCTCGGCGGTGAGGCTCTGTGTGTCGAATCATCGGACTGCATCCGCAATGCCTGACGTTAAAATTTCATTTCCAATGAAGCAAGGCACCGCAGCAATCGGTCACCGCAGAGCGATACCGTTCGAGGGGTTTTTCCAGACGCAGTCGACATAGTATCGACGTTCGCCTTCGACGGTTTCCTCGACCAGACCATGAATGTCGGTGTCGAATCCCGGGAAAAGCTTGTTGAATTGTCGAGCGAACTGCAGGTATTGAACGATTGTCTTGTTGAAACGCTCTCCGGGGATGAGCAGCGGGATGCCTGGTGGATAGGGAGTCAGCAGTACACTCGTGGCGCGTCCTTCCAAGTCGTCGATGGCGACCCGTTCAATCTCGCGATGGGCCATCATGGCAAATGCGTCTGATGGTTTCATGGCCGGTTGCATGACGGAGAGATACATTTCCGTCGTCACGCGGGCGACGTCATTGCGTTTGTAGGTGTCGTGGATTTGTTGCGAAAGATCCTTCAGTCCGATGGCTTCATATTGTGGGTGTTGCTGACAAAATTCCGGCAGAATGCGCCACATGGGCTGGTTTTTGTCGTAGTCATCCTTGAACTGTTGCAAGGCACTCACCAAGGTGTTCCAGCGGCCTTTGGTGATGCCGATCGTAAACATGATGAAGAACGAATACAGACCCGTTTTTTCGACGATCACGCCGTGCTCCACCAGATAGCGAGTCACAATCGACGCCGGAATTCCGGTGTTGGCGAACTTGCCCGACACATTCAGGCCGGGCGTGATGATTGTGGCCTTGATCGGATCGAGCATGTTGAAGCCGGGGGCGAGATTGCCGAAGCCATGCCATTCTTCGTTCGCTTTTAACATCCAGTCATCACGCTGACCAATGCTTTCCGGTGCCAGCGTTTCCGGGCCCCAGACTTGGAACCACCAGTCTTTGCCCCATTCTTCTTCCACTTTTCGCATCGCCCGTCGAAAATTCAACGCCTCGACAATCGATTCTTCGACCAACGCGGTACCACCAGGCGGCTCCATCATCGCAGCCGCCACATCGCACGAAGCGATGATGGCGTATTGCGGTGAAGTGGACGTGTGCATCAGGTACGCTTCGTTAAAAATATTTCGGTCCAGCTTTTGAGTTTCCGATTCTCGAACCAGGATCTGTGATGCTTGCGAGATGCCTGCCAAGAGTTTGTGCGTGGAGTGTGTCGCAAAGATCATCGATTCCTTGGTCCGCGGTCGATCTTTGCCAATGGCGTGCATGTCTCGATAGAATTCGTGGAATGCCGCATGCGGCAGCCACGCTTCGTCGAAATGGAGTGTTCCAATCTTGCCGTCGAGCAGGTCTTTGAGTCGTTCGACGTTATAGATGATCCCGTCATAGGTGCTTTGCGTGATCGTCAGAATCCGCGGCTTACGATCAGGAAACTTAGCCTGTGCTTCGCGGGCAAAAGGGTTGGCCTCAATTTTTTTCTGAATGCTCTCCGGCGTGAACTCTTCCAACGGAATGGGACCAATCAATCCCAGATGATTTCGGGTCGGTGTTAAAAATACCGGCACGGCACCGGTCATGATGATCGAATGGAGGATCGATTTGTGGCAGTTGCGGTCAACCACCACGATGTCTCCTGATGCGACGGTTGAGTGCCAGACCATCTTATTCGAGGTCGAGGTCCCGTTGGTCACAAAAAAACAGTGATCGGCACTGAAGATCCGTGCCGCATTCCGTTCGGAAGCAGCAATCGGTCCCGTATGATCCAGCAACTGTCCCAGTTCTTCAACGGCGTTGCAAACGTCGGCACGGAGCATGTTTTCCCCAAAGAACTGGTGAAACATTTGTCCCACGGGGCTTTTCAAAAATGCGACGCCGCCGGAATGTCCAGGGCAATGCCACGAATACGAGCCATCCTGAGCGTAATGAACGAGCGCCCGAAAGAACGGGGGTGCCAGCCCGTCGGTATAAGCCGTGGCCTCGCGGATGATGTGCCGGGCGACAAACTCCGGCGTGTCTTCAAACATATGAATGAAGCCGTGTAATTCACGCAGAATGTCATTGGGGATATGACTGGATGTGCGTGTTTCGCCGTAAAGGTAAATCGGAATGTCCGCATTTTTACGGCGGATCTCTTCGATAAAGACACGCAAATTCACAATCACAGAATCCGGCTCCGGACCGGCGGTGAACTCTTCATCGTCAATCGAGAGAATGAACGCCGACGCACGACTCTGTTGCTGGGCAAACTGCGACAGGTCGCCGTAACTGGTGACTCCGAGGACTTCCATCCCCTCGCCTTGGATCGCATCGGCCAAGGCTCGTATGCCAAGGCCCGATGTGTTCTCGGAGCGATAATCTTCATCAATGATGACAATCGGGAATCGAAATTTCATGGGCATGCGTTCGTGACCTGTACTCGGGGACATTCAACAAGTGTCGCGATAAGGCTAGAAACATCGCGACTTCGCGGAAAGATCTCAATCAAAAACAGAGTGCATTTCAAATTTGCGGTGAACGCCACCGATCGCTGCTCTCCAAGTCTACCGTCGACAGACGGCGTGCGACGAACGATTTGGATAGCCTGCGAAAGGTACGTCGCCGCATGTTTCCATCATTCATCGCCCGAAAGGTAGAGGGTCTTAGCCATGCCGGCAACATCGAACCGCGGAATGCTGACAGTTTGCCCAACGGGGTTCGACTCAACGCCCGTCGGCCATCGTGCATCGATTGATCAACGACACGTTTTCAGAGGCCATCAGTTTTGTGCAGTGACGGAACGTTGCTGTGGCAAAGCACCGGAAGGTGAATTCGAGGAGGGGTGATTTGTACCGTTCGGCTAGGGGACGCAGACAAACACTCCTGTCCAGAGGCGTTTGCGGGTGACCATCGTTCGCTTTTGCTCGCCACGGTTTTTGTCTGGACCCGGTATTTTGAATGGGAGTGATCAGCTTGATTGCGCGAGACCCCTGCGCCACGCGAGGCGTTGAGCGACTCTGCGAGTTGAGGTCGTCATTTGCGGAAAGATCGCTGTTGAGCAGGGGGTGTTTGTTGCTGGTGGCGACAAGTCGTTGTGTCCCGCAGAGGATGTTTGGTGAGGCAGGTTTGCCGAGTTGATTCTGAATCCGGATCAACCAGCGGTCTTGCTCGGAACAGGATGATTCGGCGGAAGATGCGCGTGGCAATGGACCACCGGTTGAGGCGGATATTTCGGGAACTGCGGATCTTCCGCCGCATGCAAACAGAGCCAGAACAGAGAGCCTTTGGGAGTCGTGACAATACGCACGTGACCGCAGTTTTGGCAAAGAGTATTTCGTAACATCCCCGACCGCCTCCTCCTGCGACTCGCGGGGATTGTCCACTCGCGATATTGTACCCGTGGGTTCGATTGTGTGTCGCGCGTTCTTCGATTCTCGTCGTCGAAAAATACCAACTCTCCCGTGACTCGAAGGATGGCAGAAATGTCCACTGTTTGGCAACGCTACCGACAATATCTCGTCACCGATCGTCATTTGGGATTCTCTCTCGACGTCAGTCGCGTGCGTTTTTCTGAGTCCGACATGGTACCCTTGCTGCCGCGCATGGAGCAGGCCTTGGCGGCCATGCGGGGATTGGAAGCCGGAGCGATTTCCAATGTTGATGAACATCGGATGGTCGGGCACTATTGGCTGAGAGCTGCAGAAATGGCGCCGTCGCCTGCGATCACAGAGGAAATTAAACAGACTCAGTTGGCCGTTGCCAAATTTGCGGGGGATGTGCACGAAGGTCGCATTGAAGGTGCAACCAGTCGGTTTCAGTTTCTGTTACTGATCGGCATCGGCGGTTCGGCGTTGGGCCCCCAGTTCGTGGCGCAGTCACTCGGTTCACCCTACGACGCCATGCTCCCCTTTTTCGTAGACAACACCGATCCCGACGGCATTGATCAGGTCTTGGGGGAACTCCAAGATCAACTTGGCAGTACCTTAGTTGTCGTTGTTTCAAAATCGGGTGCCACGCCGGAAACTCGCAATGGCATGCTTGAAATTCAAAACGCCTATGAACGTGCCGGTTTAAATTTCGCGCAGCATGCCGTTGCGGTGACTCAAGTCGGCAGTCGTTTATATGCGATCGCCACCGCTGCCGGCTGGTTGAAAATATTTCCCATGTGGGATTGGGTTGGTGGCCGGACATCGGTTCTCTCGGCGGTCGGCTTGCTGCCGGCGGCGCTGCAGGGACTCGAGACACGCGGCCTGATTGACGGTGCCGCGGCGATGGATTGTCTGACGCGGGGTTCTGACCCCATGCAGAACCCCGCCTCGCTGCTGGCACTGATGTGGTTTCACATCGGCGGAGGGTCCGGCACAAAAGACATGGTCATTCTGCCCTACAAGGATCGATTATCCCTGTTCAGCCGGTATCTGCAGCAATTGGTCATGGAGTCGCTCGGTAAGAAACTGGATCGCCAAGGAAATACCGTTCATCAGGGCATCGCTGTCTATGGCAACAAAGGCTCCACGGATCAGCATGCCTATCTGCAGCAACTGCGCGACGGCGTTCCTAATTTCTTTGCAACGTTTATTCAGGTCTTAAAGGATCGCGAAGAGGATCTCCATCCGGAGACGGGCGCTCTGTGCCCGGAATTGAGAGTCGATCCGGGAATGACCTGTGGAGACTATCTCCACGGTTTTCTGCTTGGGACTCGTGAGGCATTGTCGGAAAGTGGACGGGATACGATCACAATCACAATCCATTCGGTGACGGCGGAAACGGTCGGGGCGTTGATCGCTCTCTATGAGCGCGCGGTGGGTCTCTACGCCGAACTGATCAACGTCAACGCCTATCATCAGCCGGGTGTGGAAGCTGGAAAAAAAGCGGCAACGGAAATTCTGGATTTGCAGTTGCGAATTGTGGCTCACCTCAAAAGTAGTCCTTCCCCGCAGACCGCCGAACAGATCGCTGCTGCCCTAGAAATTTCTGAACGAACCGAATGGATTTATAAGCTTCTCGAACATCTTGCCGCGAATCCCGGGCGTGGAGTGCGATTGGTCTCCGGGACAACACCAACCACGTCTCAGTTCCAAGTCGGCTAAATTGGCAGTCGATGTTTTGACCAAGATTCTTTTGAGAGGCCCGTCAACGATGAGTCCGTTCCGCCCCGAGATCGATCACATGTCCGGCTATCGGCCGGGGGAACAACCCCAAGAGGGTGGCTGGATCAAGCTCAATACCAATGAAAATCCGTATCCCGCATCACCGCGCGTGGTGGAGGCATTAACGGCAGCCGCGCAGGGAAAATTGAATCTCTATCCCGACCCGCTCGGCACAGAATTTTGCCTGGCGGCGGCGGCCACTTTGGGTCTCGACCCGGATTGGATCCTGCCTGGAAATGGCAGCGATGAAGTTCTCACGGTGCTGACACGTTCGTTTGCAGGAGCGACCGATCAGATTGCCTACCCCTACCCGAGCTATATTCTGTACGAGACACTGGCCAACCTGCAGGGAGTGCGACACGCGCGGTTGCCGTTGGAGCCTGACTGGTCGTGGAATTTTGACACGGTCGGGAAAACCATCGAACAGAGTAAATTGATCTTTGTTCCCAATCCAAACTCTCCTTCCGGCAATCGATGGGCGTTCGATGATCTGCTCGCATTGGTTCCTCCTCACGGGATGCTTGTGCTCGATGAAGCGTATGGGGATTTTGCCGATCATCCTCATCGCTGCGAGTTGCTCAACAGCACGGCTGGAAAGCAGATCGTTGTGACTCGCACATTGAGCAAAAGCTATAGCTTGGCGGGGATTCGCTTCGGCTTCGCGATCGCACATCCCGACACGATCGTCGGTCTTCGAAAGGTCAAAGACAGCTACAACTGCGATGTTTTAGCTTTGGCCGCGGCAACGGCGGCGATTGTCGATCAAGACTGGATGCACCAAAATACCGCTCGCATTCGCCAGACTCGACACCGATTGGCGGTCCAATTGAAACAACGCGGGTTTACCGTTGTCGACAGTCAAACTAACTTTGTATGGGTCACGCATCCCTCCGGTCAGCACAGGACGATTTATGAGGATTTGAAGGCGAAGAAGATCCTCGTGCGGCACATGGTTTTTGAAGAGGTATCTTGGGCGAAAGATCACTGTCTGGACGGTCTCCGGATCACTGTCGGCACCGACGCAGAGATTGATTGTTTGTTGGACGCCTTGAATTGATAACAGCGAGAATTTCACGAGGCAACGCCGAGGAAAGCGAACGTTTTCTGTCTCTTGCTGTCACGGACGTGAGACACGCCTGTTCTGCCTCATGCCAGTCTCCGAGGCACGAGCGAATAGACCGGCCCTGTAATCGAGTTCGCCGCCGGACGATGTCATCTGTGTCACCCGTTCGGCCACAGGTTTTGATTTTTCGCTAAAAATTCTTCGGCCCAATAGTAATGATCAAGCAGTCCGGTTGTCTCGCGGCCGAGCAGGCGATAGGCCGCATAAAGGGCTTCGATCGTAGCCAGACCATCCTGCGGGTCAGCCATGACTTTGGACGTTCTCGGATAGGCCGTGCGGAGCGGAGGAAGGCTGCGAACGGGAATATCGGCAAACATGCGTTCCATGGGCTGAACATGCCGCCATGTCCCGTCGAGAATCAGAAGCCCGCTGGAGGCATCGGCTTCGTTGAGCAGGGGACCACCGAAACCAAGCCGGAGGTATCCCTCCAAAACGTAAGGCATGCGGGGAAAATTGCAAAAGACGAAACGTTCGCGCTGCCGTAACTCCCGAATCGTACATTTTCGACGACGTTCGCGAGGATGGACAACGATTACCGTCGGCGGTGCAAGACGATTCGAATTTGTGACTGAGGAAAGAGTATACTCGAACACCGAGGTGTTTTGTGGTTCATCGTTGCTGCCCATTGTTGTCAATCTGACGCTCCACGGCTCCAGAAGTTCCCTGCTGCATTTGCCACAGGACAGACTATCGGGAACAGGTGCTCTTCGGCAAGGAATGGTAACCCATGTCGTCATTGATGGTTGTCTGTCCCCACTGCGTGACATGGGTCAAGACACCGGTCGAACGCTGCTCTGAGTGCGGTGTCGCGATCAATAGTGCTGCTCCCGACCAAGATCTTGTGACATTCGCATTTCGATTGGGACAGCCTCTGCTGGAATTGGGCTCTGTCCGATTGAATCGAAACGGCTGGCCCAATATTGGCCAACTGATCGCGACAACAGAGGGGCTTGTGTTCCTGCCGGATTTTATCTCCCGAACAAATGGGGCGATGGTCACGCGATTCGAATACAAGCCGAAGTGGAGGGAGTGGCTTCACTATTTTTTGGGAGGGACGCAACAGACTCCGGCCGTGCAGATGTCTCCGCCTGAGATTATCGTCCGCCGAAACCAGCCTCTGGCCCAGCGGCTGTTCGATTCACCGGGGGCTGTTTTTGTGAATCGGATCGGCATTTCGCGAATGATCTTGCGATTGAATCAGCTTCAGATTCAACGACATTCCGCCTGTCGGATCACGTTCTTCTCCGTCAGACACGGCAATTCCCTGCAGCACGTTCAGGAACGTTTGCGGGAATTAGAAGAATGGCGTTGCTTCTAGGATCTGTTTTTGGGTCTGCGCTGTTCGTGACAGCATCTTTTTCACGGATCCTTAGAAGTTAGAAGCGATATTGGATCGATTCTAAGCGGTCCCTTGATCCTGCGCGGCACAGGCTTGCCGCCGTTTCAAGTTAGGCGGAGGCCCCCGTAAAGAGGGGTTCGATGACGTGGCCTTGATTGAGACGGATGGGGCGATTGAGCCGGTCGCGAATTTCGACATCGTCCGGGATGCCCAGCAAGTGGTAAACAGTCGCTCCAAGATCACTCGGAGAATAGGGGTCGGTCACCGGATAGCCCCCCTCCTTATCCGATCGTCCGATGACTTGACCTGGTTGAACTCCGGCTCCTGCGAACAGCCCGAAAAAACAGGAACCCCAATGGTCACGACCATGATTGCTGTTGATTGTCGGTGTCCGACCGAATTCCCCCAGCATGATCACCAACGTCTCGTCGAGCATTCCTCGTGCGGCCAGATCGTCCAGCAAGGTCGAGACTCCCCGATCGACAGGGGGCAGCAGCGTGTCCTTCAACCGAGGAAAAATATTGCTATGCGTATCCCAGTTTTGAACACGCCCGACATTGACTTGGACGATGGAAACCCCGGATTCCACGAGTCGACGCGCGAGGAGCAGAGACTGTCCGGTCTCCGTCCGACCGTATTTTTCACGGAGGACAGGGGATTCATGATCCAATTCAAAGGCTTGGGTCAGCCGTTTCGTTGTCAACATCGAAACGGCCAGCTGCTGGTCCTTGTGCAACCGCTGATATTGGAGAACATCACCCAGACGCGTCTGCTGCCGATTAATTTCTTCCAACAGCGCTTGCCTCCTGCCGAGATGTGGCACATCGATTCCAGGCGAAAGGGTGAGCGCCTCCACCCGAAAGTCCGCTGTGTTTGGGTTACTGGTGATCTGCCAGGGATCATTGTTCGAACTGAGAAATCCGGCGTGTTGTCCGGGCCACGTCAGGGGTCCATCACGCAAAAACGTCGGGAGATTGACACCGCAAGGAGTGCCATCATGTCGGGGCCTCAAGAATCGGAGCGCCGCGGAGTAACTCGGCCAATCATCACGAGACGCCACCTTGTCGTTGAAGCCGCCCGGTTGTTTTTCACCTGTCAGAACGTAGTGAGTGGAAAACAAATGATTGGTATCATCGTGAGAAAACGACCGGACGACGGCAAATTTGGAAGCCATTGCGGCTAAGTGAGGCAGGTGTTCGCAGATCGAATAGCCAGGAATTGCCGTCGAAATAGGTTGAAACGCTCCGCGAATCTCGGCCGGAGCCTCCGGCTTCATGTCGAACGTGTCATGATGACTCGCTCCCCCTGTTAGAAAGACGATGATGATCGATTTTGCACCTCGTTTTCTAGCAGGGGCGATCGCCTCTGCCGCGCGTAACCGCTGCCCCAACAGTGCCGGTAGGCCGATTCCCAACAAACTGGTGTAGCCCGCTTGAACGACCGCACGTCGAGACAAACCGACCGAGTGATGATGGCTTGGAGTCATAACCGCTTTTCGTCGATGGGTGGTTTCATTGTCCGGAGCCGCAGCGAAGTGGGTGGGGCCACACAAGGGGATTGGAAGGAACTTGCAGACGAGACATTGAGCCTCACACGCAGCGATTCTGGACGGAGGAGATCAATCCCCCCCCCCCCCCCCGACTCGGAAGGGATGCTCTCTCGCGGAAGGCAGAATGGCCAATCAAGTTGTGTGTCTCCACGCCGATTTTTCTGGTTGTTAGGACGATCGAGAAGCCTATCATCCAACGACTTCGGGACTTTTTTCGCGTCTGGATCCTGTTCAAAAACCGCAGTCACAGATTTCCAGTGGGATCGTCATCCTGACAACTCGGGGTGAGAATGCACACCGGAGAACTCACCGGCGATGACCGATCCTGAGGGGTTCGATTCAGGCTGTGCTTGTCCTGATCGAAACCACGGCAAACATAGCATAAAATCGGTCGAAAAATATATAGAAAACGAGAGTGGCGAGTGGGTCACGACCAACAGGAAGCGTTTCCAGTCATTGCCTCAACGCAGTCGAACTCACGTTTTGCATTGCGATGTCAGCGTCACGAACGCCTTGGAATGCGGCCGACAGCGTTCGCCATGAAACGACATTGCTCGGCCACGAAGGACTTCCCCTGACGGGTGCTCCAGGAATCCCTCTGTTGCCGATAATTGTGATATTTATCAGGATTCGCTGAAAAATGTCCGTTGCACACATTACTTTTGAATTTGAACGTGGATACAAATAACGTGAGATCCATCGGAAAATAATCGCTAACGACGGCCCTGAAACTTGGTGGCTGACGATGATTACCAAAGAAAAACTTCGGAGAGTGATCTGCCTCCTCTTGTGGGGGCCGTTCGGGGCATGGCTCTTCGATGGATTATCCGGCGCCACGGCTGGAGACATCCCCCGGAAAGGTTTGAATGCCGAGGTTCATACCTCGGCGGGGCTTCGCATCGCACACGATCGCCGCGTGGAACAATGGCTCGATGCGGCGATCGTGCATCTGGATCGAGACGAATTTGGTTTGGCATCATCCGTGCTTGCGCGAGTTCTCACTGGGGAACAGGACTACTTCATTCGGCGAGAGACGACCGTTGTCGTGGCGCGTGACGCTGCATGGAAACTTGCCAAAAAACTTCCCCAAGATTTGCTGCGGCGCCTTGAGGAAGACCTTGATCGAAGTGCTTTTTCCGCATGGGCCGTCGCTCGCCAAACGAACTCAACCGCCGAGATCGCGTCTCTGGCGGTGCGATACCGATTTTCGCTGTCGGGGGTCGAGGCACTCCGAACCTTGGCCGCCTTGTTTCGAGACACAAGCCAGCACCAGTTGTCCGCTGTCGCGTGGGAGCACATCGCCGAACATCCGCGCGCATCGCTGTCGTACCGCACGGCAGCGCGCGTGGCTCAGGTGGAATCGCTGATCTCTGCCAAGCGGTTTGATGAGGCATCAGCGGTGATTGGCTTCGCGTCTGGTGAAAATCTGGCGGCGACGGTGACTGTCGCCGGCCGGCCGTTTGCTCCACGGGATTGGCTTGAGGTGCGTGGGAGCGAGCTGAAATCGCTGCTGCCCCCCCTGCCGCCGCCGGAATCGGCTGATGCCGTGCCAAACTCGATCGTCCATCCAACGTCGCGGGCAATGGACTTGATTCCGGCGTTTTTTCCGATCTGGTCCCAACCGACGGCGCCGCAGGCGGACTTGGCCAAAGACCTGCTTGCTAGACAAACATATTTTCAGGATCAATGTCTTGTGTCTTCAATGGTTTTTCGACCACTGGTGGTCGGTCCCGTGATTCTTGCCAGAACAATCGACCATCTTCTGGCCTTGGAGTTGGGGTCTGGTAAACGATTGTGGTCCAGACCCAACGCAGGCCAAGAGTCAGGTGCAAATCGGACCTCGGACTCGGAGAATGTCAGTAACCCAAGATCCGTTGTCGAATCGTGGCAGCGTCGATTGGAAGCCGATTCAATCTTCGGGTCTCTGGCGAGTGATGGTCAGATTCTGGTCGCCGTGATTGATCCCCCGGCCGATCCGTCGTTGCGCAGTCCCGCTCCTCAGATTTCAACGGATGAATTTACGTCGGCATCGGTTCCCTGGAATCGGTTGTCCGCCGTTGGAGTTTCTACAGGCTTGGTGCGTTGGGAAATTGGTGGTCCGAAGTTGGAACCAGCCGGGGGCCTGCGATTTCTGGGTCCGCCACTTCCTGTTGATGAACTGTGGTTCGTCATCGCCCAGCGTGATGACGAGTTGCTGTTGTTGGCGATTGACAATCGCACAGGACAGATTGACTGGTCCTTTTCCCTAGGGATCATCCCGCCCTCTCTGGCCGCATCTGTTGCCCGTCAACGGATTGCCTGTCCGGTCTCGTTCGTTGCGGGCGTGCTCTTGTGTCCGACAGCCAGCGGAGCCTTGATTGCCGTCGACCCTGTGACGCGAGGGGCTCGATGGGTCTTTCGGTACCCCACGGAGATACGGGAGACACCGATTCGGCCAAGGAACAGAATGGGTCTCGGAGCGGTGGTGGATTCGTGGTGGAATGAATGGCGAGCGGTCTCGTGTATGACCTCGACACCGCTGCGCGACGGCGAGGCAGGTGCCGCTCCCGCCCTTGACCTCAGCCCATCATCTATCGCTCGCAATCGCCGCTCCGAAGGAAAATCAGGTTCTGGGCGTCGGGTGATCCTGGCCTCGCCGGAATCGGAAAAACTTCAAGCGGTTGATCTCGACGATGGCCACCTCGTATGGAGTGTCTCCCGCAACGCGGGTCTGCACGTTGCGGGACTGTTTCAGGAGTTCGTCGTCGTCATCGAGCCGACAGCTGTTCGCGGTCACGATTTGCAAACGGGGGCCGTTCGTTGGCGATGCGAGACGGGCGAGATCTCCGGCTGTGGAACACTCTTCGCTTCGAAACTCCTGCAACCCCGCCGATCGGGTGGAGTGGCTGTTGTCGATTTGAACAGTGGATTGCTGCAGGATTCGTTCATCGACTCCCGCTTCGTTTTGGGAACGCTCATCCGCTGTCCCGAAGGTTGGATTTCCCAAACCGATCAATCGCTGATCCTGCTGCCGACTCTGACGCAAGCGAGACAGAAGTCGCTGACCAATCGCGAAACCAATCCCACCGATCCGATTGCCGCTCTGCAAATGGCGGTACTCGACCTTCAGGCGGGCGAGGCCGCCGCTGCTCGCAATCGCCTCAGAGGAATCGACACGGCGGAGGCCAGAGCACTCCAACAGGACGCACTCCTGTCGCTGATTCGCGTTTCTCAAAACGCAACACCTGACGAGTCGGTGGTTTTAGGACCATCTGTCGAACGGAATGTCTTGGAACAGGAACTTCTGGCACTCAGTCGATCCAACGACGATCGACTGAGTGTCTTGCGAGCTCTTGGCGAATTATTTGCGGTTGGCGGTGACTATAGAGCGGCGGTCAACGCTTTTCTCGATGGCTTGGAATTACTCGACTCCACGGCGCGAAGAACGGTTATCGAATGGCCCGCCGATGCGGTCTCGGGTGGCTCTGTTCGTCGAGATCGTGTGTTTGTCGGAGACCTGGCAGACAGTCTCCGGTCGTGCGCGGAGCGTGCGGTACAGACCCGGACGAACCGGATGATAGAAGTCGATGAAGGAGAAGGGAAATCCACCGCCATGGCACAGGATCACCGGCAGATGTCGTCCGTGCACAGACGCGAAACGATCGAACGACTTCTGCAGGAGCGATTGGAGTCTTCACGGGGGAGTTCTGATCCGTTTGCTGTGCAGCGATTGATCGACCGACTGCTCCCCCTCGATTGGGGCCGCAAGACTTTGATGGAAGAACTCACAGCGGCCCAATTCGCTCGTTCGCTGAAAAAATCTGAAGCACCATTGTTGGCCTTGACCATGTCCCGTAATGCTCCACGCGCCGCCGCCGCCGCGAGAATCCTCGCCCAGCGACTTGCTCAATCGGGTTGGCGGGCCGATGCGGATGCCGTCGAACGTCGTCTGTTGCTGGAACATCCCGGAATGGTCGGGGACGGTGATCAATTCGAGCCTCGCTTTGATGGAAAATCCAAGCCGCGAGAACGGCTTGCTTCGCTCCCGGTTGATCCGTGGCCACCGCTTGTCCCCTCGCTCCAGAGTGTGTCGAAGACACACAGCGACGATGTCCACTGTATTCCGGTTTTCGTCGATGCGATGCCGGGAAGTCTGTTGGATCGGTTGGACGTATCGATCCAGAGGCATGGCAAGTTCATTCGCTTTGCGGGAGAGGGCCACCCAGGAAAATGGATTCTCAGACTACCGGACTCTCAGTCAGTCTTGCGAACAAGTTTCGCGAGCAACGATCAATATGAAGCTTGGGGTCTCGGGCGGCTCCTCGTTCTGCGTATCGGCGGTGAACTGTTTGGAATTTTTCCACTCGATGAACGAGGTGAGCCGCAAGCGAGCCTCGCGTGGGCTTGGCCTCGGGATACCGATGCCATCCCTCGAGATCTAGCGAAGGAGTCCTTCGGAAGGGAGGAATCCATCCCCGCACGAGTGGGGCTACGGCACGAGCGGATTCGAATGCTTGATGAGTTTGGTCATGTTGTCGCCAGCGTGGGGCCCGTGCGTCCCGACTATTTGTGCTATCAGTCCCAAGGAAAATTGGTCGCCTTGGAGACGCAGACGGGCAAACGCTTGTGGGAACGACGCCATGTTCCAGTCGGTTGTGTCTCGTTTGGAGATGAAGACCGCGTCTATTTGTGGAACACCAGCGAACGAACGTTGGTTGTCCTGAGTGCTGTCGATGGTCGGACCTGTGAAAACCGGCCGTGGGAATTCGCGGCTGACGATCTGTTGATGCAGCAAGGGAGTCTGTGTTGGTTTGCCACCGAAAACTCCTCGAGACCCGATCGGTCGCTTGACCTTCAATTGCGAGACGCTTGCGATGGCTCGGTTCAATGGTCGAATCAATTTGCCGCGACCGCCATTCCCTTCATGATGGATCGAGACACGATTGGAGTTGTCGAATTGACGGGTGTTCTGCATCTGCTCGCTGCCAAAACGGGCGTGGCTTGGGGAGCCCCGATTTCGGTGGAATTACCAAACAAGATTGAGCGGATCGTGTGTCACCAAGACGTCTGGCGATGGTATGTTGCATTCTCAGGACCAATCCTCAAGCAGGCAGGTTTGTTCGTCGGCGGACGACGTACACCACTTCTCAACGGCCCTTGGTATGCGATCAACCGGGCAACGAAGGAGATCCTTTGGCAGCGGACGTTGGCCAACGCACCATTATCCCTTGATGAATCGCGCATGGCTCCGGTCTTTGTCCAAATGTGGTGTCAGCGAGAGTTCCACAACAACTCCTCCAATACCAGTGACGGCCGGATCCGAGTCATCGATCGAAGAACGGGTGGGGAAGTTGCCATTTCTGATGCGGCACAAAAAATAGTGAGACAACTGCAGCCGTACTTCACTCTCCACCCTTCCTCCGGCAATGACATGTTGGACATTCGGACGGAAAACACCGCATTCCGATTGAAATTTGCAGACGTGGAGCAGTAATTGGCGGCCGTTGTTGCTCGGAATGCCATCCGTACGCAATCGATTCGAGGGATCTCGCCCAGTCACAAAAGTTCCAAGGTACCGCCTGGAAGGCGAAACTCAACGGCCGAACGTTTCAGTCGATTCTTTCCCATTGAGACATTCTGAGGGACGCATGACAACGACGGCTGATCAACAACTCACAATTCCGGAACACCGCATTCCCGAAGAGGCGCACCGCGTTCTCACATTTTTGGAAGAACGGGGTGCGTTTCATTTTCCAACCTTGAATACCGGATTGTTTTCAGCGGCAGCGGGAACGGGCGTCGATTTTGAACGGACCGGATACCGCTCCGTCTGGGTCCGCGACAACGTCCACATCGCACACGCTCATTGGGTTTGGGGCGAGCGAGACAAGGCGGCGTTGGCGATGTCCGCTCTGATGCGATTTTTCGTCAAGCATCGGCATCGACTGGACGACGCGATTCGCGGAAGGACTTCCCCCAACGAACTGATGCGGAGGCCGCATATTCGATTTGATGGAGAACGGCTGGAAGAATTGCCCGAGAAATGGTCGCACGCGCAGAACGACGCGCTCGGCGCATTCCTGTGGCTGTATTCAAAAATGGCGCGTGATGGAGCCGTCTCGCACGCCCCTAAAGAACGCCAAATCTTGGCAGAATTTGTCGAGTTCTTTCGTAGGATCCGATTCTGGGAGGACGAAGACAGCGGGCATTGGGAGGAGATCCGCAAAATTTCTGCGTCGAGCATCGGTGTCGCAACGGTAGGTTTGAAGGCGTATCGATCATGGCTTTTATCACCGCTGGCAGAGACGTCGAAACCTGACGGCCGAGGGGCCGACGAATTGATTCAACAGGGCACAAAGCAACTTCAATCGATCCTCCCCTGGGAGTGTCGGCAAAACGATCTGACGCAGATGCGACGTTACGATGCGGCGTTGTTATTCCTGATTTATCCCTACCAAATTGTTGTGGGTTCGGAAGCGGAAACGATCGCCAACGATGTGACCTCTCAGTTGATGGGTGAGTATGGCATTCGTCGTTATCTGGGTGACTCCTACTGGTGTGCGGACTACAAGCAAAAAATGGCTGCTGACCAGCGGACCGCCGACTTCAGTGACAATCTCGCCGAACGAAACCGTCTGCTTCAGCCGGGGCTTGAAGCTCAGTGGTGTCTGTTTGATCCCATTCTTTCCATTCACTACGGCATTCGGTTTGGAACACATGCGGAGTCACATGACCGACAACGACAGCTTTTGCATCTCCGTCGAGCTCTCTGTCAGTTGACTGGTGCGAACTCGCGATTCGGGGCCTATCGTTGTCCCGAATCGTATTACAGCGAGTGTGGAGTGTACGTTCCAAATGATATCTGCCCTTTATTATGGACGCAGGCAAATTTGAAGTTGGCACTGTTGATGGCATCCGGTCAATGTGTGACCATAAATTAGATTCGTCGACAGAAACAGAGGATGCAGAGTGGCATGACACCATGGCAGAGACAAGGGATCACCGGTGGCCCTTGGACAACGTTGGAATGCGGAAGATCGCAGCGTCGATCGCTGGCCTCACCATTCGGCAGTGGCCGTCGTCGACGGGATCCTGACCAAGCCCTTGAGTCACGTTGAGATTTTTTTATGTCGCAGCAGGAACAATTTCTGAACGTGATTGATCGAGACGAAGCCGAAACACGGTTTCGATCCGCGCTGTCATTGAAACCACTGGCGCTGGAGTGGGTCGAACTGGTTGACGCTTGGGGGCGTGTGCTGGCCACGGATGTTCTGGCACGGATCGACGTGCCGTCATTTGACCGTTCAAATTTCGACGGATTCGCACTGAGGGCCTGCGAGACATTCGGGGCGACCGAATCCGCCCCGACGAGTGTTCGCCTGCTGGTCGGTGCACTGGATGCGGGCCTCCGTCCGGATCTGGAAATTCAGCCCGGTGAAGGCATCGGCATCTCCACCGGTGGAATGATTCCCCGCGGTGCGGATGCCATTCTTATGGTTGAGCATTCGGAGGTTGGGGACGGTCGGATTCTGATCCGCCGGGCGGTCTCACCGGGTACCGGGGTCTCTTTTGCCGGGACGGATATCGCCACTGGGGAAATCGTGTTACGCGCCTCAACCGTGTTGACCAGTCGCGAGACAGGTGTGCTGGCGGCATTGGGTGAAAGCCGTATTCCCGTTTGGCGGAGACCACGTGTGGCGATCATCTCCACGGGCAATGAAATCATCGCTCCTGGTGAGCCGATGCGTCCGGCATGCGTCTACGATTCCAACTCACAGATTCTCAGGGACGCTGTTCGCGAACTCGGTGGTTTGCCTCGTTGCTGGGGCATCGTCCGCGACAACGTGGAGGAATTACGGGAGACGTTGACCAACGCACTCGCGGATTCAGACGTCGTTCTTCTCTCCGGCGGAACGAGTAAGGGGCAGGGAGATTTGTGCTATCGCGTTGTTGCGGAATTAGTCAATCCGGGAATTGTTGTTCACGGCGTCGCTCTCAAGCCCGGCAAGCCACTTTGCTTGGCAGCCACGAACGGCAAGCCGGTCGTGATTCTGCCTGGGTTTCCGACGTCGGCGATTTTCACATTCCACGAATTCGTGGCTCCGATCCTCCGAATTTTTGAGGGACGGCCGCCTCAGTCAAACGAAACCGTCTGCGCCACGATGGCCGTGAAAACCAATTCCGAAGTCGGACGGACGGAATACCTCTTGGTAGGACTCGTCAAAAATGAGCAGGGACTGAACGCCTTTCCCATGGGAAAGGGATCGGGTTCCGTGACAACCTTCAGTCGAGCAGATGGATTTGTCACGATTCCACGATACACAGAGATCGTCGAATCGGGACAACCGGTCAACGTTCATTTGATCGGTTGTGGACTGGAGCCGGCGGATCTGATCATCATGGGAAGCCATTGCGTAGGACTCGACGACATCCTGTCGCAACTGCAACGACAAGGAGTGACATCCAAGTTTCTTGCCGTCGGCAGCTCGGCGGGCCTCGAATCGGTCAAACGTGGTGAATGTGATCTGGCAGGAATCCACCTGCTGGACCCGCTGACAGGAAAATACAACCTTCCGTTCCTCTCGTCGTCCCTCGTGCTCATCGACGGATATCGCAGGTCACAAGGGATCGTCTATCGGCCCGGCGATCGACGATTTGAAAACAGAACGGTCGAACAAATTTTGGTAATGCTGGCCGGTCGGTCGCAGGACGCGGCGGTTCATGGTCTGCCAGCGACGAACGATTTGGGGTCGCGGTCACTCGCTGCAGAAGAACCGCTGATGCCGTGTGTGATGGTCAATCGCAATGCGGGAAGCGGTACGCGAATCCTCATCGACCGTCTACTCTCGGGCGTTCGGCCGAACGGTTACGCCGTTCAACCCAGTAACCACCGCGCCGTTGCCGCTGCCATCACCCAAGGACGGGCTGATTGGGGCTTGGCAATTGAATCCGTCGCTCGATCGAACCATCTGGGATTCCTTCCCTGTCAGGAAGAGTATTATGATTTCGTCGTCCCCAAAGCACGTTACGATCGTCCTGCCATTCAAGCATTCCTCGCGATGTTGAACGCGGAAGAAACGAGACAAAGGCTCCTTAATTTTGGATTCCAATTGACCGTCAGAAAACCCTCACAATGAAATACGATCGCGCACTCGAGGCGTTTTTTCCCAATCGACCGTTGAGTCACTGCGCACTTCCGGGGCTGAAAGTCTCTGAAACGCACGAGGGGGTCATGCGGTTCTCAGAAGAGGACTGCCGAGCCGTCTTTTGAGGCAGCATGCCTGCGTGGCTGGTGGCATGTCTGCGTGTCGTGAATCTGACCAGATCCTAGACGCGAACAGACGTTCGCCGAGTGTTTGCGACCTCTGCCAACCGCGCCGCTTCTGCAGGAAAATTTCAGATAGACCCTGTGGACAAACGGCGCCTTGAATGGAGGGTGTCTGAGGCTCTCGACAGCGACACCCAACAGCAAAAACTGGATTTTCATCACTTGGGAACCGCGGTGGACGAAGTGCCTTATTCTCTCGGATCCGGGTTCGATTAGCCGACCGATGTCTAACGATCAAGAGAACGAAAGCCCGCAGCGTCCGGTGTTTTTCCCCTCTGAAAATGTGTTGAGTGATCACACACGGGAGGGGGCCTCGTCAGTGAGGCCGGCGTTGGCGAATCTTTCGGGCAATTCGCTGCAGGACGTTGTTTGCGCGTCGCTCACCATCGGTGCTCCCTTTGGCCAAAGCCGATTGAGCCGACAGCAGGACATGTTTCGCGGTTTTGTGGTACATCTCGAAATCGAGAGCCGCCTGCTTGATTCCTGGAAAAACACGGCGAGACGCGACGTATTGCTGAAAAATATCTTCGAATCGGTGTCGCTGCCCGGCTCCGCTGAGTACACCGACATCGATTTGCTTGATCGATTTCGACAGAATTCCGGCAGAGTCACGCAGCCATCGACGAGCATCGATCCAGTCTTTTTTATCGTTGCTGTCTGCGGCATTGATTTCGTTCGGACCGAGGTCGCGATTGAGCGAATTGAGCCGGTGCATCGATTGTTCGAGTTGCGATCGAGCCCGTCGCACGTCTGTCTCAATCTGCTGAATGCCTCTCCAGAGAGAGTCCATGGAGTCGAACAATGCCCCCGAATCTTCGTTCAGCGGAGGGTCACTCGCCAGCATCGGAGGGGGAGATTCGATCCGGATCGATGTCTGGAGTGTCGCCGTCATCTGACACCACAGGATGAGATAGGGATCGACACCGGCAGGGGGTTCAGCCAATGGCAGATCAACAAAAACTGCCAGTCTTTCGTCCCAAGCGTAGTATTGACCCGCGACAGTCCAACCTTGAAGTGCGGGGATGCCGGCGATGGCGACAAGTTGGCGGATTGTTACCGGCGTGGCTGAGTTGACCTCTTGCCAAACTTCGGGCGGGATTTGAAAAACGACCGAACTCGGTGCATGAGACGGCTTGAACCAGGCCCACACGACCGGCGATGAACCCAGACGTAACGCCACGGGCTCCCATGCTGTTGACGGTGCCTGCAAGTGAAAGGAGATCATGCTGCTCTCGGGTCTTCGCGTGTCGTAATATTCTTGCAACTCCTCTTTCGGAGTCCTGAATAATCACAAGAAAGCCTACCTCCACCGAGGGACTTCAGCCAATGGAATGCGTTCCGTTCCGACAATTCCCTGTTTTGTGCGATCCTTGATGGATTCTCTTCGCGTCAATGAGGGCTCCAACCGTAAGAATCCGATTAGCCGTGAATCTGAACCTATCCTACCAGGATTGTTGATCCGTTACGGAAAGCATATCCGGTCGAATGATTGCTTTGATCAGACGCGTTGTGACCGGATAGCCGTGCGCATTCCTGATTATTGGCCGATAACCACTCCCGGCATTACGAACAACCCGCATAAAGATGCGATCTAGGATTCGTTGATTCGGGGGAGATCTCAGTGCTTCGTGTTTGGCTTTGTTACTTCGTGATGCTTGGGACGATTTCCTCAGCAACTGCCGACATTGCGGGCGGAGATCGGTTGTCTTGCCAAGCGGAGATTGCTGGTGGGGATGGCATTGCGGGCCAAGTGAACGTTGCGGGTCAGGCTGACATTCCGGTGCCGGCAATATTTGGTCTTCAGGTTCACCTCGGTGTGTGTAATGCCAGCCAGAAAACCTTCCGCAACACGAATTTCATCACGCAGACGGGGTACGCCAGTGAGCCACCCGAAGCGGATGATCCGGAAGGCTTATTGACTCCTGAAACAGGGCCGAAAACGCTCGCAGAATCGATGGACGAGCCAATCTATGACGTTTCGGAGGGAATCGGCGAAGACTATCAGTGGCGGGTCTTGCCGGCCGGGTTCATGTACCATTCGTATGTGGCGGGAGAGAAGGAATCAGGAATTCGATCCGTGTGGCTGACGGATAAAAACCGCGGTCTGATTTGGGAGACGGCATTAGGCGGTCGATTCAGTTTTCTTCGATACGGGACCGATAACGCAGCGCATCCCGAGGGTTGGCAGTTCGACTTCGAAGGTGCGGCGTTGCCGCGAGTCGACCCCCATCTCGAAAGCAGTCCTTTGATTGCCGTCGATTTTCGCATGGGTCTTCTCTCTACGTGGTCTTTCGGACCCAACGCTTTCAAGATGGGCTACTATCACCTCAGCTCACACATCGGCGATGAATTTTTGATTGCCAATCCCGCTTTCGTCCGGCTGAATTACGTACGCGATTCAGGGATCGTCGGCTGGACACACAATTTCACTCCGGCGGCGCAGATTTATGGCGAAATTGCTTACGCATTCGGTCACGAAGATGGAGCCTTACCGCTGGAGATGCAGTACGGAGTTCAATACCGTCCGCCCGTGCCAGGCATTCGCGGTGCCCCCTTTTGTGGAATCAACGGCCATACTCGACAAGATTTCGGGTATGGAACGAGTCTGAATATTGTCGCCGGATGGCAATGGTGGAGTGCTGAAAACAATTCCACGTTCCGGATCGGCGGGCAATATTACGACGGACCGTCGTTGCAGTATTCATTTGTCAATCGGCATGAAACGCTGACCGGATGGGGTATTTGGTTTGACTACTGATCGTCGGCAGACGGCCGATTTTCGATATGTCTGACAGGCATGACACAGGGGCTTGGACAGAAATCCGCAATCCGCCAAAATTTTCGACGACGCGACCGAAAAACAGTTAAAGAGCATTCGCGATGGCGGACAAGCCCTTCAAGCCGAGGGGTGGATGTGTGGGACTAAGCTATTTTGGCGTTGGCAGAATAATCATAGCGTCCTCTTCGAATGTCGCTCCTCCTGTGGCGTCGTTAATGCGGAATTCGATTTTCAATCGTTTGACGATTCCCGGTGCCGGGTCTTCGCCAAAGCACGCGTTGTAGCTCTCGGACGGCATCGGAATCAGTGGCGAATCCACTGCGAGCTTCTGCAGTACTTCCGTGACATCTTTCTGTGCTGTCCCCGCTCCATATTCCGCTTTGACGATTTCCAGTTTGATCTTCTGGAAATCGACGTTGGCAATCAGGTCTCTCGCCTCGCGTGATTTGTTACCGATTTTCTGAGCGATGGCGGCCGTGGCTTGACTCGCTTCACTCTTCAATTCCGGAAGCTGCAGGGCATGAATCGCAAGCCGAAGAGTTTCCATGCTCGGATAGCGTTTGAGTACGTCGAGCACCAGTTTCTGTTCGGCGGGGTGACGACAGGCCTCCAACGCTTTTTTACACATCTCGACTCGTTCTGGTTCCGACATCGTGAACTGTCTTGCAATACGAATGTATCCACGCATGGCGCGGACTTGATACTTCTCTCCGGATACCGTTTTTGCCAGATCCAAGAGGACCGGCGCACCGTCAATGGTCATCCATTCTCCAAGCAACCGGCTGCCGGCATCTTGCAGTTGGGGATCGTTACTTTTCGTCGCAACGCCGATCGCTTCGAGAGCCGTTGGACCTCCCATGGCTCCCAAGATTTGAAGCAGAGAAATTTTTGTCAGTGGCGAGGCGCGTTCGACGGACTCGGCCAGTTGCTGGGCACAGGCCTCACGATCTGGCATGCGAATGCTGGCCGTTTTGAGTGCGAGTTGCGTCACAGAGGTGTCTTCGGGAAATTTTGGAGAGATCACCTCTTGGATCAAAACCGACAGTTTGTCCTCAGGAATTGTGGTTCCCATCGAGAAGAACGCCGCATTCCGCACGACCTTGTCGGAATCACCGGCGGCCCTCTGAAGCGCCTCGAACGCATCAATTCTTCGCTGTCCAATCAACTCGATCAGCAGCGGATAAATCGGTCCTTGTCCTTCGGCTTTGGCGAGTCGTGCGGCAATATCTTGGTCAATCGATTCACCGGGCAGATCCGCTAGAGATTTCTGAGCCACTCGCTGAAGATCCGCGTCGTTCTCAATCGCACAATCCAGCAAGGGAGAGAGGCAGGATGTATTGCCCACTCGGCCGAGTGCTTCAATCGCCGCGATGCGGACCGATTTTTCCCCGGTGATTGCCGCGGCGAGGATCGCGGCGATTTTGACCGTGTGCTGCCGATCGGCCATGGCAACAATGAGCAACGCCGCCCGCGCGGGTGTTGTTCGAGCCATTTCATCGGCCAAGGACTGGTCCACGTCATGGCCAGGAAACTCACGGGCCGTGCTTAATGCGATCTGAAACAGTCCCTTGTCCGGCGACTGAAGTTGATCGATCAGAAGCGAAATTCCGCGTTGTTGTCTGGCCAGAATTGCTCCGCGTGTCGCTTCCAGCAACCGCTGCCGTGGAATCGTTTCCTTTCGTAAAAGATCGTACAGATCGATGGCCTCTGAATTATGGCCGGAGGCCCAGAGTCGTTCCGCGCACAGCACACATCCCTCGGCAATTCCGGATCGGGCAGTGTCTGTTGACGAAACCAAGGCTGCGCGCAGAGATTTGGCCGCAGCATCGTTTCCGATGCGTCCGAGGGCGACGGCCGCCGCCGAGACGACCGCATCGTCCGCGTCCTGCAAGTAGGCGGTCAATGGATCGACGGCGTTCGCGTCGCGGCGAACTCCGATCGAATTGATCGCCCCGATTAAAAGGTTCCCTTGCAGCGAACGAGTGGCGTTCCTCAATGCCGCATCGGCGGCATGTCCAGGAATCGCCTCCAACGCAATCCGCGCCCAAGACGCTAACTGCGCATCGGTCAATAATTCCGCCAGATTGGGAATCGCCGTACTCGATCCGTGAATGCTGAGCAGCTTGCAAGCCATCGCCTTTTCTGCAGTCGTCGAATCCGAACGGAGAACCTCCAAAAGTTCGTTTTCGAAGTGCACGCTTGGGGTGTCCGCGGACCAAACGCGCATCGCGGTGACGACCATCAAAATCGCCAGAAAAGCAACAGGACGAACGACGATTTGAGTCTGAGACATAAGAATCAGTCCGAAGATAGTGGGGTGCAGTGTTGTCGAAGTCTTGAACGTCTCATCGCCAGTCACCGCGCACGACGCATGCCGAGCGATTCCAGTGGAGACGACGGCGAGCCTTACAATCGCCAAGGCTCGCGCAGTGCCTCTGATCGCAGCCGATTTGCCTGTTCGTCATCGATAAACTCGTGGGTCGTGTTGTCGTATTTCACCGTTCGACCGAGATGGAGAGCAATGTTCGCGGCGTGGCAGGCAATGTGAGCATTGCAAGCCGCATCGGCATTCCCCTTGGGCTGACTGCGCGTTTTAACGCTGTCTAGGAAATCGCGAACGTGGTAGGTGGCGGGATATCCATCGATGGCTTCGACCGTTCGTCCGGTAAGAAGTTGCGGTGAACTGAGTACAATTTTTCCGCTATCTCCGGCTTCGACCCAACCGGTCTCGCCTTCAAACCGAACGGGGCACGATCCCAAGGGAATCCAGCCCGTTTCACGAAAAATTAGCTCTGTTCCGTTCTCGTATCGAGCGACCAACTCTCCATTCGTAGGGGCATTGTATTCTACGGGAGGCGGACAATCACCGACCGCCCATTGGCAGAGATCCACGCAATGGGAACCCCATTCGAGGACACCACCACCAACCAGACCGCCCCCTTTTTCAAAATTGAATCCGTCGAGCATCTTGGCATTAAACGGACGCCATGCCGCCGGTCCGAGATACATGTCCCAATCGACGAGATCCTTGGCCGGTTCCACTTCTGGAATCAGCCAACCACTCATCATGGACTGCATTCCAGCGGGGTGGGCATAGACTTTCGTGAGTTTTCCGAGTTTTCCGCTTCGAGCGAGTTCGCACGCAAACGAAAAATGGGGAAGATTTCGTCGCTGAGTACCAGCCTGAAACACACGTCCGGTGCGTCGCATTGTTTCGGCCAGTATCAGGCTTTGGGCGATGTTCTTGGTGACGGGTTTCTCGCAATACATGTCCTTGCCCGCCCGGGCGGCGGCCATCGCCACAGTGGCGTGCCAGTTTGGCCCCGTGGCGATGAGCACGGCATCAATGTCGTTGCGATCTAGCAGCTCGCGGAAATCTCGATAGGTCGCACACTGGTCGGTCCCGTATTTTTCGCCGACCAATTTCTTGATCGCAATTCGTCGCGTCTCCTTCACATCGCACACCGCAACAAACTGAACATCCTTCTGTTCCAGAAAACAGCCGAGATCGTACGTCCCTCTGTTTCCAAGACCGATGCCACCAATCACAATTCGCTCGCTGGGGGCGACAGTACCGTCTCGGCCCAACGCCGAACTGGGGATGATGGTCGGTGCCATCACCACAGCAGCGGCAGCGGTCACCTTCAAGAATTGACGTCGAGGAAGCACTTTTTCCACCGTTGACATGCCTGCGCTCCTAACCGTATTCACGGAGAAACCGAAGGGACTCTTGAATCACGTTCCCGGATAGCCGTCGAGCATAACCCTGACATCGTCGTGGTTCCACTCAGTCTGCCGATGGTGCCAGACTGGCGGTTCAGAAAAGGGGGGATCTATCGTGATCGCCGTTACGGTTACGAACTGAAGAGGAAATGGCAAATATCGCCGTCTTGCATGACGTACGATTTTCCTTCGACGCGCAGTTTTCCAGCCTGTCGAATCTCTTTTTCAGTCTTATGAGTTTCCAGATCATCGATGGTGTAGACTTCAGCACGGATGAAGCCCTTCTCGAAATCGGTGTGAATCACACCGGCCGCTTGCGGTGCCGTGGATCCAATCGGAATTGTCCAAGCACGGACCTCCATTTCTCCAGCAGTGAAGTAACTGTGGTAACCGAGGACGCGATATGTCTCGCGTGCGAGTAACGCCAGTGAGGGCTCGGACAATCCGGCTCCAGCCAGCATGTCCGCACGATCGGCTTCCTCCAATTCTGCGATCTCGGCCTCGAGTTTGGCACATACGGGGACGACAGAAGCGCCAATTTTGCCGGCGAATTCGCGGACTTGTCCGACCAGCGAACCGTTCCCGTCGAGATCATTTTCATCGATATTGGCCACGTACAGAATCGGCTTTGCCGTCATTAATCCAAAGCTTGAAACAAGCTTGCGTTCGGCCTCATCAAGCTCCATTTTACGTAGCGGCTGATCCGCAGACAGTTGTGCGAGACAGCGGCGAATCACCTCGGCACGTTGCTTGGCTTCCTTGTCGCCACTTTTTGCGGTTCGGTCCGCTTTAGAAAGCGAGTTTTCCAATGTCTGAATATCGGCAAGCATCAGTTCGATTTCGATGGTCTCGATGTCTGATACGGGGTTCACTTTGCCGGTGACATGGATCACATCGGGATCCTCAAAACAGCGGACAACTTGCAAAATGGCATCCACCTCGCGAATGTGAGTCAGAAACTTGTTGCCCAGCCCCTGACCTTCGCTGGCACCTTTGACGATTCCCGCGATGTCCACCAGCTTCAAAGCCGCCGGCACCAATTTTTTGGGGACAATGTACTGGCTGATTCGACGCAGTCGGTCATCCGGAACGCTGACAACCCCTTCATTCGGTTCAATGGTACAGAACGGATAGTTGGCGCTCTGAGCCGCTTTGGAGCTCGTGAGAGCGTTGAACAGTGTGCTTTTGCCAACGTTCGGCAGACCGACGATGCCAGCTTCCATGGGGCCGTAATCACCTGATTGAGGGAAAAGTTTCGAGCGTCATTGGGAGACCCTGTGCCACAGGCAAAAGGTTGACTTCCATTCATAGCAATGCGATGGCTGATCGTCCAACCCACACCCGTTGCTTGATTTGTGATATTTTAGAATCGGACGATATCGACGGGACCACGCCGCCCCCATTTTGGCCGGATGCCATCGGCTGTCAAAGTTCCCTCCTTAAGTCGGTCCGATTTTCAAATCGAGAGCGACGCCTCGAAGAGGTCGACAATCACTCCGGTCCATGGACAATACTGTGCGCGAGTGAGAATCGATGGAGATGATTTTATCGATCGGATTGACAATACTTTTGCACTCATTCGCGTTGCTCATTGGCCGTGGGTCAGAGTATCTTAATGGGATTGCGTGGTTGGTCTCGCGGCAAGACCCGAGAAGGCCTGGCTGTGGGTCTCGATTCTTGATCGAAGGATGATGCAGACAACCTGTCAGGAAAACTCTCTGTGGATGCCATCGCAGATGTTTGGCCTGATCGGAACCGCTCATTTTTGGCAGAAAAATCGTGAATTGAAGCGTCTTTAAATTTCTGGGTTTTGTTGGACGAATCATGTTTGCGGAAATCATCGCCATCGGTACGGAACTCACCTCGGGAGCGAAACTCGATACAAACAGTCAGTGGCTGAGTTTGGAATTGGCGGAAATTGGCATTGCCGTGCGGGCTCACGTTGCCGTTGACGATGACATCCAGGCCATGTCCGCTGCGATTCTGGCGGCCGCTTCTCGCTCGGACGTTGTTCTCATTACGGGCGGTCTGGGACCGACGCTCGACGATTTGACTCGAGAGGCATTGGCCAGGGTGGCCGGTGTCGATTTGGTCCTCCACGAACCATCGCTCGAACACGTGCAGCAGATGTTTGCCAAACGCAATCGCCCCATGCCCGAACGCAATGTGATGCAGGCGATGTTTCCACACGGTGCCGATCCCTTGCCCAATCCGCGTGGGACAGCCCCTGGAATCTGGATCAGCGTTCCACGTAGTAGCGAACTCGGGACCAACGCGGCAAGCCGAACCTGTCGTATTGCTGCGATGCCTGGTGTTCCGAGCGAGATGAAACAGATGTTTCGAGAGCAGGTCATGCCAAGACTTGACGGAGGCGGGCGAGTCATCCGTCGCGTTCGAATTAATTGTTTTGGAGTCGGTGAATCGCAGGCGGAGGAACTTTTGGGAGATCTCACGGCCCGCAGCCGAGACCCCGATGTGGGAATTACCGTGCACGAGGCCACAGTCACTCTTCGAATAACCGCAGAATCAGGGAGCCTCGACGAATGTCGGGCCAAGATCGAGAAGACGCGCGACATCATCGTCAACAGAATGGGAACGCTCGTCTTCGGTGTGGAGGATGAAGAACTGGAACACGCGGTTGTCCGGCTTCTGAATCAGAGACGCGCATCGCTTTCCACGGCAGAATCGGGAACGGGTGGATTGTTGGCACATCGATTGACAGGAGCCACAGGGTTTGCGACGTGTTACAAGGGGGGCGTGGTGGTTCCCACAAACGCTGCCCTGCGCGACATGGTTGCGGTTGATCCTCTGCTGCTGCGCCAATTTGGACCGATCAGTGCCGAAGTGGCCGAAGCGATGGCCAAAGGATGTCGGCAGAAGTTCACCACCCATTTCGCACTGGCGGTCACCGAATGGGCCGAGTTCAATCCCGACAATCCGTTTGCGCCCGTCCCCGCCAGTTTTGTGGCATTGGCCGGCCCCCATGTGACACGGGTGGAAAAGGTGCAGCACTTCGGTGATCCGGAAATTGCCAAAAGTCGCACGGCCAAGACCGCCATGAATCTGCTGCGACTCTACCTGATCGAAGGATAACGCGGCCTCCCAAAACGGTCGTCCCTCAGCAGTCACGATGATTCACTTCGCAAATCTCGACCGTGTCGCTCACGCGTTGACGGCGGCACCAGAGTCGGACAGGCAACACGCCCGGAATCGGCGTCAGGAGCAGCGGAGGAGTGACGCACCGCAATCGTCGCGGACGAGCCTTCGTGTCACGAGTGCTCCACTTGCGCAATCGACTTTCCCCGGAAAGATATTCCGAATGCGAAGAATGCGATCGACATCGACAGGTAGCCAAGGGCCACGTCCCAGGATCGATAGACCAGCGTGATGCCGGTCGTCGGATGGCCCAGCACGAACAGAAAATCGACAACGTTGCCGTTCAACTGATAGGCATGAGTCAGACCGATGGCGGCACAGGCGGCTGCAATCAACGACCAAACTCCCGCTGTGATGAATCGTCTGTCGATCAGGAACACGGAGATCGCCGCCAGAATCATACAGGTGAAGATGTAGCCCTGTTGGAGCGAGATCATTCCGTGCAGCACGAAGTCATTGACCGCCGCTTTCGGATTTTGGACTAACACCTCTTGCAGTGTCCGACCGCCTGCCGCGAAGAAAGCTCCTTGAGTCACGGTGAAACCCCAGGCAGCAATGGCGGGAAACAAACCGATGGCTACGGCCGGAGCATGTTCGCGTGGAACGGCGGAGAACGCCTGCGAAGTCATGATGATACCGATCCAGAGTACGATGCCGATTCCCGATTCCATGGGGATCAGACTATTGACCAGACTGACGGCACCCGTCAGGCAGAGCAGCGTCACCACGATCCCGTTCAATGTGGAATAGCCGGCGCGGGCACCGAGGGCCTTCCAACCGGGATGGCCAATATAGATCGTGGTCGGAAAGCAACTGCCGAACATTGCGGCGCAGATTGTTCCGATGCCGTTCACGGCCAGTGACGACCGAGTTCCGTATCGATCGCCCCCGGCTTCAGCAGACTCGATATTTTGCAGACTTCCGATCAGATTGAACAACCCCATCGGAATGATGACCGACAACAACCCCAGCCATTGCGATGGATCAGCCAGCCGCTGGAAGACTCGGGCACCGCTAAATACGGGCAGATGCCAGCCCAACTGATCGAATCCCACAGCGATGTTTTCAGACTTCATGGCCGAGTCGACCAACCATAAGGGAGCATCCGGCCACATGGTCGCGAGGCCTGTCAGAAGCCACGCCGTACCGGTTCCCAACGCTACGGAGACCAGTCCGCCAGGCAGATGGAACGGAAAAGGAACCTGAGCGAAGTAGGTAGTCAGCACGATGGCCAGCGGCAACATGGCGACCAGGGGCTTCTGAAAAATTTGCAGGGCAAACGTCATTGAAATGAAACCGATGGCGATTCCGGCCAGAGTTGAAAGGAGCGCGGCGCGTGGAGTGCGCCGCCGAACGGTCTCGGCAACGAACGCTCCGCAGAACTCGATTACTCCGCTTCCGACGCAGGCCACGAGCCCCAGTTCCCACGCCAGAGTGGCCGCAGATTCAGGAGACAGGCCGTCGGCGAGGGCCTTGTTGAATGCGGGCTGCATGACGAAGAACACATAGACCATCAGCGACGGAGTGTTGATTCCGTACGGTAACGCGGTGACGTCACTGCGTCCCTCCCGTTTGGCGAGTCGTCGAGCCTGCCATGCATAAAACAGGTTGCCGATCAAAATGCTGATCGCCGCACCGGGCAGCACGTGCACGTAGAGCAGATAGCTGCTGTCGCCCGTCATGCCGCAGAGGCTGGAGCAGAGCGTGAGGATCAGCAGCAGTTGAATCAGGTTGTCGATAAACAATCCGAAGAAACCGTCGAAATCCCGGCGGACGAAGTAAGGATAGTTCATTTTTTAATGCTCTCGTTGTGGAGTGACGATTCACGTGATGCGCAGGACGGAAAGTGAAAAAATTACTGGAATTCACTGGCCATCAGGACCACATTTTTGACGGCAGACAGGATCTCTTCGTGCAGGTGACCGTTCGTCACGATCACCCCCCGATTCCGAGTCAGCTTGTGTCCCTTCGTGAAATCCAGCGGCTGACCACACATGTCCGTGACACGCCCGCCCGCCTCCTCGACGAGAATGACGCCTCCCGCATGATCCCAAATTCTTTCGAAGTAACCGGCTTTGGTTGGCAGTCGCAGGTAGGCCTCGACTCGCCCTTGCGCCACGGTGGCGTACTTCGCCTGACTGTCCATTCGAATGGGAGTCCCAGTCAACCCGAGCTGTTGTGCGATCTTGACCGACTCATCATGGGCACTGTGTGCTGCTTCAAACGACTCACAAAACTGGGCCAGCGTTGGATCGGAAGTCTGCGAGACACGAAGCGGTTGTGGAACGCTGTGGTTGTCCATCGGGGCGATGAACGCGCCCTGTCCGCGGACCGCATAACACACGACATCCCGAGCAACCCCGGCGTGTGCCGAGATCGGTAGGTTCGGACAACCGAGGATACCGACTTCAATACGACCATTGACGATCAGAGCTAGCGAGACGGCATATTGGCCCCGTCGTAGAAAGCCCTTGGTCCCGTCGATTGGATCGAGGGTCCAGAAACGCGGTGAGTAATTCACCGCGTCACCTCGATCGATCCACTGAAAAATCTGTTCATCTGTGGTATTTATCTCGAGTGGCTGAAGATGGTGGCGGACTCCGAGGAGGAATGCGGCATTCTCGGGAAGTCGAAGAGCGGCCGAGTCCTCTTCCGCGATGATTGGATCGCTTGGAAAAGCATCACCGACGACTCGACAGACCACGGCCTGACTGCCGAAGTCGGCGATGGTTACCGGACTGTTGTCCTTTTTATCCAAGACCTCCGGCGTGATCGTGTTTTGTACGCTCTGACATAATCGCATGGCCGTTCGGACGCCGGACAGTCCGATTTCGAGTTCGGCGGAAAAGTCTCCCATGAGCAATGCGACCTTCAAAATAAGTAGGATCTCAGACGAAACAGACAGGTGTGAATGGCTCGGGGTCGCTCAAAAAAGAATCTCACGAACCGTTCCTGCTGCGGGGCAGCAATCGGTGACGCAGCTCGTATGTCATATTTTCGAACCATCTTTACAGGACGACAGGACGGCCGGACAACCGGGCTGTATCGAGGGACTTTCGGTGTGCAGGATTCATTCGGAAGGGAAGATTGCCTTTTCGATCTCCGCCAGCAATAACTCAGGTTTGAATGGCTTGTACAGGGCCATTTTGAAGCCCATCTGCCGCGCATTGACCATGCGGTGAGCACCGTCGTAGCCATAGCCTTTCATGATGATCACGGGGATGTACGCGTGGATTTCGCGAATCCGTTCTAAGGCCGTAATCAGATGTAGGTCGGTCATTTCGGCATCGAACAAAACAACGTCGTAATGAAAGCTGCGGATCAACGTCAGTGCTTTTTCACCGGAATCGGTGGCGTCGACTTCGCAACCGTATCTTCCGAGCAGCTCATGAGCCGCTTGACGCACGGACTCTTCCGCGTCGGCCACCAAGACTCGTTTTTGTTTCAGCTTGGGACGCGAGGGATAATGCGGTACCGCAGCCATTCCGGAACTCGGAGCCACCTTCTCGCCAATGCCGTGGATCAACTGACGAATTGTCCGAGTGTGTTTCAGAATGCGTTGTAGCCGTTCCGCGGCTTCCGGATCGAATCCGACGTATTTGGTTTGCAGCCACGCGATGTCACTCAAAATTTCATCGACGGGTTTTGCCGCATCGCGTAACAGCAGCAGTGTGCTTTCGGAAGCAACGACCACCCGTTCGAAGATGAGCAATTCCAGTGTGTTGAGCGCAACGGCCAGATCGCGACAGAACAATTCGAGGAACAGTTGGTCTTTCTCCGTAAAGGCGTTTGGCAGCGTGCTCTCGACATTGAATGTCCCGAGAACGCGCGTGTGACGCATTAACGGAACGGTGAGCGAACTGCGGGCTCCCGCCGCACCCTGCAGGTAAAGTAAGTCCGTCAGCGTGTCACGGCACAGATAGCTCTTCCCTTCGGCAGCCACGAAGCCCGTGACACCATTTCCATCGGCCTTCGCAAACAACTCGCGTTCCGCGGCAAGTGGAGTCATCCCGAGATTGAGCAGTGGTTCGAGACGATTCGTCCGTTCATTGAGCAATCGGACCTCAATCGTTTCGAAGTGCAAGACGTCCTTCGTGTGGTGGATGATCCGCTCTTTGAGCAGTTCCTTACGCTCGTTCACAGAGAGCGATTGCAAGTCCTCGGGTGACAGATCCCCCAAATCTTGACCGGCCTGATGGATGGCACGTAATTTCTCTCCCTGAAGGTGCTCTGATGAGATATCCCGCACGGTGACCACCAACAGGGAGGGATACTCGGCGTCCGCGGCGTAGACCGGTGCCGCGAGAACATCCAAATAGGTTCGCTCATCGATCCGATACGTTGTCCGAGCGGTGGTTCCGACGCCGAGCGCCGTGTGAAAGGGCGAGAAATCCGGTCCCACGATTTGCGGAGCGCCGAAGGCATCATGGAAATTCAGTCCGGTCGGAGGCGATTGCCCGAGCTCGTTCCGGCCAGTCAACTCAATGAACCGGTCATTGCACCAGCGAATCAGCAACTGCGAATCGAGCACCGCGACCCCCTCGGGGAGATGCTTCAGAACATTCTCGAAGGCCAGAAGAGCCGGAAGGCGGCGAACCGAATCGCCGAGCACCACGGCCCCCGAGAACTCTTCACTGTCGTCTGTCTGTGATTCCGAAGGCCAGCCATCTTCCGAGGCCCGACAAACAACGCAAGACAAAAGCTGAATCGACTCCAAGAGTGCCCGGCCAGCCTCTTCGCTGGCACCGAGTACAAGAATCCGCGGAGGATTTGACACCGGACAACGCTCTCCTCAGGTGAGTTTTCAGAAAGCTCGAGAACAGACCCGATTATAGGTAGCTGGTTGCAGTCGAGCAACCACCATCACGCTCCCTGACCGCAGGATGAGATCGATCGTCGAGCCTTGGCGATGCCGCCTGTGGATTGTGGTCCCACGGCTGTCGGCTTTCGCCTCAATGACCCAATTTTTGGGGGGCCTTCTTGTGCCAACCCTCCACGGAATGCGGTGACTGCCGATCGAGACAGAGCGTCTTGCCCGAATCGGTAAATTCTGCGACAAGTTGTCTCGCGGGTCGAGGCACCAGGAAATGGCCACAGCGAGTATTTGGGAAAGGACGCCGGCGTCGTGTTTCATCGCAACCATTCGCCGTTGTCGCCTTCGGACGACCTTGTGAGTCGGCTTTCGGAATATGAGCTTTGTCGACCAGCGGACTTACAGCGGGCGAAAAAGTTCGCGCGGCGATTGGCCTACGACCTACCGGCCTTCGATTCTGTTTGGATTGATGCCCTTGTTCAACTGCGAAGACTGACTCCTTATCAGGCGCGCATGCTGGAAGACGGAAGAGCGTCGTCGCTGCGCATCGGTTCTTATGTCATCATCGACCAATTGGCGCGCAGCCCATGGACCGTGACCTATCGGGCGAAGTCGTTGGAGGGAAATCGGGGTGCTCAGTATGCGATTAAACGGTGTCAACTGCTGACCGACGATGCTGAGGAAAGTCGCTGTCGGATGCGGGAGTTCATCGAACGAACCCGGGGTTGGTCCCACCCTCACATGATCGTCCCCCAGAAAATGCTTCCGAGTGCTGAGGCAGAGTTGGCCATCGCCAGCGTGTTTGTGCCGGGAATTCCCTTGAACGAATTGCTCGTTCGCCGGGGCCGCTTTCCGGCCGCAGTCGTTTTCGAGATTGCCCGACAACTGTTGGATGGCTTGGCCTCGCTGGACCGCCTCGGACTCGTCCACGGTGACATTCGGCTATCCAACGTACGTCTCACAGAACGTGGTTTAGCCATCCTTGTCGATGGTGGGATTCGCCCCTGCGTTTGCCCGGAGTTGACGATTCACGCGTCGCATGTGATGGAAAGTTACGACGGTATCGCTCCGGAACTGATCGGTACCGGAGCGCACGCCCATGCGGGCTCCGATTTGTACGCACTCGGTTGCCTGTTGTGGCAACTTCTTTCTGGACGTCCACCCCATCCGGTGGCCGATCCGCTGAGGAAGCTCGCGGCACACCAGTCCCGTCGCATCGAAGATGTGCGCCATTGGGCTCCCGATACCCCGGATCGAATCGCTCAGGCTCTCTTCAAGATGACTTCGCCGGCTCCTGCAGAGCGGCCTCGTTCTTTTGGAGAACTGCTGCAGGCATGGGGAAGGCCCGGGGCCTTGGCACGCTCGCGATTGAAGCAGTATCGCCGCTCGTTCGACGGAGCCATACCACATCTCACAGAATCCAAAAGATCGTCGAAAGTTGTTCGTTGGCCGCGGATTGCGGCTGCCGTATGTTGCGTCGTTGGGTTGGTGTTTACGATGGCGAATCACGGACTGCGCAATGACCTTCTGGCCTTAAAAAACCGGATTGTTGATATGGCAAAATCGGTTGAGGCCAAGACCGATCTTCTCTCGGAAATTGACGGGACAGCAACGGGCAAAGCCCGTACGAATGAGAGAGGCAAGGTCTTGTTGCCATTGCCCAGAGCATCGCCGGATGGCGAAATTTTGCTGACGGAAGTGGGGCCCTACGGGACAGACGAGTTTCCGCCCGACGGTTCGGCGCTCCCCGCCAGCCTATCGATTCGTGGTGCCATGGGTGTCAGACCGGTGATTCAAATTCGCCAGACCCCATTGAAACTCGCCGCGGAGACCGTGGCATTGTCGAACGTGGCGATTCGATGTGAGTCCTTCTCGGGTGAACCGACCCCGACCGCACTCGTCATCGTTCGTTCACGGCGACTGACGCTGGAAGGTTGTGAGTTGGACTGGAAGTCGGTCGGCGAGATGACGCCCGGTCACGTTCCTTACGCCACGTTGGCATGGATGCCGCAAGACACGACCCGCAGCGAATCCGATCAGACTCAGGCAGGACAGATTGAGGTGCAAAACACGCTGTTTTTCGGCTCGCTGACAGCGATGCTATTCACCGATTCACCGAGTCGTGTGACGCTGACGAATTGTTTGAAGGTCGGCGAAGGAACCTGTATGAATTTCGGACACAAGGCAACGGCTCGGCCGATTGCTTTTGAATTATCGCGAGTGACGTTGCGAAATACCGGTCCGCTCATACGATACGGTGGAGCACTAGCGGACGCTGCTGCTCCCGGTATTGGAATCGTCGTCCAAGACTGTGTGTTTGCCTTGGCTTCCGCGACGTCAAGCCTGATTGAGATCAGGACAGCACACCCGGAAACAAGATTTTCACGTGCCGTCAGCATCACGGGACGCGCGGCCGTTCACGGTCAAATCTCGCTGATTCGGCAGGGATTAGAACTGTTGAGCGTGACCCATCCCCAAGGGGGCGAGACGTCGCCGGTTCCCGAGACGGATGAACAATTTGAGGGCCTGATCCAGAGCGATGGCGTGATCGAGTTTATCGGTGAGCCCACGGGTAGCGCAGAGAATTCGCAATTGAAACATTTGGCGGCCCCGCGATCGACTGTTGATGCGACCCTTCCTGGAATTGACCCGACACGAATGCCGCATTTTCGCCACGATTGATGTCTCCGACGATGTCAAACGTCTGCGCTTGGTCTGTATACTCCGTCCCCGTTCCGTGTTTCCTCCTTTGTTACAGAATTGACCTGCCGACTATGGACACTGCACTTCAAGAAGAATCGAAAGATTTGATCGCCCGCATTCTCCAACTCCGAGACTCTCTTTGACTGGGCAGGAAAACAGCAACGCGTGCTCGAGATCGGTTCAAAAATGTCGGAGCCCGGCTTTTGGGATAACCAAGAGAAAGCTCAGGCCACGATGAACGAATTCAAACAACTCAATGCCGCGATCAAGCCCGTCGACGAACTGGTCCAGGGGGCAGAAGATTTGGGGGTGATGATCGAATTCGCCGAGATGGGCGAAGACGTGGGGGACGATGCCACGAGCTTGTTAGTCCTCTTGAAAGACCAATTCGTCCAAGCCGAACTGCAGGCGATGCTTTCCGGGTCTCAGGATGGCAGTAACGCGTATGTGGCGATCCAATCGGGAGAGGGCGGAACGGACGCCCAAGACTTTGCGGAGATGCTGATGCGGATGTATCAGCGGTGGGCCGAGGTCCGCGGTTTTGCGACAGAATTAATCGATTCATCTCCTGCCGAGGAGGCGGGGATTCATTCCGCCACGCTTGTCATTCGCGGGCCATTCGTGTTTGGTCTGCTGAAAGGCGAGACAGGGAACCACCGCTTGATCCGAATGAGTCCCTTTGATTCGGCTCACCGCCGTCAAACGTCTTTTGCGGCGGTGGATGTGACACCCGAACTGGATGATAGCATCAACATTGATATTGAATGGGATAACCCGAAAGTCATCCGCGAAGACATCTGTCGTGCCAGCGGTGCGGGTGGGCAGAAAGTCAACAAAACCGATTCGGCGATCCGATTAACTCACCTGCCCAGCAATGCCGTCGTGCAGTGTCAGAATGAACGGAGTCAGCATCAAAACCGCGCCCTCGCCAGAAAAATGATGATCGCCAAGCTGTACCAGATGGAAGAAGATAAACGGGACGCGGAGATTTCGGCGCGTCGTGGCCAGAAATCGCGGATCGGTTTCGGAGGGGAGACGATTCGCAGCTATGTCCTGCATCCGGAATCGTATTGCAAGGACAATCGCTCGGAATATAAGACGGCTCATCCTTTGGCGGTGCTGGACGGCGATCTCGATCCATGGATCGAATCTTATCTTCGTTGGGCGATGGAACAGAGCACATTTTCGGTCTCCGGCAAGTAAAGCCTTGTCGTTGCAAATCAAGTTCAGAAAGCGGGTGTGAGCCCCTGCCTCATCTCCCGTTTGGAACGATTGAAGGAACCCGTGATGCGACATCGATATTCCCTAGTTGTTTGGTTGACCACGACCATCGTCGGTTGTGACCCTCAATCCTCCCGCATGAATCCGACACAGCGACCACCGACAGAAGCCACAAAAAACGTGGAGCCGCAGAAGTCGGTCGAGATCGCGACTGTCGAGAACACGGGGTCCGCGGCCACGTTACGCGCGGTCCCCGCAATCGATGAGCCCTCCGCTGACGGGCACAACTGGTTGAATCGTGAGGAACTCGAGGCGGGATGGGTCCGCTTGTTTGATGGTCAGACACTGTTTGGATGGAAGGCCAACAGCGATCTCAATTGGTCGGTGCATCAGGGAGTGTTGTCGGCCGACCACGGAGATGCGGGTCTGCTGTGTACGACGAGCCGATTTGCCGACTATGAGCTCCGTTGTGATTTTCGGCTTGCCGCCGGGGGCAACAGTGGAATTTTTCTGCGAACCCTAACGACTGCCACCGATCCGGGGATCGACTGCTACGAGTTGAACATGTGCGATACACACCCTTCCGGCTTCCATACGGGAAGCCTCGTGAAACGCGCCAAACCCGAGACCCCCGTTCAGTGTGGCAATGAATGGCATTCGTTTCATGTCCGAGTCGAGGGCTCACAGATTCTGGCCAAGTATGACGGAAAAGAAATTCTGAAATATGGGGATGCGTCTGACAGGCCGCTGCTGACGGGCCATATCGGATTGCAAATGAACGGTGGAAAAATTGAGTTTCGCGATATCTACCTGAAGCCCCTCGGCAAGGTGCGGTTGTTTGATGGTGAATCGTTGCAAGGCTGGCGTACGGTTCCCGGCAGCCAAAGTTCGTTTACCGTCAAGGAGGGAGCCCTGCGGGTCGCGAACGGTCGAGGTTTTTTGGAAAGTGAAAAAACGGCTGGAAATTTCGTGCTGCAGTTTGAAGCGATCACGAATGGAGAAAAACTGAATAGCGGAGTCTTCTTTCGCGCAAATCCTGGTACCGCCACGGCCCCGGCAAACGGATACGAATTTCAAATTCAGAATGGCTTCCAGAACGGTGACCGCAATCAGCCGGAGGATTATGGTACGGGAGGGATCTTCAAACGCGTGGCCGCGCGCCGAATTCTCTCCCACGACCGGCAATGGTTCACGGCGATGTTGATTGCCGATGGTCCCCACTTCGCGACTTGGATTGACGGCAGCCAAGCGATCGATTGGAACGATGAACGCCAACCCGACGACAACCCCCGCGAGGGCCGGCGACTGGCAGCGGGCCACTTGAGCTTGCAGGGCCACGATCGGACAACGGATCTAGCGTTTCGAAATTTCGAAATGGTCGAGACGCCGGAATGATCTTCGAATTTCACCACTTCCAAGTGGACCGCAATTCGTGATTCACGACCGCTCCCTCCGGCCATTGATTTCGAGACAATTTGGCAATGCAATCGGCCGCTTCAATCGCCATGTTTTCCTGTGACAACCTGTCCGTCCCTCCTCGATGCGGACTGACGACCACATTGTCGAGTTGGAACAACGGATTGTCGGGCGAGGTCGGTTCCTGTTCAAAGACGTCTAACCCGGCTGCGGCGAGATGACCCGACTTGAGGGCGTCGATCAGGTCGGCTTCGACCACCAGACCACCGCGAGCGGTGTTCAGCAAGACGCTGCCGGATTTCATTTTCGAAAAAACGCCTTTGTGGAATAGTCCTTGTGTCTCCGGGTTCAACGGACAGTGAATGCTGACGTGATCACTACGACTCAGCAGAGTGTCGAAATCGACAAGTTCAATGCCGTGCTGCCGAACGAAGGCATCGTTCGGATTGGTTTCATAGGCGATCACATGCATTCCAAACGCTCGGCCACGTACCGCGGTGCTGCGGCCAATCCGCCCGAGGCCAACCAGTCCGAGTGTCGTGCCACGGATGGGTTCAGTTTGCTCCCTCGACCAATCTCCCAGACGGGTACTGGCATTGTTGGCGATGGTTCGCTTGGCGATGGCCAACAAAAGTGCGAATGTTGTTTCAGCGACAGATTCATGATTCGAGGTGGGGGTGATCGTCACGGGAATCCCCCGAGCGGTCGCTGTCGAAATATCGACTCGGTCGTATCCAACGCCATTGCGAGCAATCACGCGTAGATTCGGCAGAGCAGCCATGACTGACGCAGTCAGGTACTCTCCGCCAGCAATCACGGCAGAGGCGTTTTGGAGAACCCGCACCGTTTCCTGTTCGCTGCAAAGTCCGCGCGTGAAGCTTCGATCTGCTGGATGGTGAATGGTAAATCCCGCATCTTCGAGCAAGGAAACCCACGGTCCTCGGGTATTGATCAGGGCTTCTGGTGTGATCATGGCGATTGGCATGGACAGAGCTTTCTTGGCAGGGGTGAAACCCTGGGCGGGTGGAATTTTCAGAATGGGAATAGGGAATGCCGTTGGGCCATTCGTTGGTTTGGGTTAACGCGATCGGTCAGATGATCAGTGTTCTTTCCCTGGCGACATATTTTGATCTCGAGAGAGTGCCTCGGTGTCCTTGTCTGATTCGGTGATGCTGTGGACCATCAGGCGATCTATTTTTTGTCCATCCATATCGACCACTTCGATGCGTAATGAGTTCCACGTCAGGACATCGCCGATGGCTGGCACTCGTTTTAGGATCGAAAGAACCAACCCGGAAATCGTACCGATGCCCCGTGGAGGCGCTTCAATCCAGCGGCTGATTTCCAATGCTTCTTCGAGTTGGTGCAGGTTGACCGTTCCGTCAATCAAGAGGCTTCCATCCTCACGCCGGATGATATCCTGTTCACGATCCTGTTTTGATTCTCTTTCATGACGGAGTTCATCGTGAATTTCGCCGACCAGCATTTCCATGACATCTTCAAATGTCACCATTCCCTGAGTTCCTCCGTACTCGTCCAAGACGATGGCGAGTTGCGTCTTATGTTCCTCAAAGAGTTCCATAAGACGGCTGATCGATACGGATTTGGGGATGAATAGCGGAGGGCGAATCAAACGTCGCAAGTCAATCGGTCTGCCCAGATATTGCTGCAGAAACACATCCTTGATGTAAACAAAACCGACAATTTGGTCAATTGTTCCTTCGCACACGGGGACTCGCGAAAATCCGGACATCGCAATGGCACCCACGACTTCCGCGGAAGGGGTATCGATGTCGATGGCGTCGATGTCGATTCTCGGTCGCAGAATATCAACGACCGTACGATCACTCAGCCGCAAGGCCTCCATCGCCATTTTTTGTCCAGACTCCTTCAGCACTCCGGCTTCGGCGCCGGTCTCAATCAGATGCTGGATATCTTCGATCGACACGGTCCGCTGTGGCAGGATTTTTTGCCCGAGCAGACGCAAGACGAGCAACGTCGTACCGTGCAGAAATCCGATTGCCGGGCGGGAAACGCGTTGTAAAATCAGCATCGGATACGCGACCAATCGGGCGATCGGCTCGGCGTTTTGAAAGGCGATCCGCTTCGGGACCAATTCACCGACAATCAGTTGCAAAAAGGCGATTCCGCACACGACAAGCGTCAACGCAAGACCGTGGTTGCGTTCGGCGATCCAGTCGACCGGAAGACCGCCGAACCAATCCGCAAGGGGCACAGCCAGTTTTGCTCCGGCGAACGCTGACGCAAACGTCCCGACAAGGGTGATACCCACTTGCACTGTGGGCAAAAAACGATCGGCGTCGTCAGCCAGCTGAATCGCGACTTTTGAGGCCCCATCCCCTTCATCGGCCCATTTTTCGAGGCGCCCTCGCCGGGCGGTCAGGATCGCAATTTCCGCCGCCGCAAAGAAACCATTGAGCAACGCCATGAAAACGACGACGCATAATTCCACTACCCAGCCTGACACGAGACTCTCCCGCAATAAGAACCGTGGTGAACGTCGAATGGTGATTATGAGGCTCGCGGTTGCTGAGGTCGAGTCGCTCGAGGTCCAAGAATGTGTTGTGGTTCGTTTCTTGTTTCATTCATGAATCAGGATGTTGACAGCGATCTCCTGCCGTGTGAAGGATTGAATTCGGAGGCCGTCGGAGTCGCCGTGACTCATTCTGACTCCAGCCTTGAAAATTAGCCAAAGGCTTGCAAGTGCACTTCCTTTGACCGTTCGACGGGGTTACTTTGTCTCTGAGGGACCGATCGCAGGAGGCTGAACGCAATGGCATTGATGTCCCGCAAAAAACGTTCTGCAAGAAGTGCCGAAAAGACGTTTCGCCGTGCTGCGGTTTCGATTGGAAAGTGGTTTTTTTAATTGGGACACTGATGAAATTCGACCTTGTGAGTGCCGCCGAATCATCCCGAAACAGAGTCGCCCCCATTGTCTCCAGACGCGACATGCTGAATCGATGCGGAATGGGATTCGGTTTGATTGGGCTGGCCGGACTGTTACAGGATGACGGGCGTCTGTCGGGTCAAGAGGCGAGAATTTCTTCGGAACCGCCGCTGAAACAGGTACCACATTTTGAAGGTCGGGCAAAACATGTTGTGCATTTGTTCATGAACGGAGGCCCCTCGCAGGTCGATACCTTCGACCCCAAGCCGAAACTCGACGAGTATCATGGGAAACCAATTTCGCCTTCCAACTTGCGAACGGAACGCAAAACGGGAGCCGCGATGCGTTCGCCGTTCCAATTTTCGAAGTATGGACAAAGTGGCATCGAAGTCAGTGAACTGTTTGCGAAAACGGCGGCACACATTGATGACATGGCTGTGATTCGCTCGATGCATGCAGAGGTTCCCAACCACGAACCGTCTTTGATGTTAATGAACTGCGGTGACGGTCGGCTGCCACGCCCTAGCTTCGGAGCATGGCTCAACTATGGGCTCGGAACAGAAAACCGCAATCTTCCCGGTTTCATTGTGATGTGTCCCGGCGGCTATCCTATCGTTGCGACTCAAAACTGGCGTTCGTCCTTTTTGCCAGGAGCCTGTCAGGGCACCTATCTCGACATGGCTCAGACGGATGTCGATAAGTTGATTTCCAATATTCGAAACACGAGCATGACGCTTGTTGAACAACGACGCCAACTGGATTTGGTCCAGAAGCTGAACGAAATCCATTCTCAGGAACGCCAGCATCCGCCAATGCTCGAATCCCGAATTCAGACATTTGAATTGGCGTATCGGATGCAAAGTGAAGCTGCGGAGGCCTTCGATCTGACTCGTGAAACCAAGCACACTCGTGAACTTTACGGTGAGGGAATTCATGGTCGGCAGTTATTGACTACCCGTCGATTGATCGAGCGTGGAGTTCGGTTCATTCAAGTCTGGAGCGGTGCAGGACAGCCTTGGGATAATCATGGAGGTCTGCAGTCACAACACAAAAAATTAGCCGAGGAATGGGATGGCCCGATTGCCGCGTTCTTGACGGATCTCAAACAACGCGGCCTGTTTGACGAAACGTTGATCCTCTGGGGAGGCGAATTTGGTCGGACACCCGTCGCCGAGCTTCCCGAACTCAGCGGTCGAGACCACAACCACTATGGTTTCTCGGTTTGGCTGGCCGGTGGCGGCGTGAAGGGTGGCATCGTTCATGGAGCAACCGATGAGTTCGGCTTCCAGGCGATCGAAAATCCTGTTCACGTTCACGACCTCCATGCAACGATGCTTCATTTGCTGGGTTTCGATCACGAACGCCTGACCTACCGGTATGCCGGAAGAGATTTTCGTTTGACCGATGTGAGTGGTCGAGTGGTCCATGAAATCGTTGCCGCAAAATCGTCCGGGATTGCCTAGCCACCGCTCGTCTGCCCGCCGTTGGTTGCTCTGTGACACGCCATCGATCACGTGTTTGCGATAATTTGGATTCGATTCCAGTGGTTCCTTTCCGGGTTCGTCGGGTCTGTAGCGATTCGGATCTTTGCTCCTTAGAATCGAGTTCTGTTTCACCGTTTGACTGCGCCTTTTCCACGGACAACGTATGACCGGACGACGGATCCTTGTCACCTCAGCACTGCCCTATGCCAACGGACAAATTCACCTTGGGCATTTGGTGGAATACATTCAGACGGACATTTGGGTCCGTTTTCAAAAATTGCAAGGAAATCAATGTGTGTACATCTGCGCCGATGACACGCATGGCACGGCGATTATGATTCGTGCTCGTCAAGAACAACGCTCTGAACACGCATTGATCGCTGACATGAGAGAGGCCCATCTGCGGGACTTTTCCGCGTTCAGTATCGAATTTGACAACTACGGAAGCACCGATGGCGAACATAATCGCCAACTTTGTCAGCAGATTTGGTCCAGTCTCCGCGTGGCGGGCCTGATCACCGAAAAAAAGGTGACTCAACTTTATGACCCCCAAGCCCAAACATTTCTTGCGGATCGCTTTGTTCGAGGGACCTGTCCGCGACCCGATTGCCAGGCGCCAGACCAATACGGTGACAACTGTGAGGTTTGCGGACAGACATACAGCCCCTCGGATCTGATCAACCCCGTCAGCACGCTTTCGGGTGCAAAGCCCGAGCTTCGATCCGCCCAGCATTTGTTTGTTCAAATTGAAAAATTGCGAGGTTGGCTGACCGAGTGGACACAATCCGGCGAACACCTGCAGGCCGAAATTGCGAATTATTTGAAAGGGCATTTTCTTGGTGAAGAGTTGCGAGACTGGGACGTCTCCCGACCGGCCCCTTACTTTGGTTTTGAGATTCCCGACAGCCCAGGAAATTACTGGTACGTTTGGTTCGACGCGCCGATTGGCTACATCGGATCGACGGCCGAATGGTGCGAGAAGCACGGAGAGAAATTGGATGAGTGGTGGGCGTGCGGAGTGGATTCCGAAATCCGTGGAGCAGAAATACATCATTTCATCGGCAAGGACATTACCTACTTCCACACCCTTTTTTGGCCGGCGATGCTCAAGACGTCCGGATTTCGACGGCCGGATCGCGTTCATATCCACGGTTTCTTGACCGTGAACGGTGAAAAGATGGCGAAGCGGCGCGGGACGTTCATCCAAGCGTCATCCTACGTCAAACATCTCGATCCCGCATTTCTGAGGTATTACTATGCCTCAAAGCTAGGGGCGAGGTTGGATGATATTGATCTGAACCTTGAGGAGTTCGTCACAAAAGTCAATTCAGATCTTGTAGGCAAGGTTGCCAATCTCGCTAGCCGCACAGCGCGATTTCTCGAGGATGTCGGTTTATCCACGGTCTATCCTGACGATGGTGGTCTGTTCCGGCATGCCGCGGCAGAGGCAGACGTGATTGCCAAGGCCTACGAAGTTTGTGACTACAACGGTGCCATGCGACTGATTATGGGGCTTGCCGATCAGGCGAATAAGTATGTCGATGAAAAGGCTCCTTGGATCATGCGGAAAGATCCGAGCAAGGCCTCTGATGTTCAAGACGCTTGTACGGTGACACTGAATTTATTTCGACAGATTGCCGTCTTTCTAGCCCCGGTTCTGCCGCATCTGGCTCGACAGGCAGGGGTGCTCCTGCAGACGCCCATTCAAACGTGGAATGATTCTCAGACGCCGCTCGTTGGAACGCGCGTTGCCAAGTTCGAACACCTCATGAAGCGAGTTGAACTCGCACAGGTTCAAGCCATGATTGAAGACGAAAAGCCGTCCGTAGCGGAGACAATTTCTGGCGCGACCGCGCCACACACGCCGTGGAACGACGGACCCGAACCGCTCGCTGCCGAACCGCTGGTGACAGACCTGTGTACGATCGATGAATTCGTGAAGATCGATCTTCGTGTGGCACGCATCGTTTCTGCGAGCCATGTGACTGGGGCGGACAAACTGCTTCAACTGACGCTCAGCCTCGGCGGCGAGGCAACACGCAATGTCTTTGCCGGAATTAAGAGCGCCTACAACCCGGAAGATCTCATTGGTCGCTTAGTGATTGTCTGCGCCAATCTTGCTCCACGCAAAATGAAATTCGGCATCAGTGAAGGGATGATTCTGGCTGCCGGTCCCGGTGGCAAGGAAGTCTATCTTCTTCAACCCGATTCCGGGGCGAAGCCCGGTTATCGAATCCACTGATCGGCTCACTGGACCGCAAGGGCGAATTGTCACGGAGTCGCGGTCCGGGGCCGTCGCCCGCTGTGATTTCGACTTCGGTCACGGCCACTCGAGTGGCCATCCGGGCGACGATGTTGAAAGAACGTGAAATAGCGGGCGAAGATGACAGCCGCCGATCTCTTGGAATTTTCGGTTGATCGCAGACAGCTCGGAGCCTCTTTTCTGGCTCGCCACCCGCGCGCGTCAGCCAGATCTGTGAGGGGGAGGGTTTTCAAGATGGGCTGCTGAACTCAATTCAGCGGTTCAGCAAAATCGGAGCGGGCCTGTAAGCCGGGTTCTGTCGTGAACGGCCATTTCTCTGGGCTAGCGATTGCTCGCCAGCTCTAGCAACCTACCCGAACGTCATTACGAGACGAACCGCCTCGCGCCGTTGAAACCTTTCGACATCAACGAACTGCGTTCTGCTTGGTCTTGCTTCCGGTGGGGTTTACCTAGCCGATCGGTCACCCGATTCGCTGGTGCGCTCTTACCGCACCGTTTCACCCTTACCTCGCCACGAATCGGCAAGCCGTTTCGCGCGGTCGGCGGTTTACTTTCTGTGGCACTATCCCGGTCCTTGCGAACGGTGGGTGTTACCCACCACCGTGTCCTGTGAAGCCCGGACTTTCCTCGACGAAATCACCAGAGGCAACTCCGCCGCGGCCGCTCGGCCCGCTCCGATCCATGACTGTACGATGTCAGGTGGTCAAGGGGAAGCGAGTCCACTCGCCTTCCGTGACCGTGTCAGCCGCCGCAAAGCGGCCGAAACAGCGGAACTCCGTGACTCTTCAAAACGGTTTGGGTGATCCGGACCAATCGGCGGAGTTCAAGTAGGGATCGGTCCTGCTGGTCACGAAACAAGGCTTGAGTCTGGCAGAAGCGGCTCGTCGCCGTCTCCTTCGTCCACCGCTTCGGCTCGGCGCTCAACCAGCACGTGCATCGCCACGCGTGCGTCACCGATGGGGTGTTTCGGCAGGGGGCCGACGCTCCGCCCGTGTTCCTGCCCGCACGACCGATCACGCAGGCTGATCTGGCCACGGTCACCGAGCGGGTACGGCGCCGCGTGATCCGCTGGTTCAGGCTTGCGGGCCTGCTCGACGCCGCGGCCGCCGCCGACATGCTCGCCTGGGAGAACAGCGGGTTTTCCATAGACGCGAGCGTCAGAATCGCACTCATCGACCGCGACGTGCCGAGCTCCTTTCAGAGCTTGGAACACTTGCTGCGGTACTGTGCGCGGCCCCCCTTTGCATTGGAGCGACTGTCCGTGATCCGCGGCCCAGCCGGCCGCATCACCCAAGTCCGCTACGTGCTCCCGCGGCACAAGGCGGCCAACTGGGTCGGGCGGGGTCGTGGGCGGAAGTCCACGCGGCCGGGAGCCAATGGCGTCGTCGAG
>CAMCMU010000030.1 GCA_945876035.1 Schlesneria paludicola DSM 18645 | reverse complement strand
CCGGTTTGCCCACGAGTGAATCTGGCAAATATTACACGGAGGAGCAGATGGAAACCCGCGCTTTCGCACTTCGTCATGCGTACAAGATGGCTCGTCAATTTGCACGCGAGCAAATCAGTCGCTGATCGACTTTCGTGTCAATTTGTGTCATTGGAGTGGTCTCTTCTGGCTATTGGCCCCGGTCTGCATGACCGCCATCCCCGACAATTGGTACGATCGTCATTTCTACGTTATCGGCAATGTTTATTTCTCGTAACATCTCTTCCCAATCATTAGGTTCCGTCCAACCTGCCGAGTGGCGGTCATAATAGAGACGACACGGATCGACTCCCCAGTTTCTGCGAAGGATCGCCCCCCTCGGAACCTGCGACGAAAAGGTGGAACGTATGGCCCTCAGAACGGATATGGCTGAAGCGGTAGAACGAAGAATTCAGAATCAGCGAGTTTGCGGTGATCGCCGTAAGACGGATTATCGCGTTGGGGTAATCAATGGTGACCATCCGGTTCAAGAGCGACAAGTGGCGCCGCGGCGGAAGGTGGAACGCCGCCGTTTGATTGATCCGACGACATGTGAACGCGATTACTCGGGCGATGAAATCGAGTTTATGCGGGCCATGGATGACTACAAACGCCAAAGCGGTCGCATGTTCCCGACTTGGAGTGAAGTCTTGGAAGTAGTGCGAAGCATGGGATACGCCAAAGCGGTGATTTCCTCGGTCGAATGACGACGGAGGCTTTGACAAAACTGAACGGGGCGTTGGCAAAAACCCGCTAAAGAATTGGTGATCTTTCCGATCAGGGCACGAGTCGGGTAAACATTGTGGACAATGCCTACCCGACATCGACCACCATCATGAATGAATCAAAGCCGGGCTACTTTCGGCCGAAAACCATGATGGTAATGTCATCGTTCTGTGGTCGGCCTCCGGCGAATTTGCGCACGTCTGCGAGGATTGTTTTGCCGAGGCTGTCGGCATCACCGCCAACGCTCGCTTTCATGAGTTGTCGCAGACGTTCGACTCCGTAGAGCTCGCTCTTGTAATTCATCGCTTCACTGACGCCATCGGTATAAATCACGCAAGACTCTCCCGGTGCGATGGTCCGTTTGAGCACATCGTAGGGGAATCCTTCGAGGACACCGATGGGGACTCCAACGGCCTCATCTCCGAATTCTTCAATTGTGCCATCGTTCTTGCGGATCATAATCGGCATATGCCCGGCGTTTCCGATCGTCATCACTCCCGATTTCACATCGAAGACAATCAGAATAAATGTGACAAAGCGACCTTCGATCCCGCGAAGACACATCTGGTTGTTGATGCGATTGATGGCCTCGCCGATATCGTTGACGAAGGTCATTACGTTAGTCACCACTGTTGAAATTCGTGACATGACCAGTGATGCAGGCACTCCCTTTCCCGCGACGTCACCGAAGGCGAGGCAGATCTTCTTTCCATTTTCCATTTCGAAGGCATCGTAGTAGTCTCCGCCGACTGCTTGAGCGGAGTCGTACGAAGCATAAATTTCCCAGCCATCGGGTTGCGGAATGGTGATGGGAAGCAATGATCGCTGGACTCCCATCGCGATGTCCATTTCTTTGTCTTGCTTTTGTTTCTCCATCGCCGTGATGACCAATTTGGCTTGCTCATACGACATGGCGGCCTGTCCGGCGATCGCCGTCAGCAGGTCTAGATCGTCAGGACGAAATTGGTTGAACGCATTTTGAGTATCAATGTTAATGATCCCCATCGGCTCTCCACCGAGGCTGAGTAGAGGGACACACATCATCGATCGAATTGTGAGGTTGGCAATGGACTCGCTCGCCTGAAATCGCGAGTCATTTGCGGCATCGGCCGAAAGAACGCCAACTTTTTTTTCCAGGACTGTGTGCAGAATTGTGCGGCTCAGTTTGACGGTTTCGTCGTCGTTCTGGCGTCGATGTTTCATTGCCTTGGGAATCATTTTTCCGGTGGAACTTTCCATCAGAAGCACGCAGCCTCGATCTGCGTGTGGAAAAATTTTAAAAAGGGTGTCGAGGATCTTAGGGAGGATTGCATCGAGGTCAGACGTTCCTGCAAGTGCCCGGCTGATTTCCAAGACGCCCTTGAGCTTGGCTTCCGAGTTGACCTCTAGCTTACCGAAGGCCGTTGAGTGATCGGCGGTGCCCATAATTGTGGCAGAATCTTCGTCTCCCTCGATGACGTCCACTTGGACGGTTGCCGTCGCTTGCAGCGATTGAGAGGTCTTGGGAGTGGATCCCGAGAGTCTTGATGTCACACCAATGGGATCTTCAAACCTCAAGATGATCGGTCCGAGTTTGATTCGGTCTTGATGTTCAAGCAGCGTTGGAACTTCAAGTTTTTCCGAGTTGACGAACGTGCCATTTCCGCTCCCCATATCCTCGATTGAGTATCTCTCGCCAACTTTTGTGACTTTAGCATGCTTGCGAGACACCATATTCGAATTGATTTGAAAGCCGCATTCGGGGTGCCGACCGACTACCGTTTCATCGGTCGTTAACTCAAAGGAAATTGACTGACCTTCAAGGAGCAGAATGAGCGTGGGCATATTTTGTTACCTGCAAATCAGTAAAAAAAGGGACGTGGTTCGATGGCTGCTGAAGACGGTGTCACATTTCTACGGGCAAACGTCGTCATCCGAAAGGGAACCAGCGAACGAGGCATGGTTTTCACCGCGAAGAGGTATCTCACTCAGGGAGTCTTATAGGCGAAATATACTTTCGACATTTCCCCGCAGTACCTGTCGACCGAGTTCCAATGCCCGATCTTCTGACCAGTGCCGAGCAATGACAAAGTCCTGAACGAGTACTCGTGTCAAGCATTCCCGATACATGCAGAATTTCGGCCACGCAAACTCCAGTTTATACATGTCACTATAGTACCCGATTTGCTTTGTTCGGGGAACGGCTTGGAGTCGAGCCCGAGTCTCAATTTCGATGTAGCTGGGGAGGTTCGAGTACCACCAGTGAGCATTCGTCACCACGTTCGGAAAGATCCAACTGTAGCTCACCAGTTCCTGATTTGAAGTGTGGGCCAGAACGGAGATTGGAAATGTGACCTGAGGGAAGGCGTTGAATAGGGCTTTGTACTGAATCAACGAAACGCGTTGGTCGAACAGGTCTTGTCCTTGAAAAACGCCCTCCAGATAGACACCTCGATTGACGCCGATCATTAGGTCGAACGGCAATCGATATTCGGCACAAAATTCGGCAATGTTCCAAAACACGAAACGACTCAGCGTCGTTGATTCGGCGGCGGATATCTCGCGACCCGCAATAAGACCCCTCAGAATTCGATCCACAGATTCGGTTGAGTCAATCTTCATCGGTTCGAACGATGGGGGGAGTGAGATTGCACAGGCCCGAGCACCGTTTGATGTGAAGTGTTCGAAGAGATGGCCGATCGAAGAGCGAAGGCTTGCTGCATCATTGAACTCGTTGCCAGTCGCCTGCTCTAGGCGATTGCGTATTTCTACTTGGGACAGCTGAAAGACAAGATTATCCGTGCGCAGACACGGGAGATACCGTTGAGTGTCAAATCCCGTGAGCGGATCGTCGAAATCGTTTGTCAGAAAAATGCGTTCGATCCCCGACTGATTCAGGCACTGATTTTCCCAGTCGGGCTCAGCCATTTTCGCGGCCGCATGGTCGTACAACGACTCCCAGTTGCTCGGTGTAATTTGGTCGTCCGCAAACCCAAAGAACTTGCGACAGATTTCAACAAGCCAGCTGACTTGAATGGTGTTGTCTAGAGCAGAGAGAAGATCCACCATCCGTCCGACCTTGTCTTTGGCGGCAAGACCTGATTCCTCGATCCGAGATTTGGGCATCCCGGCCGAATGAGCCAACTCGGTGTAGTAGTGATATCCTAGGATGTCAGCCAGCGTTGAGGATGCAGGCGAATGAGGGTTGATATGTGTATGCGAATCAATCAATTTGAGTTTCGTCAATTCTTCAAGCAGGCGTTGATTGAGTTGCTCCGACATGTGTGACCCTGAACAGGAACGTTTGCAGAGGAAGCGTCAGTCGCTAAAGACACGCCATCCCTATGGCGTGACATTCAACGTCTGCCTTCTGTGAATCATCACCGTCTAACGAATCATGGGACCGATCCAATCTGACCAATATGGTACTCCGTTGCCGTCCATGAGATGTTTGTTGGTTTTCAATTGTTCAAATAGAGTTCGCCAGATCTGCGAACCGTCGAAGTCCCGCAGTGGTTTCCGCCGACGTGGATTGCTCTACCGGCCAATTCGCGTGAACGGCTTCCGCCTTCGATCAGTGTTGAAAACGGTGATTGCGAACCTGAGGAAATGGAGTTTTTTTGAATCGCGATCAGTTCCTCGGGCAATCGGCCGGCGAGTGTCAAAACGTGTTTGTTGTGGCGGCGATTGGCAGACCCCACAACGAATGTGCCAATGAATTACTGCGCCTTTGCGTGCGCAGTTTCTCCAGCGGTTTTCGGTGGATTAAATTGAAATAAAATCTGAGCATTCGTTCCATTCCAGACTCGGAACACGCCGTCCTCACCACCGGCAATTGCCAGTGACTCGTCTCGCGTACACGCCGTGGAATAAATGAAATCCGTTTCGCCGAGAAAACTGCGGTAGTTGTCGCCGCTGATCGATCGGTGCATCTTGACTGTTTTGTCGCCGCTGCAACTGATCATGTTGTCGGTCGAGCCAATAAACTGAATCGATGTGACCTGCTTCGCATAATTTTGAATTGTTCGGTGTTGTTCTCCCGTTTCGACATTCCACACCTTGACCGTATTGTCGGCACCAGCACTGACAATGCGACTCCCGTCTCCCCTCCAACTCACGTCGAGTACATGGTGCGTATGACCTTCGAATGAGCGCACTAATTTTCCCGTTTCCACGTCAAATTGTTTGACGAACTTATCCGCACCACCCGTAACGAGAAACTTTCCGTCGCTGGAAAAGTCGATTCCAAAAATGGTATCGCTATGGGGATCGACAAAGGTGCGGAGGACAGATTTTGCCGCAACGTCCCAAAGAATCAACTCACCGCTACGTGAAGGCTCACCACCTCCCGTGGCCAAGATTTTTCCGTCCGGGCTGAATGCCAGAGACAACACTCGGTTGGCGAACTGTGACTGCGCCAAATCGAGCATGTTCTCCGGAGGGGGACCAAGCGTTGCGATCACGTTCCATCTCGGATTGGCATCCCAAGCGAGAATGGATTTGTCGTCGCTGGCTGAAACAAGCAGCCGATTTTGGCCGGACACCAGCAAATCAATGGAAGACCTGTGCCCGATGATTTCTTCCAACGGCTTGCCCGTCGTACCACTCCACAAACGAATAACACCATCGTCGCCAGCCGTTGCGATAAGCTTTCCCTCGTCGACGAACGCCACACACTTGACGGTCTTTTCTGTTGCCGAATAGTCAGTCTTGGCTTGATTGAAAAGGGTCTCTACCAGGTTGGCTGCGTTGGTCTCATTGTCGAGAAGTCCCTTGGCGAGTTTTTGTTGTTCGACTGCGGATTGCTGACCACTTTCGGACTGAGCAATCGACTTGATTACGGCCTCAATGGCTTCTTGAGCCTTCTTCACCGCTTCCGTTTCCTTCATCGCTGCGGCGTCCGCATCGGACTTTTTCTTTTTGAGGACCTCGTCGTCCGGTTGGCCTTCCAGTTCTTTTTTTGCGACTTCAACAGCCGCTAAGGCGACCTCCTCTTTTGTCTTGGCTTCCATCAGCCCCTTTTCTGTGACAGGCTTCTGCTCGATGGCTTTTTTCGTGGCCTCTTCACGCTCCGTATAGTTTTTTTCGGCAGCTTTGAACGCGGCATCAGCCAACGCGACTCGCGACTTGGCAACAGTGTCCGCATCGGTCTGCATCAGAACGGTTCGCTGAGAGGCGATACTTCCTTTCAGTTCCGCCACCGGACTGCCATCAAATTTCCACAGTCGTGCATTGTTGCCTCCACAGGTCACGATCAATAGACCATCCGGTTTCACCGTCAGGCCCGTGATAGGAGCGCCATGATTTTGTGACTGCGTCTGATTTCCCGTTGAGATTTCCCAGACCCGCCATGTCGAGTCAGCACTCGCCGAGAGCAGATGTGTTCCAGCCGGACCGAGCAACGCTAATGACGTGGTTGCTGCCGTATGCCCTTTCATTTCAACGATTGGCTTGACAGGCTCTGCTGCCTTGTCACCGTCAGCAGGTTTCGCCAATTCAAAAGGAATACGCCACCCACGGATGACGTTGTCACCCGTGTGACCCGAGAACAGGCAGGTGCTGTCGAGGTTCAACGCCACGCTCGTGACCTCTTCAGACGTTTCAAGGTGAGACGTTTGAGTCCCTTCGGCGACATTCCACTGGCGAAGGGATTTGTCTTTCGATCCGCTGAACAGCCTGCTCGAGTCAGCCGAAAATTGAACTCCCCCGATCGGCCCCATGTGTCCGACGAGAATCCGTTTGGCGTTCTGATCGATCAAACCTTGAAGAGCAATGGAATTGTCAGTTCGGCCGAGGGCCAGCCATTTGCCGTCGGGTGATACGGCCATGGCCGTGACCCCCCAATCTTGAGAAAAGTTACCAGACGTCACATTCGAAGGCCGTTGCCACAGTTTAACTTCGCGATATCCTGCCGAAGCAAGGACGTCTGCGGAAGGACTGAATGCGAGGGCATGAACGAAATCACGATGAGCCGCCCCCTGAGGATAGAACGGTTTGTCGCCGACGTGGATCGTTGCCAGTGCTGGATCCTGTAAGCGATCAACGTAGTCGCCGGTTGCAATGTCGTAAAGATCGAGTTGATTTGCACGCCCGCATGCTGCCCACCGTCCCCACGTGGAGACTGCCGTGCTGTAGATGGCGTGCATCGTCGAGGGAACGGATTGCCACTGAACGGCGGAGTGTCCGACGCTGAGCCCCTGACGTGCTCCCTCTTCGATCCAAGTCCTGAGCAGGCCGAGTTCCTCGGGACTGAATGCGGCTGCCGAAACTTTATTCGGCAATGGTGGCATGACAGGATCCAGTGCCCGCGCTGCCATCAAATACATCAAACTCTTGTCAGGCTCCTTTGCGATCACCGCTGGACCCCGCTTGCCGCCCTTCAGGATGGCCGGTACGTCTTCGAGAATGAGTTTGCTTTCGGCAATCGCCACGTTGTGGCAAGCAACACATTTTTCATCAAGAATCGGTTGAATGTCCTTCTCAAAATCGACGGGTCGTCCCAATCGGACAGCTGCCGGTTCAATCTGGCCCTCCTTCTGCGCGGCGTCTTCCGCGTGAAGGGCATCAGGCACGGTGAAGAGTATGTCGAAGAACAGAGCTAAGGCGACGTACAGAAAGTGAGTCCGCACAGTGGACCTCTGTTGCAGGGTGATCGGGGAACTCATGTATGATCGATTCCAAACGCAAGTTTCAGGCGGGGATCAAGTAAATTCGCAAGCGTTTTTGGAACATACGCTGCAAGTCTTGAGGATTGGATACATCACGTGGTCATTGAAGCCGGTTGTGAAAATTAGTTCACGACCTTTAAAGTTATGGGCTGATCGACGGCCGCTTCGCCGTCCCAAGTCGTCACTGCGCGGATGACCATATTGGCAAGTTGAACTTCAGGGGCGTTACTTTCGGCTTCGACGACAAGTGTGCCTGTCGACTTTCCCGCCGAGATTGTGATTGGTTCCGCTTTAATCCCTTTGACACCGGCTGGAATGGGGAGAGTCAGAGTCACCGGACCGGCAAAGCCATTCTGCCGCTTGACTTCGCAATGGACTTCGAGTTTTGATCCCTGTTTGATGTTTCCGTCGTTTTTCGGGCTCGCAGCAACGGTATACGGTGCCGCTTTTACGGTAATGATGATCGAAGTTGAAGTTGGACTGAACTGAAGTTTTGCTTCTTTGGAATAGTCAGTGGCGGCTTTGAACCGTTCCTCAGCAATTTTTTTGTCGGCTTGGGCGAGAGTGTTCTGGTCTTCGGCCAATTTGAACGCGTCTGCCGTATTGATTCCAGCTTGTGCGGACTGTTGGGCAACCACTGTCGCATCATCAACATTTTTGGTCGCCTCTGCATGGGCGTCCTCTGCCTCTTTCAAAAACGTGTGTGCAATCTGGAGTTTTTTTTCGGCCGCCACGCGGTCCTCGGAGTTCAGACTCGGATTGTTGATGACTTCGGCCGCAGCCTTTTCAGCCGTTTTCGCGGCAGCCAAGGACCTGCCGGACTGCACCTTTGCTTCAGCCACTAGTTTCAGGGCGTCTGCGTCATCAGAGGCTTTTTTGTCGCTAGCCTCTTTGGTTGCCATCGCTCTCTTCAGCGATTCCTCTGCAGACCGTGCGATCTGTTCGACGGCGGTGAATTCGACCTTGAGACGGTCGGCCCTAGCGGGGTTCTTGCGATAGGTTACGGGAGCCACCAGGGATAAATGGGCGGCGTAGGTTCCGACCGGTACCTCGGGAGGGACAAATAGGCGGATGAGTGCGTCCGAAGTCTCAGTGGAAATCGTTTTTTTTTCTGCCTGAACACTATCGGGCAAACCCGATACTTTGACATCGATCGGTTGGTCAAAACCATTTCGTCGGACAACGTGCATGGGCACAAGAATCTGTCGACCGTGGTTGACTTCCATTCGATGCACATCCGTCGAGACTTGGAATGGAGCGGGTTCCACCACGACGGAGAGTTCGACAGATTGTGCGATGCGTGCACTGACTAAGATGTTTTTTTGCGGAACGTCCGGATTTGGCTTGGCCGCGGTCCATTGAATGGTTCCATAGCGAGCCGGGTGAGTGACGAACCGTGTGCGGGACTGCCTTACAGCATCTAACTTTCCAACAATTTCGCTGGCTTGATTTCTCTTGTTCTCAGCGGCGGCCTTTGCATCATTGGCGGCCATGTGAGCGTTCATGATCTGCAAGGATCTCGTCGCGGCATCAGCCGCCTTCTTTTTTAATCCGTCATCCTCGGGTTTCGCGGCGAATGCCGCCTGAGCAACTTCTAAGGCCTCCGCAGCCTTGGTTAAGTCATCTGTTTGTTTTGAGAGACCATTCTCTGCCGCAGTCAGGGCCTCACCTGCCGCTTTCGCTGTCGCCTGAGCCGCCTTTAGTGCTTGGACGGTCTCGAGTTCGTCGATTTGAGCCTTCGCGGTGATTTTGACTGTACCTATCCATGCCGGCGCATCTTCCGTCGAGGAAAACACAAGAACTCCACTCGAAGGTGTCGTACCAATACTGATGTCACGACAGGAGACGCCAGGAGGAAGCCCCTCCGCAGCCACAGTGATCGGTGCCGCAAAACCATCACGTCGGAAGGCCATAACATGGACGGCAAAGTGATCGCCACGCCGCAACGCAATTTCTGAGGGAGCGGGTTGGCGTGCATTCGGTGCGGTGAGTGTACACGGCACGGCGACAACGCGAAAATCGGGGGACTCCTTCCGAAGGATCAGTCGATATTGTAGGCTCGGATCGCCACGAGTCTTGCCGTACCGATCACGCAGGCTGATTCGGTACGTACCGTGGGTTGGAGCCACAAACTTGACGGCGACATCGTCAGTCAGAGTTTCAAACAAGTTGACAAGCGGGTTGGCTGGGTCGTCATCGAGGGCGGTAATCCGCGTCAGTGATTCTTCCCCCTTTTCGTTGACCTTGACCTGATCCAGAACGAACACCGGATCGGCTGCCGAACCGGCTCGATGCGCGATCACCTCCAGCCAGAAGACGTCCTTTGGTTGGGCTTCGAAGGAATAGCAGTCAATATCACCTCGCGCTTGAAATTGCCCAGCAACGTCGCTCGGAATGAACAGTTTCTGAGCCTGCCTGCCGTCGTTGTTCGGCTCCATTTCAAGGACTGGGGCTGTGTCGCTGAGATAAACCATCACCGCATTGGAAGGTCCGTGAGCGGAATTGATCGTGAACGGGACGGCATCCATACCGGCTGAGAATGGTTCGAGAATCGTTCGTGCGTCGAGGACGTCGGCCTGATTTGGCAGCGAGATTGAGACCACTAATTGTTCAAGTGCTCGACCGTGTATAGACAGTGGGGATAATTGGCCGCCCGGAAGGTTACGGCCATAAACCGTGTATTCTTGGTTGGAGCCCGGCGGTCCAGCGGGCGGGACGATGAAATCGATATGCGGGCTCGTTTTTACGCGGAGACGGTATGGATAATCATCACCGCCGGCGTACACAAAGTCGTAAACTTTCAAAAAATAGCGGCCGTTGTCGGGAAGCGTGACATCGAGCAGGGCATCCTTGTTGACCTGTGTATTTCTGGCAAGAACAAGAAGCCGGCCGGACTCGTCATAGAGTTCGAGCGTTGTGGCCATTCTTGAATCGACGCTATACGCGGTACCCTCGACCAGAATTCTCTGTCCGGACCGACCTTCGAATTTGAACCAGTCGATGTCCGTGGGGAGATTCATCCGCCCATTGATTGTCTGGTTGAAATCCATGGCCATCGCCAGGTCTCGCGTGTTATTCGGCTCAACTTCGTTCCACTCGGGTTGGGTTCCGACGACAAACGTTCGCGGGTTACTGACGCCATACAATCCCACGGCGCGAACTTCGTAGGGACCTGGCGGAACGTCTGCAGAAATCGTCACAGTGAAAGGATTTGAGACGTCCTTCAAAGTGTCAGCCACGTTCTCTAACTTGGGTAACGCGGAAATGCCAGGATGATTGAAGATCACTCGATGGATCTCCTCCAAATCATGACCGCGGGTTAATTGGAGGTCAACAACCTGTCCCGCTTGTCCACCGGTTGGGAAAATTGCGAAGAGTTGAGTCGAGGGAAGTTGTGCTTGAACTCGAGTATCAACAAGTAAAAAAAAGAGGATCATGAACGCCGCGAGAACGAATCGGCAGCGCGTGATCGATGTTTGATTCATCGGAGCGTCTCTGGATATTCAAGCGGGAGTGCGGTCATGATTTTCAATGGGTCGGTTGCCTGTTTCATGCGGTTTTGTAGAAGGTGATCCGAGGCGAATCCGATCTTGGTTGCCGGGGTGGAACGTTTTTGTTGAGTCACTCCGCGGATCCCGCGTCGGTCTGACGCCACTGAAGTACCGAAGTGGCTGGATCCACAGGGTGGACTCTTTTGCTCCAGTGGCCTGATCGATACGGTTCGATGTTGATTCCCACAATCAGTGATTGAACAAGAATTCCTTGGAATTGATGAGAGCCCAGATGATGTCTTCATAGGCCGACTTGGTGTTGTCTTTGTGTTTTTCCAGATGGCTCATTGCAATTTTCATTTCGCCGTCATCGGGTAAGCGACTGTAAGCCCACCGATAAAGCTCCGTAAGTTTGGCGGCAGTGGGTCGGACTTTGTCGTTGGCGAGCAACCCCGAACGGCCGGCGTTATCCGCGATCTTGCTCTGAACTTCACTGCTGTTGAGCAAATGCAAACTTTGTGCGAGATTCGCCTCTTGGGAACGTTCACATTCGCAAGCGGTGTCTCCTTGTGGCTGGCCAAATACTTTTAGAAAATAAATACTTTGGGCCGCTGCCGAATCGGGGATCTGCATCGAGCGAGTCCCGGCGGGCAATCCCGTGAATGTTTGCTGCGTCGCAGTGACCTGATGAAAAGCATCGTAAAGTACTTCCGCCGTCAGACGCTTTGGGTAGTATCGAGAAAAGTTCTGTTTGTCTTTCACATTGAATTCATTCGGCAGTGAACTGAGTTGATACGTTGATGATCGGCAGATCGTTCGGACGAGGTGTTTCAGATCGAACTTGTGGGCAATGAAATCCTGAGAGAGTGTGTTTAATAACTCGGGGTTCGTTGGGGGATTCGTCTCGCGCATGTCGTCTTCCGGTTCGACGATGCCTCGACTAAAAAAGTGCTTCCAGTAACGATTCACCAGTGACTTCGCGAAGAAGGGGTTTTCCGAGGCCACCATCCAGTCGGCTAACAGAATGCGGGGATCATCATCCGACGTCACGGTGACAGGTTTACCGCCGAGACCGACCGGAGCCAGCATCTGCCCCGTCCGTTCATTTTTTGCTTTTGCGGGCCCTTGGTTGTCGAGTGCAAATAATCGCTTGTCTCGTTTTCCAAGGTCGCCACCAATGATGTTTTTCTTTCCCACGCGGCTGAAGAAGGCGGCCAAACCGTAGTAATCATCCTGACTCCATTTTTCGAAGGGATGATGGTGGCAACGCGCACATTGGATCCGAAGTCCGAGGAACAGTTGCGACACATCCTCCACCTGCTCATTCGCAGAACTGACTTCGCGATACCACGCGACGGGCGGATTGGTTTCGGCATCACCCGAAGCCGTCAGAATGTCTCGAACGAATTGATCATAGGGTTTGTTCTCGTATAAGCTGGACCAAATCCAGCGGTGAAAGCCGTAAGTCGTGGCCAGTTGGTCGTTGCCTTTGTTCTTGTTCCGAAGCAAAAAATTCCACTTGTTGGCAAAGTGGTCGGCATAGGCCAGTGAATCGACGAGTGTGTCAATGGCTTTGTTCCGCTTTTCAAGGTCGGTATCCGCGAGAAACCTCGAAGCTTCGGATTCTGTCGGTAATGTTCCGGTAATGTCGATGTAGGCCCGTCGAAAAAATGTCGCATCATCGCATGCCGGAGAAGCAGGGATGCCTAAGACGTCCAGTTTTCCGACGACGGCCTGGTCAATGAAATTTTGGAGAACAGGCCGAGAAGTGATCTCCGCACCGAGGGGAATCGTCGAACGAAAAACGGAGACCTGACCTTGGTATCGAGCCATGATTGCGACTTCGCCGGCAAGATCGAGTGTCTTCACCAAGCCCGTGTTGCTGACTTCGGCCATGTCCGAACTGTTTGCTTCGAAAAGCGACATACGAGTGACGTCTTCTGTCGAGCCGTCGTTGTAGGTCGCCAGCACAGTGATTTGCTGTTCCGATCCGGAATCCATGAGTCGGCTTTCGGGAAGACACTTGATGCCGATCACGACCGGATCACTGGATGAGCCATAGGGCATCCCTTGTGCGATCCAACGTTCGAGGATTCGGTACTCATAGCCGTCGACTTCCATCCGCTTCCCGCCCCCGTGTGGAGACTTGCCCGTTGGCTTTGTCAGCAGCAAACTTTCGCTGGGTGAGGCCGGAAAAATTCGACGACCACGGCCTTCCTTCACCAGAAATTCGTGATCATCTTCAGGAAAGAACCCAAGAAGCCCCAGTTTAAATCCGTTTTGACCGCTCGCCTTTCCGTGACAGCCGCCGCCATTGCAACTGAGTTTTGTGAAAATGGGGATGATCTGATTCGGAAAATTGACCGGAACGTCGGTTGCAAATCCTGTTATTTCCACGACGATGTCGTCTGCGATGTTGCCTGATGCAACCGCTCTCACAACGGTTTTTCCATCCCGTAGCGGTGTCAAAAATCCGGTGGCATCAATCTGCACCAGATCCGCCGGCACCGACGTGTACTGCACTGCGCGTGTCGTGTCGCGGAGTTGTCCCGTGGCGTGAATTCCTGTTACGAATAGCTGTTGACGTCCGTCGCGGCCGCGAATGTGAATCCCGTTCCCAGCAGCATTTGGTTCTAAGCGAATTCGTGTCAGTAATCCGGGATCCCCCAGACCATTGGGCTTCGCGGCGACCGCGGGATTATCGAGGGCAAGCAACAAGGCGAGAAGCAGAATGCCAGCCGGAAGCCGATAAGATCGGAACGATGGTGCGGGCATGGTCAATCTCTTTCCCCGTGGGGCAACGGGCACAATGAATCATCGTTGCGAGAATCCGAAATACCGCTCAAGATGGTCGATACGGTTGTTCGTTACGTGTTCATTTCGAGGTGGGCAATGGCGCGGGAAAAAGAGGAAGGTTCAAACGCTTTATTGAGGCGGCGGGTTGAAGCATAATCCACACTTTAACATATCGACAATGGCTGCGATGTCAAGTTGTTGCGGTAGAAACGTTGATGTCGAAGTCGTAGAGTTTGCATGGTTGCAGGAGCCCGCGCGATCATGCTGGCTATGACGTGTCTGCTCATCATTCGGAATTCACGATTGGTAATGCAAGAAGGACAAAAGAAGGAACTCCAAATCGAGAACAATTTCGATCTCGAGACGCCAAAAATTGGGAATCCCCGAGAGGGAAGGAGATAGACATCCGTCAAAAGCGCCGTTTTTCGTCAGCGTGTTGCCGATCGTGTCTCTCGTCACGAGGATTCCCTTTTGTCTCCGTCTATAATTCCTGGACACTGTGATTGACCGAAGCGAATCGCCCCCCCGCCCCCCTCCCCTACTCCGAAGACTTAGGCTCAATTCGAAAATGATCAATTCCAACGCGAATCCCGAAAATTTTCACTCATTAGATTCGGCTCTCGATGCCCTCAAGAACGGCGGGTTGGTCATCGTTGTCGATGATGAGGGACGAGAGAACGAAGGGGACTTCGTTTGCTCCGCCGAAACGATCACGCCGGAGCAGGTGAATTTCATGATTCGCCATGGGGCGGGTGTGTTGTGTGTGCCGATGCTGCAAGAAACTGCGGACAGGCTGAGATTGTTGCCGATCGTTGATAGTCTGCGTAATACCGCTCCCCATCAGACTCATTTTTTGACCCCCATCGATCATCGAGATTCAGGCAGTGGGGTCAGTACCGAGAATCGCGCGAAAACAATCCTGGCGATCAGCTGCGGTGACAGCGTTGCCTCGGATTTTGTTCGACCAGGACATATCAACCCATTGCTTGCGAAAGATGGTGGTGTGCTGAGACGCACCGGCCACACGGAAGCGACGATCGACTTGATGCGTTTGGCCGGAATGAAGCCTGTCGGCGTGTTGATTGAGATTTTGAGTCAGCAGGGTTCCGGGATGGCGGGATTCGAAGAACTGCAGGCTCTCGGCCGACAACATAACATTCCGTTGATTTCCATAGAGCAGATTGTGCGTCATCGTCGTCGCCGCGAACAACTCGTTCAACGGGAAGCCGATGTTTCATTTGAGACCCGTGACTACGGACAGTTTCGAGTCATCGCTTACACCGTACAGCACGAAGATCAACAGCCGTTGGCCATCGTCTGGGGCGACCTATCTTCGGTCCCGGCTCCACTTGTGCGAGTGCACTCGTCGTGCTTCACAGGTGATGTTCTCAACTCGCTTCGTTGTGATTGTGGTGACCAACTCCATATGGCGATGCGTATGATTCAGGCGGAGGGAACCGGCGCGGTCGTCTATTTGCCTCAGGAAGGCCGCGGCATTGGGTTGCTGGCCAAGCTCAAGGCCTATCAGCTTCAAGACCAAGGGTTGGATACGGTTGAGGCAAACCACAAGCTTGGATTCAAAGCGGATGCCCGCGACTATGGAATCGGCCTTCAAATTTTGAAAGACTTGGGATTGTCTGCCGTTCGATTGTTGACCAACAATCCTCATAAGGTCAACGCCTTTCCCGGCTTCGATTTGACACTCGTCGAGCAGGTTCCAATCATTGCCCCACCGGAAAAACAACGCGAAAAATATCTCGCGACGAAACGAGACAAGATGGGTCACAAATTACCGGAAGCGAACACGCCCGCCAAAGGATCATCAGTGGCAGGTGAAGATGATATGGTGCCTATCCCTTCCCCAAGCCAATGAAGACCGATCGTCTCTGGAAGATCGGTTTCGAAAAATGGAGGAATATCAAGAATGATATTCAAGCCGGAAGTGGTTCATAGACTAACGAATCTTCGACCGATCGAAAACATTCCGCAATATCAGTCGCGAAGTTGTTGAAGAATGGAACGCATTCATCGACCTCCCGGACAAGAAGCCCTGCTTCGATCCGTGCGGCAGTTGCGCTGGCAAATAGGAACACTGCTCCGTCCGCTCGGGAACATTCTCGGGTGGGCGATTTCTTTCAACTTCATGAAAGACACCGAGGACCGCTGTGCCTGCGTTTCCGTCCCGTCGCAAGCGTCGGGCCGTAACGCTTCGGCAATCCGTTCCAACGGGCGCGTTACCGTGAGGGCGGAGGATCGTCCTGGTCCGGTCTCAGAGTATCCAGAGCGGCTCGCTCTGTACGGTCACAGGACATAGACCGTATCGGCCTTGATCGTGAAGACGGCTCGATAACCGGGCCGCGAACCGAGTCCAAGGAGCTTGTCGCGGATTTCGTACGGGAACTCATCGTTCTCGGCAGACAGGCCGTTGCTCTCCGGGAAATCTGCCAGCGTCTCGATCTGGACATAGACCGTATCGTCCCACCGCACCGCCTGTTCGACGGAATGATGGTCTGCCCACCAGTCCGCGTTTCAATCGAATGTGTCGATGAGCCTGCGGGAGAATGATGACTCGGAACGTCATTCCTTGCGTACCAAGAGCCCGTCCCGCGGCAGCTTGCAAGGCCTCTGCCAGAGGGATCCCCTGACCGGCTTCCAGCTCCGCAATTCCTTGGGCGATTACATCGCGATCCTGCTGGCGGCGAAGAGCATCCATCGCCTCCGCCGTATTGTGATGTCATCGTTGAAAGATGGGAGAAGTTCACCGGGCGGAAGGCGGAACGCATCTCTTCTGCTCAGGGAGTGACGGTCTGAGTCCGAAAGAATTCGGCAATCTGCGTCTGATCGATCTGACCTTGAGCAACTCCGAGAACAAGTTCGACGAGTTGCTCATCGTCAACTTCGATCGACTGGCCATTGAGTTCGAGAAAGACCAAGGCCGCTTCCAAACTAATTCGTTTGTTGCCGTCAATGAAGGGGGTGGTTCTGAACAAGATGGAACAGGTAGGCAGCTGCCATTTGAAAGATGTCGGTATGCAGGAACTGTCCGCCAAAGGTTACCCCAGGCTGGGCGATGGCAGACTGCAGCAGATCGCTACTCCGCAATCCTTCACTGCCGCCATAGCTCTTGATTTGGCCAGCATGCAACTCAAGCACATCTTCCAATGTCAGAAATTCAGTTCCAATGTCAGAAATTCAGGCATGTCGACCTACTCAGCAAGTTTTTGAAAGGCCTTCTTGTGACGAGCATTTACCTTTCTGCTCGCTTTCCGCAGTTTTTCCTTCTGACTGCCGTCTTCGGCGGCAGTAATCCGGATGGAGGTACCATCCGTGGTCAGCTCCACCGGGCACTCAGGATCAATCTTCAGAAGGTCGAGAATCGGCCGATCAACGACAAGTGCCCAGCTGTTGCCATGTTTGACGAAGTTCTTGAGCATCTTCCGGTCTCCAATGGTGTTAATACAATGGTGATACATTGTATTAACACCATCCGCACCTGTCAAAAGGAATCGACAATCGTACAGGAGCTGAGTGATACGCCGGATGTCGCTCAGGCGTTTCTGTCTCTTCGCCGTCGCAAAGTTTTCTCAAGCAATGCTTTGTAAGATTTGGCAGTTCGGGACTCTGGCCATACTATTCCCCGGCAAATGCCGATCAACTCGTTTGACCCCGGCACGCCTGCCCGGATGCTGGCCAGGACGTCGCGGGCGGCGAAGAGTGATCCGCACGGGCAACGTGCCTCCGATTTCTGCAATCGCCCCTTCGCCCCCTCACAGGGGGAGAAGGTGGCCGACAGGCCGGATGAGGGGGCTCGATGCTCATCTTTAACGCTGTCATCGATGGTAGGTGTTGGACGACGAGTCACCACGAGACAATGCTTTGCTGAGCGATTTTCATCGACCAACAAACCCAGATCAAGCTGTAAGAATAAACGAACGGCAGGCATGGACTTCGAAGAACTGATCGAGACTCTGTCGAAGGGTTCCGCCACTGCCGTCACGACGCTGGAAGGCAACGTCGCGGATCTGAATGCACTGAAAGCGTATCTCTGGATCATTTGATGCCGAATATTGACGGCCTATCGGTGGCGAATAGGTTTATGATGCGCCTCTGCGAGCTTGAAGCTTGCTAGACTAGGGGGCTTCGAGAATACTACGGCAATGGCCAATGAGATTTTTTTAGATAACAACGCGACAACTCAGCCGTTGCCGGAAGTGATGGCTGCGGTCAACGCCGCAATGTCGGACTCATTTGGAAACCCGTCGAGCAGCAATCGAGCTGGAGAAAGGTCTCGTCGGCTGTTGCAAAATTCGCGTGAAGCCATGGCAGAGTTGTTCGGGGCTCAGTCGCATTCGTTGTGTTTCACATCAGGGGCCACCGAAGCGAACAATTGGGTACTCCAGCGAACGTGCATACAGCCGAATTCATCCTTGATAACGACAGAGATTGAGCATTCCTCCATCAAGTCGCTGTGCGAAGTCATGGAAAATCAGGGGACGTCTGTTTGCAGACTTCCAACGGATCGGCTCGGACGAATTGACGCTCAACAACTTGCAGAGTCACTCACGCCAAACACAACTCTTGTGTCCGTTCACTGGGTGAACAATGAAACGGGGGTGATTCAGCCAGTCGAAGAAATCGCAAGGCTGTGTCGTGATCGCGGCGTTTTGTTCCATACAGACGCATCACAGGCTGTTGGAAAACTGCCTGTTAATGTCGAAGATTTGGGTTGTGATTTCCTGTCGTTCAGCGCTCACAAGTTTAATGGACCGCAGGGAGTCGGCGGACTTTACGTCCGACCGGGCGTGAAACTTGCCCAGTTCATATTTGGCGGTTCTCAGGAATCCGGTCGCAGAGCCGGTACAGAGAACCTTCCGGGAATCGCAGGGGCCGGTGCTGCAGCTGGACTCCGACTGAGCCGGCTCGGCGATACAATTTCCACGTTACGGGACCGACGAGACCGGTTAGAAAGGGCCGTTCTGACTCAGATTCCTGACGTGTTTGTGAATGGCGACCCGGAAAACAGAGTCTGCAATACGACAAACTTGCGATTCGAAGGACTGGACGGTGAAGCGTTGGTCGGAAGGCTTGACCAGGAGGGAATTCGTTGTTCTCAAAGTTCCGCGTGTACCAACCAGCGGCCAGAGCCCTCGTATGTCCTTCGGGCCATGGGATTGTCGGAGTCACAAGCCTATGCCAGCGTGCGATTTAGCGTGTCTGTTTTGAATTCGGACGAAGAGATAGACGAAACTGTGCGATGCCTTGCAAAACTAGTGCCTCAACTGCGAAGATTCACGCAATTCACCGCTATCAACGACTGATGAAAACTGAACACGGAGGCGCAATAAAGTGCGATTTGGAGGCCACGAAACCTTTGCAATTCGAGAAGGCTGGCTTCACAAGGGCCTTCGACTTCTGAACAAGAATTCCGAGCTGTTTACTCAGGACGATGTTGCCGATCATCTCGGCGTCGGTCGCAACATGGGGAAGTCCATTCGCCACTGGTTGATGGCAACGCAGCTGGCGGAACCTGCGCCGGAAGCCGTCGCAGGCAAACGCTCGCTACTGCAAATGACCGAACTGGGGTGCAGGGTTTGGGAACTGGACCCATATTTCCTGTCTGAAGGCACTTGGTGGATCCTTCACGTAAACCTCGTCAACAATCCAGCTTTTGCGGCCTCATGGGCTTGGTTCTTCAACAGCTTCGGGCATGATCGGTTTGACCGGGCTGTTTGCGTGGAGAGCCTCAAACGCCAGATCGAGATGACGACGAAGAAGCCGCCGAGTGCAACCACACTGGACCGGGATCTGGGCTGCATGCTGGCAAGTTATGCCAGAACGATTCCCAACACTCACGATGATCCAGAGGACGGTGCAGACTGTCCATTTCGTGACTTGGGATTGCTCAGCTTTTTTAAGACATCCGGCTATTACCAGTTTCATCACGAGGTAAAGCCGATTCCCCCAGAGGTCTTGGGGTATGCAATTTCCAAAGCGTTTGAACATACCTCCGGTGGCGCCCGGGCATCTGATATCTCCATCACAGATGCTGCGCGCAAGCCAGGAGGACCGGGCCGTTGTTTTGCATTGACGGCCGAGACTCTGTTCGAAGTTGCATCCCGTGCTGAAAGCCTCTCCGGAAACGGTGCAATTCAAATTTCAGGGATGGCTGGCGATCGAGTCATCCGGGTGAAACAGCAAAGCCCACTGGATTGGGTCGTCGCTCACTATGCAAGCATCGAGGAGGGGTCGTTGCATGTCGCCTAAAAAAACAAAGCGGACAAGGAAATCCGGATCGGCGACCATCCATGCGGAATCCTTTCTGAAGTCAATCAATCTTGTATTTGATGCTGATCAGCCATCACGCATTGAGCATTTTCGCCCAACAACGAAGTGTGTCTCGCTCATTCGTGCGATGACCGCGCATGACGTTGACCGTGCCTTTTTGATCGTTGCTCCGTACGGTACTGGAAAGTCTCTCACTGCGGTTTACACGCTGCAGATGATCGAGAATCGTCCTGACGCCGGTGATGTACTCAAGAACATTGCGGGGCGGCTGAAATCCGTCAGCAAAGAGCTGGGAGGATTTGCTGAAAATCGAGCAAAGCATCCGGATCGCCAAGGAATTGTGCTTGCGCTGCATGGCTCGTGTGAGAGTCTTGCCGTTGCATTGCGAAACGCAGCGATTGGGTCGATGCAGCGTTTGTGTGACGGTCGTCAGGCCCGATTCCTGCAGTCGATGCCAGCGAAGACTGGTCAGGATGCAATCGCAATCCTGAATGCCCTCAAAGAGAAGGCGTCAGAAAAAGGATTCGACCGAATTGTCGTGATTTGGGACGAATTCGGCCGACATCTGGAAACGCTTGTTGCCGATGGTCGCGGCGAAGCACTCCTGGAATTACAGCTTCTGGCTGAGTTTATTTCTCGGTCTTCCGATATTCCAATCACACTTGGTCTCATTCTTCATCAGGGACTTCTGCATTACGCGTCGAATGCACCGCAAGGCGTTCGGTCTGACTGGAAAAAAATCGAAGGCCGCTTTCGAACGATTCAGTATGTCGATGACAGTAAGGAAATCTACCGACTTGTCGGCGAAGTGATGGCGGATCGTCGAGGTGAACGCGAACCAGAAATCACCAAACGAAAGGCCACGGAACTTGCCAAATCAGCACAGGCGAGCGGGCTCTTCACCGACTTTACACAAGCAGAACTGAGTGAGCTTCTCTACAACGCTTTTCCGCTTGAGCCAGCAACGCTGTATTTGCTGCCGCGCGTCTCTGCTCGGGTTGCTCAAAACGAACGGACCCTGTTCAGCTTTATGTACCATGAAAGCCTGGGCTACAGTATCAGTCCGCAGCACTTGTATAACTACTTTTCGCCAGCCATGCGCGCCGATACCGCTGTCGGCGGAACGCACAGGCAGTGGCTTGAGACAGAGAGTGCGCTGTCCAAAGTGCCAGATGATGCCTCGCAGATGTGTGTGTTGAAAACGGCATGCCTCCTGGGACTTGGCACCAGTGGTGAGCGTTCCCGAACCGGGAAGAGCTTGCTCGAATTTGCTGCCATGGGCTTTGACAAAGCGGGTCAATGGACCGACGCGATTCAATCACTTATCGACCGGAAACTACTCCTGCATCGACGGCACAACGATGATGTCAGCATCTGGCATGGCACGGACATGGACCTCCGAGGCAAGTTAGAGGATGAAAAGAGAGCTGTTGCCACGGCATTCGATTTGCTTCAGTTCCTGAATCGGGAAGCCCCTCCCCCGGCGTGGAAACCTGTTGAGTACAACGACCGCTGTTTTATTCGCCGTTACTTGCTGGGCGAATATCAGACTGTCACACAGTTTGATTCGTTCGTCAATTTCCAGATGCTGATCGAGCAAATGCCGCCCGACAGCGACGGCAAAGTCATTTATCTGCTCGCCGACAGTCACGAAGAACTTGGGGCAGCGGTGGTCATCGCCAAAGAGCATTTGAACGACGCTAGAATCGTGGTTGCACTGCCATCAGAGCCGTTGCCATTACTGGACGCGGCGATCGAAGTCGCGTCCCTGCAGAGAATGCAGCTGAATGTTGACCTCGTAGAATCAGACCCATTGGCACTGCAGGAATTGCAGCAGATGACGGACGACGCTCGCAATCATTTACAGAAGCTTGTTGACCGATTGCTGCGACCTGGTCGTTCCGGCCCGCGATGGTTCTACCAAGGTACCGAACTGACGATCTCGTCGCCACGAGCCCTGCGTTCAAGTCTCTCTGCGATGATGGAAGACGTCTTCAGCAGCACACCATTGATCAACAACGAGATGATCGTGCGCAAGAGGCCGACGCCAACGATGATCAATTCTCGCAAAAAACTGTTGCTCGGGCTGCTGGAACGGCACGGACAAGAAGACTTTGGTCTGCAGGGACATTTCCCCGACAAGTCCGTGTTTCGAACTGTCCTGCTTCAAACGGGCCTCTATCGTCAGAATGGCAAGACGGAGACTTGGGAGTACGCCGCGCCGTCGGCGATTAAGCACAATCCGGGCCTCAAGGCTGTATGGACTCTGTTCCAGAAATTCATGACGGAACCCGATGAGAAGCCGAAGCAGATCCGGCCGTTCTTTGAAAAACTACTGCGGCCACCAATTGGCTTGCGAGCTGGCTTGATACCGATCCTGTTTGCGGCTGGGTTAAAGGCATTTGCCAATGCTGTCTCAATCACTCGAAACGGTGAATACCTGAATGATTTGCTTCCGACAGACATTGAGGATCTCTGCCGAAATCCTGATGACTATCAATTGACGGTTCTCGAACTCGACGACAAGCGAGAGAAGTATCTTCGCAAGTTTCACCAGCACTTCAGCTCGGTGACAACATATGAAGTCCCTCATAACGACTTGATCCGGCAGTGCTTTGATGCAGTGCAGGGCTGGAAATCACAGATTCCTCCGGCAGCGATGACAACACGTCGTCTGTCTCCAATGGCCATCAAATTTCGAGATGGCATTGCGAGAATTACCGATCCCGTTCGTCTGTTGATGAAGTTCATCCCGGATGCCTGCGAGTGTGACGTCGATCAAACCAAGAAACTGATGACCCACATCATGAAGTGTGCGCAAGAGCTTGAAGCGATTGCGTCCGTGTATGGCGAACAGGCTTCGTCATCTATTCGAAACGCTATCGGACTTGGGCGTACCGCTGAGACAGAACGAGTAATCGATGTGTGTCAGCGATGGGCGGATTGTTTTTCCGACAACTTTATTGAAAAGCTGACCGATGGCGTCGCGAAAGCCCTACTTTCCCGAATGCGAATGCCTTACGAAACAGACGCTGGCCTGCTGGATTCCCTCGGGAGTTTGCTTGTGGGCAAGACTGTTGGGAGATGGGACGACAGTACGGTAGCAACTTTTGATCGAGAGTTTCATAATGTCGTGCGCAGGATCGAAGACACAAGCCTTGCGGGCGGCGAGAAATCCGACGCTGGCGGGATTTCCGACCTGATACATGGAAGAATGGTCGAACTTTACGATCGGCTTGTGGGTTTGGTTGGTAAATCGGAAGCACAGGCGGTGATCGATTCCATTGCAATTGGACACGGCAAGGGCTCATTGTGGCACAAATCAGCGAAGTAGTTGCGAACATTGAGACCGAAACTCGCCGACACATTATCAGCATTTCCGGTGGTAAGGACTCGGCTGCGCTGGCAGTTTACATTTGGCAGAAGTATCCCGAGATTCATGCCAGGGCGGAGTACGTCTTCTGCGATACGATGGTCGAGTTGCCCGAGACCGATGAGTACATCGAGCGATTGGAAGCGCTCCTTGGAGTCAAGGTAAACCGCGTCAACGCCTTTTCCATCCTTGGAGTAAAGGCCAAGCCGGGACGAAATCCCTTCGACATCTACTTGCGAGAACTTTATGGCGACTACCTGCCTAGCCCACGCAGTCGTTGGTGTACCCGGAAACTAAAAATCGAACCGTTTGAAAAATACGTGGGCGACACGGAAGCGTACAGCTATATCGGCATTCGAGCTGACGAAGACCGCGACGGCTATCAGGCCAAGAAACCCCCGAAATTCTCTGATAAGCAAAACATCATTCCCATCTATCCGTTCCGCGACGACGGCCTTGGTATCTCGGATATCAAGCAGATTCTCGAAGAGTCCGGACTCGGTCTCCCGAAATATTACGAATGGCGATCTCGTTCCGGCTGCTATTTCTGTTTCTATCAGCAGATTGGCGAGTGGCAGCGGCTCAAAGAAAATCACCCGGATCTCTTCGAAGCGGCAAAAAAATACGAAAACGAATCAAAAGGTTTCACTTGGAATGAAGGCCGAACTTTGGATGAAGTCGCAGCACTACCCCCGCAACCGCTGCCAATTCTGGACGACACACAAGGATGTGCGATCTGTCATCTTTAGGGAAGTTCAGACAACGCATATCTACGATGCCTTTCAGATCGTCCCAGGCAACAATCGGCGGTTCAGCGTTGTCATTAATCGCATATAACGTATCGCAACAGCCACGTGCATTTTCACAACTTTCATACTACTTGCTTCCTTTTTCTCACGAAGTCGCCTTGAATAAAAAGTTCCAAAAAATGTCAGCTAAGGGGCCTATTGAATACGATTTTGGATACGGCGATAAATGCAAATATCATGTCTTTCCAGCAAGAGATGTCCCGACGGTTGACGAGGTGTCCGGTCTTTACGCATGGTACCTTCGGATTCCCAGGAAATCTGCTAATGATCCACTTGTCCCCGCGTATGCGAACCTCTTTCGTAGTCGTCGGATGAGAGTCTCATTGAAAGGTCACCTTGGCGAGCATTATGAAGGAACGGCAAAGAGCAGGTCGATCGCAACGCCGACTCCGCTAACGCAGTTGTTGGCAGATGCCACTCTTGCATTTTCTCCGCCCATCTACATCGGAATCTCTAGTCACCTCCGAACTCGATTACAGCAACACATCTCAGCACTGGAACGAGTTTTGTACAGCAGCGAATCATCAGTCGAACGGCCGGACACCGCTTTCGACCTCGACACTAACGATGAATCAAGGCATTTTGGTGAAAGGATTGGAAAACTCATGCTTCAAGCGGGCATGGTGTCGTTGGACGCACTTGTTATACGCTTGCTGTACGGTGATTCTTATAGCCGCGACCAGATCGTCGCCGCAGAGTATTTCTTAAACCGAGTCTACACACCGCTTAGCGGACGCCGATAGGAGAAACAAAACGTGCCGAATGATGATTTTCAGATTGACGATGTAACGGCGCAACCAACGTCGATATCAGTTTATGGAATGCTTGGAACGTTTTCTCTGCCGGGGAGTCCACTGAAGATCGTTTATGCATCTACGTTTGTAAGTCCCAAGAGAGCGGACGGTCACAAAATGCTCTTGAAGCAGCTTCAGCCGATGCGTGAAAGGATTGAATCAAGTGATCTAACAGATCTGCAATCGCTCCTTCAGAGAGATCTGAATGACACGAGAGTCGCACAAGAACTCATACCATATCTGCAGGGCAACTCAGAAATCGGTTTCTTTCCGGCCATTCTCGCCGTTCTGCTTCCCAAAGGTTATCTGCACGCCAGCGCGACACCACCCGATTACCCAAAGCCTGCCCCAAACGCAGACGGCTTTACGTCCTATGGCGATTGTTGGTCATACAAGAAGTACACAATTTCCAATGAAGAGTCTCCACTTGGGCTGCTGAAGCTGAATCCTGACCGATCTGAAATAATTGTCCTAGATGGTCAGCATAGAGCCACCGCTTTTCGGTACGTATCGAAAGAATTCATCCCGAAGGATATCTACCAGACATTTTACGAGAACGTCCCACAGGGCGAAGTACCCGCAGCGGATCTACCGATAACGTTAATTTGGTTTGAGTCCGATGCTCCGATCGCCCCGGCGTTGATTTCGCGTCGGCTTTTCGTCGATGTAAACAACAACGCCAAGCCAGTGAGTGAATCCAGAACAATTCTGCTAAACGACCGAACCGTGACCGCAGTTGGGACACAAGAACTATACAGCGATTGCGCGAAACGCGGTTTTTCGGCTAATCGCTTCTCGCTACTACAGGGTGCCTTCGATTTGGATGATGACATTTCGAAAGCTAAATTCTGTAGATTCGCACTAACAGCTCCTCCATTGATTGAATCGTGTTTGCGATGGGCCATGTTTGGCTCGACGACATATGACAATCTCGACCGATGGAGAGTCGAGCGACTTCGACTGCAGCAGGCGCTTTTTAGATTTGAACAGATGTTCCCCGACCTTCGTGAACATATTGACGTGCAAAGTGATGACGATGGTTCAAAGGACGTACTGCTGAAGAATGCGGATGCTGTCCGTCTTTTTCGGTCTGCGTTTTCGCAGGTCTACCTTCCGGTGTTGCGGACATTCTTCGATGATTGGGAGGTAATGAAGACGCATTACTCTGCGGCGGAGCGGACAAAGGTCTGGGCAACTGAGGAAGAAGGCGCAACTTATCAAGAGGTGTGGCAAAAGGTCTTTTGTGGTGGTGAAGGCTTGTATTACAGTATTGCAAATGCATCGGATGGAAAACGGACGAAGAATTATCGACGGGTTATCGACCAGATCGAAGAGAAGCTGTCTACCCATCGCCATCTTGAGTTCAAGGCCACGAGCGATATAACGACAAAACAGGTGGATTCATTTTATGTGACAGTTAGGACGAAGGCACTGCAAGTTGGATTTGTCATGGCCGTCGACTACATCGCAAAAGTATTCACGGAAGGTCAGAGGATTGTTGCTGCCGAGAGATTGGTCGAACGACTCAACACACATTCGCTTCCGGAATGGTTAGTGATTCTTGGTGAGCTGCGCCACCAAGTGGTCGCGGGAAGCGGCACTGACCCGAAGATGTGGCCCACGTTTCGAAATCTGTTCCTGCGCGTATTTGATGGAGACAACGGTGAGATCTATTCCGGATTAAACATCGAAGAATCACCTGAGTGGAAGGCTCTTTCTAGTCAAGCTGAGATACTTGCAAAGAATGTAATTGAGACCGATGAACAAATGCCCGAGACGAAAGCTATCAAAAAGCACTGCAAGGCGTTAATTGAAAACTGTACTGAGGTTATCACGCGTGCGGGGCTTGTCTCTGAGTGGTTTACACCGCAATTGTTGCTGCCGAAGTTGGAGCAAAGGTTTCGCGAGCAGTGCGAGTATGAACTCAGTTGATGTCTAGGCGTTTTGCTGTGCTATCGCTAAGCCATGCGAGGATGCTGCGCAACAATTGGCTTCCGATTGATACCGAGGATTTCAATATATGGCCCGCAACCTGCTTTCGGAGACCATGCAACGCCTAGGCTCGACTGAACTGGTGAGTCTTGTTGGCCCAGAATTTGCAGAACTACTTCAGTTAATTAATGCGTTTGACGCGACGACGGAGTCGCTCGTTTCTCTGATCCTTGGCCAAGTGGGTGTAGAGGAGCTGCTGCTTGATAGCAAATATCGCAATCGGCTCTTGGAGGCATTGTCGCGACAAGACGCGGATCGACTTGTGCGGTTGTTGCGGCTCCCTGATTCCGACTCACCTTGGCAGGTTTTGTGTTCGCGGCAGTTTCGCAAAGGGTCTGCGGAAACTCGATCATTGTCACTCTTTTTTGGCGTCGCATTTTCTGATGACGATTTGTTCGTTGCTACTCCTAGCACGCGGTGTACAGCGAAGTATCCTCTTTTTGATCATCAAATCACTGCGGTAGATGAGGTCACTGAAATTCTACGCAGTGTTGTGCGTCCTCGAGCCCTGCTTCATATGCCGACTGGAGCGGGAAAGACCCGTACGGCTATGAATTTCGTTGCAAGCAGAATCCGTGAGACCCGGAAAGACAGGCACGTGGTGCTTTGGTTAGCGCACAGCGAAGAACTATGCGAGCAAGCCGCCGAAGAATTTAGTGAGGCTTGGAAATATCTCGGGAATCGAGATCTGCGATTGGTGCGATTCTTCGGATCACATGGGCGTAGTATTGAGATGGACGAGATTACAGATGGATTTGTAGTTGGAGGTCTTCAGTTCCTCCACAGCAGAAGCAAGGCTGACCAAGGCAGCTTCTTAGAATTCGCAAGGCGAGTTGACTTGGTGGTAATGGACGAAGCACACATGGCTTTGGCGCCGTCGTATCAACACTTATTGCGAATGCTTGCAGCAGATCCAGCCACAGGAATTCTAGGGTTATCCGCAACTCCAGGTCGCAGCACACTCGATGCAGTGCAAGACATCGCTCTGGCAGAATTCTTCAATCGAAGGAAGGTCACTCTCAAAGTGCCGGGGTATGACAATCCGGTCGAATTCCTGCAGGCAGAAGGTTATCTCGCCAAGATCGAATTTGACCGCGTTCCTTATTCTCCCTCAAGAGAATTCAGCCTCTCTTCTGCAGAAGCCGCTGCTATCCGAGAAGGCTTTGATCTGCCGTATGACGTCATCCGACGACTTGGAGCAGACGTCCAACGTAACTTCTTGATCCTCAACCGGATCAAACAGGAAGCTCAAACCGGCGCGAAGATGCTCGTGTTTGGCTGTTCGGTAGTTCACGCGAAGCTGCTTGCAAATCTGCTGATTGCCTTGGGACTGAAGGCTGCGGTCGTAACATCAGAAACGCGTCCGGACAGGCGCCGCCAAATTATTCGAGAGTATCGTGATACCGACGAAATTCAGATCCTGACGAACTACGGTGTATTGACGACAGGTTTCGATGCTCCCCGAACGAGCGTTGCCATCATCGCTCGCCCGACAAACTCTGTTGTACTGTACAGTCAAATGATTGGTCGTGCAGCAAGAGGAGTACGAGCGGGTGGTAATTCGTCCTGTAAAGTGATTACAGTTGTCGATGCCATCCCTGGTTTTCGAAGCATGGCAGAAGCATTTACCTATTGGGATGACATTTGGGAATGATTGGAAGTCAAATGCAACATGAAATTTTACCGCCAAAGTTGGCAATCAGCTCAATGCGAAGTTCCGGCTATCGTGATTCTGCGTATGCCTTGGCGGAACTGATAGATAACAGCATCCAAGCAGGACTCGATGTTAATGAGTGTACGAATGTAGAAGTCATCTGTATCGACAAAGTCGAATTAGTAGCCGATCGCCGTCGCCAGAGAATGGAGCAAGTGGCGGTTTACGACAACGCATGTGGCATGACGGCCGACGTACTCCGCGTGGCGTTGCAGTTTGGAAATGGCAGCCACAAGTCCTCGGACAAGCAAAACGGGATTGGCAAGTTTGGCATGGGCCTTCCGAATGCGTCAATTTCTCAGTGCTGCCATGTAGACGTCTGGTCGTGGCAGGATGGGCAATGCTTCCACACATATTTGGACGTTGATGAAATCAGCAGGGGCGATCTGCGTGAAGTACCTCAGCCGGAACCGAGCGCAGTGCCAGAGTTTTGGAAGAAGCTGATTCGCGATCGTATCGGGGCACACGGGTCGCTCGTCGTTTGGTCTCGGCTGGATCGCATCCGCTGGAAGACAAGTAGTGCCTTCTTGAGGAACACCGAATTCCTTGTCGGACGTATCTATCGATACTTCCTGAGCAATAAGAAAGCTAGAGTTAGGCTTGCCGCATTCGAAGATACAAACGGGATTATGGTTGAAAGGGCTGATTCTGACGCACTTGCAAATGATCCACTTTACTTAATGACGGGGACATTGGACCCAAAGCCTTACAACAAGGAGCCAGCGTTTGACCAGTTCACTCAATACCATGTTAGTATCAGTGTTCAAGGGCAAATACATCTCGTGCAGCTGACCTTCTCGGTCGTTAAGAAAAAGGCCCGCCATGAAGGGGGAAACAGTGCAATTGGAAATTTTGCTGCTCGAAATCAGGGGGTATCCGTTCTACGAGCGGGAAGGGAACTTGAACTTAACAATACGTTTGATAGCAAGTCAGAGGCGCGTGACAGATGGTGGGGCGTAGAAGTCAGCTTCGAGCCAGCACTTGACGACGTATTCGGAGTAACAAATAACAAACAGGCTGCCACAGCATTTCGTAAGATGGACCTTGATGAAGATGCCAAGGCTGAGGGGCTTTCTCCACAGGCGTACCAAGAAGAGTTGGAGGCTGCCCAAGACCCTCGCTTAGCGATGTATAAGATCTCACAGGAGATTAACAATCAACTGCGAACGATTAGAGACCAAATAAAAAGTCAGGGAGAGGGCAAGCGAACGAAATCGGAAGTGACTCCGCCCGTTGGTTCAGCTGAGGACATTGCTACCAAGGCAACTGAAAGACGAAAAGAAGAACTTGGTACGGAGGGCGCTAGTGACAAAGATGAAAAGCTGCCTGTTGAGGAAAAACAGCGAGTCCTGACGCAAGAGTTCATGGATGAAGGCGTTGCCGAGGACGAGGCCCGCGAAATTGCCGTAGAATGGGCCAAGAGTGATACAAAGTTCGTTTTTAAGGTCGGCGACGTACCTGGTCCAGCTTTTTTTGATATCCGATCGCGTGCTGGAAAGATCTTTGTCATTGTAAACAATCTCCATCCTGCCAAAGATGGTTTGTTCGAACTATTGAAGGATGGAGATGGGGTCAACGACACTCCCGCGTTGAGTTCCCTGAAACTCCTTCTTGAGGCTTGGGCCCGATTGGAAGATGAAGCCAATCCGAAGCGTCGGCAAATCCTTGAAGATATTCGCACTGATTGGGGGCGTATCGCGCGAGACTTCTTGCAGGAAGCAGAAGGCTGACATCTGAATGACCCTGTAGGGAGACGCATGAATTGTGGGCGACTGTGGACTTTTGTTGAAATGCACGACACAACCGCAAGCATTGTCTCCACTGCATTTCGGCAGCTGGTGAGTGATTTGTCGCCTATCGCAATTGCGAATCGTGAGGCCGTTCTGCATCGACTTGAACCTCTCCTGCCAAAGCCTGTCAGGCCAGAGGGAATCCTAAAACTCGCCCTTGCCTCCGATTCACTGCGAGCAATTGCGATTGCCTCAAATGGCAAGTGCGTCGTATCAAATGGCGACCTAAGCAGTTTAGCCAGTTGGGTTTCACGATGTGGCCGCCTTTTTGCAAATTCTGGTCGCCCGTTGTATCAGGATTTTCTCAATTGTCAGGGGCTCGAACTTGATCACTTTCTGCGTCAGCACCGTCGTGACACTGAACTGTTTGGCGGAAACTGTGCAGAAACAGAATGGGCCGGATTTTCGATTGTTCGTGCGGCCGTAGAAATAACGCGCCATCCAGCAATCATTGACCGATACGAGGAATTTTTACTTTCGTGGGCTGGCCTACGCAGCGATTCAGGGCAAACTGGTGCGGGCCTATGGATCGTCAAACAGTTGATCAGTGATGCAAGATCGAAAGTCGGCCGACATCACCACAAAACAGATCGCCCTCCCGTCAAACAATCGCCCACGGCCGACGAGCCTACGGAAATTGCGGTTGCCGCCGCTTTTACTGAACGTGACTTTCGTGTCATCGTTGAGCCACTTTTTGGCCCTGCGCTCTTTGAAATCCGAGAAACAAGTCGGTCCCTTGAAATGGTGATCAACGAGAATCACCCCTTGGCTGATTCGCTAAGTATGCTGGTCGCAAACAACGGACGAAGCCACCAGGGATTGCAAAACCTTTTCCATGCGTGGGCGAAGTTGGAAAACAGTTCTGGGGACGTGAGGCGCCGACTTCTGGAAGACGTTCGTTACGACTGGGGTCGATTGGCGCGCGACGTATCCGCAGAGGATGAGAGTTTGTGACCCTTCATCACGTAACCAGAAGCCTGCAGAAAATCGACCCATTGCGATCGCGAGAAACGAGCGTCAGGTTGTGGGAGCACGCCGGCCCTGGCCATTTGTTTTGACAATTTGCCAAAGAGCACTTTTTGGGGATGTTCCGCGGGCAGGAACTCGTCCTTGCGAAAAAGCAGAGGTGGGTTTGGCCATTCGGAATAATCGAAGACATCAATGTTCAACGAACGCAATGAGACTTTGACTCGCAACTGAATGGCTGGGCACGGGTCTTTTTCGAATTCGGGATAGGCGATATAGGAAACTTTCCCCGAAAATCGGTGAAGCTTGATCAGGTTTGCTCCTTCAATGTTCCCGACTAAAGCTCTGGCACAGCCTTCGTAAATCCGAAGCAAGGGTTCAAGGGAGTCGAGCGCACTTTCATGCACGGTCAAGGCGTTGTCGATCAGCTGGCCGACGGTTGATCGCTGGCAGGCGGCGTCGATGGCTTTCGCATTACCGGCCAGAAACAGAAGCTCATCCGCCTTCTCGCAGGCCGCTGGATAGCTGCCGAGGAACGACTTGATATCTCTCTGAATCGTGAGAGGTAGCTTGACGATCGGTGGCCGACGACGAAATCTTGCCAATGCAAGATAGACCAGCAGGTCTTCTGTTCGCCGCTGCGCAATCTGTTTCCACGGCTCTTCGTCGGTCACCTTTTGCACAAGGCGATATGCTTTGATTAGTGAGCCAAATCGTTCTTCGATTGCCGTAGATTCAGCCAACTCTTCAGGCCCTGGAATTCGGCCATATTGAGTCAACGCCACCATGAACGGTTCCAAAACATCTTTGTTCTGCTCGAACAGAACTTCCGACATCCGCCGCTGCGGTACGGTTAATCGTCGATGGTACTTGTTCGCCACAAATTGCTGTTTGGCTTCTTCATCCTTGAAGATGTAGAAGACGCCTGGTGCCGCAGAAAGGGCGTCCGTCTCAAGGACCGTCTGCAAGAGGTCACGAAGTTCGTATTGGTTGTAATACTTCTGAAACGTTCCCCGCGACGTGAGGATTCCGTCACCATGGACAGCCTGAACTTTGTCCGGAGCCGCAAATTCTACCTGCGCGGCAACGGTCAGCACCCTGCTGCAGAGGTCCCATGCTTTCCGCAGAACTTCCTGTCGTTCCTGCGGATCTTCGATGACGTTGATCACGTAACCAAGATTGACAACATCAGCCGACTGTCGTTCGCCATTTGGTCGATGGACCGGATCCCATCCGGCTGTCGCAATCGACATGTCAGACAACATTGCCAGATCCTGGCCATGTCCACAGCCGTAGTCAAAAAACGTGCGATCAGTATCCAGCAGGCCGTCGCGCAGCATGCATTTCACCGGCAGCGAAAAACTCTGCCGCTTAATGGCCGTCTTGTGACGTGCAATTGCCTTTTTTGCTGGCTGCTCGTTCATTGTGACCGAACCCACATTGAGTAAGAATCTGATGGCTGCATAATGTAATCGAGCGGCAACGCTCCGTCCAAACCAAACGCTTTTGCGAAAACGACTGATTATCGGTGAAAAACGTCTTTGGCCCCGCTCTTGAAGCAATAGGCAACTCCGGTTTGTATGGACCGACGAGTTTTCAAGGTTACGCGAAACAGCACGGATACAACGTAAGCCGGAAGACGTGTGAGCTGATTTCAAAGGATGCCATCGAGTCATTGCCGATCGAGCTACGCGAGTCACAGTCGATGGTGTTGCGTCTCGGTTCCGCAGCCGATGGACGCGGTACAGCATTTGCGATCGTCAAGGTCCCAGACCTGAGAGACTTCTTCCTGATGCATGAGACTGTATTTAGCAATGAGCCGGAAGCATTTGTTCCCACTGGTTCAGAAACAAACCTGATGGCATTTCGGTTTCTCCCGAAGCTGACGGAAACATCTCTCGTGAATTTGGCCCTTGCATCTGGCGTACTTGGATCTGCATTGCAGATCGATGATACGTCACAGGTTTTGGTGCCAGCGACGGGCCAGTCGATATATTCCTTTTCATTTCAGCCACATCAGTCTGTGCAGGCCAGTCTGACTCACAATCGCGGTCAGGTTGAAATAGACGCCTTGTTCTTTTCAAAACGAAATGGCACTGAGTGCCTTTTTCTGGTCGAAGCCAAGACCGGAGGTGGGCGTTGGTCGCTTGCCAAACATAAGCTCGTTTATCCTCTACTCGCATTGCGAGGAGAGATTCCACGTACGATTCCGATTGTTCCCGTCTATATGCATGTGGAAAGAACACACAGCGAGTATCGGTTTCACGTCGCCGAATGTGAACTTGAGGTGCCTGCCGAAACGCTGCCGGTGCTCTGTGATTTGAGAGCTGTCTCGAATCGCACTCTCGTTCTTCCGAGTTTTTCGGAGTGCAACTAGTCCATGAAACAACCTACGCTACCCAAACGGAGTGCTCGCTTCAAAGTCGGTAAAGAGATCGGCGGGGCTATCTATGTCCACAAACAATACGAGTCGTTGCTGCCTGAATCTGTTCAGAAAGCAAAGTTGTTTCTGCCGCCGGAGTTTTCGTACACCGTCGTCAAGTTTCAGATGTCTGACCAAACGGCTTCGTTCATCCAGTCAACGGACTTCGATTCGGCGGATGAGCCCACAGTCGGCGACCGTTATACGATCAAAGCTGAGGGATCAGCTTCCTTCCGGCGCCAGCTCAACGATCCGTGGATCTACCACCACAAATGGCTGTTCGTGGCCGATGATTACAACGGCTTCAATGCCGAAGCCTCGAAGACTCATTCTCGCCAGTGGTTGCGACTACCCGATATCGACTTTACCCGAATCGGGAAGAAGAGTTTTTGGGAGCAAAATGTTCTGCCGCGATTGGTGCAGAGTTAGACGCGAAGTGGCAGAGCAAAAGTTGCGATGAACATACGCGATGCCAGAACGTCACGAGCCCTTGCGAGCGTTTTTTATTCGGCGTGCTTGCTCAGGTCGAGGTACACTTTCGGTTGTCGTTCGTCGAAAATCGCATCCGGGGGCAGTTGTCGGTCATTGATGAAGACTTCAATGTCGTCCGGATGAACGGCCTCCATGGAGACTCGTTCAACGTTCAGCGTCTCTTTCGCCGTCCGTCCGCGTTCACGGCCGTGGGCGTTGACCTCACGCCACTCCGCTCGCCAGACTTGGTAAAGGAACTGGTGATATCACATGATTTTCAATGAACTGAAACTTTCAAATTTTTGCGTTTACCGTGGCGAGCACGAGTTCAATCTCGCTCCGGCGGCGCATCGCGGCAAGGCAAAACCGGTCGTCCTTTTTGGCGGGATGAACGGCGGCGGAAAGACGACGATTCTGGATGCTGTCCAGCTGGTGCTATACGGCAAGCGAGCCAAGTGTTCAAAACGTGGTGAGAAATCCTACGAAGACTTTCTCCGCAGCTGTATCAATCATGACGTCGATCCGCAGCTGGGGGCCGTCAAGGCCGAGGATCAAGTTCTGGCAGCGGCTTCGGATTTCCTGGAGACTGACCGCACCAAACGACATCAACCCATTACCGTCGAACCATGGTTGAATTTGCCGGACGTGTCAGCTCGTCGCGTGGACGAACTTCTGGAAACTGGAATCACGTTGCGATTAGAAGAAGCAAACGACGTGCTATCGAAGCTGGAAGACGCCCAGCGAGATCTCGATAATGTGCAACGTAGCCTCGCGGCGGCTCCGAAGGAAGATGCCATCCAGGGTGTTGCCGAGGAACTCAAAGCAGCCACGGCGGAAATGACGGAACTCCAGCAACGTCACAATCGGGTCGAACGGGAACTGGCTGCTGCGGTCTTTGAAACGTCGGAGTTGGAAAAACAGATTTCCAAACTGAACACACAACATATCAACGAGAGAGTTCAAAGCGATCAGAATGCCCGCATCGGAGTGCTGGTCAGCAGAACTCAGGAAACGATGAAAGTGTTTCTGCGACGGGCCACGGTGAAAAAGATTGCTCACCTTTCTGAGCTGGTGACAAAATCCTTCCGATTCCTGCTGCACAAGCAGGAACTGGTCGAGCGAGTTGTAATCGATCCCGAAAGTTTCGCCATCACGCTGATCGACAAGTTGGGAATGGTGCTGCCCAAGGATCGTCTGAGCGAAGGTGAAAAACAGATCTTTGCGATCAGTGTCTTATGGGGGCTGTCTCAGGCGTCGGCTCGACCATTGCCAGCCATCATTGATACGCCGATGGGCCGCCTAGACTCGGAACATCGCAATCAGCTCGTGGAACGGTATTTTCCACATGCCAGCCATCAGGTGATTATCTTGTCCACCGATACAGAAATTGAAGTGCATTACTTCGAGCAACTGCAGTCCAGCGTGGCGCGGGCCTATCATTTGAAATATGACGAAGGCGGTCGGATGACAAACGTGGAAGAAGGCTACTTCTGGCAGACGAATGCCAAGGACAACGTGACGGCATGAGCATCAAACAAGTCCGCCTGTCCAACCAAGCCAAAGAACAGCTGATTCGGCTGAAAACCCGCACTGGTATTCAGCAATGGAATATTCTCTGCCGCTGGGCGTTGTGTCTGTCATTGAAAGAATTGACGCCGCCAACTCCGATCGACATTCCGGCTGACAGCAACGTCGAAATGACATGGCAGGTTTTCGGCGGCGAACACAACGAACTGTATCTGGCTTTGCTGAAGCAGCGATGCAAGAACGATGGTTTACCCGTGGACACTGAGACGCTGATCAAACAACTCCGTCTGCATCTGCATCGTGGGGTAGGCTACATGGCGGTCCATGGTTTCATCAAACGAATCGACAACCTTGTGCGTCTGACGAAAAAGACGTAACTCTGGAAACAAATGAGTCCTTCGGCTCTGCGTGTGGCAAGAAATTCGTGGGAGCGAAGAGTTTGGAAAGTAGCTGCCCATTTTGCGTGAAGCTGTCTTTTACGGGGTTTGCGGTACCGTAGGAGAGCGTGAAATTGGGTTCAAATCGGTTCGGGCTGAGTTGGTGGTGCTGTTTTTTCTCGGATTGCTTCCAGCTCAAGTTCGAATAGTGACTTGCCGGTATCCACCCATCGACCCACTTCCGCCAGCATGTTCGACACTGGCAACTTGCTGATCCGACTTAGAAGACTTGCCAAAACGGTCACAATGATACTCCGGGGGTTTGCACCCCGGTCCGTTTTGCTCGTCCCCGCTCGGTTTTGCGAATCTCCGCTTCTCGACGAGCATTCCGTTCACTGCGATTGTTTGTCGGCATCCACTTCTGGATGCTCAACAAATACGAACAAACAATTCAGGTTGTCGGGCAACTCATGACGGCGTCGGCTCGATCGGTGTTTCTGACTTTGCAACTGCTTTCGACGTGATGATTTCCTGGGCGCGACGACAGCACAGCGACTTGATGCGATCCTGAAGTTTGGCAACGACCGCCTTGCGTTCGGCAGCATCGTTGCGTGGCTCACCTACAACAGCAACCGCCACGTTGGTACGTCAGTCCTTTGGCATCGTGATCGATCCCGCACAACGGATGTTCGCGGAACAGATATTTTTACGCCGTATAGTCATCGGTCACACCGATGCCGTTCAAGAAATCTCCAAGGACGCTTGGCGTCTCGGTCTTCTTTCGTGAAACTCCGCAGCGGAACAACACACGTGCGGCAGTCGAAAAAAACACAGATAATAGTCTTTTTTGGCGACTTTCCAGCCAGTTTCGTCGATGGCCACACTCGTTTGCAGAGCGATCAGCTCGGCAGTTGCGTGGTATTGCAATTCCCACGCGTCGGCCCGCTGAGTCAGCAATGAGTCGGCCTGCGACCTGGAAAGTTCGAGGCCAGTGAAGAAATTCATGATGCTGATGGCCTTCTCTTGTGAGACGGCAATCCAGTCGTACAGGTATCCCAGAATCAGTATGACTTCCGTCCCGAATTCGCTGCGACTCTTGCGAACTCCCGGTGGCAGCGGCAGATCGACAGCGTCAGGCAAATCGCAAATGTCGTATCGCAGATAGACAGCTTTGCCATCGACGATTCGCCAAACCGATTGGAAGCGATGGTGTCTGCACGGATCGCGATCAACGCCTTCCGGAAGCATCTGAATCGTTTGGCTTCAGCGGGTTTGCAACCGGTGGATTTCTTTGGCGGCTTTTTATCGGAATTCTATGTGCCGAGTCTGTTGCGATCGAGGCTGCAATTTTCCGTGAAGACAGGTTTCTTCGAAGATTCGGCATCGCGCATGGATGCCAGCAATCCTTCGAGTTGTTTGATCTTCTCGGCGAGTCCCTTATTCTAGTGCTTTAATGGCTCGACGACTTGGGTCAGCTCAACAATCACGTTCGCTTGCTCAGAGATCTTCAAATCTCGCGGATCAGTTTCAGCTATTGTGGTGTCAGACATGACGAACTGGTAACAAATCTAACCTTTCTCCGTAACGCCCATGGAAATTGGGGAACGACTGTGGTACCTCTTTAAAAAACACATTGAAAGTGCAGTCACGGTCAACCACGCGAGAAGCCTGTAGACGTGTCAAACTTGTATTGCTAAGGAAATACCGTGATGGCCAGTTCAATGAAGGGGATGTGGTGCGGTTCCCAGGAACATGAGTTGAGTCGGCGGACTTTTTTTGGCGCGTCGGCCGGTGTGTTCGCTGGTGGGCTGACCGGCCTCAATAGGCTCAAGGCTCCGGTTCTCGCCGATGAATTGCGTCGGAATCAAAAACGGGTGCTGATGCTGTTTCTCAACGGTGGAGCGAGCCAGTTTGAAACGTTTGATCCTAAGCCTGGCCGGCCCACGGGTGGTCCGTTTGTTTCAATTCCCACGTCTGTTCCCGGCTATCAGATGTCGGAACTCATGCCCGAGATGGCTCAGCGAATTGGGAAATATACGGCTGTTATTCGCTCCATTGAAACCAAGAACGGCGATCATGTGGACGTTCCGTTATATGGCGGCAAACCGACCACGGGAGTGGTCAAGTTTCCGAGCTTGGGTTGCATGCTTGCCAGCGAACTGGCGAATCCCGACAGCCCGCTGCCTCATCATGTCTCGTTCACCAATTATTTGGGCCAAAATTTTTTTGAAACCGCTGGGTTTCTCGGCGCACGTTGGAATCCGCTCAATATCCAGCCAGGACGAGTGAAGCCCGAACCACCGTTTACCATTGAAGATTCGGTTGTCAATTTGGCCCCTTCAGGAAATAAGCTGCCCGATTTTTTGACGGATGAAGAGCACTTCAAACGAGGTCAATTGCGTTCTTTTTTGGGCAAGTCGTTTGCTTCCGAAAATGCGTATGACTCGACGTTGAACAGCTACGAATCGGCCTATTCAAAAGTCCGTGGGTTGATGGATAACGCGCATCTGTTCTCCTTAGAAGGTGAACCGCAAAACGTCATTGACCGTTATGGCCGCACGCCGTTTGGTCAACAGGCATTAGTGGCTCGGCGACTGATTGAGGCCGGAGTTCCCTTTGTTCGAGTCAATCGAGGATGGTGGGATCATCACGGTCAAAATTTTGAGTTCCACCAAGAAATGGTTCCCGAACTGGACATCGTGATGTCCGCGTTGCTGGACGATCTGAATGATCGAGGTCTCCTCGAGCATACGCTGGTTCTGACGTTTTCCGAAATGGGGCGCACTCCCTACATCAACAGTTCGCAGGGACGAGATCACTTTCCACGTATGAGCGTCACGCTGTCGGGGTGCGGGATCAAACCGGGTGTGATTTACGGAAAGACCGACAAGGATGGACAAGAGATCGTCCAAGATGAAGTCAATTTGCAACAGTTCTTCGCCACCGTGTTTCAAGCTGTTGGGATTGACCATCAAAAAGAAAACATGGCCTCGGATGGGCGGCCTGTCCCTTTGACCGATTATAAAACGGAACCTATTAGGGAAGTGCTCGCGTAGTGGTGGGATGGATTGCCCCTCCGCATGCGTGCAGCCAAGGTTTTTACCGGTACACCCCGGAATGATCCTGAATCTTCCCTTTTTGACAGGCAGCCGAATGACGAGTGAACCGTCCCTACAATTCAAGAGTGTGCGAGAGTATTCGTGCGATGGTGATCTTTTATCGGTGGTGCGCATTCCGGAAACAAATCAATTGTTCGCCGGTGGATCTCACGGGCAGATCATGCATATTGATCTGGCTCCGGAAACTCCCGTCGTCAGCAGTTGGCCCGCTCATGTGAGTTATGTCAGCAGTCTGGTTTTGACGAACGATCAGCTGATCTCTGCAGGATCCGATCATCGATTGATTTGGTGGGATCGAGAGTCGCACCGGCCTCTACGAATTGTTGATGACCATCCCAAGTGGGTTCGCGCTCTGGCCCTTTCACCGGATCAGAGAATTGTCGCCAGTGTGTGTGATGATATGGTTTGTCGTTTGTGGGAGACGTCCTCTGGAAAATTGATTCGCGAATTGCACGGCCACTCATTGCAGACGTCGAGATTCCTGCCGTCGAAGCTCTATCAGTGCACCTTCTCTCCCGATGGCAGTCATCTGGCGACGGCAGATCAGTCTGGACAAATCTTGATCTGGGACGTCGCAACAGGCCAACAGGTCACGAAGTTGATGGCACCCCATTTTTTTACTCACGATACCAACGGGCATGGGTATGGCGGGATTCGGGGTTTGGCGTTCTCGCGTGATGGGCTTCTGATTGCCGCGTGCGGCAATCAAGCGGGTGATACGTCACAGATTGGGGGAAGCAAAGCCCTGATCCGGGTTTACGATTGGGCGACCGGCGAATCGACTCACGAATGGAATGTCGGCGGCAATTTCTTCTACGAAAGAGTTCAATTTCATCCCAACGGCGTTTGGCTGATCGGCGTGGGTGGCGCTGGCGCGGAACAAAAGATTGCCGTATTCGATTTGGTCTCTAAGTCCGCAGTCCACCTCGAGGCGTCACCGATGTTGAACTTTGATTTTGCGATGTCGGAAAAGGCAGATCGGCTGTTCACGGTCGGACGAAAGGACGCCACGGCCAACTCTCGCATCAAGCGAGGATATCTCATTCAGTGGGAATTGACGACAACAGCGCCGCCCGCGGGTTAGTTCTTGGTTTTAGATCGGCCGCTTGCATACAGAAGAGACTGAATTGCGATGAGAAGTGTTCCTCTAGGGTCACGCCGATTGGTGTGCACCACCATCTTTTTGACTGTGACGCGACTATCCGTTGCGGCAGATCTTTTACCGGCAGATCAATCTCCGCAGGCGGTGATTGATTATTACGTGAGTGCGAAGATTGCTGCAGCCGGAGTGACCGCCGCAGCGGCAGCGGATGATGCGACATTCCTACGCCGGCTGACTCTCGATCTGGCCGGTCGGATCCCCACGCCCCGCGAGCTGGAGGAATTCACGCAATCCACTCGCCCGACAAAAAGAGAAGAGTGGATCGATCGATTCGTGAATTCGCACTGGTATGTTCGTCAGATGGCGTCTGTCTTGAATGGCATTCTGCGTGGCTCGGGGAATGACGGTCCCGACCTGCAGGATTATTTGCTGGTGGCGGTGCGGGAACGACGAGGTTGGAATCAAATGTTTTGCGAGATGCTCGGAGTCGCATCTGCGGATCTCAAGCCGGAACGATTTGTCCAAGGGCGAGTGAATGACCTCGATTTGCTGACGCGCGATGTCAGTTCCATTTTCTTTGGCATCAACATCAGTTGTTCGCAGTGCCACGTCCATCCTTACATTGAATCGCTGACTCAGGATCATTTTTTTGGGATGAGGGCCTTTTTTTCAAGAAGCTACGCATTTGAGGATCGCCTGTTCGAAAGACAATTCAGCAATTCGCGAGTCAAATTTACAACCAGCGGCGGTGAAAATCGCGAAGTCGGCCTGATGTTTTTGACAGGTCTTAGCGTCGATACTCCGGCTCAGACGATCGAGGACTTGCCCAAGGCGATTGCCGACGAACAGAAGACACTGGATGACCTCAAAAAACGCAATGAAGAGAACAAAAAGAAAACGGAAAAGAGTGCAATCGAATATCCTTTGAACGCTGAATTCAGCTATCGAGCACAGTTGGTCGAAGTGGCACTCAAAACTGAGAATCAGCACATTCTCGCCAAGTCGCTCGTCAATCGGTTGTGGCACCGCTTGTTCGGGTATGGACTCGTGATGCGAATTGATCAGATGCACGACGAGAATCACGCGAGCCATCCCCAATTGTTGGATTGGCTCGCCAGAGATTTGATGGACAATAAATTCGATTTCCACCGCATTGTCCGTGGGATTGTCAGCAGCCAAACATATGCCAGGAGCTCTCATCCACTGACCGCCGATCGGCCGTCGCGAGAATTGTTTGCCGTTGCGAATCTTCGGCCACTGACGCCGCGGCAGTTCGGTATGTCGATCCTTATTGCCGGTGATGATAGCTTCGACGAGGATGGTCAGTCACTGACTGTTCAAGACGAAAAAATTGCCGTTTTGGAAGGGCACGCCAATCAGTTGTTCGGCGATTTGATCGAACAACCCTATGACGACATGCAGGTCAATGCGATTGAAGCACTTCGTATGAGTAACGATCCCGAACGATTGAATGCCATTGGTGAGAAACTCAGTTCCAAACTGCAGGGCGCGGAAAGTCGGCCGAAGCAGATTGAAATGGCATTTCTGAATATCCTATCCAGATTGCCGACTAAAGAAGAATCGACTCGCGTTGACGAATTTCTGGCCGAATACGAGCGATCCTCGGCAGACAAAAAGGACGATGATTCAAAGCCGCAGGTCAAGCACTCCGCTTGGCAGCAGGTTCTGTGGGCACTCACGACGAGTCCCGAATTCCGCTTCAATCACTGACGGCGATTGAGGCCACGACAAAACATCGGAGGTCGATAGGCCTCTGCGGAAGAACTGAAATCTCCCCACAAAATACTCCGTGATGATGGATCGGAGATACGCCGTGACAAGACGTTGAGTCAGTCAATCGCTTGGCCCATTCCCTTAATCACGCATTCACGTTTCGCACGGAATCCAAACAGCGATTTGCGGCCTATTCCATTGCTGAGAAATAGTCGGCCGTCGAAACGGGGGAGCGCGCGGCGGTTGTCGGGCCGGTTTCACAACGCCGATGGTTTCTTTCGAGGGGTCACGGCGGAAGCATCGCCTGCGGCTTTCTGCAACGGGCTGCAGAGGAGGCAGGAACGGTTGATGCCTCGCCATTGTCTGGATGCCTAGGCATCCAGAGATGTGACGGTTCGGTGGTCCATCCCCTGACCGATTGGGGTCCCATTGATCGTTGTCGACGGTCCAGCAGTGGACAGACTTTGAGGACTTGAAACCGATCGCAGGTGCGTGGGGGCTGAGGGGGATTGTGAGCGAGTGGAACGGAAATCGACGAGACCCCGATTTCATTCAGGACGTCGTGGCTGGGACTCGGAGAGTTGGCGGAGCCAGATGCTGCGGAAACGGACCGGATTGCCATGGAATTGGAGGCGGATCGGAGTGGCTTCGTGGGGATGAAAGGTCGGTGGATTCTCGTAGTCCGTGTCGCCCAGCAGTTCCGTATGGTTCTGGATCAGCACGCCGTTGTGGATTGCGGTGATGTCGCTAAGTTTGACGAGTTGCCCGTGCTCGTTGAACTTCGGTGCGGTGTAGATTACGTCATAGGTTTGCCACGCGCCCGGCTTGCGGCAGGCATTGACCAGCGGCGGTTTCGTCTTGTAGAGCGAGCGCGCTTGGCCGTCGAAGTACGTTTTGTTCTCGAAGGAGTCGAGCACCTGAACGTCATACTTCGAACCGAAGAAGACTCCACTATTTCCGCGATCCTGACCACTTCCTTCGACCTGTTCGGGAGTGGCCCATTCGATGTGTCACTGGCAATCGTCGAGTACGGTCTTCGTACGGATATCGCCAGAACGCGGTGATGCGTATCCGTCCTGAACTGTCCACGTCTCACCATTCTCCCACTGCGACACGTCGGTACCATTGAACAGCACAATCGCATCGGAGGGCGGCCCGTTCAGCGGACCAGAATTGATAACTACCGGCTCTGGCCAAAGAATGCCACTGACCCATCGAGAACTTGGGACGGCCATCCACAATCGCGCTGTGGGAAACACGTACGACGATGGTCCAAGCCGAAGTGCGAACTCAATTTCAGAGGGTCGCGGGGACCCCATTCGACACCGCTGTGCAGGGCCACCTGGTCGAAGGAACCGCTGATTCCCTCCGGTTCTGTAAGATCGACAAGAACCGCGAGGCAAAAATCTCACCACGCGGGTTCTTGGGCGATTTGGAATCGTTCGATAGTCATCGGAACGAGGCTCATGGATCGAACCGATTCACGGCCGTGTCGTGACTTGTTAACGGGTCCTGCTGTGGATCTGTGATCGAACACCACAGTACACTCTGAAGTTGTGTGACGACGAAATCAGGCAAGCGGCATTGGGGTAATTGTCAGCACGAATGGAAAGACACGAGTGGGCTCATGCGGTGTCCCGGTTCGTTCATTGTAGGCGATCTGCGCCGCACGATCCGCGGCAAATTGCAGGAGGATAAACTCGAGTCCGCAATAATGCTCCGTCCCGACCTCCGCCGCAACATCGGCAAACACTTCACCGGCCGATGCCGCGTGACGACGGACGCCGTGGATGCTGTTTTCTCGGACCTTGACACCGGCAGCCGACAGCTTGACCAAGCCCTTCAGAAACTTTCCAACGGCAGTGTCCGGGCCGGAGGCTCGCCACAATCGCTCCCATTCCTCGTGAGCTTCCCAGTAATATCCGTGGTTGAAGTAATCCAGAGCGAGAAGATAGTGGCGGTTTTCCGCCCACGATGTGGCCGTGAGCATTTTGGGGGGTGGTGATTTTCTTTGGTAACTGTGTCCCCGAGGGTCACGAATGGGGTGCGGTGTGTCTGTACCAGGAACGTACGTGTAAGCCGGTAATTCAGTCGAAGGAAGAAGCCGTGCTGATTTTTCCTGAGTTTCCGTCGTCGGAGTCTTCTTTCGTTGCAAAATATTTGCCACAGCGAGGCCTTTCTCGTAGTACCGTCTCCGATCAGGACCGATTCAAGGCATTCGCCCTCATCAGTCAGGCAGTGGAGACAGTGGTTGGTTTCGAAGGTCAACAGGGACACGTAGCAGCGACTTCGAATGGCTCAACCGAATGCGATTCGAACAAACAGGCTCGACAGGTCGGTCTCACACAGGAGCCCCGTTGGGGATGTTGGGAGAGCGAATCCCTTCACACGCACGACTCAAATCCGAATCGACAGCATAACGTAAACAGATGCAAATGGGAGAGGGAATCTTCACTTTTCTTGAGAACGGGAAGGATCGTGGAGATTGTCGCCTGCACAGTCTAACAAGGCCTGTTTTACTCGGCGGACAACACCACGAAAGCCCTGCTGACGCGTCATTCCCAGTGCTTTGTTCAAGTTCCAGTGTGAGACGAGATCATCCGGCAAGGCCAGTGCGTCTGAGATCGCTGCGCCATTTAATCCCACAACCAGAACCGCAACGAGTCCTCGAACGGTTGGTGATTTGCGAGGAACATCGGCTTCAATCCGAACCCGGCCATTTTTGACAGAGACCCATAAATAAACCGGTGTCTGACATTCCTGAACCAGGCATGACTCGGGAAACGGCTGGCCCATTCGTTCCTGCGAGAGCTCCGGTAACTGGTTGGCAAACTCAACGAGCCATTCCAATTTCTCATCCGGCTCAAGTTCTCCAATCTCGTTAATCAGTGCGTTCAGTTTCATGTGTTCCATTAGAAGCGAGAGTGGAGGATGCATTGTTGGTGAATACTGAGCATGATGGTACTCGATGGGAGACTTCCTCGCAGCTCGATAAATTAAGCATCCGTCAGCATCGTTTTCATTTCGAGAGAGCGGCAGGTTAGAATGGTACGTCCTCAGAAAACAATGTGTTTTGACGGTGTTTGAGGGCGTTTTATTTTTAAGGGGTGGTTGAACTTGAAATGATGAAGCACTCTTGGAATCGAGCTGTGACAACGGGTATTGTGATCTGGTTTCTGGCAAGTGGTCTACTCACCCTGCCGGCAATCACATGGGCGTCGTCAATCGACGAAAATCTGGCGGCGATCCGTGCTGTTGGCGCCGAGGGTCAGGGCCACCTGTCAGCGGTTGTGGCCGTGAAGGAGTTATCAAAAAGAAATTCAGAATCGTTGATTCCGATTTTGAAGGCGTTTGATCATGCGAATCCGCTTTCAACAAACTGGTTGCGAGGCGCGTTTGATGCGATTGCCGAGCGAACGCGCAATCAGGATCGAAAACTTCCTGTCTTGGAATTGGAAGAGTTCATCGGAGAGTCTGGACACAGCCCGGAAGCTCGTCGTTTGGCGTATGACTGGCTTGTTCAGGTGGATCGATCATCCAGCGACCGACTGATTCCCGGAATGTTGAAAGACTCCAGCCCCGAATTCCGTCGCGATGCTGTGCAACGGCTGATTGATCTCGCCGAAAAGTCTCATTCGGAGAAGCCGTCGGCCGAGGCGATTGTTTTGTATCGTGAGGCTCTGTCAGGTGCGATCGATGATGATCAGGTCAAAACCATTGCCAAGGCACTGCGAGAACTGGGTGAGTTGGTCGATCTGCAGAAGCATTTCGGATTTCTCGTCGACTGGCAGCTCATCGGCCCATTCGATAATTCGGAAAAAAAAGGATTCGACGTTGCCTATGCTCCTGAATTGAGGATTGATCTGACTGCCAAGTACCCCGGAAAATTGAGTGAGGTGGCGTGGGAACGGCATACCACGACGGATGAATATGGCATTTTGAACATCGCCAAACAGACGGCCCCCCACAAGGGATCCGTGATTTATGGTTTTTCCACGTTTGAACTCACAAAACCTCAAGACGTCGAAATTCGACTGGGAACGCCAAATGCTTGGAAACTGTGGATTAACGGAGATCTGTTGTTCGGCAGAGACGAGTATCATCGCGGCACGCAACTCGATCAGTATCGCGTGAAGACAACGCTGAAGGGTGGAACGAATTCTATTCTGATAAAGATTTGTCAGAACGAGCAGACCGAAGAGTGGGCTCAGGATTGGAAGTTTCAACTCCGTGTGTGTGACTCAGCCGGCGGGGCCATTCTTCCGAATCCATCGTCGATAACAGCTCCCTGAGAGAGATGATGCGGGCCACGTCAACATCAAGAAACGTCTGTTGGCCGGATGCTTAGAAAGACTATCGCATGCGAACTGTTACGATCGCGCTGCTGGCATTTTTTGAGATCGTCTCGCCCGCCAGTTCGGAGGACTGGCGGCAGTTTCGCGGGACAGACAGAACAGGTGTTTCCCGTGAGGCCGGCCTTCCCTTGAAGTGGTCAGGCACTGAAAACATTGCTTGGAAAAACGCGTTGCCGGGGCGTGGTCTGTCCTCACCGATTGTTGTGGAAGACCGCGTGATCGTCACCTGTTCCAGCGGCTTTCGGCAGGATCGGTTGCACGTCATCTGCTTCGATGCAAAAGAGGGTTCGAAATTGTGGGAACGTCAGTTCACGGCAACCGGTCGGACGATGACCTATCCGACCACAAGTAACGCGGCACCGACACCGTGCAGTGACGGGAAACGGATCTTCGCGTTGTACTCCAGTAACGATCTGGTTTGCTTGGATCTCGACGGGAACCTGATGTGGTATCGCGGTTTGACGTTCGATCATCCCAACGCGAGTAACAGTCTGGGCATGGCCTCCTCGCCTGTTGTTGTCGGTGACACGCTGGTGGCGCAGGTGGAGAACGACAGTGAGTCGCTCGCGACGGGTGTGGATGTCGACTCCGGTATTTCCCGTTGGACCTTGCCGCGACCCAAACGTGTGAACTGGACTTCGGCTGTCATCTTGCCAAATGGCTCCGGTGGAGAGGACTTGGTACTTCTGCAGTCGTCCGAAGGTCTGGTGGCGATCCAGCCACTGAGCGGCAGGGAAATTTGGAACTACAAGGATGGTGCATCGACGATCCCCTCTTCAGTCGTTTCAGAGGGTGTGATCTATGTTCCGTCGCATGGGATGACGGCGTTGCGGCCGTTTCCCGAAATGATTCATCCGGAGGTGTTATGGCAAATCAGTAAACTCAGTCCGGCGACGCCAAGCCCCCTTGTGTACAACGGCCGATTGTACTGCACCAACGGCGCAGGCCTGTTGATCTGCAGCGAGACATCGAATGGCAGTGAAAAATGGAGGCTCCGTTTGACGGGACCGTTTAGTAGCTCCCCCATCGCGGCCGGAAGTCATCTTTATCTCTTCAATGAACAGGGAGAGTGTCATGTTGTTAAACCGGAAGACGACAACGGCCAACTGGTTGCAACGAATAGTCTTGATGAAAAAATTCAATGTACTCCGGCGATCTCCAATGGCGCCATCTACGTTCGAAGCAACGGAACACTTTGGAAAATTGCATCCCCATGATTCCGCCGAAAAATTCGGCAGATGTCATGGAAGCAATGTTTGTATGTTGTTGAGTGATGCAGGCGGCTCCGTGATTCGGTACTTGATCGCCGGCAGGATCAAATGGTTTGACCCGTGAGACAAGGGTGCCTGAGACACTGCGAGTTTCCAGACGCGACAGCGGCCGAAGTCTTGCTCTGTGGGGATCACATCTCAACGGCAATCTGTTTTTGGGGTTGGGTGCGGTTCTACTAAAACCCTGATTCCTGTTTTAGCCGCGTCTGGTTCTGGCCAGCAGCGTGACTGTCAGTTGCTCACACGCGTGGACCGGTGCCCCGTGTTTCTACGCCAATCGCCAGCGTTTTCGCAGCAGCCACTCGATCGTCAGCAGCACGGCAAAGAGCGACATCAATTCCCCGCGATTCCACAGAGGAATCTGTTTGTCCCGGTGTAGTAGGATTGGCATCCCACGGGGAATTTCTGACGGAAGTTGGTCGGCATCTTCTAGGGTGTAAAACCGGCCATGCGACAACTTCGCAGCGCGTTGCAGATCCGTCTTGTCCATGTCGCGCCGTTGGAGTTCGCGTTGTGGAGACTCCACGCGAAAGTCGGTGGCGGGGGGGGACTCATTGAACACCGGCTGGGAGATCCAGGCGTGATAGGATCCTTCAGGAAGTCGCGGAAGTATTGCTTCAAAGTTCATTGGGGTTTCGCTGGAACGCGTTAAAGGGATGGTACGTCGCCCTTCCCCCTTGTGTTCGATGGTCACGGTGACGCCCGCGGAATGGGTCGGCAGAAACTTCTCATCAACGAATCGCACACGCAACGATACCGGCTCTCCCAACTGATAAATCAGTTGGTCTACAGTCAGTTCCGCGGTGCGATCCTTGCCGATGAGTCGGCCTCGACTGAGTGACCGCATGGCTTGAATCCAGTAACGCCCAAAGTAGAGATCGCCGGTTCGGAACCGCCATCGCCACGTTTCATCCGTTGCATGAAACAAGACCTTGCCGGCTCCCACATGCTGCAGCAAAATCAGCGGTAATTTGCCGTGTTTTCCTGCTTTTGTGGGATGCTCAGCGAAGACACGCACCCCCGGTTTGGTCCTGAGGATTTCGACGAACCAGTTGAGTTTTGGAAGTTGGTTCCAGATGCGAAGACTCTCCGCGTCGCCATCGCCAAACCGAAACAGGCTGTTTCCTTTTTGGCCTTCCAGAGTCAATGTTGGACGAAAGCTGTCTGATGTCGCTTCTGCCGAAATCATTTTCACATCATCAACAGCGAACGGCAGCAGGATCTCCAGCGGAGTCCCTGCAAATTCTTGGGGATTGGCAGTCGAGCCGGCGATGAAGGCCACGCTGCCCCCTTTTTCTCGCACAAAGTCGCACAAATTCTGCATGGCGACTGAGCCCAGCAACACGGGAGAAATGTCCCCCACAATGACGACATCGAAACGCGACAACTCCGCGTGTTTGAGGGGAAACGTCTGAATGGCCGTTCGGTCCTCCTGAGCATATTCCACGTCCGCATCTTGGAGGAGAGTGCTGAGTTCGATCGATTTGTCTCGTTCCAGAAGTTGTTTTAAGTAGCGGAATTCGTAACGCGGAACAGCATCCGTCAACAACACGCGGATCTTTTCGTCACGGACGCTAATGTGTCGTGCTTCCATGTTGTTTTGTGTGTTGGGTTCATCGAGGGAAGGAACGACTTCGAGAATGAAATCAAAATCACCGGCAATCGTAGATGTGTACGACATCTCTACGTTTTGTGGCTGGCCATCCGCAGAAATAGTGATCTCTTTCGATGTCAATGTCGTGGGGTCACCCTCGTGGCGGAGTCGCAGAAGGACCTGTTGATCCGCGTACCCCGATCCCCTAATTTTGGCTTGGAATTGTATCGGGTCATCAACAAACGCGATCTCGTCGACAAGAGTATCGTAGAGCTGCAGGTCTTTTGCGGCTTGGTTGCTTCCGAATCCGACGACATGCAATGGAATCCCTTTTCGACGCACCGCTTCGGCGATCGTCGAAAGCTTGTCGTCATCCGAGACGCTTGCGATGCCGTCGGTGAACACGATCAAGGCTGTGGGCGGAGTCCCCCGCAGATCGTCCAGCACCTTCTTCACCGAGGGAGCAAGTCGGGTCTTTTTGCCTTCCGCTCGCAACGACTGAATCTCTTGAACGATGGATTCCAGTGCTCGGCCGTTGGACGGTAGTTCCTGATCCTCTCGCAAGTTCCGTTTCATCGTCTGGGTGGATGAGACAAGTCCCTCGGCGTTTCTGTGTTCCGAGTCATCAACTGTCGATCGAAACGCATTCGATACCTCAGTTCTTGACACCATTGAATCATCCACGTTGTCCGCATCCAAGGGTGTTGCGATTTCTGCAAAGCGATAAAGCCTGACTCTGTGGTTCTCCTGCAGTTTGCGGAGGAATCGTTCGCCATTTCGCGTCAGCACGTGTTGGGCCAGTGCCAAGCGATGAGTATCCTCACCGGAGGTCAACGCCAGTGATTTGACGAGGAGCGCGGCTTGCGATGAGGGGGGGTATTGATCTTGCAGCGACATGCTGGCCGAGACGTCAATCATGACTGCGATGCTCGGCAAGCCGGTCCGCTCCACAGTCAAGCTCAACTCGGTCAGCATCGCCACGACCAAGGAAAAGACAGACACACGCAACAGAATGAGGGTCAGACGTTGCCGGCGGTTAAGGAATTGCCCATCCCGCTGGCAGACCCATGTGATGAGACACAGGAATCCCACGGTCGCTACGGCAATCAGCCATGTCGGGCCGAGGCTTTGCCAATCCAAATGCCACGCGGTTCCCTCACCGGGGTCGGGAGCCTTCAGTCCGAGATACCAAGCCAGAAAATGGTGAAATGGTTGCATCAGCGACACACAGATCGAGAAGAGCGATTGGTCTCAGAATTGCGTTTAGAAAAATCCAATTCGGAATTTCGGCGATTATAGGGAATGCCCCTGACTTCGTCGCGTCGCGCGAGATCCCCATGAAAATGCCGTTCAATCGCCAGAACCCATCACAATGTTGCGGGCAACGTGCACGTACTGACAAGTAGAACACGTTGCCGAGTCAAGCCGAGTTAAAGACGTGGAACCCGATCAAAATGGCTCGAGTGCGAAGAATTGCTTTGGTGAAATTTGGACAGGCTACCAAGAAGCGGATGGCCGTTTAGACCGCGTTCCAATTGAGGATGGTCCTTCAGCGCCCGATGGATGCTGTCGATCCTGTCCGACTTAATCCGCCGACCGCCGAACGAAGGCCCCACACCATCAGCACTCCCAAACCCATCAATCCCGCACCAAGCCAATAGGGTCGTGAGATGCCTCCGCTATGCAACAAGAGTCCCGCGACCGGGCCAAGAATGCGGGCGAGAGACGACATACTCTGGCCCAGACCGAGTAGTTCCCCCTGTTCGTCCGCTGCCGAAGTGAGCGACAGCATCGACAACGTGGCTGGAGTCGCTGCCGAGTATCCGACGACCACGACTGGCAGCACCGCGATCAATAGGGTGAACGATGCTTGGTGCGCCGCGAGGCCAATCAAGAACAGGCCGAGTGTCATCAGAACTACGCCCGCCATCGCCATTCGGAACTCGCCCAGTTTGGGGATCAGACGCCGCACAAGCAGGCCCTGAGCCAGAGTCAAAATGAAGCCGATGTAGGCAAACACGAGAAAGTTTCCTCGATCACTCACGCTGTGCCCAGCGGCATCGCCTGATACGAACGCCGCCCCAAGTAAGGGGCCAAATGTAAAGCCGATGCCGAAGGCCGCACCGATGAGTGCCATCCCCTTGCCACGCGACTTTGCGTCGGTCGAGTCGGCGATATACGCCTGAGCCGTCGAAATCGTGGCGCCGGAAATGCCGGCTCCGATCCGAGTGATGAAGAGCCAGGTCAGTGGACTGAGTCCCAGAATTGGACCGTGGTTTCCCCTCTGTGTCACGAGGGCAAATAGGAAGTAAGATACCGTTGAACCGGCCAGTCCCACCAACAGCACGGGACGTCTACCAATCCGATCGGACAGCCGTCCCCACAGCGGTGCAAACAGAAACTGCATTGCCGAAAAGGAGGCCATCAGACAGCCGAGAATCGCCCCCCGCCGCCAGTCGTGAATCACCTCGACGGCATCGGTTCCGCCGAGATGTTTCGTCAGCAGCGACAGAGTACTCTCGAACTGTGCGAAGGCAAACGTCGTCAGAAAGATGGTTGCCAAAATCAGCCCCTGCGGTCCACACGATAATGCCTGACGAGCGGCCGTCAGATTGAACCAGCTTCGGCGTTCCTTCGGGTGTGTCACCCCCGGGCGCAACGACTCGGGCAACGACATCAGCCCGTACACGAAGGCCAGTGCCGACAGAGCCGCGGCGACGTAGCCTGGCGCGGAACTCGGGCCGATGGGTCGGCCGGCCGGTTGAGCTCCAACGTCGGCGAATCTCGTTACTCCTGTTTGAATCTCGGCGGGTAGAAAATGCTCGGCGTACCGAGGCAGCAGCGGCATCACGATGCCGAAACCGAGAAGGTCGATAAACACGGTCACGAAGATGATCAGTAAAGGCTTGCGGGACATTGAGGCTCTCTATCGGATCGGCATTGTGGTTAGGGCTGTGCTGTCACGGCACGTTTTGAAAAAGGAATGGAGTTATGGTCTGATCCATCTCGATGACAGGTAGCACAACCACGGGAACAAAATGAAGACGAGTGCCAGCACGATGATGTTCGTCCTGCGATCTTCGGGCCAACGTGCCATGGGATCTGTCTCTGTTCAACACGAAAGGGGCGCGTCGTGGAAATATCTTCCGTCGAATCGCGGCGGTATACGAAGCATCACAGTATTGGCGTCCCGCTATCGGTTTGCAGACACAACCGCCGATCAAATGTTTGGAAACGTCTTTCCGCCTTGAGTTTCGATCCGCTGTCTGAAGTCAACCATATTTCCACCGGCATCATCGCGGGTTTGTTGAATCAATGGACGATTTCGGGATCCGTTTCAGGGGCGGCATCGCTGAGGACGTCAAACCATTCCGGCTTGAACACGACTCGTTTCTTGTGCTTCATTGCCAGATTGGATGAAAGAGCCATGATGGCGTCTTTCATTCCTTGTTCGCCCGGGCAGCGAAGTCCGCCCTCGGCAATCGTGCCGAAGTTTTTAGTTCGAATGCAATGAGCGAAGTGCTCCATTTCTTCGGTATATCCGCGACTCACCTTTCCGATGTCCGCGACGGTTGCAGCTTTGGAGGGGCCGAGACTCGCGCTGGCACTTAGAGTTGGCTGGCCGTCGTTGCCATTGATCACATACAGCCTCTGATCAATTCCTCCCTTGGATGATCCGCTCGCCTCCTTGTAGAGCATCGCCTCCTGTTCCATTTTCATGACGAGTGTCGCACGGCTGCCAAAAACTGTTTCACCATAAGGCTCACTGCGATTGGTACTGATCGAGGAGTACGTCACAATGCAGATGTCATTCTTGTCCTGTTCGTAGTGCGGGCCGGGAAACTCAAATGTCATGTAGACCTGGTCATCAATATCACGGTCATCCTTCTGCTGATCATTCGAACCAATCCCCGTGACACCGTAGTAATTCTTTCCTCCGTAACCAAAGCAGGCAATCGGTTGGACCTTGCCCAGAAAGATACTGGCGGCATCGAGTTGATGACTCCCCAACTCGGCCATCAGTCCGCCACCAGTGTTGTTGTACAACCGCCAGTTAATCAGACGGTGCAGGGAAGGATAACCCCAGTTCTTTTCAAGGTATCCGTCCATGTGTTGAATGGCGGCATCGCCAACGAGCGTCTTGGCTTCTGCACGCGTCAGCAATTCGGCGAGATCGTCCTTATCGACTTTTTTCCGCCAACTGTCCGAGCCGGGAAAACTGTTGTTGCGGTGCCATTGGGCGCGGATGAACTTCAGGTCTCCCAGCAGTCCGTTTTTGATTAACGCATTGGCATTGTCGTACAGGACGTTGTAATGCCTTTGATGTCCGACAGCGAGCAACTTCTCGTGTTGGCGGGCCACACGGATCATTTGCTTACATTCGGTGACCGAGTGCGCCATCAGTTTTTCTGACAGAACATGTTTGCCCGCTTTAATGCAATCAATGGCGACTTGAGCATGTTGACACAGGGGGACCGCAATGACAACGGCTTCAATTTCGGGATGCTTGGTGAGCAACTCCTTGTGGTCCGTATACAGCTGGATTTTCAGAGCCGTCTCGCGGCCGAGTTTTCGAATCAATCCCCATCGCACGTCATCGCCGTCACCGCTGAGGGCCCGGACCCTATTCTTGGCACGTAAGTCCGCAACGGCGATGATATCCATATACTCAGGCGGATGTTGAGTCAACAGCACAGAACCTTCGTCACCACTGCCGATGAAACCGACTTTGACGGGATGGCCTTGGATAGCGCCATATCCGAAATAGGCCGCCCCGAGAGTGGGGATGGCCGCCGCTGCTCCCAGCAAAAACGATCGTCGTGTATGCCCAACCGCCTCATGAAAATTGTCGGTGCCGAGTTGTTCTTGTTCAGGTGTCAATCGCATTTCAGTCTTCCGCGGAAATGTGAGAAAAATGTTTGGAATTCGTTCGTTTGAACACGGGTTCGTCCCGTTCGCCAAATTTGTACCCTCTACCCCGCCCCCATACGAACGACATTTTTCAGGTGTCAGTGCCCGTGGGGAGTCTAACCGGTTTTCATCCGCTTTCTAAACACTGCGGAGACTGCCGAATCTAGACCAAACCATTGTCCGCTATGCAGGCATGCCAAGGCAACCAAGGCCAGAGCTTCCACCAAAACTTTATTAACAATTAGGTTATGTTCGATTCCGGGAATTTCTTGGGCTCCGGGCCAAGGGGGCATTGCGAGATAGAACATGGAGAGTAACGCCGCTGCTGCAATCGCGGACGAACGTGTCAACAGCCCGAGCATCAGGAACAGTCCGAAGATTGCCAATCCCCACATCGTGCAATAGTCGATCCCGTGTTCCTGAACCCAATGAGTCAATGAGTCTCGGTCGTAAATCAGCGGGATCGGGCCCTTGGCAAATTGTTCGGGGCTGAGCAATTCTTCCGCGTTCGCTATCAACTCGCGTTCTAGTGACTGAACCGGATTGACGAGCTTCCATCGAATCTCTCGCAATTCCCGACTTTGTTTTTCAACGTGATCCCATTCGAAGTTCGTGTGGGCTTTCGCATAATCGGCCTCATACCGATCAATTAACTTGAGGTAGAGATCAACCTCTCCCAATTGAACCAAGACGGGTACCGCGGCTGCGTCTCCGGCAGCCGATTCGCCCTCTTTGGCCGCTCCCTCTGCGGAACTGTTGGTGGTCGCCCGATTTTGTAGGCTCAAGCCGACTCGTTCGGGATCACCCTTGAGTAAGGCGGCGAGTCGTTCAAAAATCGACAACTTTGAAGAGACCTTGTAGGCGTCATTGATGGCCTTAATGAACGAGTCGTACACCTGAGGATCGCCGGCAGAGGCCTGTTTGAGGCGTTCTGCCGTTTCCAGCAGGCGGTCTCGTTCGGTCGGCAGGAGGTGGAGCTTTCCGTCAATGATTAAGCGTTGCTTCTCAACATCAAATTTCAGTACCTTCTTGTGAACACCGTCGATATTTCCGAGCTCGATGCCTGGCGGCAGTGTCGCCAACGGAACCGAATACAGATCCGCCCCTTCCATCAGTCGGGAAAGTTTGGTCTTGAGGGAATCGTTGTCGTTCGTGGCGGAAGAATAATGAGTCAGAAAGCGGCCACGCCAAGCATTCCACCTGTCCGTGACGTGTTTCTGATCGAGCCACTTTAAATCGTCGGGATCACCGGACATCCGTCGAAACAGGGGGCGGAACGGTCCGGTGGCATTCCTTAGATAATTCATTGAGGACCAAGGGTTTGCAGTACGCAATGTCTTGATTTTCCACAGGCCCTCATACATCAGGTGCCAGCCGATGGCAATTCTCAGCAGCACAATCAATATCACGGCTGACAGGGAAATCCTTCGTAAGTCACGAGACACGTGTCAGTCCTTCAAAAACGATGAAAAATCGGTCAAGTCTTGGTGGTGGTCCCTTGAAATTGACGCTCCCGATCCGGTGGAACTGGCTTAGTGAATGTCGTTGACGAACAGACATCCGGCTGGGACATTGTGAAGCAAGGGTTCCAAGACACGACCTCGTCGAGGGGGGGGGAAGAAAATGGCACTGACGTGTGGGAAAGTATCACAGCAGCGCCGCGCTTTTTCGACCCCGAGTACAAAAAAAGCGGTGGAAAGTGCATCGGCGAGGGCGGCATCTGGAGCGATCACGCTGACCGACAGCATCGTTTCAACAGGCCACCCCGTCCGCGGGTCCAAGATGTGTCCAAAACGCTTTCCTTGATGGCGAAACCATTGGGCCGCCGTCCCGCTTGTTGATAACGCAGCATCCCGGAGTAGAAATGTGGCAAACGGCCGGTCCGGCAAAAGTGGATTGCGAAGCCCCACCGGCCATCCGTCATTTCCTGCGTGTTTTCCTTGCGATCGGACGCTACTCCGCCCGCCGTGAACCAGCCAGTTGACAACTCCCTTCGTCGTCAGGTGTTCTCCAGCACGATCAACGGCATAGCCTTTGCCGATTGCACCAAGATCGAGTTGCACGCCGAATCGATCGAAATGAACGGTTCGGCGCGACCGGTCAAAATCAAGGTGTTGGCCGCCGGTCAATGCAAGCGTAGTCTCAATCTCGTTGGTTGTTGGAATGCGATTCTCTCGACGACAACGACGCCAAAGAAGGACAAGTGCACCGGCCGTCGGATCGAAAGCTCCGTCTGTGGCGTGGCGAATCTGCTCGGCTTGGTCCAGCAGAGTGTACAGATCCGGTTCAATTTCAATCGGCGATTCGGCTGCCGAACGGTTGACCTGCGCCAGATGTGCGTCATCGCGATAAATGCTGAGTGTCTGCTCGAGATGCTGAACGAGGTCGAGCGATTCTGAAGCGGCTTCCAATTGGACGGTCGGTCCCTCAGGGTTCAGCATCACATCAAAGTCGCAAGCCATGGCCACCGTTCGCAGCAAAATTGTCGGACCACGACTGGGAACGGATAAGATCGATACGGCCTCCTCCGCGGGGTTGTTCTGTCCGTTCATCGATTCAGAACGGATGGCTCGTCCCGTTAAAAAATCGCGTCGAGTGGATGGCGAAGGTTCAGGCATAGTGCCGAAAGTCCAATGTCTCTTCAGCGGAATAAAAAACGGGAATCGTGGATCAGATCTCTGAAGATGCAAATCGGGACCGCTGCACTGTCTGATTCGAATTCCGACGGCGTGCATCAAAAACCGAATAAAGTCAACAACCCTCTGAATTGTTGCAATTCGTGGTGAGATCCTGCAACGATCCGAAAAGTTACGGACAAGACACGGTCATCGTTATCCACACCGCGCCACGATCAGTGGATTATTGGTTCAGGTGCTGTCAAAGTCAAAATCGAGTACCAGCGGCAAATGATCCGAAGCATCGCGAATCACGCGACCCCGACAGACATGCGCCTTTTTGATTTGGATGGATCCTCTCACAAACGCCTTGTCCAGTGACAACGCTGGCATCCACGCGGGAAACGAGCGGTAACGCGATGCCGGAGCCGTGATTTGGCGAAACCCGTGAACCGCGAACGGACCGCGAATCAGTGTGTTTCGCCAGTCATTCGTGTCACCCACAATCAGGGTCGAAACGTGCCCCGGTTGGCGGAATAAGTGATGTTCGAGCAAACGCCGCGTTTGCCAATGACGTTCGCTTTCGGACAAACCCAAATGCCAGTGGATAAGATGTAACGGGCCACCGGGCGTTTCGATCACGACGAGTTGTGCTCCGCGTGGTTTGCGCTGCTGACGAGTGAGTGAAATTTGGTGCTGACTGCGAAACGGCCACTTTGATAGTAGCAGGTTGCCATACCCGCCGACCTTGAGATGCACATTGACTTGAAACAGATGTGCCGCAGGTTTGAAGTGATCGATCAGCAATTCCGGTTGGTTTTCTGAGCGACTACGAGGTACGTGACGATCAACCTCCTGCAGGCAGATAATATCGGGCTCCTGTCCCTCGATGACACGAATAATCCGCTCGAGATCGTAGCGCCGATCTCGACCACCGATCCCCTTGTGAATATTGAAGCTTAACAGTCGCAATGCGAATCTCCCGGTTCGGTTGGAGTCATTTCAGTTCTGTCTGTGTCAACTCACGGCAGAAAAACGGAAATCACGTAGGAGGTGAAAATCACGAAAAAATTGAGCAGGTCATCTGTGGTACTGATTCGACAGTCTTCCGCCAAGGTCAACACCCAGTGTGGGAACTCGAGGCTCGGGGTCGCATCGGTCAAGGATACGTATTGGCGAGGGCTGTAAGCCATAGCGGCGTGGGACACACGGTGATTGGTCATTGGCAGGACGTCCTGCCAAGCGACGCTCAATCGATGTGTCATCGGCCCCGTCACCTCATCGTTCGGAGGAATCGTCATAGGGCCTGCGTCTGTAGGATTCCACGCAATCTCCAAAAATTCAGGAGTTCGAGTTTACAAAAATGCCGGTGCGGTTTTTCGAGTTTGCCTGCGCCATTGGGCCGCCTGCGTGGAACAGGCCGAGAAGAGGCAGAGAGATTCGCAGAAGGTGAGTGCAGGCCACGGCCGCGGAGCCTCGAAGGGTAATTGGTCTGAAATCGGACTAATCATAAAGTCGAGTTTTGAAGAGGTCAGGATTGGCCGGGCGGTGATGACTAACGAGCCGTTCGGAGGATGCGATATCGCGGCACGGGAGATTCGCATCGCCCCGCCACTCCGTATTCCTCAAACAACACGGAACCGCGATCGCTGAGGAATGGCAGATTCCGGTGAGGGAGCCGGAATCGTTTCTCGAAAGGAGTTTTCCACGCGTGAGAAGTCGGGTTCTGCGACCGACTGAGCCATGGATGCTATCGCTCAACCGGCCGCAGTTTACCGAAATGCTTGTTGCTTGAGCCGGATTTCCAACGCCATATTTGAAATCGACGAATGCTCAGGGATAGGATACCCGAGCCTGGCCATTCTGCGAGGCTGCCTGCGGGGTGCTGTTGTTAAACTCTTTTGAACCCGTTGCCAAACCTGCCGCGTCACGCCCCTTCCCACGCTGTCCCGTCGTTCCCGTTGCTTTAGCGGTGATTTTCGGAATTTTGATTGACCGACTGATCCCTCTCAGTTCCTCGTGCTTTGGACTGATGGTCACGTGGGCCGTGGTGCTGATGACCGTAATCAGTTTTCAACTTTGGCGACGAACGGTCTCGACCGTTTTGCTCCTGGTTGGCTGCCTGTGTTTGGGCGCCACGTGGCATCATGAGAGGTGGAATTGTCGCTCTGAGAATGATCTCTCGGCGTGGGCGAGCGAGCGCGGAAGGGTTGTCCGCCTCCGTGCCAAAGTATTGCAGTTTCCGGTAGTCCATCTTGTTCCCGATGCTGCGAAAACTCCTTGGCGAGCCTCCGAACGAACAGTCACAGTTGTTGAATGTCGGAACCTGGTGAGTGGGGTGGCGGAATCACAGTCCGTTTCAGGGTTCGCACGACTCTCCATGGATGGACGAAACGAGCGGCTAGCGATTGGAGATCTGATTGAGATGACATGTCAGGTGATCCGTCCCGATGTGTCTTCCAATCCTGGCGGGTTCAATGTGCGCGATAGCTTGCAATCGCAGGGAATACACAGCGTGTTGTCCGTTCAATTTGAGGCCGCAGTACAAATCATCGGTCGCGAGAGAACCTTCTGGGACTGGTTCGCTGTGGTCCGCAGCCACGCGCGACGACGTGCCGAAAAATTGATTGCGACACGCCTTTCTCATCGGACGGCACCCGTGGCCCAGTCGTTGCTTTTGGGGAGTCGGGTGGATCTGGATCCCGATGTCCGCAGGGCATTCGCGGAGAGTGGTACATTGCACGTGCTGGCTATTTCAGGAATGAATGTCGGGTTGTTGTGGGGTTGGTTGTGGATGGTGTGCCGCAGTTTTAGATTCTCTGGGCGGGCCTCTTTGATTGCCGTTCTGTGCCTGCTGCCCTCGTATGCAATTTTGACCGACGCGAATCCGCCTGTTGTGCGCGCGACGATCGTGGCGGTTGTGATGGCGCTCGGTCAGCTTCTCGGACGTTCCAGCTTGGGCTGGAACTCGTTGGCGATTGCCGCGTTGTGTGTTCTCGCATGGAACCCGAGTGATCTGTTCAATTCCGGAGCACAGCTTTCTTTTTTGGCCGTGTTTTCAATTCTGATGAGCATGAGATTTCTTGATTCGATGCGTGGGAATATTGTCGATCACGACATGTCTCTTGATGCTGGTCCGATCTGGCGCATCTGTCTTGCGTGGCTGCAGCGAAATGTTTTGGAATGCTATTTCGTTGGACTGGCCATTTGGCTTGTGACGTCCCCCTTGATTGCGTCCGACTTTCACCTCGTGTCGCCTATGGGCCTGCTTTTGAACGTGATTTTGAGTCCCCTGATTGGGTTGATGTTTTGGCTGGGATATTCCTTTCTTTTGCTCGGCCTGTTGTCTCCGCCCGTTTTTGGATGGATGGGGGTTCCATTCGATTGGACGTTGGGTTGGTTCCTTTCAACGGTTGAAATTTCGTCGAAACTCGCGTTGGGACACGTCTATATTGCCTCGCCACCAACGTGGTGGTTGGTTGGTTTCTACTTGGTGACAACGGCGTTTACAGTACTGGATTATTATCGAGGACGGCTCTTTTGGTCGATTCGATCGATGTTGTTTTGGATCGTTCTTGGTCTAGGCCTCTCGTGGGGATCGCCTGCTGCCACCGACCTGACATGCACGTTTCTATCTGTGGGGCACGGCTTGAGTGTGCTGATCAAATGTCCGAATGGATCGACGTTGCTCTACGACGCGGGGAGTATGGCTGGCGGCCATTACGTCGCACGAACAATTGAGGAGGCCTTGTGGGCGAGCGGTAGTTCTCGCCTCGATGCGATTGTCGTTTCGCATGCCGATTCGGATCACTGCAACGCGATTCCAAAACTGATTGACGTTCTACCCTCAGCAGCCCTATTCGTACACAGTTCATTCTTGGATTGGACGCAGCAACCGGTGGCGGACACGCTCAACAAGGCCGATGTATTGGGTATTGATATTCGGTTGTTGGCGGCAGGACAGTCGCTTGAACTCGACCCACGGGTTTCCATTCGTGTCTTGCACCCGACGCCCAGCTTTCGTTCGAAGAGGGACAACCCCAATAGCATTGTCTTGTGCATCGAATACGCGACGCGTTGTATTCTATTGACCGGAGACTTGGAATACGAAGGACTGGAATGTCTGGTCCAAACACCTCCGATCGAGATCGACGTAATGCTTGCTCCTCATCACGGTAGTCTCAATGCCAATACCCATGATCTCGTGCGCTGGGCAAGTCCGGAATGGGTCATCGCCAGCTCTTCTGATCCGGATGTATCACAACGACTTGCCGCAATCTATGGACGGGAAACTCAGGTTCTCTCAACATCGTCGCAGGGCGCGATCCGTTGCCGTATCTCGCCCAACGGAGGCTTGACCGTTGAATCGTTTCGTTCGGTACGCTGGAGCCAATAGCGTGGCCAAGCACGCTCTGTAGGGCAATGGGCGATGCGGAATGAAGGTCGAACAGGGAGATTTTGCGAGTGAGTTTGTGAGTTGTCCCCTAGGAGCCCGTGGTGAAAGTCACTGCTGACGGTTGACGGGAATGAGAATGGCGCTAGGCTGTCGTCGCGGTGGTTGGTTAGGAATTCACGGAGGTGGTTTCGATGGCGATGGGACGGCGGAAGCAGGAGCGTCAGGAGGGGT